>NZ_JACSPV010000100.1 GCF_014836955.1 Bacillus norwichensis
TGTAACAACAATACAACCAGGCTGAAAAAATTTTGGTGGCCCTTTTAACAAGGTACCCTGTAGAGGAAACTGGTTATGGCAGATTGAAGAACCGTCTATTGTGCATAGAGCACGTATACAAAAATTTTTAAACATATCTCCTGTCATATGTATTGTTGTTAATTTATTATCGAGGTGATTCTTTTATGGAAGCAATGATTGAACGATGTGCAGGCCTAGATGTACATCAAGAAACTGTAGTAGCTTGTGTTTTATATGGTTCCTTAGATAAGAAACCACAGAAAGCAATTGAAACATTTAAAACTACAACAAAGGGGCTTTTGTCACTAAGCGATTGGTTGGCTACATTTAAGGTGACTGATGTAGTTATGGAAAGCACCGGAGTGTATTGGAAACCAGTGTGGAACATACTGGAGGGTACTTTTCATCTTATACTCGCTAATGCAAAACATGTGAAAAATGTTCCAGGTCGAAAAACAGATGTAAAAGATGCAGAATGGCTTGCCCAACTACTGCGATGTGGACTGATTGAAGGTAATTTCGTTCCACCAGAGGATATTCGAGATTTGCGTGACCTTACCCGTTATCGATCAAAACTGATTGGCCACCGTACTTCTGAACGCAATCGAATTCATAAAATCCTTCAAGATGCTAATATAAAATTGACTTCCGTATTTACAGATATTTTTGGCGTTTCCGGAAGGCGTATCTTAGCAGCCATTATTAATGGTGAAAAGATTGAAGCTAAAGATCTTGAAAAAATGGTGGATGGAAGAATTAGAGCAAGCATCGACGATATCGCTGAAGCGATAAATGGACGTATCCGCCGACATCATCGGGATATGTTGCGCTACCATTGGGAGCACATGGCTTATTTAGAAAAAAACATTGATGATATAGAAGAACAAATTGAACAGCTACTCACCCCTTATCGTAAGGAGATGGAATTAATCAAGACTATACCAGGTGTAAATAAAGATTCTTCCGCTGTATTTATTGCTGAAATGGGTGTGGATATGTCCGAATTTAAATCTGCAAAACATTTAGCTTCATGGGCAGGTGTAAGTCCAGGTAACTATGAGAGTGCAGGTAAAAAAAAACAAGTAAAACCACACACGGAAATAAAGGCTTGAGAACAATAGCTGTACAGTGTGCTTTAGCAACCACTAGGCAGAATAATAGAATTTCCTCACATCAAAAAAGAATCACAAAACGCCAAGGGAGAAATAAGGCAAAGGTCGCATCTGCACATTTGATTTTAACTATCGTTTACAATGTTTTAAAAACTGGTGAACCTTATCAAGAACTAGGCCCTGATTACGTTCACCAAAAACAGCAAAATAAAGAATTAAAAATGATTGAATACCTTAAAAAGAAAGGTTACAGCATCGTTCAATCAGAACAGCAAACAGCTTAAGTTATTCCATAAAAGAAAAAACAGATAAAGCCCTTTTTAAAAAATAGGAATAGAGGGCTTACTTAAGTATTGCTTTCTA
>NZ_JACSPV010000101.1 GCF_014836955.1 Bacillus norwichensis
GGCTCTCTGTCAAATGTGGTGGTATTATCCACCCATATTCTTCTTAGATCCGTGGCCTAGGCCACGGATCTAATTGCTTGCCGGAATAATATCTTCTTACGCAAACGCTCGAAAGATTTAATTCCATATGACATCCGTTTGATGACCTTCGTGGTATTGTTGACCCCTTCAATATACCCATTGTTAAATGGATAGACGAAAGCGTTCAATATTTCTGTATTCCAATTCATAAAGGTTTTAACTACACTATCAAAAGTTCGAATAGAACTGTTTTTGACCATTTGAAACCATTCTTCTAAATTCCCTTTGACGGTATGTGTATTACTTTGATGAAACCAATCATGTAGGGCATTCTTTAATTCATAAGCCTCTTTTAAATTCGGATGAAGGTCAAGCAGCTCATTCACTTTCTCCCGGCCTTTTTCATCCAGTTTTTCCGGTGCTAGCCATAAGAGTTTTTTACCCCGTTTGCACGACAAGCGTTCTTCCTTAAGCAACAATTTTTGGACTTCCCGACGGACCTTATCTAGCGCCCAATACGCTTGGCGCATGAAATGAAACCGATCAGCAATAATCAGTGGTTTGTCAAAAGCTTTCTCAACAGCCCGCTTAAATGTTCTGGACATATCCATCACAACAATCTGGACATTCCCTATGTCACAGCTGCCAAAGTATGTTTCTAGGGTCTCCACCCGGCGATCCGGTAACACCTCAATAATTTCCTTCTTTTCCGCATCTACCAGAATTGTCTGGAATTTTTCTTTTCCTGCATCACCTTTAAATTCATCAATGGCCAATACTCTTGGAAGCACACGCCTTTGTGGAATCGACCGTTTATCGAATAGCCTGAGCACACTTGAAGAAGACACGCCGCATATCTTACCTGCTTGCGTAAACGAGTTCTCTGAAACATATGTCAGAACTTGCTCATTCAAAGAACATGTCCTTCGCTGGTAACGTCCTACAAACCCTAAGGTCTCATAAAAAGTCTTTTGGCAAGCCTTGCATTTGTACCTTCTTTTACGAAGGTGGAACACAACAGGCCTTTCTTCTATCAGGCGTCCTTGGACGCGTTGCATACGGTACCCATGAACATATTTAGTTTTCTTCTTACAATTGGGACATGTAACTCTTCTAACCTTGGTTCCCATCTCAATGTGAAAAGCATGATCCATTACTTCTGCGTGTTCTACTTCAATATAAGACTCTTTAATTCCTAATAATTGTGTGATAAAATCATTTTGCATTCATATTCTCTCCAACCCTTTTTATGTCGCAATTTAAAGGTACCAAAAAAGAGAATATGGGTGTATTTTTTTGTTTTTTCAGATGTGCTCCCAACTGCTTAGCAGTAAGGGAGACCACCACATTCAGTATAGAACC
>NZ_JACSPV010000102.1 GCF_014836955.1 Bacillus norwichensis
AAAAAAACACACGCAAACATCCAATTCTTTTATACTTGAATTGTCTAGAAACAAGCAAAGATTGGAGTTGCGTGCAAATGAATTTTACCATAAAAATCCCCGGCCTTGAAGATGTAATGATCACAAAAGTGGAAGAAGTGGAAGGCCGCATTGCGCTACATATAGAAATGGATGTCAGGGTCCACAAGTGTCCAAGCTGCGGGGGGAGAACCAAGAAAATTCACGATTACCGAGTGCAAAAGATCAAACATTTAAAGTGGTTTGAACGGTTGACGTACCTCTTCTACAAAAAGCGCCGGTATGCCTGTTCGTGCGGGAAGCGATTTGCAGAGGACAACCCTATTGTTCATCGATACCAACGACTTTCTATAGAATGGAATCGGGCAGTAGCCGTCCGAACAGTGAAGGCCAAGACATTTAAGGAAGTTGCCCAGCAGTTTGGCGTTTCCATATCGACTGTTATACGCAGGTTTGACAGGTTGGCCGTAAAAGAAATGACAGAGGTTCAGGAGCTGCCTAGGATAATCGCCATAGATGAGTACAAAGGAGATACTAAAGAAGGAAAGTATCAATTGATTATTGCCAACGGAGAAACGAAGGAACCCATTGATATCTTACCAAACCGAAAAAAGAAGACCATCAAGGATTATCTCCAAAAACATGGATCTAATGTGGAAGTGGTGATTATGGACATGAGCCCTTCTTTTAAAGCAGCTGTCCGCAAGGCGCTGGGTAGGCCGGTTATTGTAGCCGATCGTTTTCATTTTTGTCGTTATATCTATTGGGCTCTTGATGGGGTCAGAAGAAGAGTCCAGGCTGATTGGAATGATTATGACCGGAAGAAATGTAAAAGGATGCGCTATGTGTTTTACAAGGACAGTGAAAAGCTGTCCGAAGAGGACCGCTGGTATTTGGACAGGTATCTCGGGATGGACAAAGAGCTTCGCAGAGCTTACGAGCTGAAAGAGTCATATTGTCGCTGGTTCAAGCAGGCAAAGGAAAATGGACAGGAAAAGATGAAAGAAACTCAGCAAGGACTTATTGATTTTTACAGGAAGGTCCAACAAGAGGGGCTCCCTGAATTTGTGAAGGCAATCCGTACATTGAGGAACTGGCAGACGGAGATACTAAACAGCTTTTTATTTGATTACTCAAATGGCTTTCTAGAGGGGATTAATAATCTGACAAAAGTCATGAAGAGGAACGCCTTTGGTTTTAGGAATTTCCTTCGGGCAAGGGCGAGAATACTGCTTTTACATAAGTATAAAAAAATTG
>NZ_JACSPV010000103.1 GCF_014836955.1 Bacillus norwichensis
CAAATTAGACGACGACAACCAATAGCTAAGTTTTCTCTTCAAAACGCCGAATCCATATGTATGCGGGCTTCCAAATGGTTGCCTTTAGCCATCGGCTGATCCGAAGCAGTGTTTTCTTGCTCTTCGTCTCCAGTTGAATGAGTACATGCAGGCAGTAGGTGATGAGTGCTAGGTAGATTTGATTTTGTATCGCGTTTTCGCTCAGACCATAAAAGTGCTTGATCTCCACATGTTGCTTGAGCCATTTGAAAAACAGCTCAATGGCCCAGCGAGAACGATAGATTTTACTTATTTCGTCGGCTTCCAGGTCGAACCGGTTGGTGATCAGCCGAAGGACATTTCCTTTGGTATCTACCACTTCCAACAGCCGAAAAAAGTTCTCCGCCCGGTTTTGAGTCGAGCCGATAATCACCATTTTGTCTGATAAGAGAGTGCTTCCCTCAGGCAGAGAGAAGGAGTCCACCTCACGGATGATGGCATTCTTCTTTAGTCTTGATACGAAGAAATAGCCTTCGTCCGTCATGCGGTCGAAGCGTTCGTAATCCACGTAGCCACGGTCAAATACATACATGGCTTCCTTGTCATCCACCAGGACTTCTAGTTGGTTTCTGTCATGTTCTTTGGCTACCGTAATGACTGCCTTTTCAGGATAGACTGTATCCTTATCCATGAAGACAAGCCGCAAATGAAGCTTGACGCCTGCTTTGGTCTTCCGGAATTTTGCCCATTTGTAATTCGTCAAATTAAGCGGAAGCGTGCTTGAATCAATGATTTTAAGTGGCAAATTCCTAGTGGTTGGGTGGCGGTATTCTTGAATCTTTCTCACAAGATCTAAAAACAGTGTTGAAAGGATGGCCGGATCCAAATCATTGTGTTTCCGGGAAAGCTGCGACGCACTGATGGAGTCAAATCCAAGTGCTATTTGGAGGTCTCCGTCCAGCAAAGTATCACTGATCGCATGCAGACTCTCCAACTCGTGTAGCTGGGCAAACAGTAAGAGCTTGATATACGCTTCTGTCGTCAGTTTCTTTGTGTAGTAATCCTGTTTAAGATATTTAACTTGTTCAGTAAGTTTTTTTGTATTTATGGGCAAAACCCATTTACCAAATGATGAAAGTAGTGTATTCTTGTCCATAGTTGTGATCCTTTACGTTGGATTTGGACAGGAACCACCTGACCTCTCCATTGTAAAGGATTTTTT
>NZ_JACSPV010000104.1 GCF_014836955.1 Bacillus norwichensis
ATATAGACTTGATTCAATCTAGTCAGAGGAGAATCGAGAATGACCAAAAGGAAAAGAAGAACTTTTTCAAAAGAATTTAAAGAACAAATCGTACAGCTGTATGCAACTGGCAAGCCACGAGCCGAAATCATCAGGGAGTATGATCTGACACCTTCTTCCTTTGATAAATGGGTCCGTCAACACAATACGACAGGCTCTTTTGAAGAAAAAGATAACCGAACGCCTGAACAGGAAGAACTGATTAAGCTACGTAAAGAAAACCAAAGACTTGCGATGGAGAATGACATTTTAAAGCAAGCTGCGCTGATCATGGGACGAAAGTAGATGTGATTCGAAATAACGCTCACAAATACTCAGTATCAGCAATGTGCGACGTCCTGCAAATCCCTAGAAGTACGTATTATTATGAAGCCAAAATCAGAGATGACCAGAAAGAAGAGGAACTGACAAGGCTGATTAAAGACATATTCAAATCCAGCAGAAATAACTACGGCCAGAGAAAAATAAAGATTGAGCTTCAAAAGAAGGACTGGCAGGTGTCACGCCGTCGTATTGGGCGCATTATGAAAGAGCAGGGACTGGTCTCCAAGTATACCGTGGCCCAGTTTACCCCCCGGAAAACTTCAGTCAATGAATCGGAAGTTGGAAACGTACTCAATCGAGAGTTTAATCAGGACAAGGAGTTAAAGGTCGGTGTCAGTGATCTGACTTACGTCCGTGTCAGACTGAAATGGCATTACATCTGTATTTTGGTAGATTTATATAATCGTGAAATCATTGGCTACAGTGCCGGTCCCGAGAAAACTGCAGCCTTAGTTCAGCGTGCCTTTGCATCGGTTCCCTACAGTCTAAATTGCCTCGAATTGTTCCATACCGATCGGGGCAGTGAGTTTAAAAATAAGCTTATCGATGAAGCTCTTGAGGCCTTTGACATCGAGCGTTCCCTGAGCGCAAAAGGAACGCCCTATGACAATGCCGTTGCGGAAGCTATGTTTAAGACGATCAAAACAGAGTTCGTCAATGGCGCCGTTTTTTCCAGCCAACAGGAACTGGATCTGGAGCTATTTGATTATGTGAATTGGTTTAATCATATTCGGATCCATGAATCGCTTGGCTATTTAACACCCAGTGAATATAAGCGCAAGCATCAGGCTGGAATATGTACTAT
>NZ_JACSPV010000105.1 GCF_014836955.1 Bacillus norwichensis
TCCAGCCAATCAGCTGCATAATAAAAACTTTAACTTTTGGGGATAAACACACTTACTTACACGGTTTAGTTTACACTTCCCTTATAAGAGTTATATCTCTTCCCTAGGTAAAAAGCTATCTATTCGGCACTCCGTCACTAATAAAACGACCCTCAAAAGAGAAATATAAATTCTCTTCTGAGGGTTAATCCAATATTACTTTAATCCTATTCTTACCTCACCATCATGAAATATCTCTATAACATATCCTGAAGATGGTGAAAATAACCATGTATCAAAACTTACAGCAGTAACATCATCTATAACTTCAAATACTTTATCTAAATTAGATTGAATAATAGGTAAGGTTCCTTCGTCCCAAATTACATAAATAACATTACTATATTCATTAATGTTTTGATTTAAAAAGGAAATTATCTCATCAACTGTATTCACCTCAGTGTGATTAGATACTTTATCCCATTCAATTCGCCCCCACTTAGTAAATGGAAATGAACTTTCAAAATCGTTTAATATTTGCTCTCTCTGACTATCAGAAAAAACATGTACATTCTCACCTAGTACTTCAATACACTCATCAAATAGACTCATTTAAACTCCCCTTTTTTATTCAAATGTTTTAATAGAGATTTAAAGGTACTTTCGTTGCCCTCAAATGGAATTACGATTTTCCGAGCATTAGCTCCTTTGCCATTACGAAAATCTTCAATATTTATATGCATTCCTTTTTCTGGGTCGTAGTCTAATCTCCATCTTACTTTTCCGTCAGCAGACTGCCTACCAACCACTTTACCATATCCAGCACTTGACTTAAGTGTTCCAGTATAGGGCTTTGAATTCGGTCCTAAATCCCCAATCAAGTCTAGTGCTTTATTTCTAGCTTGTTCATAAGTCTTGACTTTACCTAATATCTGCTCCCCTTTTCCTATACCCTTAGCTTGTTTTCCAGCTTTGGTTCCTGCTCTAACTGGACTGGCAGTTTTCTTGGCTGTTGTCTTCGCTTTGGCCTTCTTTGTTGTTTTCTTTTGGCTGCTTGC
>NZ_JACSPV010000106.1 GCF_014836955.1 Bacillus norwichensis
GGGAACTATCTGATTGTGATGTTCAAGGAGACACCGCTGCTGTCCGCAATTCTCGTTGTTGAAATGCTTCAGACAGCTAAGATCATCGGCTCAGAGACGTGGCGTTATTTGGAGCCGATCACCATTGTAGGGCTGCTGTTCCTATTGCTGAGTTATCCGTCGTCACTGCTTGTACAGTATGTGGAGAGGAAGGTCAATAGAAGCCGCGGCAGACAACCAACGAATAAAGGAGTGAGCATGTAATGACAGCGATGCAGGAAGCAATCCGTGAAGAATTAAACGAGCTACGAGAACCGGCATCGGATCAGCCGATTGTGCGCTACCGGGATGTCCGGAAATCGTTCGGTGATGTTGAAGTCCTAAAGGGGCTTGATCTGGACATTAAACAGGGAGAGAAGATCACGATCATCGGGCCGAGCGGTTCGGGAAAGACGACGATTATCCGAATGCTCATGACGCTGGAGGAGCCGACATCCGGGACGATCATTGTGGACGGGGAGCCGCTTTGGCATGAAGTAGTCAATGGAGAGTTGGTTCCTGCCCGAGAGAAGCACTTACGCAAGGTCCGCGGAAAGATTGGTATGGTGTTTCAACAGTACAACCTATTTCCGCATATGACTATATTAAAGAATGTATCTGAAGCACCGATCCATGTGCTCGGCATGCCCAAGCAGGAAGCGAAGGAGCGGGCACTGGCGATGCTTGAAAAAGTAGGGCTCCAAGATCATGTGCATAAGTATCCAATTCAGCTATCCGGTGGGCAGCAGCAGCGGGTGGCAATCGCCCGAGCGCTGGTTATGGAACCGAAGGTCATGCTCTTTGACGAGGTGACATCGGCACTGGACCCCGAGTTAGTGGGGGAGGTGCTCCAGGTGATCAAAGACATCGCGCACACGACGAACATGACGATGATTCTGGTAACACATGAAATGGACTTTGCCCGAGAAATCTCTGATCGTGTCGTCTTCATCGACAAGGGGAAGATCGTGGAGCA
>NZ_JACSPV010000107.1 GCF_014836955.1 Bacillus norwichensis
ATTCCAAGTCCTAAGGCCCCTGTCATAAAGGGGCTGAGCGAAAAACCGATATACGGGATCTCCGGTAATGCGTAAAAAAGGAAGAACAACTGTACAAGCGGCGGCGTACTTCGTACAAACTCGATGAAGCCGACTGTCAGCCACTTGAGCGGCTTAAAGCTGCTTCTCCGCAAAATCGTGAGTACCAAGCCTAACGTCAAGGCTATTAAATAAGCAGCCACCGTAGCGCCAAGCGTAATCCACATCGCTTGAAAGATTCTCGGAAAAATTTCAATGGCAAAATTCCAGTCCCAAGTCATCTAGCTGCCACCCCCTTCCCTGCCCGCTTCTCCAGCCAGCGCGCACCGAAGATAAGCGGCAGTGCCAGAACAAAATAAAGGAGAAGGAGCAGTGTAAAAATTTCCACTTGGTCCCCCGTATAGTTATCCTTTAAAATCCGGCCTTGGAAGGTCAAATCAGCTAAAGTGACCAATGAGACGAGCGATGTCCCCTTCAGTAATTCGATTGCGTTGTTCCCAAATCCCGGGAGCATAAGACGGAAGGCCTGTGGGAGGATGATAATCCTCATGCGCTGCCAACGGGTCATGTTAAGGGCAATCCCTGCCTCTGTCTGTCCTCCTGGCACGGACAAGATCGCACCTCGGACAATCTCAGAAGCATACGCCCCGTAATTCAGGCTTAAAGCCAGAACTCCCGCAGCAAAGGGGGAAAGCTCAAAACCAAAAGCTGGGAGAGCAAAATAGAAGAAAAACATCTGCACAAGCAAAGATGTTCCTCTGAACAGTTCCACCAAAGCCCCCATCAAAAAACGAACAATCCAAAAGCGCGACACGCGGCCCAGTCCGGCGACAAATGCAAAAAGAAAAGCAAAAACAGCGGACAGCAGGAGAACCTGGATCGTCACACCTGCTCCGCGCAACAATTCTGGTAAAAACATCATGTAAGTATCAAT
>NZ_JACSPV010000108.1 GCF_014836955.1 Bacillus norwichensis
AGTGTAAACTAAACCGTGTAAGTAAGTGTGTTTATCCCCAAAAGTTAAAGTTTTTATTATGCAGCTGATTGGCTGGATTGAGTTCTGTATTCGACTGGACTCAATCCAGCCAATTTTTCTTTTGATCGTACTTGGTTATACCAGTAGATATATCCTCAATCCTTTTTTTAATTCTTTAATAGGTTATTTGGTATTAGTTGTTTTTAAAATTATGGTAGTTTACTACTAGGATTTTGCTAGCGAAACTAAGCTATGAGATTATGGGTGATAACAATGAGAGATGACATTTTAAATTTATGAAGTATTATTACTGTCAAGACAAAAACAATTAATTTAAATAGGCTTGTTGGTTAAAAAATAGAATAAGTAATTTATCTAGCTAACTTAAAGCACTTGATTGTCTTTTAGGCAACAAGTGTTTTTTTAGAAATTTAAACTTTGGGCTAAATTGGAAAATGCTTTACTGAAATTCATAACTCATGATGGTTGTACCATCATGGGGTATCGTTTTAACACTTTGGAAACTGACAAGAAGAAGAAAGGGGCGAGATGACATTTTACATGGCAAGGGGACTTATGACAGGGAATTGGCAATAAAAAACGAGATCGTACAAGCTCGTGGCGATAAACAATGGGTAAAATTAAAGGTGTACTAATTTTTTATGGCTAATAAGATTTTTGGTTGTTTTTTACTAAAGACGCTCGCATAATACTCGCTATTCGTAAAAAACGTTACAATAATTAAAATCTTCGTAACGGGAGGTTGAAAAGTTGAACGTTGTTGGTTATATACAAGAAGAAAAAAGCCAAAAGCAGTACCAAGAAAAGCACATCTAAAAAGAAATCCACTGTGAAAAAGAAAAGTGCGAAGAAAGAGAAAAAAAGTAAGAA
>NZ_JACSPV010000109.1 GCF_014836955.1 Bacillus norwichensis
TTACCACCATCCGGAACCAGTATGAATCAAAGAAATATGCCGTCTATACGATCTTAGGCTATACCATGGAAGGCAAGAAGGAAATCATTGGCCTATGGTTGAACGAGACGGAAAGCAAGCACAAATGGATGCAGATCTTTGATGAAATCAAGGCACGAGGTGTGGAAGACATCTTCTTTCTCTCAATGGACGGAGTCAGTGGATTAGAGGAAGGTGCCAGAGCTATTTTTCCTCAAGTCATCGTCCAGCGCTGCATCGTCCATTTAATCCGCAATTCCATCAAATACGTACCAAGCAAGGATTATAAAGCATTTACGCAGGCATTAAGAAAGGTATATAGTGCTCCCAGTCTGAAGGCTTGTCAAAATGCCTTTGCATCCTTCAAACAACAATGGACAGCCTATCCAGGAGCCATTGACGTATGGGAGAGAAACTTTGAACATGTCGAGCAACTCTTTGACTATGGCAGCGCTATTCGTAAAATCATGTATACGACTAACGCCGTGGAAAGCATTCATTCAAGTTTTAGGAAAGTGACTAAAAAAGGAGCATTCCCCAATGAGAATGCCCTGTTAAAAGTATTGTATTTACGTATTAAAGAACTAGAAACAAAATGGGAGGGTGGCCGTATCCAAAATTGGGCCATGGTCAGGAACCAACTACTCCTTCACGACGAACTGAAAGATAGGGTTTTAAGATACCTTGAATAAAGTGTACTTACACACTTTATTTGACAAACCC
>NZ_JACSPV010000010.1 GCF_014836955.1 Bacillus norwichensis
CAACTTGAGCAGTGGTTCTCTGGCCTTCCCAACTACATCAAGGCTTATTTGCCAATTTCTCTCTGCGAAAGTTGAGTTAAAGAGTATAGCTTATTTTGCTAAAGATACAACTTTTCTATCATTTTATTTGTTGATGAACCTAAAGTTCTATATAATTATGTTAACAGCTAAATAGGTAAAGATTGCCTCTACATTACTGCTCCGTGAGGACCTCTTTTCGAAAAGCCTAATTGGAATGTGGTTTCTTTCATTTTCCCAAGAATGACGATGACTGATGTGCTGATAATCCTACAACACTACGGATAAAGCAACTTCCTATAGGGTTCTTTTCTCATGAAAAAAAGTGATTCTAAATCTGTGTGGACTTCGTTGTTGAATTCTATTTTTCGTCTTGGATGAATAAACTTTTCCTTATTATTTTGAGTAACTGGCTATTGTGCCAATCATAATTACATAATTAGTAGAATGGATGGGGGAATGGCCTTGGATTTTACTGTAGAGCAAATTGTTTTTATATTATCAATTTTACTGATAGTTGGTGTGTTGACAGCAAAGTTCTCCTCACGTCTTGGGGTACCTTCGTTGGTACTGTTTATCCTTGTAGGAATGGGATTAAATCGCTTCTTTTATTTTGATAATGTCAAATTGACCACTTTGGTAGGCACCATTGCATTGGTCATCATATTGTTTGATGGTGGGATTAATACGAAATGGAAGGACATGAAGAAGGTTATCGTTCCAGCGGGTTCACTTGCGACTCTTGGCGTTGTTCTTACCACTGTTATTATGGGAACTTTTGCTAAATACATTTTAGGTTTTAGTTGGCTTGAAGGCCTTCTGGTTGGTGCCATTGTTGGTTCGACTGATGCGGCCGCTGTTTTTGCCGCTTTGGGTGAAAGGAATATTCGTTTTAAGTTAAAAACTACATTGGAAGCTGAGTCTGCCTCCAATGACCCAATGGCAATCTTTTTGACTGTTTCCTTGATTGAATTGATCCAAACGCCAGGTTCTTCCTATTTTCAGCTTTTACCAAGTTTCTTTTGGCAAATGGGCTTAGGTCTTGTATTAGGACTGATTTTTGGCAAGGTCTCGGTTTGGGTCATCAACCAGATCAACCTTGATTCCTCAGGACTTTATCCTGTACTTGCTTTGTCATTTGCAGCCCTGACATATGGGGTTACAAGTTTAATTCATGCCAGTGGCTTATTGGCTGTGTATGTGATGGCAATCATCGTTGGAAATTCTGACTTGACCTATCGTCATTCTATTATTCGTTTTCATGAAGGCTCCGCATGGATGATGCAAATCACCATGTTCATATTGCTAGGCCTTCTTGTTTTCCCGTCAGAGCTGTTAAAAGTTACCTGGCAGGGACTCCTGCTTTCGTTCCTTCTCATGCTTGTGGCAAGGCCGATTAGCGTTTTTATTACGATGTTGTTTATGAAGTACACGTTTGGAGAAAAGCTGCTTATTTCATGGGCAGGGCTTCGAGGGGCTGTTCCTGTTGTTCTTGCCACCTATCCATTGGTAGCCGGCATCGAAAATAGTATGCTAATGTTTAATGTAGTATTCTTTGTCGTTTTAACATCTGCCCTGTTGCAGGGAGCAACTATCACCCCACTAGCAAATGTATTGGGTTTGTCAGAGGGAAACAAAGTGTCGATCCCACATAGTATTGAATTGGTTTCAATCGGTAAAACAAAAAATGAAATGATGGAAATCATGCTTGAAGAACAGGCTTTATTAGCTGGGAAAAAGATAAAAGATATAGAGTTACCGGAGGAATCGCTTATTTCTGCCATTATCAGGGGTGAAAAGCTTGTTACTCCAAAAGGGGATACAACGTTGCAAGGGAACGATATATTGTATATTCTTGTAGCGAAGAGAAAACGTGAGAAGGTAAAAGCAATTTTCCAGGAAGTCGCTTCGGAATCGACGCCTGAGCCTGAATTCAAAGAAGATGCCACTTAATAATAAAAAAACGCTGCAGCAGCAGCGTTTTATTCTAGCGCCGGATTTGCTCTCGGTGCTTTTTTTTCTTTTTCTGGCTTGATGGCTATAAACGCTAGAAGAGCCGAAACAGCACTTAATCCAGCCAATAGGAAGATCATATTTTTACTTCCTTGATTCATCATGATGGCGATGACAGGAGGTCCTGCTGCGACTCCAGCAAACCTCATGGAACTGAATATTGACGTGATTGTTCCACGCATTTCTTTTTCAATACTTTGGGTCAAAATTGCGTCAAGACAAGGAAGAGCTGCTCCGATTCCAATTCCACACAGTGAAAAAATCGAAATTAAAAAAATGAATTTTTTCGACAACAACGCTGTGATAATCATACTCCCCATTAAAACGATTCCGAAAAAAGAAACCCATTTCATTCTTTGTAGACTATCCTTAATCCATTTGCCAGCAGTAAAAGAGGCAATACAAAGTGTAGCAAGAGGTATGGCAAGTAACAGTCCCTTTTTAATGCCATCAAATCCATAGTCATCTTCCAAAATGGACGATAAGTAAAAAAGCATGCCAAATAGCACGAACATCAGAATGGCGCCAATGAGAAATACAGCAGTAAGCCACCGCCAGTGCTCTTTAAAAATTTTTTTAATATTCTTGAGGAATCGACCAAATGAGAGTTCATGCTGATCTCCTTTTGGCTTCTTAACCAGTATCATGATTAATAAGACTGAAATAATCGAAAATAAAGGTATGGACAAAAATGGGAGGAACCAAAAGATTCCTGCAAGGAAAGAACCTAGAATAGGACTCAACACTTTTCCAAAGGTATTGGATGTCTCCACTACGCCTAGGGTGGCACTTACGTCCTTATCCCTTTTAAACATATCCCCAATAAGTGGAAGTACGATAGGGAAGGCTCCCGCCGCCCCAACCCCCTGCAAAATTCTTCCGCACAAAATCATGAAGTAAGGTGAATCCATTTTCCATGCTGCCCATCCTGAAATAAGTCCTCCGATACCTGTAATGATCAAGGATGGAATGATAATAATCTTTCTGCCGAATTTATCTGATAAAAATCCAGCTATAGGAATCAGAAAGATTGCCACTATTGAATAGACAGTGATAATAAGACTGGATTGCAGTTTCGTGATATCAAGCTTTTTTTCCATCAAGGGCAATACAGGAATAAGCATGGAGTTGCCCAATGTCATAATAAGTGGAATAGATGCGATGGATACAATGGACCACTTTTTTTCTGCCAGCTCACTATCTGAACGGCCAAATTCCAATTTGTCAAATGTAGTCATGCTATTTCCTTTCATAGTATGGTATCAATACTTAATATGGCTCGACTTTTACTTTTTATCACAACATTTTTCAGGGAAAATGGGGAGAGCCTTTTTATAATTTTTCGGAAATATCTACTTCTGTATATTGCATGTCGACGTTCTTTGGAATTTGCACTTCAAGAATAAGGTCTTTCACCAATGCTGTGGCACCTTTCCTTTTAACGAGGCAAGGAAGAGTGATGGTATGTCGATCTCCAATTTCGTGAAAATTCTCAATAATAGCTTGATTGGATGTATGGAAGAATTTCAGCTGATCTTGCTGCTCTTCACTTTGTAATTTTATTCGTACGAACACATAATCGAATGTTTCAAAAACATCCACATCTGGTTTAGTTTGTTGGCCTTGATTAGTGGTTGAGGCATTAAAGGGGTTTGCTGTTTCAGTTTCAGCTGAGTTTTCCCACTGGGAGGGGACATATTTTTTAATCATTTCATTGACATATGACTGGATATCCGTTGGTTTCATTTGCTCAGTCATCTTTTTTAAATCATCATTAAATGGAAATTTTCCCCACGGAAACACTCAACCACCCCCTTGAATAAATCATAATAGTATATGCGTAATACGTGGGCGTGTAACAAACGAGAATAAAGGTAAAAAAAATAGAGCCATTATATTTGAATTTTTCTTGAAGAGTAGTAAGATTGTATATGGAAAAATTGACACAAAAATGTAACAGGTTCATGATGAAACTTTGTTAAAAGGTGAGCATAACCCAGTCTGCATGCAGAACTTGACTGAATTTGTCTAAAAGATGACATTTATCTTTTACTAAATTGTTTGCAGTGATAAAATGGAATTGCACTTAAGGTTTGATTAGATTGACCCACGTTTTTTTGACCGGGATTACAAAAATATAACCGGTTTAAAAATAAATTAAGAGCTTCAAGATGGAGGTTTTTTAACAAATGAGCAGACAAGCGTCTTATCAAGATTCGCCTTGGGCGCAGTTTTCCGGACCGAATCTTGGTTATGTAATGGAGTTGTATGAACAATACCTCAAAGATCCTGACAGCGTCGATCCTGAAATGAAGGCGGCTTTTGATCAATGGGGGGCGCCGGCTACAGCAAAGCAGGTTGAAACAACTGAAGGTCAGGCGGATGTCTCATTCCAAATGCCTGCGACACACAACCGATTGAGCAAACTTGTTGCCGCGGTCAAATATGCGGATAATATCCGTACTTATGGCCACCTGATAGCGGATATCAATCCGATCCGCCGAAAGGAAAAGAATACAAGAAGGCTTGAGCTTTCAGAGTACAATTTGGCAGAACAAGACTTAAAACAAATTCCGGCATCATTTATTTCTCCTAATGCTCCATCTAATTTGAAAGACGGGCTTGATGCAATCAATCATTTAAAAGAAGTATATACAAAAAAACTTGCGTTTGAATATAATCATGTACATGAATTGGACGAAAGGAACTGGCTGCAGCAAAAAATCGAAGAAAGCGGTTATTACACACAGCTAAGTAAAGAAAGAAAAATCAACTTATTTACACGTCTGGCTGAAGTAGAGGGATTTGAAAAATTCATCCATCGCACATTCGTAGGTCAGAAGCGATTTTCTGTGGAAGGATTGGAGACGCTGATTCCTTTAATGGATGAAGTCATCAGTCTAGCTGTAGAAACCGGTACCAGGACAGTAAATATTGGAATGGCACACAGAGGCCGTCTAAATGTTTTGGCCCATGTACTTCAAAAACCATATAAATTGATTTTCTCTGAATTTCAACAAGCACCCAATAAAGAGCTCATTCCGTCTGAAGGTTCAATTGGCATCACATATGGATGGACTGGGGACGTAAAGTATCACCTTGGTGCTGACAGAAAGTTGAAGCGTGGTACGACCGCAACAACCAGAATCACGCTTGCGAATAATCCAAGTCATTTAGAAGTGATCAACCCTATCGTGGATGGGTTTACACGAGCAGCCCAGGAAGACCGTAATGTTCAGGGTTATCCAAAACAAGATTTGGACAACTGTCTTGCGATCGTTGTTCATGGTGACGCAGCTTTCCCAGGTGAGGGAATTGTTCAGGAGACTCTAAATATGGGACGTTTGAAAGGGTACAACACAGGCGGTTCCATACATATCATCGCCAATAATATGATTGGATTTACGACCGAAAGCAGTGACTCGCGTTCAACTTTGTATGCTTCAGATGTCGCAAAAGGTTTTGAAATTCCGATTGTTCACGTAAATGCGGACGATCCAGAGGCAGTACTGGCTGCATCCGTCTTAGCACATGAATATCGCCAGGCTTTCCATAAGGATTTCATTATTGATTTGGTCGGTTACCGCCGCTTTGGTCATAATGAAATGGATGAGCCAATGGTTACCAATCCGCTTATGTACAATATCATTAAGAACCATCCCACTTCTAAAGAAGTCTATGCGGATAAATTAGTCCAAGAGGGACTTTTGACAAAAGAAGAAATTGACAAGGTTGATAAGGAAGTACAAACAAACCTACAAAAGGCATATGATAATCTTCCTAAAGTGAATGGCAATCCGGATATAGTCATGAACCCTCCGAAAAATGTTGTGAAAAAGCTTCCAAAAATTGATACATCAGTTAAGATTGATGAATTGGAAACAATCAACAGGGAATTGATTACATGGCCGGAAGATTTCAATGTCTTTCCTAGGCTTCAAAGAATCTTGCAAAGAAGATCAAATGTAATTACGGAAAAAGGAAAAATAGATTGGGCACACGCTGAAGCTCTTGCTTTCGGATCTATCCTGAAGGACGGCACACCGTTAAGAATGACTGGGCAAGATTCACAGCGAGGTACCTTCGCACAAAGGAACCTGGTACTGCATGATATTAATACGGGTGAAGAATATATCCCGATGCATCACTTATCCGATGTAAATTCATCATTTGCCCTATATAATAGTTCTTTAACTGAAGGTGGGGTAGTCGGATTTGAATACGGCTATAATGTCTTTGCTCCAGAAACCCTAGTTATATGGGAAGCTCAGTTTGGTGACTTCGCGAATATGGCACAAGTCTACTTTGACCAATTCATCGCATCCGGCAGAGCTAAATGGGGGCAGAAATCAGGATTAGTTATGCTTTTGCCGCATGGTTATGAAGGTCAGGGACCAGAACACTCAAGCGGACGAGTGGAAAGATTCCTCCAGAGTGCTGCTGAGAATAACTGGATTGTTGCCAACTTATCTAATGCTGCTCAATATTTCCATATCTTAAGAAGACAAGCAGCTATCTTGAACAAGGAAGAAGTGAAGCCACTTGTCATTATGACGCCGAAGAGCTTACTTCGTCATCCGCTTGCTTCCGTGGAAGTTGAGGAATTAGCGCAGGGCTCCTTCAAGTCGGTCATAGAACAGCCGGGCTTGGGAGAGAGCTATGAAGCAGTTGAGAGAATTGCACTTTGCAGTGGTAAAATAGCGATTGATTTGGAAGAGCAGTTGAAAAATGAAACAGATGTGGATTGGCTCCATATTTTGAGAGTCGAAGAGCTCTATCCATTCCCGAAAAAAGAAATTGCGGATATTATATCCAGATACCCGAACCTGAAGGAACTTATTTGGGTGCAAGAGGAGCCGAAGAATATGGGCGGCTGGCTTCACGTGATTTCTTATATAAGGGAAATCAGGCCTGAAGGTGTCGATATTAAGTATGAAGGACGCCGGAGAAGGTCAAGCCCAGCAGAGGGTGATCCAACGGCACATAGAAAAGCTCAGAGCCGTATTGTACAGTCAGTGTTTACAAAATCAGAATGATTTTTGAAAATAGAAAAACATTTGAGTAACTGGTTTAATGAGGATGAATAAATGAGATAGCTTTAGGCGCATCTAACATAGAGAAGGTAGAAGTTTTCATCATATAGCTAAATCATTCTTCTGCTAGTCGCCTTTCGCTTTTCTATATCATCCGCAAACATTAGAGGAGGAAATAAAGTGGCCGAAATCAAAGTACCTGAACTTGCAGAATCTATTATGGAAGGGACAATCGCTCAATGGTTGAAAAAGCCTGGCGATTATGTTGAAAAAGGGGAATATATTGTAGAGCTTGAAACTGATAAGGTAAATGTTGAGATCATTTCTGAAGAAGCTGGAGTTCTCAAAGAGTTAAAAGCAGACGAAGGCGAAACAGTCAACGTTGGAGATGTGATCGCAATTGTCGACGAAAGTGCCTCAGCGGGTGCTGCAGCCTCTGAAGCGGCTCCTGAGGAGCCAAAAGCTGAAAAAGTTGAACCTGCTGCCGCTCAACCAGCAGCCGCACAGCAAGAGGAAAAGCAGGAGGAAGAATCAAAAGATCGCCCAATTGCATCTCCAGCTGCTCGCAAATTAGCCCGAGAAAAAGGTATCGATTTAACAGAGGTCCCAACTGTTGATCCGCTTGGAAGGGTACGAAAACAAGATGTAGAAGGATTTTCAAATCAGCCTAAGCCTGCTGCGGCACCTGCTCCTCAAGCCAAGCCCGCTGCAGCTGTTCAGGAAAATCCTAATAAACCTGTTGAACGTGTAAAACTTTCACGCCGCCGCCAAACAATTGCAAAAAGACTCGTTGAAGTTCAGCAAACGGCTGCTATGTTGACTACATTCAACGAAATCGATATGACAGCAGTGATGGCATTGCGTAAACGCAAGAAAGACAAGTTCTATGAAGAACATGATGTCAAACTTGGTTTTATGTCATTTTTCACCAAAGCTGTTGTAGCAGCATTGAAAAAATATCCTGCGGTTAATGCGGAGCTACAAGAAGACGAGCTTGTTTATAAGAAGTTTTATGATATCGGAGTGGCAGTTTCTACTGACGAAGGCCTCGTTGTACCAGTTATTCGTGACTGTGACCGCAAAAATTTCGCTGAAATTGAGGATGACATTCTTACAGTTGCGAAAAAAGCACGTGATAACAAATTAGCCCTCAGTGATTTACAAGGCGGAACATTTACGATAACAAACGGTGGTGTATTCGGTTCTTTATTATCTACACCAATTTTGAACGGAACCCAAGTGGGGATACTCGGCATGCACTCCATTCAGACAAGACCTGTGGCTATTGATGCGGAAAGAATGGAAAACCGTCCGATGATGTATGTTGCCTTATCATATGATCACCGTGTCATTGATGGTAAAGAAGCAGTCGGATTCCTCGTCACAATTAAAAAGTTGCTTGAAAATCCTGAAGACCTTCTCCTCGAAGGATAATTATTCTAAAAAGACGGCAAATAGAAGCGCACCCCAAAGTCACAAATCTAACTTTGGGGTGTTTTATTATGATGTTTATGGTTGTATAGGAGTATCTTGACGGCCTGCTTGGGTACAGGCTGGCGACATGCAAAGTAAGAAATGAAATGAAATTAAAGTTAAAATAAAACGACATAGAGACATTCCCACTTCACATACAATCAAATCTTCTACAATTTCGATGACCAACATCAAGAAATAAAAAGTGTAGCTAATCAAAACGTTGTGTGTGTAGATTTGCAATGGAGGGATTGTTTGTTGATAGTGAAACAGGTCTGGAATAAGAGGTTTAGCTTGGTTCATTTTGTCAGCTATCAAAAGCGGAGATTACACAAGAACCCCCACTTCAAGTAACCCGAAAAGGGTCGTGAGTTGGTAAGTGGCGGGTAGTTCACGCTGTATCTACTTTGATTAAAAATGAGAATTCTAAAGAGGAGGAGTGCCAAACTATGAACCTCGGAAATGAGTATTTAAAAGTTGTACAAGAAAGATTTAACAATGTCAAAGACCTCGGGGATAAGACAATGAGGCAATTGTCAGACGAAGAAATTCACTGGAGCTTAAATGAAGCCTCAAACAGTGTTGCTATTATAGTTAAGCATGTAAGTGGTAATATGATGTCGAGATGGTCTGATTTCTTAACTTCGGATGGAGAAAAATCGGACAGGAATCGCGACGGAGAATTTGAGGATGATATATCATCAAAACAGGAGTTGATAAGAGCTTGGGAAAAGGGGTGGAACACTCTTTTTGAAACATTAAAGGCGTTAGGCGAGCAAGATTTATTAAAAAGTGTATACATCCGTGGCGAAAGTCATTCGGTATTAGAAGCGATTGAAAGACAAATGGCTCACTATGCCTATCATGTAGGGCAAATCGTTTACATCGGAAAACAACTAAAAGGTGAGAATTGGGAAACTCTCAGTATTCCAAAAGGAAAATCAGAAGAACATTTGCAAAAAATGTTGAAAAAAAATAGTTAGAAGAGGTTACGCATGTTCAATTATCGGTCTTGACAGGGAACAGCATAGCTAGAAAAGATGATCAAACTTTTTATCGAAATGGATTCTTTATTCAAAGGGTTCACTTCCTCATTTGCTGATAAAATCAGCGACGTCCCCCTTGGATGCAAATAGTTACTGAAAATAAAAAAGCGTGCCATAAGGCACGCGGTCTTTAAAAGTAAAGAAAGTATACTTTTTTTATCGTTTTTATTTCAAAAATCAGTTTTCCATGTCTAGCTCCTGGTACCCAGCGACTAGCGCTTTTTTTATGTTCTTACAGGTTTAATCCTCGTTTTTTTATTTCCATCTTCAGTAATCGTATCCAATCGGCACCATGATCATTCTTTTTCGCATCTCGGTAGGCTGCAACTAACTGCTCATTAGTCAAAATCTTCATGCTTGCAAAAACCTCCTCGGGAAATTGAATTTTCATTTTTTATTGTACCTGTTTTCGGATAGATTTGAAAGCGTTTTATTGAATTTATTCTATCAAAATATGACATTTTACGAATTTTACCTTCATTCAGCAAAGACGCTGACTTCTGTAAGTGGTGAGATGAAAGCCTATTGCTATCCTTTCAGTGGGGGTTCAAACCTCGGCTGAATTGAATCTGGGCGCAAATTATAAAAAAAGAGCCCCTCAAAGAGGGACCCTGTATAAGATGTTACTTCATCGAAATCCATACACTTTTGACTTCAGTATAATTATTCAGTGCATATGAACCCATTTCTCTACCAAGTCCTGATTGCTTAAATCCGCCGAATGGAGAAGCTGCGTCAAAGGCATTATAGCAGTTGACCCAAACAGTCCCGGCACGAAGACGACTTGCAACGTAATGGGCATTTGCTACATCACGTGTCCATAGTCCAGCTGCCAGTCCATATTCGGTTCTATTTGCACGCTCAATCAACTCATCGAGATCTTCGAATGGCAGTGCAGAAATAACTGGTCCAAAAATTTCTTCTTTTGCGATGGTCATTTCGTCATTGACATCCGCAAATATGGTTGGCTCTACGAAATAACCTTGATCCTGTGGCTTTTGTCCACCAGCAAGAAGCTCAGCTCCTTCACTTACACCTTTTTCAATATAATTCAAAACCCGGTTTTGCTGCTCAGCAGAAACGAGTGGTCCCATTTCGGTATCTTGGTTCAAACCAGCACCTTGTTTAATACTTTTCGCATGGGAAGCCATGTCAGCAACTACATTATCAAAGTTTTTCTTTTGAATGAATACACGAGAACCAGCGGAGCATACTTGTCCTTGGTTGAACATGACACCATTCAATGCACCTGGAATGGCCTGAGTTAAATCCGCGTCAGGAAGGATGATATTAGGTGATTTTCCTCCTAGCTCCAAAGTAACGCGCTTAACCGTTTTAGCGCATTGTTCCATGATTTTCTTTCCAACTTCTGTGGACCCTGTAAACGCGATTTTGTTCACATCTGGATGATTTACAAGTGCAGAACCTGCAGGCTCACCAAAGCCTGGAACAACATTAACAACACCTGGCGGGAATCCAGCCTCTTCAACTAGTTCAGCTAAGTATAAGGCGGAAAGTGGTGTTTGCTCCGCTGGTTTTAATACGACAGTACATCCTGTGGCCAGAGCTGCCCCAATTTTCCACATTGCCATCAACAAAGGGAAGTTCCAAGGGATGATCTGCCCGACAACACCTACTGCTTCATGACGTGTGTAGTTAAAAAATGGTCCCGCTACAGGAATTGTTTGTCCTGTAATCTTTGTGGTCCAACCTGCATAATAACGCAAATGTTCAATGGATAATGGAAGATCCGCATTCATTGTTTCCCGAATCGGCTTCCCGTTATCAAGGGTTTCAAGCTGTGCGAGTTCCTCTTTATTCTCTTCTAACAGGTCGGCTAGCTTGTAAATGAGTCTACCTCTTGCCGCAGCACTCATTTTTGACCATTTTCCTTCATCAAATGCTTTGCGTGCAGCTTTTACCGCACGATCTATATCTTCTGCACCTGCTTCATATATAGTAGCGAGTGTTTCTCCTGTCGCAGGGTTCGGAGTGTCAAAAGTTTTACCCTCGGCGCTTTTAACAAACTCACCATTAATATAAAGATTTTTTGTCCCCTGTAAAAACTTTTCTACTTTCTCTTTTACATCCATTGTTACTTGACTCATTGAATTCCTCCTTAAAGATAGTTTCCAAGGAAAAAACAGGTAACCGCTTCCAATTATAAGTCTACTATGAATATAAAGAATTTACAAATGGAATGAATAGAAAACTTATCATCATAAACTGACAAGTTTCGAGAATAACAAAATTATTTATCAATGATTACTATTTTTTCTTACTATTTTCGTTTGAACATTCTATAATGAATATATTAGGAGAAAGAATGAAGGAGGGAATTTTATGTTTGATGAAAGAACTGCGCTAAAGCTAAGATTAGAGCAAATGCAGGATGCAGAAGAGAGATTGCTTAGGGAGTTCCAAAAAGAAAGGGCTTTCATATTCTCGCGGTTGCGTGAACTTGATAGAGAGGAAGGTCTAAAAACAGCGGCTAAGGAGGAAGAAACTCAATATCTACCGCCTGCCAAAAACTATTTGGAAGCACCGGGTGATAATATTGAACATAGCAGTTCGCCATCAAGAAGGGCAAGGCCATCCCGAAGAAGCAAAACGACTAAAATGCGAGATACTGCCATCTCAATTTTAAAAGCACAGTCTGCCCCCATTCGAGGCATTGAATTAAAAAGGGAGATTGAGGAGCAGACGGGGCTTCAAATCGCCAACATGACCACATTTATGAATACGATTACAAAGGCAGATCCAAATATTATTAAAATAGGACGTGGCTTATATACATACAGTCGAGAGCCGCAAGAATCGAAAACTATCTTTCTAGGGACTGACGAAATGAATGAAGCTCCGAGCAATGAACCATAAGCATGCTGAAACAGCACGCTTTTTTTCTTTGCCGCTGATTTGTTAAAATGGTGAAGAAAGAAAATGAATTGCTAAAAAGGAAGGATTGTTTACGTTGAATCTTGTAGATCTGCCCAGCGATATTCAAAATATGGTAGAGAAGAGAAAGCGGGCATTCTCTTATTACCACGAAGAGTTAATTGGCGAACATAGATTTCTGTCGGAAGATCAGACGATCTTTCAGGATGCGGTCATAGCATTATCTCTCGGAAAAAATGTTTTATTAAAAGGGCCGACTGGTTCTGGTAAAACAAGGCTCACGGAGGCACTGTCGAGTTTCTTCAGTCAGCCTATGCATAGTGTCAACTGCTCTGTTGATACGGATGCGGAAGCACTTCTTGGCTTTAAAACAATTACGCAAAATGACGGAGTGAGCAGGATTGATTTTATTGAAGGACCTGTCATCAAAGCAATGGAGAAAGGCCACTTCCTTTATATAGATGAAATTAACATGGCAAAGCCTGAAACACTGCCTCTGTTAAACAGTATATTGGACTATAGAAGAATGCTGACGAATCCATTGACAGCTGATGTCATACATGCAAAGGAAACCTTTGGTGTGATTGCGGCGATTAATGAAGGCTATGTCGGGACTGTTCCAATGAATGAAGCATTGAAAAATCGATTTATCGTAATCGATATCCCCTATGTGCAAGGAGAAATATTGAAGAATGTCATCAAACAAGAGAGCAAATTACTGAATGAGAAAACGATTGAACAATTTGTCCAATTATCCGCCGATTTGCTAGTTCAGGTAAAAAGTGGAATCATTCCAGAGGAAGCGGCATCTATTAGGGCTCTGATTGATACTTGTGATCTTGCTGTGTATATGGATCCTCTCAGAGCTGTTCGAAGGGGGATATCTGACAAATTAGAGGAAGAGCGGGAACAGGCAGCTGTGTTAAATATTGCCTCAACGCTATTTAAATAGGGGTGGCAGGTATGCATCGTTTCATTGCTTTCAATGATGAAAAAGCTGACACGCTTTTGATGCTGGAACTCACAGATTTGGCTAAAACTCTTACAAAGTCTGCATTGTATGAAGCTGAAATTCGTGCACATTCCTACTTAAGCAAAAGAGAGCAAAAAGTCTTTGTGAGTCATTTCTGGAATCATCGCCCTGATTGGATAAAAAAGTCGGGGATGAAAAGTGATGTTTATTTGCGTGCGCTTGGGAACATGAATTTTACTGATTTCCAGGACGTTGAACTATTCAGGGATATCATATCTGCTTCCCTAATTCCCCGTTTTGCTGGACAGCTCTTTATCCTTGCTGAAGATTTAAGAATAGAGGAGTTATGTAAAAAGGAAAGGCCGGGAATGGCATTTGAATTCAAGGTTCGACGCAAAATATACAAAGAATATTTCGAGTCCCAATTAGTTGTTAATCTGGAAAGGAATCTTTTTATAGATGCTTTGTTCAACTTGATTTATTTAAGCTTGAACTCTGATAGCCCTATTCTAACAATGCCTTCCTTCAATTCAGAAATTGATGAAGGCATACCCTTGATCCGCAGTGAACTTGAAAATTTCTATGATACCCAATCTACCCAAGTTGTTGCAGATGCTTGCCTCAAAATCGTGGAAAGGGTTGGCCAGCTAGTCAATACAGATATGATTAATGACTACTATCATCTACCTGGACAAGAACAAAATCTACTTGATGTCATGTCATATTCAGATCTGTTAAGAAAAGATTCGTTACAAAATGATGATACGACAGAGGAAAAAGCTGGTGGAGATGAACAGGTGCATGAAGAAGAGATGAGGACATGGCATCGAGAAACAGAAAGTCCAGGAAAAAGCTTTATGCAATTTAATCTGGACCAGGGAACTAGGACGGATATTGCAGGCGGAAGTGAACGAGAGGGAGAGGAAGGGGATCAGGCGCTTGGGATTGTTCAAGGGCGGAGCGTGCAAACAGATAAAAAGGAATATGACGGAATGGAATTGACCAGTATGGGTGAGCTTGATGCTTCCAATGGAAAAAATAAATATGGTACATCCAATAAAAATGCACGATCCGTTTTTCTTAAAGCCGGAAGGCCGGATAAAGAGGCTCTAGCTGAGTATGGGAAACTGGAAAAAGAAGTGAAATTTTATCATAAAAAACTAAAAAATATCATTCAGCGCGTAATGGAAAAGAAAGAGACTGACCATCGAAGCCATCTGCAAATGGGACAGCTTGGAAAGAATCTTTTACCTTTCTTTACGGATGAGAATCCGAAGCTATTCTATAAAAAGGCAGAACCCAGTAAGGAAATTGATGCATCGTTCATTCTTCTCGTAGACTGCTCAGCATCTATGTTTGATAAAATGGAAGAGACAAGACGTGGCATCATCTTATTTCATGAAGCATTGAAATCTGTTGATGTACCGCATGAAATTATCGGTTTTTGGGAGGATGCCAACGAATCGGCCGAGGACGACCAGCCAAATTATTTTTTTCAGGTAATTCCATTTTCCATGTCCCTGCAACATAAAACAGGTCCGGAAATCATGGAATTGGAAGCCATGGAGGATAATCGAGATGGCTATGCCATTAGAATCGCTGCTGAAAGGCTTCTTGAAAGAAAAGAAAAACAAAAATTTTTAATTATTTTTTCGGATGGGGAGCCTGCGGCATATGATTATAACAATGGAATTGTGGATACCCATGAAGCCGTCATGGAAGTCCGTCAAAAAGGGATAGAGATTTTTAATATTTTCCTGTCTACTTCTGGCTTAGAATTTGAACAGAAAAAAGTTTTTGAAACTATATATGGCAATCGCAGTATCATTGCTCCTTATGTGGAAGAATTGCCTAATGTACTGTTCCCTTTGCTGAAAAAAATCTTAACTAATTCAATAAATATGTAGGAGCTGTGTAATAAGTCCAAAGGAGATGAACCATAATAATAAAACCCAAGAATTTCAACCATTCTTGGGTTTTATTATTATGGTTTTTGGGCTGAAACGCAGCTTTTCGGAAAGCCCTCTGTAATTTTTACCATTCAGTCTTGGCGGAGCACTGTTCAGCTACAACGCCTAGCCCCTTGATGTCATAAGATAAATTCCTATGGTGGCTAAGGAGGGCCACCTACGATAAGTCAACATCGGCCGCCGTGTTGTCCAGCTGCGAGTGCCATCGGCTCGAGGTCATAAGCCAAACGCTGTTGAAGGCAAACTACGCCTTCTTCAGCGCTCGTCTTATGCTTGTCGCCGATAAGCAGGCACTCTCCGCTTTTCTTTTTCCTTTATCTCGTCAGGGCTCGTCCAGTCTGTACGTCGCTAAACGAGCGCTTTCGCTTTTCTTCTTATCACCAACTCCTACTTGCTCCACCACCGCCTGATGAACCGCCCCCTCCGGATCGCGGTCCGCCGCCGAAGCCGCCACCACCGCCACCTCTGTTTAAGATAGCGGCAAGCATTCTAAGTAGGCTCAGGGTAAAAGCTCCTCCGAGAAAGCGGAAATCCATGAAGATGATTCCAGCAAATATCAAGATGAATATAAGTACGGACAATGGCGATAGACTTTCGGTTTGACTGTATTCTACGCCTTCAGCATCGGCCTGTTTGTCCAAGCTATACTCTTTTGAAACTTCATTAAATAGCTGTTTATATGTGTTTGTGATAGCAAGGTTAATCTCATCTTGTTCCAAATAAGGTATAGCATAACTATCGAGAATTCGTCCCACTTTTCCATCCGGTAAAGCGCCTTCTAAGCCATAACCCACCTCAACCCTTATTTTGTGCTCTTTCGGTGCTAACAAAAGCAAAACACCGTTGTCCTTTTCGGCATCTCCAAGTCCGTATTGTCGGAATGCCTCTAAGGCGTATTCTTCTACTGCTTCGTTTTCCAGTGAATTGATGGTCAGTACAGCGATTTGAGCCTGTGTGTGGTCATCTAAATATTTGCCAAGCTCTGTCAACTCATTTTTCTCATTGTCTGAAAGGACGTGGGCAAAGTCCTGGACATAAATATCTCCTACAGGATCAGGAATATTAGCTGCCGCAGCTTTAAAACCCGTAATAGAAAAGAAAAAAAAGACGAGAATGGGTAGAGAGAGCAGAGCCCGCCTCATCACTCTCCATTCCCTTCAAAATCAACGTCTGGCGTTTCTTCTGCCCCTGCTTTCGCTTTAAAGTACTCTTTTTTCTCAAATCCAAACACCGAAGCGACGAGACGCCCAGGGAATTGTCTTACTTTTTTATTGTAAATGGTTACTTGGTCATTGTAGTCTTTTCTCGCAACAGCAATACGGTTCTCAGTTCCCGCAAGCTCGTCCATCAGCTGGGTAAATTGTTTGTCTGCCTTCAGCTCTGGATAATTTTCAGAGATAACCAATAATCTACTTAGAGCGTTGGACAAAGAGGCATCTGCGTCAGCCTGTTCCTGAACTGTGTTCGCGCCAATTAGCCTTGAACGCGCATCTGCGATATCTCCCAACACCTTTTCTTCATGTTTTGCATAACCTTTGACAGTATTAACAAGGTTCGGAATCAAATCCGCTCTTCGCTGCAATTGGTTTTCAATTTGGGAATATTTTTGTTCAACATCCTCTTCAACATTTACAAACCCGTTGTAACTTCCTAACAACGGAACTAGTATAAGGGCTAGAATAACAAGTACCCCAATGATTGCTCCTAATCCTTTTCTCATTTTCTTCACTCCTCTTAAATAGTATAACGGATGTACTGGAAGAAAGTTTCAGCTTTTTTTCATTTATTTACCCAAATAAATGAAAAAAACTTCCACATATTATCTTAAAGCATGAACGAACAAGGGAAAAGTGATACAATCTGTATAAACCTTGCACTAAGGGACGGATTGGAGCTGAGAGAAATGAGCAGGATGAAAGATCAATTAAACCGGCCTTTGCAAGACTTGAGGATTTCTGTCACAGATAAGTGCAACTTCCGCTGTCAATATTGCATGCCTGCTGACATTTTTGGTTCTGATTTTAAATTTTTGCCAAGAAATGAAATATTATCATTTGAAGAAATAGAACGCCTTGCTGCTGCCTTCAGTAAATTAGGGGTTTCAAAATTAAGGATTACTGGCGGCGAGCCGCTGTTAAGAAAGGATGTCGCCGTTTTAATAAGTAGGTTGCATAAGATTCCTGGCATTCAAGATATTGGACTGACGACTAACGGTGTACTGCTTCCAAAATTGGCGAAAGCTCTTGTGAACGCGGGCCTTCATCGAGTAAATGTTAGCCTTGATGCGTTAAACGATGACATTTTCAAGAAAATCAACGGCAGGGGTGTTAGCTCGAACCTTGTTCTGAAGGGGATCAAAGCAGCACAGGATGCTGGTCTTGGTGTAAAAGTCAATATGGTTGTTCAAAAAGGTGTGAATGAAAGCGAAATCATACCGATGGCCAATCATTTTAAAGATATGGGAGTAGCTCTTCGTTTTATTGAATTTATGGATGTCGGCAATTCTAATGGCTGGGATTTCAGTAAAGTGGTGACAAAAAAAGAAATGCTGGGCATATTATCGGATCATTTTGATCTGGAACCGGTAGATCCTAATTACTTTGGAGAAGTGGCCAAACGTTATCAATATAAAAACACGGATACAGAAGTCGGCTTTATTACTTCAGTTTCAGAGTCGTTTTGTTCTAGCTGTACTAGGGCACGGATTTCAGCAGACGGAAAATTTTACACTTGTTTGTTTGCTTCAAAGGGCTATGATTTGCGTGGGTTGGTTCGTGCCAATAAGGAAGAAGAATCCTTGATCAATGAAATCCGCTCCATTTGGAATCAACGAAAGGACCGCTACTCTGATGAGCGGACAGAAGAAAGTGCTAAGTCTAAAGAAAAAATAGAGATGTCCTATATTGGCGGATAATGCTGGGAAGGAGCTTGATGAATCAGTGGTCGAAAGAAGAAAACCTATTTGGATCAAGGAAGCAGTTGAAAAGGTAATGGAATATAAAAAAAGAGGGGACGGGGAAACGGTATCTATACTTGAGTGCGATGACCGCTACCTTTATGCTCCGTTGATAGCTGATCATGACGTCCCGCCATTTGATCGCTCCCCTTATGATGGTTTTGCATTAAAAGCGAAGGATACGGAGAATGCATCCCGGGATACTCCCTTATTGTTTGAAGTTATTGATGAAATTGGGGCGGGGCAGGTCAGCTTGAAGATGGTTGGTCGGTTGGAAGCGGTCCGCATCATGACTGGCGCTCAAATTCCAGATGGGGCAGATTGTGTGATTATGCTCGAATTGGTTAAAGAGGTCACTGAGGGCGGGAAGAAATACATAGAAATAAAAAGGACTCTTCACGAAGGCGATAATGTTTCCTATCAAGGGGAAGACGCTCAAAAAGGCAGTCCGCTGATAGATAAAGGGGAGAGAGTCACACCTGGAATTAAAGCGCTGCTTGCCACATTCGGATACAGTAACGTGAAAGTAGCCCAAAAGCCTACTGTTGGAATCATTGCAACTGGAAGTGAGCTACTTCGCCCTGAAGATGATCTTGTACCAGGAAAAATAAGGGACAGCAATGGCTACATGATTGAATCACAAGTTCTTCGAACAGGCGGCCTCTATAAAAAATATGATAATTGTGCGGATGATTTGGAAGCATTATATAAGGTAATGGTAGCAGCACTTGAAGAATGTGATATCGTCATTACAACCGGCGGCGTATCCGTTGGGGATTTTGACTACCTGCCTGAAATCTATAAACGACTTGGAGCAAAACTTTTATTCAATAAAATAGCCATGCGTCCGGGGAGCGTGACAAGTTGTGCTGAAATAGACGGACGTTTGCTTTTTGGATTATCAGGCAACCCATCAGCTTGTTTTGTCGGGTTTGAATTGTTTGTTAAACCTTATTTACGCTATTGGATGCATTCTGATCGTCCATATACACGTTTCATTACTGGCGAGTTAAACTCTGATTTTCCGAAACCAAATCCATTCAGTAGATTTGTAAGAGGCAAACTAAGCTATAAGGATGGAAGGGTATATGCTGAACCTGTGGGATTGGATAAATCGGGGGTAGTAACATCAATTGCCTGGGCGGATTGTCTCATTATATTACCGGGAGGTACAAGGGGTTATCAGGCTGGAGATTCAGTTGATTTAATCCTACTTGAAGATCAACAAGGAAGCGGAGTGCCATGGCAGGAAAGAAAATTATCCAAATTGTAGGATTTCAAAACAGCGGCAAAACGACTTTGATTGAGAGATTGATTACTGCGTGTAAAGAAATGAAGCTTGCGGTGGGGACAATTAAGCATCATGGTCATGGCAATGCACCTGATCGTGTCTTTTTAAATAAAGATTCAGAGAAACATCAGCAAGCAGGAGCAATTGTCTCAACAGTTGAAGGAGCGGGTTCGTTACACTTAGAAGCAAAGAAAGAGAAATGGGAGCTGCAGGAGATTGTCCAGATGTATGAGCAGCTTCCCATTGATATCATCCTAGTTGAAGGGTATAAGAGAATGAACTACCCCAAAGTAGTGCTTGTGCGAAATCCACAAGATGAATTTCTTTTAGAAGAGTTGACTAATATTATGGCAATCATTTCAAATGAGCCTTTATCCAGTACATCGTCTTCCATCATTTTTAGACAAGAGGAAATGGATCGATTTATTAGTTGGTTTATGAAGCAAATAAACGCGGCTGAGGACTAAAAGCTGTCTTCAGTCGCATTTATTTTAGTGTAGTTTTTCTTCCACTTTTTGGCAGATTTCGTCGGCAGAAAGACCGTGTGCTTCAATGACAGGAACCTGGGTGCTTGTTGTTTCGATTCCCATGAAATTGGAATCCATCCCAGTGACAACATAACAGTCGATATTGTTTAAATTTGATGAGGGTGAAAAAGAAACAACCTGGTAGCCCTTTTCCTCAAGCGCTTGTGAAACATTCGTTAAACCTTCTTCGACACCGATTCTCATTCGCAACACCTCCTTGTTCTTACTTAATATAGGATGTTCAAAAAGTCACCAAATCATAAGCAGAAAAATCTCTTCGTGTATTTAAACTCGAAAGTATCAATCGACAGCGTAAACCAATCGGCTTTCCCTTTTTGCCTCTCCTTTAAATTGTGGAACACGCGCTTATAATTCCATTTTTCACAAAATCATATAAGCATTTCATTTGGAAACCCTAAGAGCGGAAATGTATAATATTATTCATGTTTGAAATGTTCAAGTAATTTGGAGCAGAGTTTCTGCAACCATACAAGTTTGGAGGAAAAAACATGGTTCAACAATGGGAAGTGATTTTAATGAAAGGCGAAAGTGAACCGTGGTGGTTTTTTCCAGAGTGGAGAAGCGATATCATTGAAATGTATACTTACTCAGATTCAAAGGCTGCCATTCAGCAGTATATGTCCCTTTTTCAGGAACTGAAAGAGGAATTTCAATGTGTTAAAGTAAAAAAAACATCTTTGGCTGCCTTTTGGAACAAAGAGGATGTCTCATACTGTGAACAGTGTGATGATGATCTTCAATTGTATTACGGGCTGCTCATTTTAGCAGATGGTGAGCCCTATCAATTTCCGGAGAACGTAGAAAATCCAGTCATGAAGAAAAGAGAGATAAAATGAGCGCAACTACCAAAATAAAAAACACATCAGCGCCAGACAAAATGCCAACAGTCTACGGAATACTTTTTGCAATGAGCGCCAGCCATCTCATGAATGATTCCATTCAATCTGTTGTTCCTGCAATGAATCCGATTTTCGAACAGACGCTGAATTTGTCGTTTGCGCAAATAGGGTGGATTGCTTTCGTTCTGAATATGACGGCTTCTGTCATGCAACCGGTTTTCGGATATTTTGCAGATAAAAGGCCTACCCCTTTTATGCTGCCAATTGGAATGTTTATGAGTATGCTTGGCTTAATTGGTTTTGCTCTTTCTCCCAATTTTTATGTCATCCTTCTCTCAGTCTTTTTTATAGGTATTGGATCAGCTGTCTTTCATCCGGAAGGTTCCCGCGTTGCTTATATGGCCGCAGGTCCAAAGCGCGGGTTAGCCCAATCCATTTACCAGGTTGGCGGAAACTTTGGGCAATCTTTAGCGCCAGTCTTTACTGCATTTATTTTCGTTTCGCTTGGTCAAAAGGGCGCGCTTCTATTTACGATTGTCACGATAACTGGAATTATTATCCTTTTATACGTCTCAAAATGGTATAAAGGACAGATACAGGATGGAATGAGATTCAGTAAAAAAAACAGGGCCGAGGCACAGGAGTCTGTTGTCCCTGTTCATAAAAAAATCAAAATCGCAATAGGGCTGCTCATTTTTCTAGTATTCGCGAGGTCGTTCTATGTTGCGGGTATTAATAACTTCTATCAGTTTTATTTGATAGAAGATTACGGTCTGACTGTCAAGCACGCGCAATTATATGTATTTATCTTTATGTTTGCCGGAGTATTAGGAACCTTTTTCGGAGGTCCGATGGCCGACCGTTTTGGTCGCAGAAATGTGATTTTTCTATCCATGGCGGGTGCTGCTCCGCTCACGATTATTTTACCTTTTGTTCCACTTTCATGGATCATCCCGATATTTTTTGTTATTGGTTTTATTATTTTATCCAGTTTCAGCGTAGTTGTTGTATATGCGCAAGAAATGCTGCCATCAAAAGTGGGAATGGTCTCTGGTCTGATTGTCGGCCTTGCCTTCGGTATGGGGGCAGTGGGAGCTGTATTATTGGGAACATTGGCGGATATGTATAGCATGCGCTTTGTCATGATATTATGTGGAATGTTGCCGATTGTAGGTATTCTGACATGGCTGCTTCCAAGTGATGACAAAGTCCGAGAGCTGACATCAGCCGAGTAATAACGCTATTTCATCGCCCCGGTTATTCTGGGGTTTTTTCATAAATCATTTTCAATTCAAAATCAGATTCTCATGTCTAGCTCCGACCTACAGAACGTAGAAGTGCAAGCGAAGGGACAGAATGACGCGTTCTGAGCCTGCCAGGCGCCCAGCACCCTGCGTTTTTCTTATGTTTGCCAAGCATCACAAACGGTAGTATAATCTTTATCGCAACCTACTTTTGTATCTTGCAAATATAAAATCTTAGGTGGTAGTTAAAAATGACAACAAGTAAAGAGTACAGAGTATTATTGTATTATCATTATGTAACAATTGAGGATCCGGAGGAGTTTGCGAAGCAGCACTTGAAATTCTGCAAAGAGAACGAACTTAAAGGAAGAATTCTCGTAGCAAATGAAGGGATTAACGGAACCGTTTCGGGTACTGTCGAGCAGACAGACAAATATATTGAAATGATGAAAGCTGATCCGCGCTTTACGGATATGGTTTTTAAAATAGACGAAGCGGATGGACACGCATTTAAAAAGATGCACGTCCGTCCACGGAAGGAATTAGTCACCCTTCGATTGGAAGATGACATCGATCCTCGACAATTGACAGGAACATATTTGAGTCCGAAGGAATTTTTTGAAGCAATGCAGGAAGAGGATACAGTTGTCCTGGATGCGCGCAATGATTATGAATTCGATCTCGGACACTTCAAAGGTGCTATCCGCCCTGACATCAAAACATTTAGAGAGCTGCCTGATTGGATTAGGGAAAATAAAAACAACTTTGAAGGAAAGAGAGTCCTTACGTACTGTACGGGCGGCATCCGTTGTGAGAAGTTCTCGGGCTGGCTGGTAAGGGAAGGCTTCGAAAATGTCGGTCAGCTTCATGGTGGCATCGTCACTTACGGTAAAGACCCTGAAGTACAAGGTGAGCTTTGGGATGGACAATGTTATGTATTTGACGGAAGGATTTCTGTTCCAGTTAACCGCAAGGAGCATGTCATTGTTGGGAAGGACTATTTTGATGGTGAACCTTGTGAAAGATACGTGAACTGTGCAAATCCAGAGTGCAACAGGCAATTCCTAAGCTCTGAGGAAAACGAGCATAAATATATGCGCAGTTGTTCTGATGAGTGCCGCGTACATCCTCGCAATCTTTATGTGAAGGAACACAATTTAAGCGAAGATGAGATTAATGAGCGCATTAAAAAACTTGAAGACGAAAAGGCATTGAATATCTAACTGAGGAACCCGTTCATCTATATAAGATGGCGGGTTTTTCATTAGTGTTTTACCGTAGGAATGTGCAATAATGTATATATCGCTATATAGAGAGAAACGAGGGAGTTTATGGTTAAAGAAAAATGGTTCAGGATTGGAACAGGCATTATTATGGCTTTTTTGATCATTTTTCTGGGCACAAAGGTGAGCTTTATCTTTACCCCGTTAGTGATCATTATCCAAACGCTGTTGCCGCCTATTGTCATTAGTGGTATTCTTTACTACCTGCTGCGGCCGATTGTTAACTTACTGGAAAAAAAAATACCTCGAACCTTGGCAATTGTGATTGTTTTTGTTGGGATTGCAGGTATAATGACAGCGGCGGTTTTTATAATAGGCCCGGAACTGCAAAGACAGTATAATCTTTTTATGAAAAACCTGCCTGCGTATTCCAAGTATATACAGGAGTGGGTTCTTGCCACGATGGATCAAGACTGGTTCCAACGATTCCAAGAGAACGAATATTTATCTGTGGAAAAAATTACGACTTATTTGCAAAATAATGCACAAACCATGCTTCAGGATGCTGGTTTAAAAATTGCGAGCACTGTCGGATTTGTTGCCAATATTCTAATGATACTTGTACTGGTTCCGTTTGTTCTATTTTTCATCCTTAAGGATGGAAGGCAGGCGCCGACTTTTTTATTGAAAATCCTGCCTAAAAAACATCAAAATGAAGGAATAAATATTTTAAAGGACATGGACGAAGCTTTAAGCGCATATATCCAGGGCCAACTTATCGTCAGTTTCTGTGTGGGATTGACCGCTTATATTGGTTATTTGATTATCGGTCTGGATTATGCCCTTGTTCTTGGTTTTGTTGCTATGATTACAAACGTAATTCCTTTTATCGGGCCATGGATTGGAACATTTCCTGCGGTGATTGTTGGGCTACTTGATTCTCCTTTTCATGCGCTTCTCGTTGTCATAGTGGTTGTGATTGTACAGCAAATTGACAGCAATATCACCTCACCGCTTGTTATGGGGAAAAAGCTGAATATCCATCCATTAACTATTATTTTTGTCCTATTGGTGGCCGGGAAATTTGGTGGACTGCTTGGTTTGATTTTTGCTGTTCCAGTATACGCGCTGTTAAAAGTCATTGTCACTCATTTGTATCGATATGTTAGACTTGATTAAACCCGCGAAATGCGGGTTTTTGTTATTTTTTTCATCTAATAAATAAGCGAATTTCTCATAAAATAGAAACGTTCTTCAGAACAATGAATGATGGAGGGATTGCAAATGACTGTTATTAATAACGTGAAGCAGACTCTGACAGGATTAAAAAGTGCTCAGGCAAGCTTGGAAGGTTTTGCACTTCAGACAGACAACGAACAAGCTAAGCAATTATATAAGGCTACTGCACAGCAAACGCAGGCCATTATTGATGCGCTTGAACCACGAGTTCAGGAAATTATTCAGGAAGAACCGCAATATAATCAATAACCACTCTGAAAAGGAACAGAACGAAACTGCTTCTGTTCCTTTTTGAGAATAAAGGAGGGGCATGATTTGACTGTCATTTCTGATGTAAAAACAACACTTGCAACGATGAAAGGAATACAAGCATCTTTTAGTAAATTAGCTATGACAAGTACGGGACAGGAAGCAAAGAAGATATTCCACGAGTGTATGATGGACACGGAGCCCATTATCTCTGATTTGCAAAAACGGGTTGAATGGATGATGGCGGAAGAATTGCAATATAAGAACTCTTAAAAGGGAGGCTATAACTTGGATATTCCCCAGTGGCTCAACATAATTATACGGTCAGTGCTTTTAGTGCTTGTATTATTTTTACTCACAAAATGGCTGGGAAAGAAGCAGCTATCGCAATTATCCTTCTTTGAGTATATAGCCGGTATCACAATTGGCAGTATTGCAGCTGAAATTTCAACAGGGCTGGAAACAAATTTTTTTCATGGTTTATATAGCATGCTTGTATGGACAGCTATCCCATTCTTTGCAGGTTTACTTGCCATCAAGAGTAAGAAAGCTAGGGACTTTATTGAAGGCCGCGAAACAGTTGTAATAAAAAATGGAAAAATTCAAGAGGAAAATCTAACAAAGCAGAAGTACACTGTGGATGAGTTACTTCATCTTTTAAGAAAAAAGAACGCTTTTCAAGTTTCGGATGTAGAGTTTGCAGTGCTTGAAGCAAATGGAGATTTAAATGTATTGCTTAAAAAAGAAAAACAGCCGGTAACACCTCATGATTTAAATTTAGAGACTGCACCTGTAAAAGTTCCCGAAACTGTCATATTAGAAGGGAAAATTATGGATTCAGGGCTTGCAGCCTGCGGATTAACAAGAGAATGGCTTGATGTAGAGCTACAAAGACTAGGGATCGTCCTTGATAACGTATATATTGGACAAGTGGACTCTTATGGACAATTAACGGTCGATTTATATGATGATAAGATCAAGGTTCCAAATCCGCAGGAAAAACCTATGCTGTTAAGTGCTTTAAAAAAATGTCAGGCTGATCTTGAAAGCTTTGCATTGGCTACAGAAAATGAATCGGCTAAGCAGATGTACAAAGAACACTCGAAAAAGCTGGCGGACATTATAAAAAAATCAGAATATCTGCTTGTAAATTAAAAAGGGGCCATCCGCGATTTGGACGCCCCTTTGATTTTTAAGCATACATTTGTTCAACTTGCTTTTGCAGTTGTTCGCTTTCCAAATATTCATTGTAAGTCATATACTTATCAACAACCCCCGAAGGTGTCAGCTCGATAATCCGATTGGCAAGTGTTTCGATGAACTGATGGTCATGCGAAGTGAATACCAAGGATCCTTTAAAGTTAATCAAACCGTTATTTAACGCAGTAATGGATTCAAGATCCAGATGGTTTGTCGGCTCATCCAATAAAAGTACATTGGCACCGCTCAGCATCATTTTTGACAGCATACAGCGTACTTTTTCCCCTCCAGATAGTACGGAGGCTTTTTTCATTGCTTCTTCTCCAGAGAAGAGCATTCTTCCAAGAAAACCACGCAAGAAACTTTCAGTTTCATCCTGCGGCGAATATTGTCTCAGCCAGTCAATAAGGCTTAACTCGACGCCTTCAAAAAACTCTGAGTTATCTTTTGGAAAATAAGACTGGGAGGTCGTTACTCCCCATTTATAACTGCCGCTGTCAGGCTCCATTTCTCCGGAAAGAATTTGCAGCAATGTCGTTTTGGCAATTTCACTTTTTCCAATAAGTGCCACCTTATCATCCTTGTTCAAGGTAAAGCTGATATTGTCAAGAACTTTTACACCGTCAACAGTTTTTGTAAGATTACTCACAGTAAGTAGATCGTTTCCGATTTCTCTTTCCGGTGTAAACGCCACATAAGGATAGCGTCTAGAAGATGGTTTTATATCATCAAGGGTAATCTTATCCAGAAGCTTTTTCCTCGACGTCGCTTGTTTGGACTTAGAAGCATTCGCGCTGAAACGAGCAATAAATGTTTGCAGCTCTTTGATTTTCTCTTCCTTCTTTTTATTGGCATCCTGAGCCATTTTTTGTGCCAATTGGCTCGATTCATACCAAAAGTCATAGTTTCCGACATATATTTGGATATTGCTGAAATCCAGGTCCGCAATATGAGTACAAACCTTGTTCAGGAAGTGTCTGTCATGGGATACAACGATGACAGTATTCTCGAAATTGATCAAGAACTCTTCCAGCCATTGAATAGCTTTAATATCGAGATGGTTTGTCGGCTCGTCAAGCAGTAAAATATCCGGCTTTCCAAAGAGAGCTTGCGCAAGGAGAACTTTGACTTTTTCGCTCCCGGACAGTTCAGCCATCTTCTTGTTATGAAGATCTTCGTTAATACCAAGACCTTTTAAGAGAATCGCAGCTTCTGATTCTGCTTCCCAGCCATTCAATTCGGCAAATTCACCTTCCAGCTCCGCTGCACGCATGCCATCCTCTTCGGTAAAGTCTGCTTTCATATAGATAGCGTCTTTCTCCTGCATGATCTCATACAGGCGAGTATGTCCCATAATGATAACTTGCAGGACTTCAACTTCTTCATATTGAAAGTGATCTTGTTTCAAAACGGCAAGCCGATCATCGGGAGAAATGGATACATTGCCGGTTTGTGCTTCGATTTCACCAGAAAGAATCTTAAGAAACGTAGATTTCCCTGCGCCGTTCGCACCAATTAACCCGTAACAGTTACCAGGTGTGAATTTGATGTTTATATTTTCAAACAGTTTCCGGTCTCCAAAACGTAGACCAACATTATTTACAGTAATCAAATTTATCATAACCTCCAAAAGAAATTCCTGTTTATTATAACATTTTTCACCACTGGTGGGGAAATAGCTTCTACTCCTTTTGTAATTTGGCTTTTGCCGCATATAATAGATGTATTATATTGTTCATAAATGAGGGTCGCTAAATGAGGAAGCAAGCTATATTAATTGTCGAAGATGAAGAAAAAATTGCAAGGGTGCTTGAGCTTGAGCTGTCTTTTGAAGGGTATCATACTGAGAAAGCCTTTACTGGGGCGGATGGTCTGAAGAAATTCCGTGATCAAACATGGGATCTTGTCCTATTGGATATTATGCTACCAGAAATGAGTGGTATTGAGGTATTAAGGAGAATAAGGTCTGAGGACAACCATACGCCGATTATATTATTGACCGCAAAGGGCTCTGTTGAAGATAAGGTTTCTGGACTGGATCTGGGTGCCAATGACTATATTACAAAGCCATTTCAAATGGAAGAGCTTTTGGCAAGGGTTCGTGCAGCTTTAAGATTAAGCCGGGGTCAGACTCCTGATATTGTAGACGAAGGCTGGATACAAATAGGAGATTTAAGGTTAAATATTTTATCTCGAGAAGTAAAGAGAGAAAAGGACGATATTGAACTCACTCAAAGAGAATTTGATTTGCTCGCCTATTTGATGGAACACGCTCACCAAGTCTTAAACAGGGAACAGATTCTTAGTGGGGTTTGGGGATATGAGTATTATGGCGATACAAATATCGTAGATGTGTATATACGCTATTTAAGAAATAAGATGGACAAAAAATACGATAGACAGCTAATCCATACTGTGCGTGGAGTCGGCTATGTTTTAAAGGAAAGCCAATGAAACTTCAAACAAAAATTAATCTATACTCGGCTGTCATGTTCATTGTTCTCCTCCTGATTATTAATACGTCTATTTATTTTACCTTCAGTCGAATGATGTTTGATAGTGAGTTAAAGAGGGTGACGGGGGAAGTAAAGCAAACAGTGCCTGGAATCAGTCAGGCAAAGGCAAGCATTCCTATTAAAGATTTACTCAGAGCTCATATGCCAGTCAATAGCATGCTTCAGATTGTGAATGCAGATGGAACCCCGGGCCCGGCTGTTACTTCTACTGGACAAGAAATGCTGAGAGAGGCACCAGTGACTTTTACAAATAAAGAGCAAAAGAAAATCGTTGAATATACCAATACTCCTTATGCTTTCGTTTCAATACCGATTATTTGGAATGACGGAGAGGTTGCAGAGCTTCAATTAACTCAAAGCCTGGAGTCAACTGCTAATAATTTGACCATTTTAAAATTTGTTTTGAGTGCAATTACGATCCTTGCGTCCATACCAGTATTTTTTTCGGCACGTTTGTTAAGTAATTTTATTGTTTCCCCTATTAAATCGCTAATAAAGACAATGAAAGAAGTTCAAGAAAGCGGGCATTATAAACGGATCGAACTGCGAAAGCAGTCCAAGGACGAGTTATATCAACTGGGAGAGACTTTTAATAACATGATTGGCCAACTTGAGCTCAATCATGAGAAACAAGAGCAATTTATATCTAATGCATCTCACGAATTAAAAACACCTCTTACTGTCATTGAAGCATATGCGAACCTTTTAAAGAGAAGGGGAAAAGAAGCTCCAGAATTATTCGATGAATCTGTAGAAGCGATTCAAATGGAATCACACAGGATGAAGGACTTGATAGAACAGTTTCTATTACTGGCAAAACATGATGAACAATGGAAGGTTGAACAGAAGGAAATTCAGTTAAACAGCTTCATCGAAGAGTCAATCAGATCTTTTAGAGCTGCCTTTAAACGAGAAATACAGCTGAAAACAATGGAAGATATTACAATAAAAACAGACTCACAGAAATTGAAGCAAATATTTTACATTCTGATGGACAATGCACAAAAATACAGCGATGCGCCGATTCAAGTGAATATTAGGATGATGAATCAAAAAGCACTTATCGAAATTATTGATCAAGGCATAGGGATTCCTAAAGAAGAACTGGAGAAAGTATTTGACCGGTTTTATCGGGTGGAAGAGTCACGCTCGAGAAAGTCCGGGGGCTTTGGTTTGGGTCTGTCGCTTGCTAAAGAACTGGCGGATGTCATTAATGCTGAGATTAATCTAATCAGCAAAGAAGGCTCCGGGACGACAGCACAATTAAAAATTGAAACTGGTCTCTCATCGAATTCTCATAATGAATCTGTATAATAGTATAAAAACTTACGGGGCGAAGACAATGATTAGAATTTCCAAAAAACGGGTTGTGCTTATTATTTTAGCAGCAGGAGTTATCATTACGATAGGATGGCAATTATCACTGTTAATGGTTTCAGCAAGCCCTTTGACAGAGACTGATGCAAGGAAACTGGTGAAGGAAATGTATGGAGGCGAAATTGAAACAGTAAAAAAAGCCAATGCAGCCTTCTATGTTACGCTACAATCGGAAAACAGACATTATGATGTGACTGTCGATGAAAAAAGTGGAGAAATACTCAAGGTAGAGAAAAAGGAACATAAAAAAAAGGAACAGCAATTGACAGAAACTGAAATTAAACGGCTGATTCAGCAAAGCTATCCAGGTGAAATTGAGCAATTGGAAAAGAAGTTAGAAGACAATGAGCATTTTTATTTTGCTGTTGTCAGAAAGGATTCTGTTGAAACACAATTAAAGATCAATCCTTTATCCGGTAAAATTGTAGAGTCTAGTAACAAGAAAGTCGACATTCAGGAAGATCCTGCACACGGGATTACAGAGCAGGAAGCGAGAAAAATAGCTTTGAAACAAATAAATGGAGTCGTCGATGATGTAGATATAGAGGTATCAGATGGATTGAACTTCTATCTTGTGGAAGTGGAACGAGATAAAGAAAAGGAAGCTATAGTTCAAATCAATGCGATTACGGGTGAAGTCCTGTCTATTACCTGGGATGATTAATCAATAGTATATCTTTTTTCTCATCGTTTTCTCATTTTCTTATAAGGATGTCCTCATTTTCAGAGGTTAACATGAACTTAATATCAATTAAGGAGGAACAAAACAATGATGAAAAGAAAACTATTGGTTGGAAGTATCACAGGGTTACTCGTATTAGGCGGTGCAATTGGAGCTGGAGCAGCCTCCAATACTCAGGATGTTGGTAGTAAAGGAAAACCTGCTGATTTGATTTCAACAGAGAAAGCTGAAGAAATTGCGATTGAAGAAGTCGGGGGCAAACTGAAAAGTATAGAGCTTGAGAAAGAAGACGGGCATTTCGTGTATGATATTGAATTAATGCGAGAAGACAATCAGAAAATCGATTTGGAAATCAATGCTGGATCTGGAAGAATCATTAAGGTTGACAGAAAAGATGGTCATGATGACGATAATCGCTCAAGCAAAAACCAAGAGGTAACAATTTCTCTTGATGATGCAATTTCAGCAGCTACCAAAGACACACCAGGAAAAGTAAAAGAAGCGGAATTGGACGATGATGGTTATTACGAAATTGAATTAGTAGTTGGGCTAAATGATGTCGAAATGAAGATTGATTCAAATAGCGGAAAAATCATCGAAAAAGAAACCGACACTGATAATGATTAATTAGAGTCTGATTCAAGTCAAGGTGAAACTACTCAGGTTTCGCTTTGACTTTTTTAAAGGGCAAAAAATCTAAAATTAGATGAAATATTGTGTTCGACTAAACTTTTTATGTCTAACTGCGACGTACAGGAAGTACTAGTGCAAGCGAAGCGACAGGACGTCGCGCCCTAAGCCTGCCGACGTACAGGAAGTACTAGTGCAAGTGAATTGACAGGATATGGCAACTTGAAGCGGGCCAGAAGGCGGAGTTTATTCAGAAAGAGTGTGCTCCTGAGACATAGCTTCAAGGAAGCCTTTGACAATGTAACTGAAATAAGCAGCTTTGCTGTGGTGACTGAAGAACTTACTCAGCAAAATTTACTTCTAAAGATATTTTGCTTTTTTTAATACAAAAATGGCGATGACGAAAAGATAATATTATCATTTGTCGAGACTCCCCGAAGAATCACTTTCACCGTTCATTTTTTTTATTCCATAAATGGGGTATAATAGAAAGGATAACAAGAAAGGGGATCTTAATTCATGGCTTATAGAAGAGGGCCTCAGGAGCCTGTTCCTGAAGAGGAAACAATTGTTTGGTCATGTACGAATGAACAATGTTCTTGTTGGATGAGGGATGCCTTTTCTACAGATAATAAAACAATCTGCCCGATTTGCAAATCGGAAATGGCACAAGAAACTAGAGTTTTGCCAGTTATCTCGTAATAATTTAACGCAGCCGTTCCGCGGACCCCGCCGGAACGGCCTTTTTAATTTCATTCAGCAGAAATGTTGTACTCTTGTAAGTGGTGAGATAAATGCATATTGGTATTACATTGAGCCGGGGTTTTTCAAACCCCGGCTCAATAAAATTAAAACCTCCGGCAGATGCCACAGATTTTCAAAAGGAATTTATCGAGCAAATACGCCGAGGCACATTTGACTTTGTTAAAAAACTAATGGTACGTCGTGTATACGAATTTAGGATGCCAAAAAGTATGTTGAGCTTATCGAAACCACTGTAGTAGATGGTGAACACAGGCTCGGGAATTCCTCTTATGGCAGAGATATTCCACAATTGAGCACACTCTACACTGTTAGCTAGCTGATGATTAATGCTAATTTCCGCACATTTTTCCGTCAAATTGGGAAAACTGAAAGATATGAAAGGGTTAATAAGGAGGAAATATCCATGACTAGTGAACATCCCAACACTAACAATCCAAAATCATATTGGGTTGACTCAGCAAAGCTTCCAGTTTTTCCAGCGCTTAAAAGTGACATCGAAACAGAGGTTGCCATTGTCGGAGGAGGAATTGCCGGCATTACAACTGCATTTTTGCTTGCGAAGGAAGGTTTAAAAGTAACGCTCTTGGAATCAACACGCTTATTAAATGGTACAACTGGACATACGACAGCAAAGGTAACAGCTCAGCACGGCCTTATATACGATGAATTGATCGGACATTTTGGGGTGGATAGTGCCAAACTTTATTATGCTGCAAACGAGGATGCGGCCCATTTTATAGAGAATCTCATCGAAAAACATGGTATCGATTGTGATTATCAAAAGAAGAGTGCGTTTATATACTCTACCTCTGAAAATGACAGACAGAGCCTTGAAGATGAGGCGAAAGCCTATAAAGAGATTGGGATTAATGGAGGGTTTATTGATCATATAGCCTTGCCCATCTCAGCGATTGGTGCAGTAGAGATGAAAAACCAGGCCCAGTTTCACCCGCTAAAATACTTGATGCATTTGGTAAAGGAAATAAGCGAACTAGGCGTTGAAATTTTTGAAGGAACAACAGCAAGCCATATTGAGTATGGGGATTCTGCCGTCGTTCATTTAAGAGATGGCTTAAAAGTACGGGCAAAGTATGTTGTTTCAGCATCCCATTTTCCATTTCATGATGGTAAAGGCTATTTTTCTCGCCTATATCCAAAACGATCGTATGTGGTCGCAGTTAAGCCTGAGAAAAACCTTCCAGATGGCATGTATATTTCTTTAAACAAACCTACCCGTTCATTTAGAAGTGTCCAAATCAACGGAGAAGATATGCTGCTTGTAACTGGAGAAAGCCATAAAACCGGTCAAGGTATTCCTGAAATAGAACATTATAAAGCATTAGAAGAAGAGGCCATCAAAACATTCGGGGCACAAAGCGTTTTATACAGATGGTCCGCTCAAGATCTGGTGACACCCGATAAAGTACCCTATATTGGACGAATGTCAGAGGGTCCCGACAATGTCTTTGTCGCAACCGGATTTAGAAAATGGGGCATGACTCACGGTACGTTGTCCGGTATGTTGATTAGTGATTTGATTTTGGGCAGGGACAATCCGTATGAACGCCTTTATGCTCCTTCCAGATTTCCATTGGATCCGAGCATTAAAACATTTGTGAAAGAAAATATGAATGTCGCAGCTCATTTAATAGGAGGAAAACTTGACCGTCCTGATAAAGAAATTAAAGACATTCAGCATAATGAAGGTGCAGTGATTACCATCAAAGGGAAGAGAGCCGGGGCGTATAAGGATAACAGTGGGGAACTGTTTGTAGTAGATACGACCTGCACCCATATGGGATGTGAGGTCAATTGGAACAGCGGTGATAAAACTTGGGACTGCCCTTGTCATGGCTCAAGGTTTTCTCATGAAGGTGAAGTGATGGAAGGTCCGGCTGAGGAACCACTGAAAAGGATTGACCCTGAAAAGATTGATTATTCCACTTCAACATAAGCTGGAACTTTCTTCTTGGTGTTAATCAGCTTTTGTTCATTTTCCTGAATAAGAAGTAAAATCGGGACTCACAATAAGAACAGTTCAAAGAAGAACTTTGAACAAATATAAATGGGATGAACAGGAGGCTGTATAATGAGGAAATTTTGGTCAACTATGCTTGCTGCTGCCGGAATCAGTGCTGCGGCGTACGGCTTGAGCAAATATCGGAATGGAAAATATATGGAGCCTGTTAAAAAAGTGCTGAATAACACCAAGGACATGCTTCAGAACGCCGGAGGTGCAGCTAATAATCCATTGATGGAAATATCAAAAGAACTGGCTCCTACCGATTTGAGTAATAATGAAAGAAGGAAAACGAAGCAAACATCCCATTAATTCAAACAGAACCAATGAAGCTCCCTGCAAGATTGCCGGGGGGCTTTGTTCTTAAAGAAAATAATACAATTTCAAAATTGCAAAAAAACTTTTTAACCAGCTGCAGAGTTGGATCGAAGTACAGGATTATAGGTGCAAGGAAGGCGACAGGAGTCGCGTGCTTGAGCCCGCCGCTCCCTTATCTGCAGAATGAGGATGTGTAAACTGGAGAGTTACGTCACTTATACTATCTTGAAAAAATTTGCAATTCATTATTATATGAAACTTTGGTAGAATGAGATAAATATAGAAAAGAGTTTGGGAAGGTGGATGTTTTACAAATGAAGGAGGCTGTCATTTTTCAACAGCTCTTGGATCGTAAAAAAAGACTCATTATACCAATGACGATTTTTTTTATCCTGTTTTATTTTTCCCTGCCTTTTTTCATATGGTTTTTTCCAGAATGGATAACAAAAGAAAGAAATTCCTTATTCATCCCATGGTGGTGGCTCTTTGCCTTTTTTCAGTTGCTCGTGACATGGATACTGGGATGGGTTTATTGGTCCAAGTCGAAAAAACATGATGAATTAATTGAAGATCTGAAACAGGGGAAAGACTCATGAATTATACATATTTTTTCTTTTTTCTTTGTATCATTGTCTGTACTCTGATCATCACACATTGGGCTGCAAAGCGAGACCGGACGACTTCACAATTCTATGCTGCTTCTGGACTTCTGACCGGATTTCAAAATGGGTTGGCGATTGCTGGTGATTATATTAGCGCTGCATCTTTCCTCGGGATAACAGGGGCTATCTCTCTTCACGGATATGACGGTTTTTTATATTCTATCGGCTTTTTGGTTTCTTATTTGATTGTTTTGTTTTTGATAGCTGAGCCCGTTAAGAATCTAGGAAAATACTCCTTGGCGGATGTCATCTGTGCACGCTTTCCAAGGAATACAATCAGACTAATGATGGCATGCGGTACTTTCTTTATTTCCATTTTTTATATGATTCCCCAATTAGTTGCTTCAGGACTATTGATAAGGTTGCTCTTAGGTATCGACTATTCTATATCAGTTTTGGTCATAGGAAGTTTAATGACTGTATACGTTGTACTTGGAGGAATGGTTGCAACATCGTGGGTTCAAATCGTAAAGACCGTATTGCTCATGTCTGGTACTTTCCTCGTATCACTAATGGTGCTAGCACACTTTGATTGGAAGGTTGTTGAACTCATTGATTATGTAAAGCAGGGTACTCCTCTTGGAAAACAATTTTTCTACCCGGGAAACTTGTTTGATGATTTTATGGAAATGTTTTCGCTGAAATTAGCCTTGCTATTGGGGACAGCAGGCTTGCCTCATATATTAATCAGGTTTTATACCGTTAAAAATACGTTGGAAGTGCGGCGCTCTGTCATTACTGCTACTTGGATCATTGGAGTATTTTATGTCATGACTCTTGTGTTGGGCCTTGGAACGATTGCTATTGTGGGAATGGAGCAGTTAGCAGTTGAAGACCCAACTGGAAATCTGGCGGCTCCGTTGCTGGCTAAGGAACTAGGCGGTGATTTCCTACTTGCCTTCATTTCAGCACTTGCTTTTACAACAATCGTTGCTGTTGTTACAGGATTGGTTATATCTGCTACCATTTCACTTTCGCATGATGTATATCACCATATTTATAAAAAGGGAAAAGCAACTGATAAAGAGCAGCTTCGTGTTGCGAAATGGATGGCTGTCGGGATTGGGCTAATCGCAACAGTATTCTCATTGGGATTGGAAAATATCAATGTTACTTTTCTTGTCTCCTTAACATTTGTCATTGCTGCTTCGACAAATCTTCCCGTAATTCTTTTAACATTGTATTGGAAACGTTTTAATGAAAGGGGCGTTATGACAGGAATGCTCAGTGGATTTTTGTCTTCTGTCATACTAGTGTTGTTCGGTCCCCATATTATGAATATTGATAATGGCTGGATTAGCCGAGATGCGCTGATTCCACTTTACAATCCCGGCATTATAGCTATTCCAATCGGATTTATTGGAGCAATCCTTGGGACTCTGTTCTCCCGCAGGCCTACCGATGAAAAGGCTTTCCTTCGTACACTTGTTAAGGCTCAAACAGGAATGGATACTAAAGGACGCGGTTGGTGGAGTTCATGACGTATATTTTAGTGCAGCGGCTTGGACTTCTATTGATTATGGCCTTTTTAATGACAAGAATTTCGAGCTTTAGGAGTCTGCTGGATCGAGAAATGGATACGAGAACCGTTATTTTGCATGCCGTCATTTATGGTCTGTTTGGAATTGCAGGAACCATTTCAGGCATTGTCATAGAGAACGGGAAGATTGTATCCCCATTTATATTTTTCCCCGTCCATGTAAACCAGTTAGTAGTCAGCTCCAGCCTTGTGGCAATTGTCATAGCGGGTTTGTTAGGAGGACCGATAGTTGGTATGGGGGCAGGTCTCATTGCAGGCATCCATCTTCTTTATCTCGGAGGGTTAGGAAATACTGCAGGTTGCATTGTAAATATCCTAACAGGATTACTCGTTGGTATGACTGCACGTTTTTTTTCAAATGACAGGGTGATATCTCCATTAAAGGCACTATTTATTGGAATATTCCCCCCTATTCTACAAATGGGGATCTTGCTGATCTTCAATCCCCATGATGATTTTATAAAGGCGGCAGTCGATCAAATCAGCTTACCTCTTGTCTTTTCAAACAGCGTGGCCATTGCGATATTTACGGCTATGATAGCTGCAGCCATTAATGAGCAGGAACGAGAAGCAGCCTTGGAATCAAGGAGGGCCTTGATGATAGCTGAGGATGCTTTGCCCCACTTGAAAAAGGAATCCCCATTTGAAATGGCACAGGGAATAGCGGAACTGTTGTTTAAACGATTGAAGGTTGCAGCTGTATCTGTTTCCAACCGAGAGCAGGTATTGGCTTATGTGGGGCTTGGTGCAGATCATCATAAACCTGGTGACCCTTTGCAGACAAGGCTATCATATGAGGTCATTCAAACAGGCATTTTGAAAGTGGCCTATTCCCAGGATGAAATCTGCTGTCAACATGAAAAATGTCCATTGCAGGCAGCAATCATTGTTCCTATTTTGGAATCAAATAAAACAAGCAAGCTTATCAAACTATATTTTCGAAAATCACAGCATATCCGCACGGTCGAAATCGTTCTAGCCCAAGGATTGGGAAAGCTTTTAACTAATCAGCTCGCCGTTGTCCAATCGGAGAAATTACAGGCGCTGATCCGCGATGCGGAATTAAGGAATCTGGAAGCGCAGATTAACCCACACTTCTTATTTAATACGCTTCATCTTATTGCGACTTTATTTCGGAGTGATCCAGAAAAAGCCCGGCACATTACAGTGCAATTGGGAAGCTTTATGAGATTCAATCTGCGTTTGGCTTCGACTTCTCTCGTAGAACTAGAAAAAGAGTGTGAACATTTGCAGTCATATATCGAAATTATCCAAGCGCGCTTTTTCGGACGTATCACCATATGCTTTTCTCCGATTGAGGAATGCAAAGATGCTCTGATTCCTCCTTCGACACTTCAGCCATTAGTGGAAAACAGTGTAAACCATGGGTTGGAGGACGTAATGGAAGGTGGAAAAATTGAAATTGACATAAGACAAATAGGGGGAAAGGTGCAAATTGTTATCCGCGATAATGGCAGCGGGTTTTCTGAAAAAAGCCTCGCACTGGCAGGACACTCTCCTATTGAAAGCAAAAGGGGAGGAGGCACGGGATTATATAATGTAAATCAGCGGTTAATAGGAATGTTAGGGGAGCAATCCCGGCTGCATATTCGTAATCTGCCTTCGGGAGGCAGTGAAATTTATTTTGAAATTCCAAATAATCATTTAAGGAGGAAAGCCACATGACCATTCGAGTAATGGTTGCTGAGGACGAGCGTCTTGTCAGGGAAGAGCTGATTTATATGCTGCAGCAGGAAGAAGACCTGCTGCTCTGTCCCAGCGCCGAGTCAGGTGAGCAATTGCTTGATCTGTATGAAAAATATGCGCCGGATGTGATATTTTTAGATATACATATGCCCATGCTGTCAGGTGTGGATGTTGCTAAAAAGCTGTCCAAAGAGAATAAGGCACTTCCGCTTTTTGTCTTCATCACTGCTTATGACGACTATGCTCTTGAAGCATTTGAAGTGGAGGCGGTGGACTATCTGTTGAAGCCATATGATGAGTCGCGTTTAAAAAAGGCATTGGACAGAGTTAGGAGACGAATGTCCAATGCTCTTCAGCCTGACTCGCTAATATCAAGAAAAGAGAGGGACTCTTCAGCTTCCATACCTGCAACCTCAAAACTATTGATTGATGACGGAGAAAAAGTTGTGGTATTATCACCTGAGTCTATCTATTATGCAACTCGTGTAGACAGGTTTGTAGAAATACATACAGAAAATGAATTTGTTCAAGGGAAAATGACCTTGCAGGAATTGGAAGAAAAGCTAAAGGGGTTTCCTTTTTTCCGGACACATCGGAGCTATTTGGTTAACTTGGATTATATTCAAGAAATAACCCCTTGGTTTAATGGAGCCTATAATCTTATTCTAAAAGGCGAAAACAAAACGCAGATACCAGTTAGCCGCAGTGCACAAAAGAAACTGTTTAAGCTATTAGAACAGTGATTGAAACCGTTTACATATGAAATGTTGCAATTCGAGTAAAAAATCAGACAATTCACGTATTTATTCCCTTTTTGTCACACCTTTGTTTTATAGTAAACAAAATCGGTTTTTTTGCAACTGATTTTATTCCAAACTAGGGGGTGCGAAAATGGAAAACTACGAGCAAATTGCTAATTCGGAAGAGTTTTTAGAACTAAAAAGAAGCAAGCTACGCTTTATTTGGCCTGTGGTCATTTTGTTTTTCTGCCTTTATCTGTCGTTTCCACTGATGGCCGCTTACGCCAAACCACTTATGGGGAAATTTGTTACCGGAAATATAACCTTCGGATACTTGTATGGTGTATCCCTTTATTTTGTTGCCTGGGCTCTGGCATTTGTCTACTTTGCTAAGGCGAAAGGATTCGACCAAAAGGCAAAGGCTACATTAGATAAATACGGACAGAAGAAGGGAGCATAGATATGGGGGCTCATCTATTTGGGATATTTTTATTTATAGCCATAGTCGGAGCAACAATCTATATCACGCTATGGGCTGCTAAAAGAAATAAAAGTACAGCTGATTTTTACACTGCTGGCCGATCCTTGACGGGATGGCAAAATGGGTTGGCGATATCTGGAGACTATTTGAGTGCCGCCTCTTTTCTGGGGATTGCTGGGTTGGTGGCATTAAATGGCTACGATGGGTTTATGTACGCCGTCGGCTGGATGGTTGGGTATGTGATCGTTCTTTATATTGTTGCAGAACCGCTGAGAAACTCTGGTAAGTTCACAGTGGCAGATGTACTTGTTTCCCGATTGAAGGAAAGACCGATTCGAATGATGACAGCCACTGTTACTTTAGTTGTCACAACATTTTATATGGTAGCGCAAATGGTGGGCGCAGGAGCCATCATTAATTTGCTTGTCGGCATTCCGTATGAATTGGCTGTTATCATCATCGGAGCATTAATGATTATCTATGTCATGCTCGGTGGAATGCTCGCAACAAGCTGGGTGCAGATTATCAAAGCCGTGCTGCTAATGTTTGCCACTCTCATTCTTGTTTTATTGGTCGCATTTATCTTTAAGTTCAGTATCTCTGGTTTATTTGGAGAAGTAGTGGCCAAAAACGGCAATGAGTTTCTGTCTCCGGGAGTATTGTATAAAAATCCAATTGACCTGTTGTCCCTTGGAATGGCATTGATTTTGGGAACTGCTGGTCTGCCGCACATTTTGATTCGTTTCTATACCGTGCCATCAGCACAGGAAGCTAGAAAATCAGTTATTTGGGCAATGGTTTTAATTGGTGTATTTTATATCATGATTGCTTTGGTCGGCTTCGCTGCCTCAGTCCTTGTTGGTTCCGATGATATTCGAGCGGCGGACAAAGGCGGGAATATGGCTGCACCGTTGTTGGCCCAATATATTGGGGGTGGAGCGGGAACAATCGGTGGAGAAATTTTTATGTCGATTATATCAGCGGTCTCCTTTGCTACCATTGTTGCTGTTGTTGCCGGGCTTGTAATCACTGGGTCAGGGGCGTTTGCACATGATATTTATACGAATGTCATCAAGCGTGGAAAAGTGGACAGTAAGAAGCAGTTCATGGTTGCGAGGAATACAGCTTTAGTGATTGGTGCATTGTCAATAATCCTTGGTATTTTAGCCAAGGGAATGAATGTCGCCTACTTAGTTGTATTGGCCTTTGCTGTAGGAGCCAGCGCGAACCTTCCAGTCATTATCTTCTCACTCTATTGGAAGCGCTTTAACACTGCTGGAGCCATTGCTGGTATGCTTGCCGGGATGCTGAGTGCGGTTACTCTTGTCATTATCGGACCAAGTGTCATGGGAGATAATGCAATCTTCCCGCTTGCTAATCCAGGTATCATCAGTATTCCTTTAGGATTCCTTACATCAATCATTGTTTCTCTCATTACAAAGCCAGAGGACAATACTACCAAATATAACGAAATGGATGTCAAGTCAAACACCGGGCTGGGAGCCGAGCATTAAATATGGAGCTATCCAAAAAGTCAGTGAAAATTGATTTTTATGGATAGTTTCTTTTTTTATATCGCTGAGGCCTCCGAGACGTAAAACATATGGAAGAAGTAGACCTTGACGAAACTCCAAGTATCGACGAAGATGGTACCGCGCTTCGGATTAATCCAATTATTAAAATTACTAATATGTCTTATATAATCCTTAATCGTTTTATCCCTGTTTGATAAGTTAGTTTTCAAACCCATCGAGCTCTACGTCACTTTTTTTCACCGTTAACGACTCTCTTTTTCAAATTTATGAGTCAATTCTAATGACAAAGTGACGTCGAAGACATATTCTATGTCACTATTTAAATTTGTGGCTCCAAAAGAAAAGAATTCTTGCTGTACCCGATAATAACAATACAATACTAAGAAAACCGATTCCCTAAAATTAGTGGGGAATCGGTTTGATGTCTTATCAACTTTTTAAGGAGTCTATTAACTTCCCATGTTCTCTTCTACTCTTTTCGATCTACAAAGAACTTCAACTTTAAACCCGCCCGGGGCTTTCACATAGAATGTCCAAGCATGTAACCTCTGTGGTGGATTCACATCAAACCCATTTTCCTTTAGGCGTTGATAGATCTCGTTCACTTTCTTTTCATTATCCAGTATGAAGCCGATATGAAAAGTGCCGGGATATCTGACCTGCCTACCTTTCGTCAAGCTAATGATCGCCCCGTTGCTGTAATAATAAGTTCGTTTATCTCTATGAACCCAGATGTTAAACTTCAAATCACACAAGCTTCAGAAAAGGACAAGGTACAGCAACTTAGAAATGGGGATATCGACTCTTGTATCACCTTTCCTCCAATGAATCAGAATGGGATAGAGGGACGGTCCTTTTTGACCGAGGAAAGCCTGCTAGCTGTTCCTCACACACATCGATTAGCGAACCAAAGCCGCATAAACTTAAGTGACATGGCTGAAGATTCTTTTATTTGTATAAATCGAGACAATCCATTCCGTGATATGACAAATCAATTTTGCCAGGAAGCCGGTTTTACGCCGAATGTTATATGTGAAGTTGACGAGCATTCCGCGGTGGGTCACTATCTGCGTGCAGGGAGTGGTGTTGCCTTTTTACCGGAAACATTAATAGAAAAAATAGAGACATCGTTTCATGTGCTGCATATCAATAAACCAATTTGCAAGCGAACCTACCAAATCTCATGGCAAAAGGATCGCTATATGTCTGTCGCTGCGCGTAGATTTAAGGAGTTTTTCATCCAGAGTTTTAATGAGCTTCAAAAGAAAAAATGATGAAATAAGAAACCTTGGCAAAGTATCTTATTCAACTGAAGGAAAACTAATTTAGTAAACAACTTTTTTATTTTTAAATTGTGTCCTATTGTTGGATTTAACCTATAAATGGGTACGGCGAGAATTCCTATATATGTTGAGATTTAATCATGCAATTTATAAAGTTAGGAATATCCTTTATTATGATAGGGAAGAAAACATTAAAGCTACAAAATACCACTCCAAATGGAATATGACTCCTTATTTCTCAAATGGTCGCCGTACTCCATCTGAAGTCACTCTTCGGCAATAAAAAGTAAAATTAATATTTCATGGGGAAAAGTTTAATCCCGATGGAAGAAGCTTGTTAAGCGATGTACACAGTTTGATATGATTTCTTGGCATGTGTTTTGAATTTGTCAGCATGCTTCACAAAACTATTTTTTTATGAAAAAATCTAAAAATGAACTTTATCCATTGCTGAAATGTTGCTTCCCGCTTATAATAGATTTTACTAGATTTTTCAAGCAGGAGGGATTTCATTGCCAATTAATATTCCTAAACAAATGCCAGCGCGGGAAGTTCTTGATAAAGAAAAAATATTTGTAATGGATGAGGAAAGAGCAAGTACGCAAGATATCCGTCCATTAAATATATTAATTTTAAATTTGATGCCGGAAAAAGAAAAAACGGAAGTACAACTGCTTAGGCTCCTTGGAAATACCCCTTTACAGGTAAACATAACATTTTTGCGCATGGAAACACACGAATCCAAAAATGTAAGCAAATCGCACTTGGAACAATTTTACAAAACATTTTCAACGGTCAAAAATTATTATTTTGATGGTATGATCATCACGGGAGCGCCGATTGAACATCTTCCATTTGAAAAGGTCAATTATTGGGAAGAACTGAAGGACATCATGAATTGGTCCAAAGATCATGTTACCTCGGCTTTACATATTTGCTGGGGGGCTCAGGCAGCATTATACCATCATTATGGGATTGGCAAGTTTGAGCTGCCATCCAAATGCTCCGGTATTTATAAGCATACGATTGCTGATCAGACGATTAAACTTGTTCGGGGATTTGATGAAGTCTATTTTGCTCCGCACTCACGCTATACAAGCGTTAGCCAGGAAAAAATCACGAATCATCCTGACCTGAAGCTACTATCTAAAGGGGAAGCCGGACCATTTATGATTATATCTGAAGATGAGAAACATATTATGGTTACAGGCCACCTGGAATATGATACAGATACGTTGGCTATCGAATATGAACGAGATCTGAAAAAAGGGTTGGATATCGAAATTCCGGAAAATTATTTCCCGAATAACGACGTGAACGAGCAGCCGCTAAATACATGGAGGTCTCACAGCCATCTTCTATTTTCCAACTGGTTGAATTATTACGTCTATCAGGAAACTCCTTATGAGCAGGATCGTAAGGTGAAAGTGAATATCCCAGTTCAGAACGAACATTAAAAAAGATCGCACGAGGATTTCCTTTGTGCGATCTTTTCTTAGTATAGAAATTATAAAATTCTATGATTGTGCTGCGCCCAATTCCAGCGCCTATCGCAAACAGGCCTCGCGCTTCCTTATACGATAAGCCAACATCGGCTGCGACGTAAAGGAAGTACTGGCGCAACCGACAGGACGTCGAGATTTGAACCTGCCGACGTACAGGAAGTACTAGTGCAAGCGAAGCGACAGGACGTCGCATTTTGAGCCTGCCGACGTACAGGAAGTACTAGTGCAAGCGAAGCGACAGGACGTCGTGTTTTGAGCCTGCCGATGTACAGAGGTTTGCGCCTTTACTCATGATAAGAAAATGGAATATACAGACTTTTTTCGAGGGAAATGTTATATTGATAACTAAAAGAGGAGGGGTAGAAACATTGGCAATTAAGTTGAGAAAAAAAACAGAGTTATTTACTTTTTATGACACGAAAGAGGGAAAAATTGAGCGTGAAACCGAAGTTCGCTTTGACCCGCTGACAGGGGAAACATCCCGGCTCGTTTATGATGCGGGATTGGCAATTACACCCGTAGACTATTCTGAAGCAGCCGAAAAGACAAAAAGGGTCAATTGTCCATTTTGTCCAGAGAACATATTAAATATGACACCTGTTTTTCCGCAGGAGATTGCTGAAGAAGGGCGGATTACAAAAGGTGAAGCCATTGTGTTTCCAAATCTTTTTCCATACAGCAAGCATAATGGAGTAGCTGTTTTCTCTGGTTCTCATTTTGTCCGCTTAAACGAGTTTACGCCTGAATTGATAAAAAACGCTTTTCAGGCAGCACAGAGGTACATACATAGAGTAGCAGTAACAGATTCACAAGCAAAGTTTGCCTCAATTAATTGGAATTACCTGCCGCTTTCAGGCGGCAGTATCATACACCCTCATCTCCATATCATTATTTCGGACACCGGGACAAATTATCAAATGAATACTTATGAAAAAGCAAGGCAGTTTGAAATGGAGACAGGTACAAAATATTTTAATGCCCTTTCTGAAACCGAAAGATCGATTGGAGAAAGATGGATTGCTGATAATGGGACGATAACGTGGCTGCATGCTTTTGCACCAAAAAGTCATAATGATTACATAGGAATTTTTAACAAAGCCTATTCCATCGAGGATATCAATGGGGCGGACTGGGACCATTTTGCGAAGGGGCTCCAAGCCATATTCTCCATCTTAACCGATCAAAGCTTTTCCAGTTTCAATATGATTCTTTCAATCGATCCAGAACAAAGAGAGCCTGTTCATGTCAGGCTTATTCCAAGATTGACGATAGGAGCTCTTGAAACAAGCGATATCAACTTTTTCCAGGCATTACATCAGGAGCCACTTACTTATAAAGCTCCAGAGGACATTGCGGAAAAATCAAGGAGACGATTTGAGGAACTGCTCTAATCATACGCATGAGTGAACCATTCACCATTTCCAATAATAGAATAAAGATGTAGAGACTTGGAGGTGGCGCTGTATGGCAGTTGTAAAAGCAAGGACAGCCGATATTGACCTCTTGGCAAGGCTGCTGAGAGCAGAAGCAGAAGGCGAAGGGTTACAGGGAATGCTCCTGGTTGGCAACGTAGGGGTCAATCGAATCAGGGCAAACTGCTCCGATTTTGTCGGTCTCCGCACTATCCCGCAAATGGTATACCAACCAAAAGCATTTGAAGCCGTGACCCATGGATATTTTTATCAAAGGGCACGAGAAAGCGAAAGAAGGCTGGCAAGACGATCAGTGCAAGGAGAACGACTATGGCCTGCTAAATTTAGCCTTTGGTATTTCAGGCCGCAGGGCGATTGTCCTGCTACATGGTATGATCAACCGTTGGTCGGCAGGTTTAAATTGCACTGTTTTTATGAACCAACTGGCGAGGAGTGCGAGAATATCTATACAACATTTTAGCGATTTAAAAACAAACAAGCGAGATTAATTCGCCTGTTTGTTTTTTCATTGTGAGTGAAGATATATAGAATTATTCAAAGGAGCTTGATCTTTGACGGACAGAACAAACTAGTGCCACCGAAGCCACAGGATGTGGCAGCCAACGCTTCCATTGAGGTCGCTGAAGAACCGCCTCATCGGATCAAGGAGCTTGCGCTTTTCTTAAATAAAAGGATAAGAGCCGTTTTTTATAAATTTTCTTATAAAGATAGGCAATTCCATTTAACAGGAAAGCTGGAAATTTTTTTGGGAAATAGGGTTTAAGATAAAAGTAGGAAAAAGCACTTTTGATGTCTTCCCATTGAGGGCATTTTTGTGATTGTCGAAAGCGGGCAACATCAATTACTTTTATTGAACCATTGGGCGTGATGATGATGTTTCGCAAATGAACATCTGATGGGTTTAACCCTTTTTTTCTAGCTAAGTATAGGGCAAAATCGACTTCATTTATTTCTTTTTCAGAAATCGGAATGCCAAGTGTTAAGCACTCAAAAAGCGTATAGCCTTCTACATAATCAATAACAATATAGTTTAAACCGGATCCATAAATATTAGGAAAAAAGTCAATGTCTTTGATTATTTGATAAATGTACGCTTCTTCCAATGCAATATTGTTCAATCCAGGAAAGAATATTTTCATCGCTTTAGTTGTATTATTTATTAAAAATACAAAGGCACTACGTCCAACACCTATTAATTTTAAGGAATCTGCTTGTCCAACAACCATAGGTTTTCCATTGATATATTGTATTTGAACACTTTCTGCTAATTTTTTATAAAAATTCATTATGATCTCCTTTTTTAAAAAGACATCCGTACCAATTCCTAGGTCAGGTCTTTTTAAAAAAGGAAAAAGACCCTGCCAAAAATTGGCAAGGTCTCGCAAACAACACAACTGTGCTGCCAACAAAGCCGAGGAATAACTCCTGTATTGACGACTTTGCTGTATAGCTACTCCCCTTATGTGGAAGATATGATTATTGTAATAAGTATATTATAAAGTTCTATATACTTTGGAGTCAAATTTTACTGTTAATATTTGACCAACTAAAAGTATCGAAATTCCTAATTTGAATCTGTAACTGAACGGATTTGATTAAGGGATGAAAAACTCCAGATTCCATCAATATCCATCATGGAATCCGGAGTTTTTGTGATTATTTCTTAGTAACCGCACGGTCTTTTGGAGCTGCCCAAAACGCTACTGCGATGGCCACTCCGAGTACAATGAAAGGGGCGTAAAAAATGAAGAAATTATGCATATGCAATCTCCTTTATTAATATGGATCTGATTTACCTGTGACATAATCCTTATTGAAAAGAAACAACCGTAAGAGTAAATAAAGAGAAGGGATTAACAATCCCAGACCTGCAATAAAGGCAACGATCAACGATATCGCCATGACCTCATTAGTAAAGCTGTCGTAAATCGTCAAGTGCGGGTAAAGCAAATAGGGGTAGTGAGAGAAGCCGTATGCGAAAAACGCAAGGGCAAACTGACCCGCCAGCAAGCCGAAAGCTCTTCCGTAATGTTTTCTTTTCCAGATAAGCCATACAGTTCCGATAAAGAGTAGGAAAGATAAAGCAAACATCCACCAGAGATCAAGTAAATTTCCAAAGTGTTCCGGGTTATGGTCACGAAGCTCAACAATAATCCCAGAAGCAGTAATGATCAGCGGCAGAGACCAAATGAGTGCGTATCTTCTCATTAGTTCTGTCGCATCCTTATCCTTTGCCTTATGGGCGTACCAAGTCAGAAAAACAGCAGATATATACAATACGGCTGCAATACTTAATACTACAATGCTCCATGTAAGGGGGCTGGTAAACAGCGCCCAGTAATCCAATACAGGCTTATCATCTACCATCGAAACAAAGCCGCCCTCCGAGATTGTTAGCACAATCGATAAGGAGGCTGGAAGGAACAGCCCGGAGAGGCCATACATGAAGGAATATCCCTTATGCCCCTTTGCTCCATAAGTTTCAAAAGCATAGTAGGACCCCCTAATAGCCAGAAGTATAATGGCTATACTCGCAGGGATAAGGAGAATAGTCCCGTAATAAAAGGCTGTTTTTGGAAAAAATCCGACGATACCTACAAAAAAGAATACAAGAAATACATTGGTCACTTCCCATACAGGGGACAGGTAGCGCTGGATAATATTTGTCAAAATATGCTGCTTTCCTGCATACAGGCTGTATGCGTTAAAAAATCCTGCGCCGAAGTCTACGGAAGCAACAATAACGTAGCCAAATAAAAATGTCCATAACACCATGATTCCTAATATTTCTAGATTCATCGAACGACACCGCCTTTTTCTTCCTGACGATCTTTGAGCTCACGTTCAACAGGGTTGCTACGGAACATTCTTGTCAATACTACGACACTACCTATTGCTAGGATGATATACACCCCGGCAAACAGGACGAGCATAAGATCAACCTGTCCGCTTGTTGTTGCAGCATCCGACGTCTTCATCAAACCATAAAGAATCCAAGGCTGTCTTCCCACTTCAGCCAGCCACCATCCCATTTCAATTGCGAGGATGGAGAGGGGGCCTCCGAGCACAATCAGACGGCGAAACCATTTTGTCTGAATAAATCTCCAGTTTCTATTGGCTCCCAGTAAGAATACAATCGACAATAATGTCATCCACATACCTACCGACACCATAATATCGAAGAGATAGTGAATATACAGAGGTGGGATCTCCTCATCGATAAACTGGTCAAGACCGACAACTTCGGCAGAGGGTTTGCTGTATGCCAAAATGCTGAGTGCCTTCGGAACTTTAAAGGCGTATTTCACTTCTTCATTTTCTAATTTTCCGAATAAAACCAGTGGGGCATCTCCAGATGTTTCGAAATGCCATTCAGCCGCTGCAAGCTTTTCCGGCTGATAATCCGCTAAGTATTTACCAGAGAAGTCTCCGATAACTGCTGTAGCAATGGAAAAAATCAGTCCGATCTTCATGGTCAAAAATAAAGCCTTTTTATGATAAATATGGTCCGACCCTTTTAATAACCTGAACCCGGCAATAGATGCCAACACAAAAGCGGAAGTCATAAACGCACTGGCAACGACGTGTGCTACCTTTGTAGGCATCGCCGGATTGAACATGGCAATGATTGGGTTGATATTCACGAGCTCCCCATTTACAATGTCAAAGCCTTGTGGTGAATTCATAAATGCGTTGACGATTGTAATAAAAACAGCCGAGAAGGCTGCTCCTGCTGCAACTGGTATCAATAGCATAAGATGTTTCCGTTGATCCTCGAAACGATCCCAAGTGTATAAATAAATTCCGAGGAAAATCGCCTCGAAAAAGAAAGCGAAAGTTTCCATAAATAGCGGTAAAGCTATAACATTACCTGCCAATTCCATAAAATTTGGCCATAAAAGCGAGAGTTGCAATCCTATCGCCGTACCCGTCACAACCCCGACAGCAACAGTGATGACAAAGCCACGAGCCCATCGTCTTGCTAATAAAATATAATGCTCATCATTCTTCCTGATGCCGACCCACTGTGCAATCATAATCATCAGCGGAACGCCAACCCCAATTGTGGCGTATATGATATGGAAAGAGAGGGTAAGTTCGGTCAATAGCCTGCTGTAAAACAAAGAGTCTCCATTAAACATTAAACTTCCACCCTTTCATTAACTTCCAAAAATTCGTCCAAGCATAGATAAAAGCATAATGGCCGCAACACCAAATGCAAGTCCCATCAAAATCCGTTCATGTTTTTTGTACATCATTTAAACACCCCTCATTTTTATAATACCCTTGATTGAGTTTTTTGAACGGATATTATGTGGCAAATTGTTATCGTCTTTATGATAAAGTTGTGAAAAAATGCACAAGTAGTTGTTTTCTATTCTGAAGCCTGTTTTATGCAACGAAAACATTAATAATATATTAAAATAATGTTCAAATTGGAAATAACATATGAAAGTTGAATGGCTTGAAAACCTGACAAAAATTACGATAGCAGTTTGATCCCTGTGGCTTGAAGAAACCGCATTTTTTTTACAAAAACAGGAAAATATTATGTTTTAATATCAAGTGTTGGTACCTGTTCCTAATTTCTTTGCGGGTATTAGTACTTGCTCCCAAGAGCTGATGGTGTTGCAGTTAAATTTTCTTAATTGATACACTTTTTGTGGTAAAAAGAGGTGTTTAGAATAAATCCCGCTGCTTGATTCCTATATCAGTTTACTTGTCCCCTGAATGATATATGGCGAATGTAAACTGCATTTCGAATAAATTTTCAAACCCAATTTACAGCGATTCGGAAAATCAATGAGTAAGAAGCATAAATGACCAAATCCACTACTATAATCGTAAAGGCGGGTTTGCTTCGCTTCATGGGATTCAAATCCTGTTTATATAAAGGCTGATGGAGGTCAATAAACATGGATAAACATTATCAGATCGTCATTATTGGAGGAGGAACAGCGGGCATCAGTACAGCTGCAAGGCTTTTAAAAGACTTAAGGTCACTTGCTGGGGAGATTGCCATTATCGATCCCGCTGAAAAGCATTACTATCAACCACTTTGGACATTAGTGGGGGGAGGAGAAGCCAAAAAGGAAGAGACTGAAAGAAGTATGACAGAATTGATTCCTCAAGGAGCTGATTGGATTCAATCGGCAGTTACCTTTATTGAGTCTGAAGAAAATTATGTTCAGCTATCTGATGGGGTTAAGCTTAGATATGAATATTTGATTGTGGCCGCGGGAATAGAAATTGATTGGGAAGGGATAAAAGGGCTGACAGAAACACTTGGACAAAATGGAGTGTGTAGTAATTATTCCTATCAATATACAGATTATACATGGGATGTGATTAGGAATTTCAAAGGCGGGAATGCGTTGTTCACACATCCGGCGACTCCCATCAAGTGTGGGGGAGCTCCGCAGAAAATTATGTATTTAGCAGAAGATTATTTCAGCAGGACAGGCATCAGGGACAAGGTGGAAGTTATTTTCGGTTCGGCCAATCATGCTATTTTTGATGTCAAAAAATACAGGCTTGCCCTTGAGAAGATTTTAGAGAGGAAAAAAATCGATGTACGATTTAAACACAATCTAATAGAAGTACAAGGTGATTTGCAGGTAGCGATTTTTGAACATGTTGAAACAAAGGAACAGACTTCAATCCATTATGACATGCTTCACGTCACTCCGCCGATGCGTGCACCGGCTTTCATAAGAAATAGCATGGTTGCAGATGAAGCCGGCTGGGTTGATGTTCATCCTCATACGCTGCAGCATCAAAAATATGAAAATATCTTTTCACTCGGTGATTGCTCCAACTTACCAACATCCAAGACAGGCGCGGCAATTCGAAAGCAATATCCCGTCGTTGTTAAAAACCTCTTGTCTTTTATGAAAGGAGAAGCGCTGGGCGCCAAATATGACGGCTACAGTTCTTGTCCGCTAGTGACAGGGTATAACACATTAATATTAGCTGAATTCAATTATGATAAACAACCGAAAGAGTCATTTCCATTCAACCAGGCAAAGGAACGGCGCAGTATGTACGTGATGAAAAAAGATATGCTTCCGATCATATATTGGAATGGGATGTTAAAAGGAACCATGTAGGGAGGTTCAAATAGATGGAAACAGCCCTTGTAAGTAAAGAATTAATGGAAAAGCTGAACAATCCGGACACAGCGGATTCATTGGAAAGGCTACTGGAACAATTACCTAGCATTGTCCAGAGAATGGATAAATTGGAGCAGCTCCTAACATCAGTAGAATCTGTCATGGCAGATGCAAAAACGATAGAAAAATTACAATTAAAGCTGGAGCATACGAATATTGATTGGAAAACACTTGAATCAGGCATACATTTGCTTGAAAAGCTGCCATCGCTGTTACAAATTATAGATAAATTGGAGCAGGCTGCAGTTTTTGCAGAAGATGTGATGAAGGATGAGAAATCCATTCAATATCTTTTACAAAATGTTGAGGATTATATGAATCCAGTAAAAGATCGATTTTCACAAGGGAAGAGACTGTGGACAGAAGTAAGAAGTGAGGCTGAAAAAAACACCCGGCAAATATCAATGCTTACAATGATGAAATGGATAAAAGAGCCTCAGGTGCAAAGACTTTTAGCTTATATTCAGGCATCTATCAACGTGATTCCAAATCTGGAAAATAGAAAGGAAGATTGAGCCGAGTGTTATTAAGGTATTTTTATGATGAATATCTTGCACATGCCTCATATATGGCTGGGTGTCAAAAAACAGGTGAAGCCATTGTCATCGATCCTTCAAGAAATATTGATCAATACATTGAGACGGCAAAAGCTAATGGACTAAGGGTAATCGCCACTGCTGAAACGCATATACATGCTGACTTTGTCTCTGGGGCGAGGGAGCTGGAGGCCAGGACAGGAGCAAAAATATATGTATCGGATGAAGGCGGGGTAAATTGGAAGTATGACAATTTGATTAATGTGAACCATCAGTTATTAAAAGATGGCGATGTTTTTAGCATCGGCCATCTGGAATTTGAAGTTATGCATACCCCTGGACATACCCCCGAGAGCATTTCCTTTTTTTTGACAGATACCGGGGGTGGGGCTGATCAGCCGATGGGTGTGTTTACAGGAGACTTCATTTTCGTCGGAGATGTTGGTCGCCCAGATTTATTAGAGACTGCGGTCGGGTATGAAGGGGCTGCTGAACAGGGAGCCGAGGAAATGTTTGCTTCCATTGAAAGATTCAAACAGCTCCCGGATTACTTGCAAATTTGGCCTGCGCATGGTGCAGGCAGTGCCTGTGGAAAGTCATTGGGGGCTGTACCATCTTCAACAGCAGGATATGAGAAAATGTTTAATCCAGCTTTACAACATCATGATGCAAAAACATTCTCGCGCGATTTGCTGCATGGTCAGCCTGAACCGCCAAAATATTTTTCCATCATGAAGCGAGTTAATAAGACAGGACCTGCATTTAAAAGAGATCTGGCTGTGCCTTCAAAGTCAAATGACCAGTTCGACCTGATCAAATGGCTAATAAATGGTATAGTGATCGATACGAGGAATGTGGATGAATTTAGAAAAGGACATATTCCTGGAACGATCAATATCCCATTTAATAAATCCTTTGTTAAATGGGCAGGGTGGCTTATAAACTATGATAAGCCCTTGTATTTGTTAGTGGAATCTGGAACAAAGAATAAGTTGATGAATGCCTTATATTCGATTGGAATTGATCGAATAAGCGGTTATATGGATGTCGTTTCCGCAATAAGGAACCATCCCAACTTAGAAACATACGAAGAAATACAGCCGGAGTATATAAATAATATAGAACACCCGGCAGTTTTGGATGTCCGGAATGGAGACGAATGGGAGCTTGGCTGCATACCAGGGGCAGAACATATTATGTTGGGCACTTTACCAGACCGTTTGGATGAAGTGCCACGGGATTGTCCGATTGTTGTATATTGTGCTTCTGGAGGTCGGTCAGCAATGGCAGCAAGTATTTTACAGGCAAACGGAGTAAAAGATATCTATAGTCTTAGAGGTGGATACTCTTTGTGGAAAAAACAGAGAGAAGTCTCCACCAAACCAATTTGAATATAAATTGTGCCCGGTTTCGCCGGGCTTTTTATATTGTATAATGGTAAAAAAGTGACACGAAGGGAGAATCGGATCATTATTAGATCATTGAATGTGGGCAGGCCGCAGCTGATTGGGAATCCATTTGGACAGGTAATCAATTCCGGAATTAGAAAAAAGCCTGTTTCTTCAGCATATCTTTATACATCTGGCTTTGAAAATGATGATGTTGCGGACAATGAAAGTCATGGTGGTATAGATCGTGCTGTTTGTTTTTATCCCTTTGAACATTATGCGGATTGGAACTCACTCTCAGGTACAGAGCTGGCTATACCCGCTTTTGGAGAAAATATGACCATCACCGGATTTACAGAAGATGATATATACATCGGTGATATTTTTCAAATTGGCGATGCAAAAGTTGAAATCACCCAAAGTAGGATCCCTTGCGCTAAAGTGGATATTTCCAACCGGATCCGGGGATTATTTGAACAATTTATTCTGACCGGAAAAGCAGGTTATTTCGGAAGAGTACTGGAGGAAGGTATGATAGAAGAAACATCGGAGATTACTTTGATTGATCGACAGAAACATACCATTTCAGTCAGGGGCTTGCACCATTTATTTTTTCATGACCGCCAGAATGCTGCGGAGATTGAGAGGGTCATAGAAATCAATGGGATTGCTGAGGATATGCGGACAAGGCTCAAAAGACTCCTGAAAAAACACCAATAATAATGATTTCATTAACGTCGCTTTGGTAATTGATTACCGAAGCTTTTTTGTTTTTGGGAAAAATAACTAACCTAAGTCTGCCGGAGCTGAAGGATGTGGTGTGGCTTGTTGTTAGTGAAGTGGAGACAACTAAGTGGATTTTGTCAATCGCAGCAGAAGGCAAAGGCTGCCTGCTTTGCTCCGATAACAAACACTTCACACATTCTTTGTATCTCATTATAATAACTCCGCCTTGCTTTCCTTTTGCCAATACAACGTTTCGCTACACATGTAGCGAAAGGATACAGTTAATTTCATTTCTTTCAAACAAACAAATTCGCCTTGGCTTATTTGCGCCCAGATTTTAACTAGTTCCGCTCGATACATTTCCTCTGAAAATCTGTGGCATCCGCCGGATGCTTTAACTAGATTCAGCTGGGGCTTGTCCCCACTGATGGAATACCGGCACACTTACAAAAGTGGGAGACTTCCGGCGAATAAAGCTTAACCAAATACCGAAATTGCTTTTCTTTATTTTATTCTCGGAAACAGGTTGGTATGCTTTTTGCAATTATAATCTTTAATTCAATGGAAAGGAGAGAAAAACAATTTGGCAAAGTCACAGATTCTTGCGATTGACGCTGGCGGAACAATGACAGACACCTTTATAATCGATGAAACGGGGGATTTTGTTGTAGGAAAAGCCCAAACTACACCGATGGATGAGCATATAGGGCTGTTGAACTCTGCCAAAGACGCATTGGGACAATGGGAGGTAGAAGTGGAACAGGAGTTTCCCAATTTGCGGGCTGGGGTTTATTCCGGTACCGCCATGCTTAATCGTCTTGTATCCAGAGTTGGACGCCGTGTTGGATTAGTAGTGAATAAAGGAATGGAAGATAACCACCGCATGGGAAGGGGGATTCAATCCTATCTAGGTTATTCCTATTCTGACCGGATTCATATTAACACACATCATTTTGACCCACCGTTAGTACCGCGAAAATGGACTATTGGCATCACCGAAAGAGTAGATATGTTTGGGAATGTTGTCATTCCGCTATATGAGCATGAAATTGAACCAGCTATTCAAAAGCTAATAAATGAAGATGTCGAAGCGATTGTCATTAGTTTACTCCACTCATACAAGCATCCAGAACACGAGAGAAAAATCAGAGACATGGCAAAAGAGTTAATTCAGAAAGCAAAAAAGGATATTCAGGTCTTTGCAACAGTCGATTATTATCCAGTGAGAAAAGAATCTCACAGGACAAACACAACAATTGTAGAAGCCTATGCCGCTGAGCCATCTAGAAAAACTTTGGAAAGAATAGATCAAGCTTTAAAAGAAAATGGAACCGATTTCAATTTGAGGATTATGGCCAGTCATGGTGGAACCATCAGTATAAAAGCAAATGAGCTAGCTAGGACATGTGTTTCTGGCCCAATAGGGGGAATGGTTGGAGCAAAATATTTAGCGGAAAGTCTCGGGCTTAAAAATGTAGCATGTTCGGATATTGGAGGAACAAGTTTTGATATTGGACTGATTACACAAGGGGACCTTGCCATTAATTCCAGCCCCGATATGGCCAGACTAGTCTTATCTTTGCCTCTAGTGTCAATGGATACAACAGGTGCAGGGACCGGGAGCTATGTAAGAATCGATCCAAACTATGGAAATCTGACACTAGGTCCAGATAGCGCGGGATCACTTGTAGGAGTATGCAACCCCGAAGGAGGCATTGAAACTGTTACTGTTTCTGACTGCCATGTTGTGATTGGTATGATCAATCCAGATAATTTTATTGGTGGTGCAATTAAACTGTCGCGTGAACGGGCATACCATGCCGTTAAAACTCAAATTGCAGATCCCCTTGGGTTACCCGTCGAGGAAGCGGCACTGGGAGTTATAGAATTACTTGAATCACAACTTCGAAACTATTTAGAATCAATGATTCTTGGCAAGGGGTATTCGCCATCTCAGTATGTTTGTTTTTCCTATGGAGGGGGAGGCCCGTTACATACAGCTGGTTACACTAAAGGACTGGGCTTTGAAGACATACTAATCCCTGCATGGGCTGCTGGATTCTCTGCATTTGGATGCGGTGCTGCGGATTTCGAATACCGCTATGACAAAACTTTGGACTTGAATGTAGACGAGGATGCGGATAGCCAGACTGTTATGAAGGTTGGAAAAGAATTACAGTCTTCATGGAACGAGCTTAAGGAGAAAGTGACAGAAGAATTCAGGAAAAATGACTATTCGCCTGAGGATGTGAACTTCCGTCTCCTTTATCGTATGCAGTATCAAGGACAGCTCAATGATTTGGAAATTGAAGCGCCGATAAAAGAATTTAAAAATGAAGATGACTTTGAAACATTGGTTAAAACCTTTGAGGACATGTACACAAGAGTCTATGCCAAATCAGCCTTGTCCCCAGAACTCGGTTATTCTATTACCGGTGCGATTGTTCGCGGAGTTGTTGATGTACCGAAGCCGGAGATTCCGTCTGAGCCTTTGGATGGGGAGACGCCTCCAAAAGAAGCTTTCATAGGGACACGCCAGGTCTATTGGACAGATGGATGGCAATACGCCGATATTTACGAGATGGAAAAACTGATTCCTGGGAACCGAATTAAGGCATTTTCTATCGTGGAATCAACAGCAACAACTTTGGTTGTTCCAACAGGGTTTGAAGCTTATTTGGATGAGAACCGAATTTTCCATCTGAAGGAATTAAAATAATCAATGCGAGGAGGTATTCAACTTGGCAAAAGCAATAGGTAGTGTTCTACCAAAAACACAAAAACCGATCGGCTGGGGTGGAAAGTCATTAAAGCAAATGCGTCATGATATGACAGAAATAAGTAAAGAAACGGGGCATTATGCTGGATTGACTTCCTTGCCATTAAAAGAGTCAGATCCAATAAAGTTTGAGAAGATTTATTCAAAACTTCGCGGCGGGGTCGTTCATGCAAGGGAAACGGCTAAGAAAGTGGCTGCTTCTCCCATTGTAGAGCAGGAAGGTGAACTATGTTTCAGTTTGTACTCTCCTGAAGCGGACTCTATTGTTACATCGACAGGGATTATTATTCACGTCGGAACAATGGGAGCAGCAATAAAATTTATGATTGAAAATGATTATGAAGAGAATCCAGGAATCGCTGATAGAGATATTTTCTGTAACAATGACAATCATGTTGGAAACGTGCATACATGTGATGTTCATACACTGGTTCCTATTTTTTGGGAAGATGAGATTGTCGGTTGGGTAGGTGGGGTTACCCATGTTATTGATACAGGAGCTTCCGCCCCCGGAAGCATGCCGATGGGCCCTGTACAGCGTTATGATGACGGTTACCAAGTAACCTGCCGGAAAATCGGACAAGATGATGTCTTATCAAAGGATTGGCTTCTAGAAAGCACTCGTTCCGTAAGAGCGGTGAAATATTGGACTCTGGATGAAAAAACACGTGTTGCAGGCTGCCATATGATCCGTGATCTTGTTTTGGACGTTATTCAAGAAGAAGGTATTGACACGTACAAAACATTTATCCGAGAAATTATCGAAGATGGTCGCCGCGGGTTTGTCAATCAGGTAAAAACCATGCTAATACCGGGGAAATATCGTCAGGTCTCATTCAGCGACGTGCAGTTTAAGGGCTTGGACCTGCCAAAATTTGCTCAGGTGGACACGATTATGCATTCACCATCCGAAATCACTGTCCATAAGGATGCAAAGCTAGAAATTGATTTTGAAGGAGCAAGCCGTTGGGGATGGCATCCGTTTAATGCTACTCCAGTTTCTATGACAAGCGGTATCTGGGTTATGCTGTCACAAACACTTGTGCCAAATGACCGGATCAATGATGGCGCTTACTATGCTAGTAAATTTGGTACTCCTTTAGGTTCGTGGCTAAACCCTGATGACATTCGTTCTGCCCACTCTAACACATGGCATGCACTTGTAGCGGCTTGGTCACCATTATGGCGGGGTTTAAGTCGAGCATACTATGGGCGCGGATATCTGGAAGAAGTCAATGCAGGAAATGCCCATACTTCCAACTGGCTGATGGGAGGCGGAATCGATCAATATGGAGGCCTTTCCGCCCTTAATAGCTTTGAGACTGCTGCCTGCGGTGTAGGAGCAAGCGCGGTTAATGATGGTATTAGTCATACAGCGGCTTTATGGAACCCGGAAGGTGATATGGGGGACATGGAAATATGGGAACTTCTTGAACCGCTTGTATACATGGGAAGGGAAATATTACCTGGATCAGGCGGTGCTGGAAAATACCGCGGCGGTAACGGATGGCAGTCACTGCGTTTGGGCTGGGGCGCGAAAGAATGGACAATGTTTGTTGCTGGTGCTGGTGTAATGGCGACAGATTGCGGATTAATGGGGGGGTATCCAGCTTCCTCAGGTTATCGTTTTACAGCTTATAACACTAATTTAAAAGAGAGGATTGAAAAGAGACAGCCTTTGCCACTTGGAGGCGATATAGATCCAGACAATCCGCTTTATGAGGAAAATATGGAAGCTGAGGTCATTCACCGTGACAGACAGACTTGCTCCACACAGGAAGAATTTGGTGATTATGACCTCATCATGAACTATTTGCGTGGAGGTCCAGGATATGGAGACCCAATTGAACGTAATCCCAAAGATGTGGAAGCGGATTTAAACCAAAGACATATTCTCCTGCGTTATGCTGAAAAAGTGTTTGGATGTGTGTTTAAAGAAAAAGACGGTATGTATACAGTTGATATCAAGGCAACCGAGAAAAAACGGAAAGCAATCCGGAAAGAACGCTTAAAAAGAAGTATCCCTGCACGGGAATGGTTCAATCAGGAGAAGCAAAATATACTCGATCAAAAAGCATCATTGCAAGTAAGAAATATGTATGCTGAAAGCTTCGCCCTGAGTGAAAAATTCACAAATGACTTTAAAGAATTTTGGACATTACCTGAGGACTGGATAATTCATGAAGAAGAATTAAATATGCCTAAGCTTGGAAAGCATATCAATCGCTTCAAGACAGGGGTGAAATAACATGGCAAAATACGATAAGAAGTTAATCGGGGAACTAATTGATGGAACATTAGATTTCTATCAATTAAAAACTATGATGTCTTCCCATAAAGACAAAGATAGGTTCGCTATTTATTTAAGTGTCATGCAAGAAAGGGTTCCTTGGGATGACCCAATTTTACTACCTATTGGAGAGCATTTGTTTATTGTTCAAAAAAAAGATGGAGAGCGGATTGTGAAATGTGACTGCGGATATGAATTCTGCCATTACAAAGATAATTGGAAACTACATGCCAATATATTTGTGCGGGATACTGAAGAAAAAATGAATGAAATATACCCTAAATTGATGTCGCCTGATACAGAATGGCAAGTATTAAGAGAATATTATTGCCCAGGCTGTGCTTCCCAATTGGAGGTTGAGGCCGTTACCCCTTGGTACCCGGTGATTAAGGACTTTGAGCCGGATATCGATACATTTTATAACGAATGGATCAATACTCCATTACCAGGCAAATCCTGATATGCATCTGGCGACGGTTAAAAACCGTCGCCTTTTGTGAAAAAAATTAAGGAAGGGGGGAGCAGCTTGAAAGAGATTCTGACATCATTTGAAGAAGCAATAAAAGATATACATGACGGTGCTGCGATTATGGTAGGAGGGTTCGGCTTAGTTGGAATACCCGAGAATCTCATTAAAGCATTGGCTAAAGAAGGAGCTAGAAATTTAACTATTATTTCAAATAACTGTGGAGTTGATGATTGGGGGCTTGGACTATTATTGAGGAATAAACAAATAAAAAAAATCATTGGCTCATATGTAGGTGAAAATAAAGAGTTCGAACGGCAAGTATTAGCCGGCGAAATTGAAGTTCAGTTAACACCTCAAGGTTCACTCGCAGAAAAAATTCGTGCTGGTGGATCAGGAATCCCTGCGTTTTATACTCCTGCTGGTGTCGGCACTGCCATTTCTGAAGAGCGCGAAGTGAGAAATTTTAACGAAAAATATTACTTGTTGGAAGAAGCACTGACAGCGGATTTCAGTCTCATTTATGCTGAGAAAGCAGACCGAATGGGGAATTTGATATTTAACAAGACAGCAAGAAACTTTAATCCGATGATGGCCGCTGCTAGTAGAGTTACAATTGCAGAGGTAGGTGAAATTGTTGAGGTAGGACAACTTGATCCCAATACTGTCCACACCCCTGGCGTTTATGTACAAAAAATGATCATCGGGCAGCAAGAAAAGCGGATCGAACGTTTGACTGTAAGAAATGAATCGATTCGGGGAAGGGGGAATGAACTTGAATCAAAATAAAATGATCATACGTGAACAAATTGCCAAAAGAGCTGAGAAGGAGATTAAAAGCGGCGACTATGTGAATTTAGGTATTGGCATTCCAACCCTTGTAGCGAATTTTATTCCAAAAGATAAACAGGTAGTTTTACAATCTGAAAATGGATTATTGGGAATCGGTCCTTATCCTACTAAAGAAGAGGTTGACCCTGACTTGATTAATGCAGGCAAAGAAACGATTACGGCGATAGATGGTGCGGCGTTTTTTGACAGTGCTGAATCATTTGGAATGATCCGAGGCGGTCATATCGATGTGGCGATTTTGGGAGCGATGGAGGTATCTGAAACAGGAGATTTAGCCAACTGGATGATTCCCGGAAAAATGATTAAGGGAATGGGCGGGGCGATGGACCTTGTACATGGTGCCAAGAAAATTATTGTCATCATGGAACACACAGATAAACAAGGAAATCCCAAAATATTAAAATCTTGCACTCTCCCTTTAACTGGTAAAGAAGTAGTGCATCGGATCATTACAGATCGAGCAGTAATGGATATTACTGAGAAGGGATTAACATTGATCGAAATTACAGAAGGTTATACGGTAGAAGATATTAAAACTTCTGTCGAACCTGAACTCATCATTAGCGAAGGGATTATGCAAAATCATTAATAAGCGGAGAAACGGTCTATCCTTTAAGTCGGATAAACCGTTTCTCCTTACGTAACTTTTAGTTGGTATTTCTCAATTTTTCGATAAAGGGTTGTCCTGGCAATTTTGCAGCGCCTTGCAACTTCAGAAAGATTTCCTCCTGTTTCCTCGATCAACTGTTTAATTTTATTCTTTTCCTCTTGCTCCAAAACGGTAAGTTCATGATGTTCACTGATCAACCCCTGACTACTGTCTCTAAAAAAATCTGGCAAAGAATCCATTGTAATGTGGTTATTACTGCAAAAAAGCACTGCATACTCAATTGTATTAGTTAGCTCTCGAATGTTCCCAGGCCAGTGGTATTGATTCAGCAATGAAAGAACTTCGTTCCCGATTGTCGGTACTGGTTTATCGTGTTTTTTTGCATAATGGATAATGTAATATCGAGTAAGGAGAGGAATATCTTCCTTTCGCTCTCTGAGCGAAGGCAGTTGAAACTCTACGACATTAAGTCTGTAATATAGATCTTCCCGAAATTTCCTTTCTGCAATCAGCTCCCTCATATTTCTATTTGTCGCCGCTATAATACGAACATCAACTTTCTTCGAACGAGATGTGCCAAGCCTTACGATTTCTTTTTCCTGTAACACTCGTAAAAGATGTACTTGCAAATCAAGTGGCATCTCACCAATTTCATCTAACAATAAAGTTCCACCATCGGCTTCTTCGAATCTTCCGGCTTTCCCCTTAGGGTTTCCGCCAGTAAAAGCACCAGGCTCATAGCCAAACAATTCACTTGCCATTAGTTCTTTCGGTATGGCCCCGCAATTTATAGCAATGAACGGTGATTGACTGCGTGAACTTTCTTTGTGGATGGCTCTAGCGAATACTTCCTTTCCAGTTCCGCTTTCCCCAGTAAGAAGAATGGAAACGTTAGTTGGCGCTACTATTTTCGCCCTGGCGATTAGTTGATTCATTGGTTGGGAATTTCCAATGATTCGCCCCCAATAAGTATAATTTCTTATTTGATTAGTTTTTTCTAAATGAAGCAAATAACCGATTCTTTCCGAACCTTGAACAATCACTTGAATAAATACCTTGATTTGAAGGGAGGGGACATCCAACTCCCATTCATATTCATTATTTGTAAGTAATGAATTTCGAATATGGTGAAACTCTTGATGGGCAGCCAATTGTTTCCAGTGGTCAATTTGCAATAAAAAAAGGCATTTTGGGTCTGCATGGACGATATTTAACATTTCGTCAAGCATGATAACACTATCCGATTTCCACTTATTGACAAAGCCTTCATAAAATTTCTGTAACTGATGTCGCTGTTTAAGTGAATGCGTTTTAAAGTTATGTTGGATCATCTTTGATATATTTTGTACTACACTGAGAGAATGAGGTTGAACAAGCTGTCTTGGTCCGGTTAAATCGATAATACCTAGAACTTTCCCTGTTAAAGGGTCCTTGATTGGAGCCGCTGAACATATCCATGGATGAACACCTTCACAATAATGTTCATGTGAAAAAATTTGAATAGGGTGGCCGACTGCCAATCCAGTTCCAATTGCATTTGATCCGGCAGCTTTTTCACTCCAGTCTGCGCCGCGAATGAAACTCATCTCTGCAGCCTGTTGCTTTATCTTTTGGTCCCCCTCCAAATGTATGATTGTTCCTTTATCATCAGCAAGGGTAATAAGGTGTCCAGTGCCCTGTACTTGCTGATGTAACGATTCAACAATGGGGAGAGACGCTTTATACATTTCCGAATGACTTAAGGTTTCGTCTAAACGTTGATCATCAATGATGATGGAGGTTTGCTTTTGGAGTGGATCGACCTGATATTCCTCACATCTTTTCCAAGATTGGTATATGGTTTGCCGTACTTTAACCGGCTTCTGCTTATCAGAAACAAAATATCCCCATTGGGATTCCAACTCTCTCATTTTCACATGAAGATTATCGGTTGAGTGAAGTGCCAAATATGTATTCACCAATGCATGTCCCCCTTCGATAGACTCACAGATCAAAAAAGACTTCTACAAATACAAAAATGAAAGGACAATTTAGTCATTGGCATAAGAAGCGATCAATACCATTATATTTTAAATTTTTAGACTCGTCAAATAACTAAACGCGTGTCTATGCATTTTTACTATGATAACTTTGCCAAAGAATTGAGAGAATGAATATTACTTTGATTTTAATATGCAGGCTGAACGAGTTATTTTAATTTTAATCAGTACAATAAATATGTGGATTTACCTCCGTAGACATGTGCTATTAAAGTTATTGTGAAATTCCGCATAACATGTATAATCAATCTATAATTAAGGGAGGTTTATGCAATTGAAGATGTTAGATAGGATTAGCCAATTTGCAGGCAATACCTTCGCAATATGGGTATTGTTATTTGCAGCATTGGCATTTTTTATGCCAGGCGGTTTTACGTGGATTGCACCTTACATATCTATTCTTCTTGGAATTATTATGTTCGGGATGGGTATGACATTATCTGTGGACGATTTTAAAGAAGTATTAAAGCATCCGAAAAAAGTGGCGATTGGTGTCCTTGCGCAATTTACGATTATGCCACTCATCGCTTTTGGACTTGCTGTTGGATTTAAGCTGCCGCCTGAAGTTGCGGCAGGTGTCATCCTTGTAGGTTGCTGCCCTGGGGGTACTTCATCAAACGTTATGACCTTTTTGGCAAGAGGGAATGTGGCCTTATCTGTTGCCATCACATCTTGCACCACGTTATTGGCACCTTTTGTAACGCCTGCATTGATTCTATGGCTGGCTAGCAAATGGCTACCAGTTTCGGCAGGAGATATGTTTTTATCGGTCGTGAAGATTGTCCTTATACCAATTATCCTTGGACTCATTGCAAAAATACTTTTTCGCAAGCAAGTAGAGCAGAGTATAAAAGCTATGCCGCTTGTTTCTGTTATTGCAATTGTCGCCATCGTCGCAGCAGTTGTCAGTGGTAGTCAGCAGAAAATCGCCGAGACAGGTTTGCTTATTTTACTTGTTGTCGTCTTACATAATTGTCTGGGCTATTTGTTAGGTTTCTGGATTGCTCGCTTATTAAACGTAGACTATTCTGACCAGAAAGCCATTGCCATCGAGGTAGGCATGCAAAACTCTGGACTTGGTGCGGCATTGGCGGCAGCGCATTTTTCCCCACTTGCAGCTGTACCAAGTGCCATCTTTAGTGTCTGGCATAATATTTCAGGCTCGTTGCTTGCTACATGGTGGAGCAAAAAAGCCGATAAGTGATTGTTCTACGCATTTTGTGTGGTGCTAGAATCTCTACCACGTTTCAGTAATAGGGATAGTATTGGTGAGAAAAAAAGCTTAAACGGGACATAACTAGAAAGTACAAATTAAATTTTTATATTCACATACTTAAAGAGGATTTCAGTATTCATAATTGATATTTATAAATGTACACTTCGTAGCTGGCGGCTAGACTCCTCACCTTGACAAATTCATTCTTCACGTTCATAATGGTTATCAAATTATGAACGTTGAATGTAGACGAAGGGCTAGTAAACGGATTTGTTCCGTGACAAGAGAGCGGAATTTACAAGCTGAGAAATTTCGCCACTGGAAAACCGTTGAACCTGCCTTCAGAGTCCCGTGCAAAAACATGGGCGTTTCCTGGCGTTATCAGGCAAAGTGGGGTGCTGATGCACCCAATAAATGGTGGTACCGCGGAAGCTACGCTCTTTCGTCCTTTATATGAGGATGGGAGAGCTATTTTATTTTTCTAAGAATGATCATTGTAATAGGAGATAGACCCATGAGAAAAAAAAGGATCGTTGTTAAAATCGGAAGCAGTTCCCTGACAAATGACAGAGGAGAAATCGATCAGGAAAAGTTTGCTGATCACGTTCAGGCACTGGCTGCTTTAAGAGGCGCCAATCATGAAGTGATACTTGTATCCTCAGGAGCTGTTGCCGCTGGTTTCAAAAACCTGGGGTATCCTACCCGTCCGGTAACGGTAAAAGGAAGACAAGCAGCTGCAGCAGTCGGCCAAAGCCTCCTTGTGCAGTCCTATACAGAGAAATTGAGCGAATTTAACATCATTCCAGCACAAATTTTGCTCACACGAAGTGATTTCGCAGACAGATCCCGCTATAGAAATGCGTTTGCAACAATTAGCGAGCTCTTGGATCGCGGACTGCTGCCGATTATTAATGAAAATGATACCGTGGCAGTCGATGAGTTGACATTTGGAGATAATGACATGCTCTCCGCTCTTGTCAGCGGGTTTATACACGCTGACATGCTCATCATCTTAACGGATATAAACGGTCTGTACGATTCCAATCCAAGGATGAACCCAGATGCGAAGAAGTTTGATTATCTGGAGGATATTACAAAGGATTTGCTGAAATCTGCTGATGAGACAGGCTCCAAAGTTGGAACAGGCGGCATGAAATCCAAATTATTGGCAGCAAAAACGGCAGTCTCCCTCGGTGTCCCTGTTTTCATTGGCAAAGGAAGCGGAAAAGACAAGCTGCTTGAAATTCTTCGTGGAAACGGAGACGGCACATACATTGCGAACGGATCACTCGATCCTATTAATACAAGTAGGCAATGGATCGCCTTCCACTCTGAAACATCAGGAAAAATCTATGTTGATCAGGGAGCGGAGGATGCTATTCTTCATAGGGGCAAAAGCTTGCTGCCTGCTGGTGTTTTCAAAGTGAAGGGAAATTTCCAAAAAGGCGATGTTGTTGAAGTTTACGGAGTAAATGGACTGCTGGGAAGAGGAGAAGTCACGTACTCCTCTCCGGAGCTTCGAGATTTGATTGAAAAAAGAAGTTGTGAAGAGAATAAGGAGACGTTAATGCCGACCATTGAAGTCATCCATCGCAATAGATGGGTCAAAGTCTGATTAACTTCATTCAGCAGAAGTCTCCCATTTCTGTAAGTGGTGGGGGTTCAAACCCCAGTTAAATAAAGTCAAAGCCACTGGCGGATGCCACAGATTTTCAGAGGAAATGTATCGAGCTTCGCTCGATAAAATCAGGGGCGCAAATACGTCAAGGCGCATTTGTTTAGAATTATTTTACGAGTGATAGGAGAGGAATACTTATGACACTAAAAGAAAAGGCTGCCGTAAGTGAAGTGGAAGAAAAAGGGAAAGCTGCATTAAAAGCCAGCAGAGCACTTGTCAACCGTTCAACAGAGGAAAAAAACAGGGCCCTTGATTTGATTGCTGAACAATTGTTGAAGGATAAAGATTATATTATTCAAGAAAACGAGAAGGATTTGCAAGCAGGAAAGGAAAGAGGTCTGTCTGATTCTATATTGGACCGGATCATGTTGAATGAAAAACGAATTGAAGATATGGCACGTGCCATTAAACTTTTAATAGATTTGAAAGATCCTATTGGTGAAACATTGGAGATTATTAAGAAAGAGAATGGCATGACCATCACGAAAAAAAGGGTTCCTATTGGCGTGGTTGGCATGATCTATGAAGCAAGACCGAATGTGACGATCGATGCAGCCACTCTATCCTTAAAAACTGGAAATGCTGTTATATTACGGGGAAGTTCTTCCGCTAAATTTTCCAATTTGGCTATCGTCCAAACCATTCACAAAGCACTGGGAAAAAGCGCAGTTCCAGTAGATGCTGTTCAATTGATTGAAGATACGAGCAGAGAAACAGCTAAGGAATTATTCAAATTGAATGATTATCTGGATGTATTGATTCCACGTGGAGGAAAGCAGCTCATTAAAACAGTCATACGCGAATCAACTGTACCAGTCATCGAAACTGGAGCCGGAAACTGCCACGTCTATGTGGATGAGTCCGCAAATAAAGAAATGGCTGAAAACATTGTGCTAAATGCCAAGTTGCAACGTCCATCTGTTTGCAATGCTATTGAGACAGTACTCATACAAAAAGATTGGTTCGAAATCCATGGTAAGGAATTGCTTGAAAAGCTTGATCAAAACAACGTAGAAATCCATGGTGACAAGTCAGTTCGCGAAGTTTTCTCTAAAGCAACAGAAGCTACTGCGGAAGATTGGGCAACAGAGTATCTTGGACTGAGTGTCAGTGTAAAAGTCGTGGAAGATGTTAACGAAGCTATTCAGCATATCAACCAATATGGAACTAAGCACTCTGAATCGATTGTCACTGCAAATGAAGAAAACGCACAAATATTCCAAGTCGCGGTCGACGCATCAACTGTTTATCATAATGTTTCCACTAGATTTACAGATGGATTTGAGTTTGGCTATGGTGCGGAAATCGGCATCAGTACCCAGAAATTGCATGCGCGTGGACCGATGGGACTTAACGCCCTTACATCAACCAAGTTTTATGTATCTGGTGATGGACAGGTTCGTAAATAAAGTGATTAAATAATATTAAATAGATTATAAGCGAGAGAAGGAGAATAAGTTTTGAACAAACAAATTGACATCCAACTTAGTACAAACCGCAAAGACAAACCGTCTCTTTCCAACTTGAAATTTGGAAAAACTTATACTGACCACATGTTTATGATGGATTACTCGGAGGAAAAAGGCTGGCATGATCCTAGAATTGTGCCATACCAACCAATTACACTCGATCCGGCTGCAACAATTTTCCATTATGGGCAAACCATTTTTGAAGGTCTAAAAGCATATATATCGGAAAATGAAGAAGTTTTCTTATTTAGACCAGATGAAAATATCAAGAGGCTGAACAGGTCAAGCAGCCGTATGTGTATACCAGAAGTGGACGAAGAGCTCGCGCTTGAAGCACTCCAAAAGCTTGTGTCAATTGACAGAGACTGGATTCCTAATCAAGAAGGCATGTCATTATACATCCGTCCCTTCATCATATCAACCGAACCAAATCTGGATGTAACGCCTTCAAAATCATATACATTCATGATTATCATGTCGCCGGTCGGCAGCTTTTACAAAGAAGGAATGAACCCTGTAAAAATAGCGGTAGAAAGCGAGTTTGTCCGAGCTGTCCGTGGAGGAACAGGGAATGCAAAAACAGCCGGCAATTATGCGGGTGCCATGATCGTGCAGGAAAAAGCAAGTGCTTCCGGCTACTCCCAAGTGCTTTGGCTTGATGGAAAAGATAATAAATATATTGAAGAAGTAGGAAGTATGAATGTATTCTTTAAAATAAATGGTGAAGTAGTTACACCTGCACTAAGCGGAAGCATTCTCGAGGGAATTACCAGAAAGTCTGTTATAGAGCTTTTACAGCATTGGGGTGTACCAGTATCTGAAAGAAGAATCTCAATAGAGGAATTACATGATGCTTCCCAAAACGGACAATTAGAGGAAGCATTCGGCTCCGGTACGGCCGCAGTCATTTCACCTATTGGAGAATTATTCTGGAAAAACGAGAAAATGCTCATTAATAACGGAAAAACAGGCGAATTGTCATTAAAGGTCTACACTTCATTGACTGGTATTCAAACGGGTAAGGAAGAGGATCCGTTTGGATGGAGAATAAAAGTAGAATAGATAGTAAACATGAACATGGAGCCGCCCACGAGAGACGGCTCCTGTTTTCATTAAACGTACAAAAGCAAGGACTTTCAGCTTATAGTTTCACTGTATGAAATTCCGTGTTTTTGCATCTGTAAAAATAGACTTGTATACCAAATGTTTTTTAAAATGAAAAAGGAGCAATAAAGTGAATCCTATTCCCGACCATATCAAAAAAGGGTTAAGTATCCTATTCATAGGCTTCAACCCCAGTATTCGGTCAAGTGAGACTGGACATCATTATGCCAACCCTTCTAATCGCTTTTGGAAAATTCTTCATCAATCAGGATTAACTGAAAGGAAGTTTGACCCTAGCGAAGACGGCACATTGTTGGAGATTGGATATGGATTTACCAATATCGTACCAAGACCCACACGAAACGCCCAAGAAATTACTGCAGAAGAATATAGAGCGGGACGAGAAGTATTAGTAGAGAAAATCTCGTTTTATCATCCGAAAGTTGCCTGTTTTGTTGGAAAAGGAGTGTATCAGCAATATAGCAAAAGAAGAAATGTTGCTTGGGGAGAACAAAATACCCCTATTGTTCCAGGGACCATTGAGTTTGTTGCACCTTCATCAAGCGGTCTAGTTCGAATGTCAGTAGATGAGATTGCTGCTATCTATAGACAAATGAAGGGTTTGCTGAACTGAATACTTGCTTCATCATAACGCTAGAGACTATTACTTAGTTATCTAGTTCTTTTTTTATGTTTTTTGAGGCAAACATTTGAAAATAATGGTAATATATTACAATATCATTCATTTAATTAAGTTGGGGGGAATAGTTTTTGGAAATGTACATAGGATAATTTCATATTTTAACATTGTTAAAATTCAAACCAGAGCAAACCTTTGAAAAGGTATAGATCGATGTTTGAACGGTTATTGTGAATCTGAAAACGCGATAGAGGATACCATGCGGTAAAAATACACTGAGATTCTCCAGTGGCTGAACTCATGAATGCAGACGCCAACATTAAATACGTCTAAATTTTTATAATATTTCGTTTATAGGAGACTTCTCATTGTTGGCTAGCTCGTTATGTTTCTCTAACGAGTCAGTATGAAAAGATGAGAAGGCGTTTGAAAATGATTGTTTCACAAGCCTGGTTTATTTTCGGGATGAGCTTCAGTAGTTTAATGAATACAAGAAGGAAGACCACGCTATTAAGGTAGTGCCTTTTCTTTATTTCCCCACTATGTTTGATGATATTTTACGAGAATTTGAATTGGAGGTAAGTGAATGATTCAAAGATCTATCTTAATTTTTGTAACCTTAATCGTTTTGCTTGCGGGCTGTAGTCAAAATGAACCTGAAAAGGAGAATGTAAAAGTTCAGAAACAATCTAAAACAGTTGAAAGTGAACCTGAAACTGAAATTGAAAATGAACCCCATTCCGAAGTTGAGTCCCAGATGGAATCGGAGAAAAGCGAACCTCAGACTCTCTTAACGGATGAAGAAATGTTAATGAAGCCAGCAGGACCATTTGCCGGTTCCAATTATGATAAGCAGAAAGTTCAAGCCAAATTGGACCAACTACCAGATAACTTGACTGCTGATCAATATACTGAAGAATTGCTTCTGCTATTGGGCGAAGACTACAGTTCTTATATTACTACGTTTAAAAACTTTGATACCGAAGTGAAAGTGGATAATCAGCGGCCGAATGGAAACGTCACGTTACCTGCAAGCAGGAAACTGAACATCTCTATCCTACTTGACGCAAGTGGCAGTATGGAGGCACAGATAAACGGTAAATCAAAAATGGATTCAGCAAAAGAAGCGATTCAAACTTTCACAGATAAACTACCTGAGAATGCTGAAGTATCTTTGCGTGTGTATGGACATAAAGGTACCGGGAATGAAAAAGATAAGCAGTTATCATGCAGCAGTACAGAAGAAATCTTTCATGGCCCAAGTAACCAGACAAAGCAGATTTCAAAAGCTTTAGCGAGTGTTAAGCCCGCTGGCTGGACACCGATTGCTAATGCCTTGGAGTCTGTAAAAAAAGATATGAACCCAGAGACAACAGACTCGGTTGTTTATGTTGTAAGTGATGGTATTGAAACTTGTGGTGGTGATCCGGCGAAGGTTGCAAAAGAACTCAATCAGGCCAAAGTGAAAACCGTTGTAAATATCATTGGTTTTGCTGTGGATAATGAAGGGCAGAAGCTGCTTCGACAAGTGGCTGCATCAGGTGGGGGAGAATTTACTTCAGTTGATAATGGCGAAGCTCTAAAAGATTACCTCAATAAGGCATACGATAAATTGCGTGGCGAGTGGACCATATGGAAAGAAAAAGGCGAAGGAGACGCAAATATACAAAAAGAAAAGAAGCAAGGAATAATTAATAACACAACAATAGATATGCAAATTTTAGCAAACAAAGAATATGAGAAATTATTGGCGGCCTTAAGATTCCTAGAAAATAAATATGGGAATACAATCCCTCACGGCGAGATTTGGAATCAGGTTACTGAACGCAAGAATTTCGTATGGAATTACGCTCGTGATACAGGGGATCGTTTATATAGAGCCGCTACTAAAAGTGGAAACGAGGTTTATGATGAGATCAAAGAGGAAGGGGACAAGAATATTGATGATCTAACCAATAAAAAGAAAGATTAGCGACGTTTCAAAAAATTATTGGAAGCCCGATTGATTAAGGCAGAAAAAAATACTACTAACTGAATTGGTGACTAAATAAAGCCTGTTCAGATGCTTCAATCTAGAAATAGAGAGCGATGCTGGCATGAATGAAAACTTCGAGCTTTGAGAGATTATTGATTCATTGTCTGAAAGGGAACAGAGAACGTGCTCAAGAGGGCTGCGTGCGGGAATGACTTCCAAGAGAGTATATTGAGATCCCGCCTCGTCCCATTATGTTGGGAAAAGAAAAGCAAAGATATTTCGTCCAGTCGGTATGTCGAGATAAAACTCATGACTGGGAGATGCTCCGCTCAAACAAGGTCAGCACTCGAAGGGGGCTGCGATGAATACGATTTGGTCTATCCGAACCGGAATACGGGATTTTCTTGAATCCGGCATCCGAATTTGCCGATCATGGATTGAGAAACATCCATTCGTTAAAACAGCTTATACGATATTTTCTTGGTTATCGCTCATTATTTTTGTTTTAAGCCTATTTTTTGTTAAAGAAGCACGTACTATGCTGGTCCAGTATTTATGGTCGTTCTATGTCCTACTTCAATTTTGGGTTTTGTGCCGAAGCAAAACATTGCCATGGAAGACGGTCGTGTTGTTTGTACTGTCAGGAGTTTATTTGGTTGTACCATTTACGACGCTTACAGTTAGTGCTTTTCACATGGTTTTCAGTGGAAAGACATCCGATGTTTGGTCAATAGCTGCCATTACTCCTATTTTCGAAGAGCTATGGAAACTGCTTCCTTTAGGTGTGTTTCTGTTGTTCTCACGCCGCTCCTCCGCCTTGAGTTTAAGTGACTATACGCTTATTGGTGCAGCAACTGGCGTCGGCTTCCAACTGATGGAAGAACTCTCCCGCAGGTGGCTAAGTTCCGGCGTTCTAGCGGAAAAATTTGGATACAGTTTCACTATGCTTGGCGGAGAAACGGTTCATTGGGACTTGTTCTCACTATTTCCTGGGCGCTTCGAAGAAAGTCTGCTTCCCACAGTCATGACTGTCAGTCATCCTGTACATACTGCTATGATTGCGCTCTCAATTGGAATTACTTCTCGGTTGCGCAAAAAACGAACGAAATGGCTTTTTCTGTTTCCGACAATTGTTTTGCTTTGGGCCATTTTGGATCATGCTACTTATAACGGTCAACATCAGCTTCCAGTTTGGGTATTGCAGCTTAGTGATTGGACCGGCAACGGTTATAAAACCCAATCAACCTTCCTGCTGATGCTATTTACATCGATTTTTGCTGACTACTGGTCCTTGAATAAAATCAGGAGCCGGCTTCCGACATTACCAAACGAACCATTTCTGAATCCGTTCACCGAACTATGGAATATGACTTACTCTTTTTGTCTGGAACGTGAGAAATTCATCTATTGGCTTGGTTTTTATCGGGAGCGCAGGGAACTCGGGTTTCATATCCTTTATGGGAACACCGAAGCCGCTAGTAGACAGGAGCCTATCAATGCCCGGGTTAAGTCTCTTTGTCAGGTATTAACCGTGCTTACAGTGTGTCTGCTTGTGGCTGGACTGTTTGCGGGCATGGGAGCACATGCAGGTGCTGCTGAATCGGCATGTTTTACTTGCATGTTCGATTCACTGCAAGATTGGTGGGATCGACTGAATTGGTATGAACAGGGAGCGCTTCTACTGGGAGCCCTGACCCTATCTATGATCTTTGTTGGCTTCTGGCCGGCTTTGGGTATTGCAATGACGGGGATGGGAGTCGCCGGGAGTGGGCATGAAATTGCCGGTTATATTCGCGATCCAAAGAAGCTGTTGACACCCGAAAGAGCACTTTCCGTCGCCGGAAGCATTATGCTAAACCGAATTCCATTCGGCAAAGCGCTTAGCTGGATGGGAAAGAAGGGTCGCCCGTATGTGAACAAGCTTCTCGAAAAACTGGGCTTTCGTAAATCGAATCCAGACGTTCCGGCTCATCCCGAACCGCCGAAAAAAAATGACAGAAAAGAGCCTGACAGGCAACCGGACAAACCAAAGAAGACAGATGGCGAAACGCCGGATGAGGAGGCAGTTCATGAGGGGACAACCAATGAGCAGACGAGAAAACCTAGTATCATTGGCAACATTGTTACAGAAGGAAATAAAACGAAATATACCAATCCGGCTGGAACCGAGCTGACTTGGGTTAAACAATCTCCCAAAAATATTAATAGAGATATTGAGCAGTTCTTAAATAGTAAAAACGTTGGTAAAGCAACTGAGGCAAAGGTTGCGGACTTTGTAAGGAAAGAAAAAGATGTTATAGGATATGGCCAAAAGGTTATGAGGAAAACAGGAGAAGCTGCTGGTGATTTAGATGTAGTAACAAAAGATGCGATCATTGAAGTCAAAACATCGATTAAAGCGGTAACCGAAGAACAATTTGCTAAATTTACTGATACAGCCAGTGATTTATTTTTTAATCATGAGAACAAAAAGGTTATTTTGTATATTGACAAGCCATTAAACAATTTGAGGCCAGAACATAAAACCATGCTAGAAAATATTAAGTCGAAAGGGGTTACTATTGTTAACTCATTAGATGATTTAAAGGGGGCTTTATAAAGATGGGAACTACCGCTTTTATCCTAATAAGCCAAAAAGAATATACACCAGAGCGTCTTCTAGCTAATTCAATCGCTTCTGCTTACCACGCGGATATCATGTTAAATTTTTATAACAGTAAAAACTATGACAGCAATGGCCATTTTCTTTCTACCACATTGAATATTAATGATAAAAATGTAAAAGAGAACGGTGAATCGTTTATACTTTATGTAGGTGCATTGGATAATCCAAATCTTGATTTTTTTGATTATAAGGGTGTGGGATTGAATCCCAGTCACAAACTGTATCAGGGAGGGACAATTGAAGAAATCTATGGTGTTGAGGAGTTAGTATTTCGATTTATATATCATTATCTGAAAGCTAATCCTGATGACTATTTTTGGGTTGCAGATTATAATTGGGTGTACAGTTGGAAGGATATGCAAAAATTAAAGTCTTTACCATTTGACTCAGAGTGGTGTTATAAAAAACCTAAATAAGTTTTTGAAACCACGACGCGTATCAAGCGATGGTATTCAGTACCAGATAAAATAACCTTTCTCTCGTCAAGAAAGGTTATTTTTGTTTAGCAGCTATCAAACTTCATGAGACTGGAGTGATCCAAATAAAACACCTGAGAATCACTGCTGAGGGATGTTGCTTGTTTGAATGCAGATTGATTACGCTTATTGTGAAAGAAAAAATGTTCTTAGAGTGAACAAAATAGGTATTATTCTACAATAGAAGCTATGCAGCTTTTTATAAGTAAATGAAAGGCTTATTGAGTGTCAGAAACATCTATTGCAAATTTGTAAAATTTTTAAGGTAATTATTTAAAAGTAATGGTAGTATATTACTATGTCATTCATATACCATTCAATCAATAGTAGGAAGGGGGAAGCTGTTGTTGAAAGGGCATATCATTGTTGCGGATGATGATCCAGATATCAGAGAAGTATTAAAAATATATTTAAGCAGGGAAGGCTTTCGGATACTTGAGGCGGAGGATGGAAACAGGGTATTGGAACTTTTTAATGCCCATGGAGCTGATCTGCTGATTTTAGATGTTATGATGCCTGGCTTGGATGGATTCGAAGTGTGTCAGCTAATTAGAAAGAAAAGCGATGTACCAGTTTTATTTTTAAGTGCAAAAGATGATGATACAGATAAAATCGTTGGGCTTGGAATCGGAGGAGACGATTTCATTTCCAAACCCTTCAGCCCTTCTGTTTTAACAGCAAAGGTCAAGGCACAATTCCGACGAAACCGTTTATTTCAGCAGAAAGAGGAAAACGTTCAACCTCTACTTTCTTATAATGGACTTGTTATAAATCCAGATAATTATTCTGTGCAAATGAATGGAAATGAAATCCAATTATCTGCCAAAGAGTTTCATATTTTAACATTGCTGGCTAAAAGCCCCAATCGTGTTTATACAACTGAACAAATTTTTGAACATGTGTGGGGAGAGGAAAGTTCAGGTGATTTTCGAACCGTTATGGTTCATATTAGCAACTTAAGGAAAAAAATTGAAACAAATCCGGCAAGCCCTCATTTTATATTAACGGTAAGGGGCATCGGCTATAAATTTCATTACTCGGATTGACGAAAGCTGTTTAAAAAATGGCGTATCTCATTTATCGTCAATCCGGCTTCTTTTGCTTCAACGATTAAAGATACCCACGCCATATCTAATTCCTCATCCTTATTTTTTATATCCACAATTAATTGGTTCAAGACTGTTCCCCCCATAACTTGATATTATTTAATAGTCTACACGCACTTGTATAATTCATAATTAAAGTTTCTTAAAGTTCAGTTAAAGTTTTCTAAAATTTAGTTAAAGTTTTCGATTTGAGTAAAGAAAGATTAATCAAATCGGGTATCATGGATAAGAGGTGAAAATGTTATGAAAGCTGCCGTAAATATGATCCATTTACCTGGTTTTGAAGAGCTAAAGATATTGGATCAAAACGAGCTGTGGGTTTTTGTATCCGCTGTGCAACAATCCACTCATTCTCCTGTTCTGATAAGAATTCGCTCAACTGAGAATCCAAACATCTCTGAAGATCAGTACTACAAATCACATCTGCTTGAAAATCATCAAATAGAAGGAATATTGAACCTTATCACAATTGGAGAATATAACAATCAATCATTTCTAGTAACAGAATTTTTTGATGGGCTTTCTTTGGATACATTATTAAAAGAAAACACGTTAAACATCACTCACTTTCTCAGCATTTCTATAAAATTAGCATCAATTATTCAGCAATTGCACAGCAGACAAATGATTCATAAACATATCCATCCTGCAAACGTTCTTATACGTATGAAGCCTTTTGAGGTGAAACTAACTGGTCAGGATACCACTCATAATGATAAAAACATATTGTTGCCAGGTCCACTGGCACACTATATTTCTCCAGAACAGACAGGTAGACTGAATCGGGACGTCGATAAACGGTCTGACCTCTATTCTCTGGGTGTTTTGTTCTATCAGATGCTTACTCAATCGCTTCCTTTTGAACTTCAGGACCCGGCTGATCTCGTTCATGCCCATCTTGCAAAAATCCCAAAGCAGCCCATTGAGTTGAATAGTAAAATCCCACGTTTACTTTCGGATATCGTAATGAAGTTACTGGAAAAAAATCCAGAGTCTCGATACCAAAGTGCCTTTGGTCTGAAAGAGGATTTATTAGAATTTAAAAAAAGGTTTGGACTTGGTGAAGATAGCCCAGCTTTTCCTCTAGGGGAGAAAGACCACATGCCGCAGTTCGACTTCGGTGAAAAGCTGTTCGGTAGAAAAAATGATGAACAAGCTTTGCGTCATGCACTTGATCGCTGCTGTAATGGCCACTCAACTATTGCTTTTATAACTGGTGAGTCGGGAATTGGTAAAACAGCTCTCGTGAATATGATTCAGCAACCACTCTATCAATATCGTGGCTATTACGTTTCTGGAAAATTCAATTTATTAAAAAAACAGAAACCATATGCTCCTCTTATTCAAGCCTTTACGGACCTAATTAAACAGCTGCTATCCGAAGGCCGTGAAAGGATCGCTTATTGGACGAAGATACTGGAAGCGGAGCTTGAAGGGCATTTGCCTGTACTCGCTTCTATTATTCCTGAATTTCAATGGATTGTCGGAAAACAAAAAGAGCCGGAGAATGTGACGGCATTGGAAGCCAATAACCGCTTACGCTACTCGTTTGATAAGCTTATTTCAGTATTTTCAAAAAAGGGGCACCCGCTCATCTTGTTTTTAGATGATTTGCAGTGGGCAGATCAAGCAACGATTGATTTGCTACATCATGTGGCCATATTACAACCAGTTAACCGTTATTTATTAATCATAGGGGCATATCGTGACAACGAGATATCACCCGGCGCCCCCTTTAACATCATGCTTCAGGATATTAAAGAAAAAGGACTTAGACCTACAGAGATCCAATTGGTGCCTTTAAGTGAGCAAGACATGCAAGCCTGGATCAAACATCTTTTTGCGTGTTCCGATAAGGAATCTAAGGAAATGGCTATATTTATTCAAAGAATCACAAAAGGAAACCCATTCTTTACTAAACAGCTGCTTCAGGCATTTTATGAGCAAAGATTCATCGCTTTGGATGAAGTGAAAAAAACATGGACAATTGACTTTAAAAAGCTCCATAATATGAATTTCGCTGAAGATATTGTGAATTTTATTATTGACCGTTTTCATAAACTTCCGTCAGAAGCGCAAGATCTGTTAAAACATGCTTCTTGTATCGGTAATCAATTTGGCCTGTCTTTATTGAGGGCTGCACTAAATGAAAAAGACAATCGTGAGATTGCTAGATTATTATCACTTCCAACAGAAGATGGACTCATTTTTAGGATCAATACGACATATTCATCTGCTTATCCAGGGGAAGGTAGTAATCATGTAGAAGGAATATCAGATGTCTATCAATTTTTACACGATAAAGTACAGCAAGCGATTTACTCAACAATGAGCAACGATGAACGCAAAGAAAGGCATTTAACAATTGGCAGGTACCTTTCCGATTTGTCTAAGCAAGAGGGATCTATTGAAAAATATATATTTGATATCGTGAATCACTATAATCAATGCATTCCATTGCTGAATCCCTATGAAAAAATTCAATTGGCAGAATGGAATATGCTGGCTGGTAAAAAAGCAAAGGAGGGTGTTGCATTTAAAGATTCCTATTCGTTTTTTAAGATAGCCAACAAACTGCTCGGGGATGATACATGGACCAATCATTATGAATTAGCTGTTCAAATTGCTATGGGACTTGGTGAACTGGCATATATAAACAATCAATTTTCGTTTTCCGAGGAAAAGTTTGACGAAGCTTTAGAGAAAGTTAAGTCAAAAGAGGAAAAACTGGAGATTTACAATTTGAAAATGACCTTGTACACACATATACATCGGGTGGAGGACTCTGTTGATTCAGGTCTGAAGGCTCTTAGGCTATATGGATGGGTCATTGATAAAAACCCTGGCAACCTGAAGGTAGGAGCTGAGTTCCTCAAAACCCGAATCTGTTTGAGGAAATATGGAATGGATTCAATCGAGCGTCTGCCTAAAATGGAAAACAAGGATTTCCAACAGATTACGAAAACGTTATTAGCAATGAATGCCTCTGCTTATCATCTGAATCAAAATTTGGCTGCACTCCTTATATTAAAGGCGTTCCGGCTTACATTAAAACATGGGAATACAGACATGTCAGCACTCGTGTATATTAATTATGCTCTTATTTTAAGCGCAGGCTTTGGACGATATGATGAAAGCTACGACTTTGGGAAAATGGCTATTTTAAGTGCTGATAAAAATGAAAGCACCATTTTGAGGGCAAGTGCTTATTTCATTTTTGGCACTTATATTAATCACTGGAAGAAACATATAACAGAAAGCGAACAGATGCTCGAGCATTCACAAAAACTTTGTATTGAAGCGGGGAATCTACATCTTGCAGGTGCCAACAGCTCGTTTCTTTGCTTATCTAGCTTCTTGAAAGGACATAGTTTACAAGAAACAGCTGATTTAATTGAGTGGCAACGGAACTTTTCAGTGAGTATACAATATACACTGGCTGATGATTTTTTATACGAATTAAACAATTGGATATCTGTTTTAAAAGAAAAACAAGATCATCCAGATTGGCATTTCGAGTTTAAAACGGCAGATGAATCAGCAATCATTATCCATTATACATTACGATTGCAATTTGCCTATCTACTGAATGAAAAAAGCATTGCCAAAGACGTTGTGAAAAAATTAGGGAAATTGGTAGATCAATCGCTATTCTTGATCATAGCTCCTGAATATTACTTCTATGAGTCTCTATGGCTATTAAGAAGTTTAAAAGACGACAGTAAGATGTTTGATCCATTACGAGCCAAAAAACGCATGAAGCGGAATCTGAAGCAATTTAACAGGTGGATGAGCCATAGTCCTGTTAATTATGCTCACAAATACTTTTTACTTAAAGCTGAAACAGCCGCTTTAGAAAATGAAGTGGAGAAGGCAACGACATACTTTGAAAAAGCGGCAGAGGCAGCGGCTGAAAATGGGTTTAACCAAGATGAAGGAATCATTAATGAGCTGGCGGGAAGATTTTATAAAAATCAAGGCCTTCCTCGCTTGGCAAAAACAGCCTTGTTTGCTGCTGTTGATGCTTATGATAAATGGGGAGCTCAGAAAAAAATCACTATGCTAAAACAGGAATATCCCGACATGTTTCAAGAAAGAGAGCTTTCACAAGCTGGAAATGACGCAAGAGCTTATTCTATTGATTTAAAATCCATTTTAAATGCTGCTCGTGCCCTATCAAGTGAAATTGTATTAGAAAAATTAATTTGCAAAGTGATGGATATTGTTTTAGTGAACGGTGGCGCGCAAAAAGGGGTCATGTTGATAAAAGACGCAGATACCCTTGAGCCCATTGTTCAAGGCAGCATTGATGAAGGTGGAACACGGATTACCCATAGCAGTGCTAGTCATTTCCCAAAACACATTGTGCATTACGTTGAAAAGAGTCTTGAGCCTGTGATTTTAACAAATTCAACTACTGATAAAAGATTCGCTTCCGATCCTTATATTCAAAAAAATTTACCAAAATCGGTTTTATGTTTTCCGGTTCTTCATCAGGGGAAACTCGGAGCGATTATTTATTTAGAAAATAATTTAATCGTGTCCGCTTTTTCGCCTGATAGGATAGAAATTTTGAACTTAATCTCTTCACAGGCAGCTATCTCTATCGAGAATGCTTTGTTATATGAAAGCTTGGAGAAGAAAGTAATAGATCGTACAAAAAAACTGAGAGATGCGAACGACAATTTAGAGAAAGCTAATCAGGAATTAGCCGATGTTGAAATGTCAAGACGCCAGCTTTATTCCGATATTTCTCACGATCTGCGCTCACCTATAACAGCAGCTCAAGGATATATTGAAGCGATTTTGGATGGCGTCATTCAGGACAAAGAAGAGCAGATTCATTATCTCACCAAAAGCCATCAGCGCTTGTTGACTTTAAATGAAATGATTCACGACTTATTCGAATTATCAAAACTGGAATCCAAAGGAATCATATTTAACAAGAAACCGATTCGTGCAGACGACTTGTTCAACCATTTGCGCACACTGTTTGAGCATGATATTGTAAATTCTAATGTGTTCTTTTCAGCTGAAATGGACGATTCTCTTCACAAAGACTATCCATTTGTAGAAGTGGATGTGAGAAGGATGGAGCAGGTGGTTCAGAATCTGATTACGAATGCAGTCAAACATGCGGACCCCGGAGAAATTGGCCTTCACCTTCTGAATGATAGTGATAATCATGAAGTGATACTTGCTGTCACTGATTTGGGGCAAGGAATTTCCGAAGAGGAGCTCCCGTATATCTTTGACCGATTTTACACAAAATCAACTAAACAACGAGCCGGACATGGACTTGGATTAGCTATATGCAAAGAGATCATTGAGTCACATAAAGGAAAAATAACGGTGGAAAGTAAGCTCAATGAAGGGACATCATTTTTCATTCACCTTCCAGCTACTCATCTAAATCATGACGAAGGAATATCAAAACATTGAGCAATTGATTCGAGCCAGAGGATTTTTTATCACATGTAAGATGTGTTAAAATGATTTCGAAACATGATAGAACTCCTAGAGATCTTATATACAAAGGTGGTTTTACAAATGAATGTGAGTCTCCCGCCAAAAACTTGCACAATTGAACGTCTAGTTACAGTGCCTGCTGATGTAAAAAAAGTGATTGAGGGCCGGAAAACGGCAACAAGAAGAAATGGACGCTACGCGGACATTGGTGAAATGATGGAATTGCAGGGAAAGGGATTTATCGTTGAGAACGTATATTCCCAAAGACTTGGAGAAATGACTGATGAGCATGCAAGGCAAGAAGGATATGAGAATTTGGAAGAATATAAGAGTGTTATTTTAGGGTTCCATCCCGGTATGAAATGGGTTCCCCAAATGAAAGTTTGGGTTCATGAATTCTCACCCGCTTAAACAAACGATAAATGTGAAAAAATAACCTCCATCTCATTGAGGGAGGTTATTTTTTTAGGGTATTCGGAAAATAGTATGGAATTATTTTTAACATCCCTTCTACTAATATATACTCTTTAGTTTAATCAAGATGATTATATCTATCGTCCTTGTTGCGTAACACTTCCAAGATGGCTATTTAATTTTGTTTAGCTCTTTAGCAATTGAAGACTTTTTTCCTCTCCCGTTTTTAAAATTTGTTAATTGTATGTGGTAGTAATTAATATACTCGATGATTGCAAAAGCATAAATGAATACGGTTAGGAAAAATTGAGAAAAAGGTACTTGTGCCATCTGAATTATATCAATTAGGAATATAACTGGAGCAACATATAGGAGTGTAAGATTTATCTTTTTCAATATGCTAAGTAACTTGTTAAGGTTAGGAAGAATATTTTCCTTAATCTTTAATCGTTTCCATTTTATAAACCAGTAAAAACTGCCTTGTAGTAAAATAAAATTTAATATGAAAAATACATATAGTAGAGAATAACTATTACTTGGATTAACCGAATAAAAAATATACACAAAAGTAAAAACTACCACTGCAAAAAATTCTCCCGTAAATAAGTACACAAGCCTTTTTTCTAAGCCCTTCAAAGCTTACCCACCTTTTTATTGACTGTACACCAATATGATGATAATAACTTATTGTGATAGTTTCCACATGATAATCCGAATACCCTTTTTTATTTTGAAGGAACCCCTTCGATGCTTTCTTATTTGTCCTCATAATATCTTTATTCCCTCATAAAATGGACAAGGAGGGGATAGGTGTGGGAGCAAAATCTGCTTTAAGGGATAGGCATTTGATCTTATGAGAAAAATTTTACTGATGTATGTATGTTTGTTCACAGGAGCATTTCTTCAGGGAATGGCCATGTCTTTGTTTTTGTTTCCTCATTCGATTCCCTCAGGTGGTGCGGCAGGGATCGCTCTCCTACTGAACCATTGGTTTGGTTTGTCATTGGGGTTTTCTTTATGGCTGGCAAATGCCGTCTTCTTATTATTCGCATTGAATTACTTTGGGTATACATGGACTTTCCGGACTGTGCTTTCAGTAGCGACAACTTCTGCTACTGTCAGCTATTTTACTATGCAAATACCATTAAGTTCACACAACTTATTATTTGATATGGCAGCCGGAAGCTTATTTTTCGGCGTAGGGGTCGGTTTGCTTATTCGTGTAGGCGCATCAAGCGGCGGGATGGTCATCCCGGCGCTGATGATTGCCTTTCATAAAAATTGGAGCCCGGGAAAAGTTATGATGGGTATCAACCTGTTCATTTTCCTTTTAACTTCCTTAATCATCGATTATAAAATCGTCATTTATGCTATCATTTGCCAGTTTATGTCAACCAATATCATAGATTTTATTTATCACATAAACATTCGCCGAATCCCTTTCATGTCATTAGGATGGAGAAGAAGATAAGAATTATTTAAGTAATAACTGAATGGAGAAGTACTCATTGTTCTTTATTTCCATTTTATTCATTTGATTAATATTTCCATATGTTAAATAAGAACGGATTCCTCGCATCCATGCACCATGGCCAAAAACTAGGATATTTTTGTGTTTTTTATACAGTTGGAGGAAAGAAATGATTCTTTTCTCAAGATGTTGAACGGATTCACCGACTGTGATAGCCAGCGGATTATTTATCCAATCAGCTCCCAATGCTTCTGTCATTTTCTCTTTTGGGACACCTTCAAATGACCCAAAGTCCAGTTCATCAAGCAGTTGCTCAAGTTTCGGTTCGTATCCGTAGATCTGTGCCGTTTCCTGAGTCCTTTTTAGTGTGCTGGCCAAAACAAGATCAAAAGGCGCTAAGCTTTCCAAGTACTTCGTATTAGCTTGAATGTCTATCAAGTTATTTTCAGTAACAGGAGAAATACTAATATCGCGTCTGCCTTGCAGCCATGTTTTTTTATTCCATTCTGTGGGTAGATGTCTTATAAAGGTAGCTTGCATTCATTTTGCTCCAAGAAAAATGTCTCACATCTTAACCCGCATCTTTGTGCCTCTAAAATTAAGACATCAGATAGCTTCACATTTCCCAAATTGACGTTCGCTCCAATCTTATTAATGAAATACATTTGATATTTGGGAAGGGGAGCTTCAAAGATGATTTTATTGCAGTCAATCTCCTTTAATAATTCATCCACCAAATCAGATTTAATCAACCCGCTTTGATCGTAAATTCCGGAGGTACCGGAATCTCTTCCTTCCGTGATGACATAGCAGCATCCGGCTTCAAGGAAGCTCCATACCTCATCCACCCAATCCAAGCTGGACATCTGCTTGTTTACATCTTTAGATCCAACTTCCGCTATCACATGGAAATCTTCCTTGAATTGATCCACAAGATTAAGCCGTTCCTCCAATGGAATTTCGATTGTCCCATTGGAAATTTCTATCCAATCCATCCCCATGCTCTTTAAGTATTCTGCATACTCAGACAGTTTGTTTTGATAATAGGCTTTTTCAAATAAGGTGCCCCCGCAATATGGCTTGATGCCAAACTTCTTATATAAGCTTGCTTTTTTTTGTACATTCGGCGTTACATAAGCTGAGCCAATTCCGAGCTTGGCAATATCGATAATATGCCCGTAATCGTCTAAAATACTTTCCAATTCCTTCAAAGGAACGCCAAAATCTACAATGGATGTAATACCATAGGTTCTCGTTCCGGAAGTCCTTTTCGGTAAATCCAAAAATTCCATATGGAATAACCCTCCTCCATTATCTAGGATAGAGTATTCAGTAACTAGGCAAGAGTGCTGTATATATTGAATTAATTTATTGTATTTGCATAAAAAGCAAGTATGCCGCCAAAATAAAAAAGATATTGAAACTCGGCGAATGGGAGGGAAAAAGTTGCCGAAGCAAAAAAGCAAGGGGATGACCATTACTGCAATTGCATCTATTCCACTGATTTTAGTGTTGGGGAATTCCATGCTTATTCCAATCTTGCCGAAAATGAAAAGTGAGTTGGATGTTTCCCAGTTTAAAATCAGTTTGATTATAACAGTCTTTTCTATGGCTGCAGCTGTATCCATCCCCATTTTAGGCTATTTATCTGATCGTTTTTCCCGTAAGGCCATAATTATCCCGGCACTTATTTTATATGGAGGAGGAGGGATACTAGCAGGAGCAGCCTCTGCATGGTTTTCTAATGCGTACTTATGGGTTTTGGCCGGAAGAGTGCTGCAGGGGATTGGTGCTGCTGGCACTGCTCCTATTGCGATGGCTTTGACTGGTGACCTTTTTAAGGGAGGAGAACAAAGTAAGGTACTCGGGCTGGTTGAAGCATCGAATGGATTTGGAAAAGTTATCAGTCCGATTGTTGGCTCGTTGTTGGCAATGATTATATGGTATGCTGCATTTTTTGCTTTTCCCGCTTTCTGTCTTATCTCCATTCTTTTGACACTATTTTTCGTAAGGGAAAAGAAAAAAGATGAAGAACCACCAGGTGTCGGCGATTATATCAAGGGACTGGGAACTGTCTTTAAAAATGAGGGGCGATGGCTTTTTGTTGCCTATTTCACAGGTGCAGCATGTTTATTCACGCTGTTCGGAATATTATTTTACATATCCGATATTCTTGAAAAAGATCACCAAATTGATGGTTTACTAAAAGGTGGAATATTGGCTATCCCTCTATTATTTATGACATTAACTTCATATATTACCGGAAGCAAGATTGGAAAGAACATGAAATTAATGAAGAAGCTGATTATTATAGGGTTATTATTGATGACAGCATCGTTTTCAATTTTAGTCTTTTTTAAAGGATTGATCCCTTTCATCTCTATTCTGGTTTTCAGCAGTATAGGAACTGGACTTGTTCTTCCCTGTATCAACAGCTTTATTACCGGTTCAGTATCTGCGGAACGCAGAGGATTTGTCACCTCTTTATATGGATCTGTGAGGTTTTTGGGAGTCGCTATCGGCCCGCCGGTTTTCAGCGCAATGATGGATTGGTCAAGATCAGGGATGTTTTTGGTCACTGCTGGAATAACACTTTTGGCTATGCTGTTGTGCTTGTTTTTCATCCGGGTTAAGAAAGAGGAATCATCTACAGGCAACGGCACGTTATTTGAGCAATTAAAGTTCACATAAAGGAGAGAATCAAAGTGGAAGTATATTTTTCACCTGAGGTGATTAACCCGCATTTTCAGCTATTAAATATAGTGGATGCAAAAGGAAAAGCGGTTGGAAATGTTGCTTTTTTATTTGATGAAAAGAAATTATATGTACATGGTTTGCTGGAGGAGAAAGGGGTGGAGGCAGACTTTAAGGATTTGGTCACTCCCTATTTAAAAGGATTGGCAAAAGCGAAAGAGGGAATGGATATTTATTCTTGTCTATATTCGGGCTGCGAAAAAATTGAGGTCAACGAAGAAAGCAAGGATGGAAATGGATAAGCTGGTAAAAAGAGCCTTGAGCAGCAGTTCAAGGTTTTTTTAGAGCGAAATTTTAAAAACGGATTTTGTTCGATTTAATCTAGCTGGGCCTAAAGTGCAAGCGAAGCGCATTCTAAGCCTGCTGACGTACAGGAAACTGAAGCCACAGGATTGTAGCGACTTGAGGTGCCCCAGGCGCCTTCGACGCATGTATCAAATTACACGGAAGTTTATTCAGAAACAATGCACTCCTGTCGTATAACGCCTTCAAAGAGCAGATGTTTCCCACTTTGCAAAGCTGCATGTTTTTTACGATGTAATTGAAATGAACCGTTCTGCTTACGTGGTGTGGAACCCTCTCATCAAGATTTACCTTGTGGTTACGCTTGATTTTTATTTGTATATTCTGAAATATCGATGTTATACTTAATTATATCAATCTGAAAGGACCTTTCCAATGTGAGATTTCCTATCCTTTAAAAAACTGAATAATTTTTATAAAGGAGATAGGAAATGATCCGTAATAAAAGTTCATTCCGTCTTTTATGGATGAGCCAAGCATTGTCCAACTGTGGTGATGTTTTCTATATTGCAGGCATCATCAGCATCATCTTTCAGATGTCCGGATCGGCTTTTATGATGTCCTTGGTACCGTTTTTCATTACCTTATCAAGGTTTCTGGGAAGTATCCTTGCGCCTTTGTGCATTAACCAATTTTCCTTAAGAAGAATCGTGTCCTTATGTCATCTGATCAAGTCTGTTTTAATGGCTATTTTGGTTGCCTATATTTGGAGCTCTGGTGAAGTTTTCGGCATCTTTCCGGCCATTTCTTTCATTGCATTTATTGACGGATGTACGGCACCGGCCCAACGGTCTATGATTCCTCTTTTGGTTGAAAAGACCATACTTGTAAAGGCAAACAGCTTTTTCTCAATTGTAGAAAATATTGTGGAACTTGGAGGGTGGCCAGCCAGCGGGATTTTGATCGCCCTTTTAAACGGGAAAATATTACTGTTCATGACACTCTTTTTATTTTTCATCTCCTTCATTATGGTTAGTTTTATTCATTACGCGGAAGAAAGAAAGATCAGTCATCCAGCTACAAAATGGATTGTGTTAAAAGAAGGATGGACAGCTATTTGGAGGACTCCCGTCTTCAAAACGATTGCTATTATCGAATTGGTTGACTCAATGGCTAACGTTGTCTGGATTGCAGCCATTCTTTATGTATACGTTGAGGAAATCTTAGCGAAAAGTGAAGCATGGTGGGGGTACATCAATTCAGCTTTTTTTGCTGGCCTCTTATTGAGTGGTATTGGGTTATACCGAATCGAGCAAAGCGTAAAAAACAAATTGCATGGAGCTATTATTTTCGTAACAATTTTTTCCGGAATTTTCACCCTCTGTTTCGGACTTTCCTCCATACCATGGCTGTCGCTCGTTTTTTCTCTATTGACAGGTGCTGTTGCTCAAATAAAACTGCTTGGTCAACAAACGGTCGTACAATTAAAAGCTTCAACCAATCTGCTACCTAAAGTAATCTCAGCCAGAGAATCCATCTCAACAGGAGTTTTTGGAATATCTTCTTTGATGATGGGGTTAGTGGCAGAGCATTTTGGCGTTCAATCTGTTTTTGCCATTGCAGCCTTATTACAAATATCTGTTGGCTTCTGGGCTTTAGCCAATCAAAAAGCATTGCAAATATAATGTAAGGGAGCAGCTTAATTGCTCCCTTTTTCACTTTCACCAGCTTATTTCTGATACAATTGATTCATAAATGAATAACTCAGAAAATTTTGTTGCAGAGGTGAGGATTTGACATTGTATTATGAAGAACATGGGGACACTGAAGGACCATTGATTGTGTTTTTGCACGGGGGTGGCGTAAGCGGTTGGATGTGGAATCAGCAGCTGGAATATTTCAATGACTATCATTGCATTGTCCTAGATTTACCGGAACAAGGACGCAGCAGAGGAGAGGGTATGTTCTCCATCCGATCAAGTGCAGACAAGATCATTGATTTGATTGAGGATAAAGAAAAAGGGAAGCCAGTCATCCTGATCGGGTTTTCACTAGGTGCCCAAATCACAATACAAATCGTTTCAATGAAGCATGAACTAATAGACTGCGCCATCATTAACAGTGCGCTGACAAAGCCAATGCCGCTAGGCTGGAAATTTTTAAAACCTTTCGTTAAATTGTCGCATCCGTTGACAAAATGGAAAAAATTTTCAAAACTCCAGGCAAAGGTGTTATATATACCAGAAAATGATTTTGAGAAATATTTTCAAGAAACTTGTGATATGGAAGTGGACACGCTTATCAGGATATTGGAAGAGAACATGTCTTTTAAGGTGCCTCCCGATTTCAAACTTGCCTCTTCAAACATGTTGGTAACAGTTGGGGAAAATGAAAACAAGTTGATGAAAAAATCCGCACAAAATATTATAAATAGCAATTCTAATTGCCATGGAGTCCTTGTATCCAGAGTCGGTCATGGCCTGCCTATAGCCAATCCAGAACTGTTTAATAGTTTGGTAATGAATTGGATAGAAAAGCATATCAAAATGAAAAATTAACAAGTATACCATAATTGAATTATGTAAACCTAAAATGCACTATTCTTAAATTTTTCTAAGCATTTTTTGCAAATACAAGTCTTAAATAAATATTCTTGAGGAACTTGTTCAAAAATTTCTTTTGGAAATGCCTCTTCACTGCACCAGCAAATGCCAAGTTTTTTGTTCTGGGAGTAACAGCATTTGTTAAGGTGACCACAAATAGGACATTCTTCATCTTTACTTTTCAAAGCTTACCACCACCAAGTAGTTATTGTTCAGGACGATTATATTTTAGTTGAAACATAGCGGCCCTGCAAACGTATATAAAATACAAAGGGAGGGATCATATTGAAATACTTCTTGACGGGAATTCTTCTGTCCGCTATTTTAACGGTGATCGGTTTATCTGTTTGGGGGATGAATATGGCTGTTAATTTTACCGGAGGAATCGGGCTGCTTCTCCTCATCTTAAGCATGATTATATTAGGGGCAACGGTAAGCGGTGACCGGATGCGAGCCAACTTTGCTTCTGAATCAATGGAAGAAAGGCATAGAAGAACGACTGTAAGTATGAGATTGTTCTTAATGGGATTACCTAATCTAGTTGTGTCCGGGTGTCTCTTTTATTATTTTAGCTAAATACCTTCTAATAATTTACCAAAGTTCGAAGTTAAAAAAGAAGTGGCATCAGATACCACTTTATTCAAATACAACCATTTCTCCGACTTCTCTAAACCCAAAGCGCTTATAGATATTGATTCCATCATCAGAAGCTTGTAAAACAACTGGTTTTTGTTTATCCTTTGTTTGATTTAGAAGGAATTAAAACATTTCACTCACATAACCTTTATCTCTATTGATATTTGGAGATTTCGGCAATAATACATTGAATGTATCAGTCGGAATTTTTGTGTTCGCTATGACGAAATCTTCTTCATTTGTAAGTTCTCCACTAAGTATATCTTTTTAATTTTTCTTCAAAATTGTTTATAACTAATTCTTGATCTGTCATCATGTTTTTGCACCTTCCAATTTAATCCAGCGCGCTTTTTTTATGTTAGTCGAATCACCTATAAACAACTGAGTTCACGGGATTTATATCCTCCCAAAATCTTCAGAATTCTTCGCTATTTTTTGTGACAGTTATGTTTTAGTTATCTGCTTTTCTCAGTCCATTTCAACCAAATTCCTCCAATTGAGATGGCAGCTGCCAACAGCCCAAACGGCAAAATGTATCCATTGGTCCAATCGACTAATAAACCGAACAGTGCAGGAGAAGCTACAATGAAAAATTGGTTTAAGGTTAGGGCAAAGCTGACTGTCAGTCCAATAAAACGATGGTCAGATCTTTCAGCAATCATGACAATGAATAAGCTATACCAGCCAATCCCTAGGAATCCAAAAAAGAAACAAAGCAAGCCGACTGCCCATAATGACAGATGAGTGGACGAAAGGAGCAGTATGATAATAATGAAAACTGTTAACCAAATCGTCATTTGCAGTGGTTTGCTTCGGTTTCCCTGAAAAAGGTTGTCGCTGATCCATGCAAGTATCACCCTCCCAAACATCCCGCCAACCAAGGCAAGGCTTAACAGAGAACCAGCCAGACCAAGGTTCATATGAAAGGCATCCTTTAAGAAGCCAATTAAGTGAGTAACAATAATAAGTTGTACAGAAACCATCGTGATGCCAATGAAAAATACAGGATATAACTGAGAATTGTTTTTTATACGGACCAATTTTTCTTTGAAAGAATATTGTTTTGTCTGTTGTTCATCTATTCCCGAATTTTTATATATGAAAAGGAAAATCAGTCCACCTGCCATTGCTACAATAGCTTGCAGTAATATGGCAGAGTCCAGACCGAAATGATGGAAAAAGAAAGGCAGTGATGCCGCTGCCGCCGCTCCGCCAATCGGTATCCCAGTCTGCCGGATACCCATGGCAAGTCCGCGCTGCTTTCCAGGAAACCATTTGACGATTGCGCTACTGCCTCCAGGCTGTGCGGTTCCATACCAAATACCCACAAAAACCAGATTGATCAATAAAACTATGTAACTATCAATTGAATAGGCAATAAACGTGTTGAGACCCAGCAAAATGGAACCTAATCCCACCACCCATCTTTCACCATATCTATCCATTAAATCCCCAAAAATTATCATGGAAAAAATCGGCCCGATATTAACTGCTGAAACAATTAACCCAGTTTCAAATTGAGTAAGATTGAATGCTTGTTGGTAAAAGGCAGCCATCGGTCCCATTCCAAAGATAACAAAAGAGGCACAGGTTTGGGAAAACGTGGCAACTATCAAAATAAGCCACTTATAATGTACTCCATTACCCTTCATACCCAAATCGCCCATTATGTAACACCTCTGAAATATATATTTTTATGTTCAATCACTCGAGTAGAAATAGGTTGTTTCCTTATTTCTATGCTAGTATTATAATAACAGCATGGATTTATTTGAAAAGAGGGTTTTCAATTGAAGAAATCAATATATGGCTTAACAATAGATCAACTGACAGACTGGCTTGTCGAGCACGGACAGAAAAAATTCCGCGCACAACAAGTGTGGGACTGGTTATATACAAAGAGAGTTGACAGTTTTTCTGAGATGAAGAACGTTAATAAAGACTGTTTAGAGTTGTTGGATGAACATTTTTCCATTCAAGTACTCAAACAGGCAGTAAAGCAGGAATCCCAAGATGGGACAATTAAATTTTTATTTGAGCTAGAAGATGGCAACCTGATTGAGACTGTTTTAATGAGCTTTCATTATGGACTATCCGTTTGTGTCACAACACAAGTCGGCTGTAACATCGGCTGCAGCTTCTGCGCCAGCGGACTTTTGAAGAAAAACCGTGACCTGAACAGTGGCGAGATTGTTGGCCAAATTATGCAGGTACAAAAATTCCTTGATGGACGCGGTAAAGATGAGCGAGTGAGCCATATTGTTGTAATGGGAATTGGTGAACCATTTGACAATTATACAAACCTCATGAACTTCCTGAGGGTCGTTAACGATCCAAAAGGACTGGCCATCGGGGCAAGGCATATAACTGTCTCTACAAGCGGACTTGCGCATAAAATTTATGACTTTGCGGATGAGAATTTACAAGTTAATCTTGCTTTATCTTTGCATGCTCCTAACGACGAGCTCCGTACACAGATTATGAAAATCAACAGGGCTTTTCCAATAGCCAAGCTGATGGAGGCACTGGATTATTATTTAGATAAAAGCAATCGAAGGGTCACAATCGAGTATATTTTATTAAAGGATGTTAACGACCATGAAAAAGAAGCTTTGGAATTGGCCAAGCTTCTTGAAAAAAGAAGGCATCTTGCATACGTGAATCTAATACCATATAATCCAGTCGACGAGCATGGCCAGTATCAACGAAGTGAGACAGAATCTATTCGTATATTCTTTGATACGCTAAAGAAAAAAGGAATACATTGCGGCGTCAGAATGGAGCAGGGTACTGATATAGATGCGGCATGCGGTCAATTAAGAAGTAAACAAATCAAAAAAAGAAAATCAGCAGTTTAACATTTGGAAAAAGCGGATGGTCATGAGATCATTCGTTTTTTCTAGTGCAGGATTGTTCTCAAATTGAATGCCATTAATTAGGGAGGAATGGATATGTTTGCAGCTGGCAAAAAAGACATGCAGCAAATGGATCAATATACGATAACTAGAATAGGACTTCCCGGTGTTGTATTAATGGAGAATGCCGGTGCCAAAGTAGTACAAGAAATCACCAATCAGCTTCCTTCTGAAAATCCGAAAATAGTAGTAGTAGCCGGATCAGGGAATAATGGGGGAGACGGATTTGTTATAGCTCGGCGGCTGTATGATGAAGGATATGATTGTCTCCTTTGCCTTGCTAGTGATCCCAAACGGATTAAAGGGGATGCAAAGATTCATTTTGATGTTTATTTGAACAGAGGACTCCCGATTCAGTACATTCATGAAAATCCAAAAAAAGACCTTCCTGAAATACTGGAGCGGGCAAATATAATTGTTGATGCTATTCTGGGTACAGGCATGAGCGGACTTGTCATGCAGCCTTACGATGAAATCATCTCCATGATCAACACAGTCGCACAAGAAAAAATGGTTATTGCCGTAGATGTTCCTTCAGGTTTAAATAGTGATAGCGGCAAAGCGGAAGGGCCAGCAATCAATGCCGATCAAACGATTACGTTTGTTTACCCGAAAAAGGGGTTCTTTTTGCAGGATGGCCCTATACATGTTGGAAGTTGGAAGGCTGTCGATATCTCTGTTCCACCTTCCTCTGCCAAGGACATTGAATTGAGCATGCCATCAGTAATCTCGAAAGCGCTTGTAAAGTCTCTAGTACCGAAAAGACCCATCAATGGACATAAGGGAACATTTGGGCATGTCCTGGTACTCGGAGGATCGCGTCAATATGTTGGTGCCCCGCTGTTTACAACCAAAAGCGCACTACTTTCAGGAACAGGGCTTGTTACATTGGCGATTCCGGAGAATATCTATCCAATCGCAGCTGCACAAGTGCCAGTAGCCTTGTTCTCCCCTCTTTCAGAAACGGACGGACATTTTTCTGAACGTTCCATTCACGAGATTACATCCAAGCTGCAGGAATTTGATGTGATCGCAGTCGGTCCGGGGATGAGTCGATTTCCAGAAGGTGAAAAATGGATGGAAACATTATTTCAATCAGCTACAGGACAAACGATTGTCATTGATGCTGACGCCCTGTATTTGTCCCGAAATCATTTGCAATTACTGAAAAGCTATAAAGGCGATATCGTTTTTACACCTCATCCAGGAGAGATGGCAGGTTTATTGAACATGACAGTAATGGAAGTAGAAAAAGAACGCATGGAACATGCCAAAAGATTTGCACAAAAGTATGGTATTCATTTATTGTTAAAAGGCCATCGCTCCATTATTGCGTCACCAGAGGGAGAAATTTTTATTAACCCGGCTGGTCATGATGCTCTTGGTAAGGGAGGTAGCGGCGATGTACTGACTGGTTTAATTGCGTCGTTCATCGCGCAGGGGGCCCAGTCTTTAGACGCCATGATCGCAGCAAGTTATTTACATGCAAAAGCTGGAGAGGAGAAGGCCAAAGAATATTCCCATTATGGAGTGGCTGCTCCTGATTTGATTGAAGGCGTTCGTGAAATATTGAATAGGCTTGTGTATTGTTAGGGGAAAGTAAATATTATTTTGAGTTTTTTATCTTTCCTTCCTTATAGTGTTGATACTATCGGATTATTTTCAATCTGATGATTGGCAATGGAAAGAAAATTTTTTTTGGGGTTTTTGACCCTTCAATAAAGTGGCTTTTAAAAGGACGGCGGACTGGTGACATAGAACGCTCCCCCGGGAGTTGAGATTGACTCAAAAATCAATTCTGTTTTTGAAAAATAACGCTTCATTATCTGGCAAAAAATCAATATCATGCAGTTTTTCGTTTCATCGTACATTCTTATATAATCACAAAGTGCCGAAATTCAGGCGCATGCTTGACGAAATTTCGGCACATCTTATTTATAAAATAATAATGGTTTTACGGCAAAGGAGATGATTTCCCTGCTATTGAACTTAACAGACACGAAGGATAAGGAAATTCTCCATTCGATTTTAAGTACAATTGATGAAGGAATACATGCTGTTGACGCAAAAGGAGTAACCATTTTTTATAACCATGTTGCAGCCAAGCTCGATGGGGTGGAGGGAGAAGAGGTACTTGGTAAGCATGTGCTGGATGTATTCCCTTCCTTGACAGTTGAAACCAGTACATTACTGAAAGTCATCCATACAAAGCAGCCCATCCATAACCAGCATCAATCCTATCACAATATACGAGGTGTGTTGATCGATACGGTTAATACAACCCTTCCAATCATGGTGAATGGAGAAATAGTTGGAGCTGTAGAAATTGCTAAAGATCTTACTAAAATCAAGCAATTGTCAGAAAAATTGCTTGATTTACAAGCTAAAGTGGAACCCGGCATCAGCCAACCGCATCCTGCAAAAGGAGAGTCAGGAGCAAAGTATCAATTAATAGACATTATCACGAATGACCTTTCTTTTAAACAATTGAAAGAAAAAGCTGCGAAAGTCGCTCAAACATCATCTCCCATCTTGGTTTATGGGGAAACAGGAACCGGGAAGGAATTGTTTGTTCAAGCGATTCATAATGCATCGCCTCGCAGATCTGCACCTTTCATTGCACAAAATTGTGCGGCAATCCCGTCATCACTTTTGGAAGGGATCCTGTTTGGAACATCAAAAGGCAGCTATACAGGAGCTACAGATCGCCCTGGGTTGTTTGAAATTGCTAATGGAGGAACACTGTTTCTTGATGAAATCAACTCTATGCCACTTGATATCCAGGCAAAGCTGTTAAGGGTTCTTGAAAACGGACTCATCCGCAGAGTGGGAGGAACGAAAGAGAATCCTGTTAATGTTAGGATTATAGCAGCCATGAATGAACCGGCAGAAAAATGTATAGAGGAAAAAACATTGCGGTCAGACCTGTATTTCCGCTTGAATGTTGTTAATTTAAACATTCCTCCGCTCAGAGAAAGAAAAGGCGATATTGCTTTACTCGCAGAGCATTTTATCCGCAAATATAATTTTCAATTCGGCAAACTGGTTACACAAATCAGTGATGACGTTTTGGATTTGTTCCAGGACTATTCTTGGCCAGGCAATGTCCGGGAGCTGGAGCATGCTATTGAATCGGCTATGAACATCATGGATGGACACACAATTTCAATAGAGCATGTCCCGCAGCATATTGCAGGCAGTGGAGGAACATCTAATCGCGTTCACCTTAAACCACTGAGGGAAGCTTTGATGGAAACGGAAAGAAATCTGATTACTGAAGCGTTAAGAAAAACCGACGGGAATATACAGCAAGCCGCAAAATTATTGAATATTCCTCGACAAACTCTTCAATACAAGCTGACAAAAATAAATGCCGAAAATTAAACCGCCGAATATTCGGCGGTTTTTTACATATATCTACGGATCGCTTCAATCTGCTCTTGAATGAAATACCTCTGATCTGATAAGGTTTACACCGCTTTATTTAAAATTTTCTTGCCTTGGCACAAAACTTGCAATATATTTAACTGAGCTCCACGAAAAAAGTAAACATGTGATCTGGTAGCTTTGTAAACGGTGTCACATTCTTCTTTTTATATGGATTCTCTTAACTAAGAAAAGATAGAAAGATTGGGAGGAGAAGCTGTTATGAGTATAGACATTACGCAAGTTGAAAAATTAATGAACAAAAAAACAAACCATTCCAAAGCTCCGCTTTATGAGGCGCTTTGTCAATATGAGGAAAGCAATCGAACATCCATGCACGTTCCTGGCCATAAGGACGGAAGAGTCTTTGACCAAAAAGGATATGATCACTTTTACGATGTTTTAAAAATAGATGCGACTGAATCTGTAGGAATTGACGACCTGCATCATCCAACTGATTTTATTGCTGATGCTCAAGCTCTAGCTGCAGAGGCATTCGGTTCTGATCATACTTTTTTCCTAGTTGGAGGCAGCACGGTTGGAAATATTGGGGCAGCCCTTACATTATGCGGACCTGGAGACAAGATCCTTGTTCAGCGTAATATGCACAAATCGGTATTCCATGGATTGCTGTTGGCTGGTGCTCATCCAATTTATATTGCTCCGGCTATTGAATCAACAACCAAAGCAGCTATGGTTTCAGATATCTATTATATTCAAGAGGCATTGAAACTTCATCCGGATGCAAAAGCGGTCTGGATTACAAATCCCAATTACTATGGCATGAGCCAAGATGTTTCACGTTTAGCTGAAACTTGTCATCAAGCAGGGGTTCCATTAATCGTTGACGAAGCACACGGTGCCCATTTCGGGCACTCGGATTCAGTTCCGCCATCCGCACTTTCTCAAGGGGCTGATCTTGTTGTTCAATCCACACATAAAATGCTGACAGCCATGACAATGGCATCCATGCTTCATGTGAAAGGGGATTTGATTAACCGTGAGCGATTGGCACAAATACTCGGTATGATCCAATCGACCAGCCCTTCTTATCCATTACTTGCATCATTGGACCTTGCCAGAAGATATTTAGTTGAAAAGGGAAGGGACGAACTGAAAAAAACTGTAGAATTAGTTGAAAAAAGAAGAGTCCAGATGGCCAAAGAACTAGAGATGCTTACGATTTGGGAAGGAAGCGTGGAAGTTCATAGAAGAGATCCATTAAAATGGATTATTTCCTGCAAGGATGAAGCAGTAACTGGATACCAATTACTTGATCTATTCTATGCAGAGGGATGTACAGCAGAAATAAGCGATCCCCGCAATATCGTTTTCTTATTTTCATTGAATGAAAAAGAAGACGATATTGAAAAAGTGGTGAAAGCAATCAAATCGATCGACAAAAAGCTGAATCAGATGAAGTTCACCCGTCAGGAGACAAAAGAGATTGTTCTTTTTGCTGAGGAAGGAACCCTTCAAAAGCCGGCTTTATCCTTGGGTACAGCTTTTCATAAGCCACGCCATCGCATGAATCTAGAGGATGCAGTAGGTTTATACTGCGCGGAGACTGTTCTTCCGTATCCACCTGGAATTCCACTTTTGACACCAGGGGAAGAAATAACTCAAACCCATGTCGATACAATTAAACAGCTCCATGAAATGGGCGCTTATTTCCAAAGCCCATCAGATGACACTATGAAAACACTCTACGTCATAAAATAGTCGCTTATCAAGCCCAGCCGCGACTAGATTAAAGCGGCTGGGTTCTTTTGAAATAATATAAGAAAGTTGAATGCGAGGATTCAAACAACAAATATTGGTTGGTAGACAGTCATAAAAGGAGGAAATTATCTGTATGTCAAACAATGCCGCCCAACAAACCTATATTGCAGAAAATGAGACAAGAAGCGTGGATGCGGCTCAGCCTGCTCAAGAATTGAAAAGGAATTTAAAGTCAAGACACTTAACGATGATCGCCCTTGGCGGTACAATTGGAACCGGTTTATTTTTAGCCAGTGGAACGGCTATTCATACTGCCGGTCCTGGAGGTGCACTTCTAGCCTATGGGGCTATTGGGATCATGGTTTATTTCGTTATGGTCAGTCTTGCGGAAATGTCCGCTTTCATGCCAGTAGCCGGTTCCTTCAGCACCTATGGTACCCGTTTTGTCGATCCGGCTTTAGGTTTCGCTCTAGGATGGAACTATTGGTATAATTGGGCCATTACAATTGCGTCTGAATTGGCAGCGGTTACTTTAATTATGAAATTCTGGTTTCCAAACAGTCCTTCCTTCATATGGAGCGGCCTGTGTTTAGCGATTATCTTCTTGTTAAACTATCTTTCTGTCAAAGGTTTCGGGGAATCGGAATATTGGTTTTCCATGATTAAAGTTGTAACCGTTATCGTTTTCTTGATTGTCGGAGTCCTGATGATTTTTGGCATAATGGGTGGAGAGTTTATTGGATTTAAGAACTTTAATATTGGCGAAGGGCCATTTAATGGTGGATTCATGACCATTTTGGGTATATTTATGGCTGCGGGCTATTCTTTCCAAGGGACAGAACTATTTGGTGTTGCAGCTGGGGAAACCGACAATCCTGCCAAGTCCATTCCAAAAGCTGTGCGTTCGGTTTTCTGGCGGATTCTTTTGTTTTATATTTTCGCCATCTTAGTCATCAGCTTGATTATTCCATATACAACAGAAAGTTTGACTAGTGAGGATGTAACCGTAAGCCCTTTCACACTAGTTTTTGATCAGGCAGGCATTGCTTTTGCGGCATCTGTCATGAATGCAATCATCTTAACCTCTGTCATGTCTGCCGGGAGCTCTGGACTGTATGCCTCCACTCGGATGTTATGGGATTTGGCACGAGAAGGAAAAGCACCAAGGTTTTTTGGTCAGCTTGACAAAAGAGGAGTGCCTGTCCGTGCTTTGGTTGCTACCTCATTGGTTGGCTGTCTCGCATTCCTTGCCTCCTTTTTTGGCGATGGAGCAGTCTATATTTGGCTGCTAAACGCCTCTGGAATGTCCGGTTTTATTGCATGGGTAGGAATCTCACTCAGCCATTATCGTTTTCGCCGTGCGTATATTGCGCAGGGAAGAAGCCTGGACGACCTTCCATATAGAGCTAAATGGTTCCCATTTGGACCTTTATTTGCCCTGGCTCTTTGCATTTTAGTCATCCTTGGTCAAAACTACAGTGCTTTTACAAGCGGTTCCATCGACTGGAACGGTGCGCTTGTCTCCTATATTGGACTTCCTTTGTTCATAGCCATCTGGCTAGGTTATAAAATCATGAATAAAACAAAGGTTGTGCCTTTAAAGGAATGTGACTTTAGCATAGTTAAAGAGCCTGCCGCCAATCAACCTAAAGGGGTAAATTTGAAGTAGAACCATCTTTAAATGAAAAAAAGCAATTAAAAATTTCACATTAGAAAAGCGCGAGAAATCAATTATAGAAACATTGATTTCTCGTGCTTTTTAAGATTTCGATCAAGCATCTTTATTGCTGCTCGCACCTGTTTAAATCGAATTTCAAATAAAACTTGATTTTAAAACACAGAATAAACGAATGCGTCAATCAATAAAATGAAAATGAACCGTAAATGATTTGAAATGGAGCCAATTAGAAGGAGTGATCAAATGGGAACTATTACCGGGAGAGATTTTATTGCTCGTTTGAACGGATTGAACACAGAAATTTGGTTTGATGGTCAAAAAGTTAAAGGGCCAATTTCTGAACATCCTGCTTTCAAGGGAGTCATTCAGACCATATCATCACTTTACGATTTGCAAAACGACCCAAAGCTAAAAGATGAAATGACTTTTTCCATTGATGGACAAAAAGAATCGGTTGGACTTTCTTATTTACACCCAAAGACTAGAAAGGATTTAGAAAACAGAAGAAAAATGATCGCTCACTGGGCACGGCATACTCACGGGATGATGGGCAGAAGTCCTGACTATATGAATACAGCCCTTATGAGCTACGCTGTCTCTGCTCCCTCATTAAAAGGAAAAGAGAATTGCTTTCCTGAAAATATCCAATCTTTATATGAAAGAGCTATGACAAAAGACTTATCTTTCACCCACACTTTTATCACCCCGCAAATCAATCGTTCTCAGCTCAATTTAGGCTTTTCAACGGAACCTATTTCAGCCAAAGTGATTGAAAGAAATAACAAAGGACTTGTCATCAAAGGGGCACGCCTTTTGGCGACACAGGGAGGATTTACGGATGAGGTATTAGTATATACCGCCCCAAAATTCTTTTTTGATCCAGACGAAGCCTTTGCCTTTTCTATTCCTTCTGATACAGAAGGACTTAAATTCATATGTAGGGAGTCATTTGTTGGCGGAGATTCTTCTTTCAACTATCCTCTAAGTTCAAAGTATGAGGAAATGGATTCAATTGTTGTATTTGATCATGTGTTGGTTCCCTGGGAGAGGGTGTTTTTTTATGATAATGTCGATGCAGCAACAGATTTTAAGCTCCGAGGCTCTTTTTACCCTTTTGCCTATCACCAAGTGCTTATTAGACAAATAGCCAAAACTGAGTTTATCCTCGGTGTTGCCCAATTAATGGTCGATACTATTAATATTGGAGAATATCAGCATATTCAGGAAAAGCTTTCAGAAATTATTATCGGGCTTGAGACATTGAAAGCTTTACTGGAGAAATCGGAGAAGGATGCGGAATTGGATGAATTTGGAGTGATGCGACCAAGTATGTTGCCATTGCAGGTTGCCGGAAATGTATTTCCAAGGGTGTATCCCCGCTTTTGTGAAATTATCCAATTAATTGGAGCTAGTGGAATGGTAACTTTACCAACGGAACAAGACTTTGAAAGCAATATTGGAAAAGACCTAGAAAAATATCTTCGAGGAGAAAGCAAATCTGCTCCGGATCGTGTAAAGCTGTTTCGGCTGGCGTGGGATCTGACAATGAGCCCGTTTGGAACACGGCAAACTCAGTATGAAAGGTATTTTTTCGGCGATCCGGTCCGTTTATCCAGCTTCTTATACCAAAATTATCCTAAAGATTATTATAGAGATATAATTGAGCAATTCCTAAAGAAATAAATTCTTACAGCAAACTCCTTAATTGACTATATTGATAAATTATAATAATATCGTTTTATATTTATTTGATAAATATATATTTTCCTCTTTGAAAGAGGATTTTTATTTTCTGTTCTCACCTTGAAAACGCATCGACCCAATCTAATGAATGGGAGGAAAAGTATGAGCCGATCAAATAGATACGAACTTCAACAAACAAGACACGAAGATATAGAGGAGATTGTTTGTTGAAGTTTCTAATCTAGTATTTGGACCAGAGATCGCTTTTGTACCTGAGGAATTGGGAAGTCAACTTGACATTTTTCCCAAAGGTCAATTTTGTGTTAAGGATGGGGATCAAGGCAGAATGGTCTCAATCACTCACTTGAGGAAATTACAGACAATAATTTTATCCGCAACCATAATCCTGAAGGCAAAACACTATACGGTTTCGATGTCACTGTTCATCCGGAATACAGAGGACAGGGTTTGGGAAGACTTTTATACGGAGCCCGCAGGCAGGTTTGCCAGACACATCAATTGAAAAATATTATGTTTGGCGGGCGCATCCCGCATTTTCATAAGTATGCTGACAGACTCTCTGTAAGCGAATACATAGAGCGAGTGTCAGAAGGAAAAATTTATGATCCGGTTCTTACATTTCAGTTGAGAAACGGATTTACGGTGAGGGCAATCCTGGAAAATTATCTTCCAGATGATGAGGAATCATTAGCTTACGCAACTTTAATGGAATGGATAAATCATTGATCTAGCAAGAAACGGGGGAATATGTGTAAATATGACAAAAAAATCGATACAAAAATCAAAAAAATTCGACCACTCTAAAGCTCCACTTTATGAAGCACTTTGTTTATACGAAGAAACAAACCACATCTCCATGCACGTGCCGGGACACAAAGACGGACGCGTATTTGACAAAGCCGCTCAACATCACTTTTCCAATATATTAAAAATCGATGCGACTTGTATAAAAGGAATAGATGACCTACACCAGCCCACAGGCTCAATCCTTGAGGCTCAGAGCTTGGCAGCTGATGCGTTTGGAGCTGATCAAACGTTCTTTCTTGTTGGTGGAAGTACAATTGGAAACTTAGCAATTGCACAGACTGTTTGCGGTCCGGGAGACAAAATCCTCGTACAACGGAATATGCATAAGTCGGTATTTAATGGTTTGCTACTTGCTGGCGCCCACCCGATTTACTTAGCCCCAGCCATTGAACCTAATACAATGACGGCAATGGTATCTGACATCCGGTATATTGAAGATGCATTGGCAAAATATCCTGATATAAAAGGGGTATGGGTAACAAACCCCAATTATTATGGGATGAGCCAAGACATTTCGCGGTTGGCAGATTTGTGTCGTCAAGCTGAAGTCCTGCTAATTGTTGATGAGGCGCATGGTGCACATTTCGGCCAAGTTGAAGAGGTCCCGCCTTCCGCCCTTTCAATGGGGGCAAACCTGGTGATCCAATCGACTCATAAGATGCTAACCTCCTTGCACATGTCCTCGATGCTTCATGTAAATGGCGACATAGTGGATCGCAAGCGATTGGCAAGAGTGCTAGGGATGATCCAGTCAACTAGCCCATCGTATCTGCTTCTTGGCTCACTCGATCTCGCAAGAAGATATTTGGTGGAGCAGGGCAGGAATGAGTTAAAAGAAACAGTTCAAAGAGTGGAAAATAGTAGGAAAGAGCTGAAGACAGCGCTTACATCACTAACAATCTGGGCAGGAAGCCCGAAGGTTCATCGCCGTGATCCTCTTAAATGGATCATTGCTGCCAAAGATGGAGCCGCTGTTTCCGGATATCAACTGCATGACCTTTTCTATGATGAGGGGGCTGTTGCAGAAATCAGTGATCCTCGTAATATCGTTTTTTTATTTTCCTTAGATGAAAAAGAGGAAGATATTGATAAAGTAGTGAATGCTATCAAGGCGGTCGATCAACAATTGCAGGAGCCGTCATTCATTCCAGTTGAGCAGAAGGAAATTATCATGTTCGAAGCGGAAGGAACATTATATGAGCCGAAAATAAGCCTGCAAGATGCTTTTAACAAGCAGTACCATAAAGTCAAATTGGATGAATCCATCGGTTCTTACTGCGCTGAAACAGTCCTTCCTTACCCTCCTGGAATCCCGTTATTAAATCCAGGAGAAGAAATAACTAAAAGACATATCGATACAATAAAGGAGCTGTTTGAAATGGGAGCATACTTTCAGAGTCCATCGGATGATTCGATGGAGACTTTAGAAGTAATCAAATAATGGTATGCGGTAGAAAAAAATGTAAAATCAGATGAATTCTGTTATTTAAATGAAGATTTAATCTTTGACAGGATGAGGGCCAGCCGCAGAGATTAGAGATCGCGACTTAACGCGATGCAACGCATAAGAATGTGCAGCGGCTGCCGATTGCCACTGATGGCGGAATGTTTATTTAAAAAGAAACCTTTGGATTTTCCGCAGGTTTCTTTTTTATTACTACTCTACTTTTTTTCCCAGATCACTAACAAAACACCACTCAAAATCAAAATTGAGCCAATCCAAAATGTTACACCTATGCTTTCACCCAACAAAAGCCAGCCAAGTAATGTTCCAACAACGGGTTGAAAGAAGAAAAATATCCCTCCACTTGAAGCGTTGAGCATTTGTAACCCTCGATTCCAAAGTAAAAAGGCAAATGCCGTAGAGACTATACCTAGATACAAGAGTCCTCCCCAAATGATTGGATGAGTCAGTTCAGAAGGATTAATCAGACGTAATCTCGGCAGAACAAAAGGAGTTAACACGATCAACGCTACCAAGATGGAATAGGTGGTTACCACAATTTGTGAATAATCATTCGGCAAGCGCTTTACAAGAACAGACATAAGTGCCCATGTTAAAGCTGCCACAAGAAGCGAAATACCACCGAGTGTATTAGACATATTCAAATCACCAATGCCAACAATAATCAAGACTCCACTTGTCGCTAAGCAAACAGATATTCCTTTTTTCAACGTCAGCTGTTCTTTAAGTATTAACCATGCAAAAACAACCATAAATGCTGGTGTTGAAGAAGTTATAATGGCTCCCATTTGTGCCGTGGATAGCATTGTGCCGGTTTCCTGAGTAACAATTGAAATGGCGTAACCAATAATCCCAATGGCGGTGATTATAATGAAATAACGTTTTTCGATTCGCCAATTTTGTTTTGTTATAAATCCGACCATGAGAAGTGTGACAATAGCCACTAAATATCGCAACCATACAAGTTCTAAGGGAGGTATGACCGATACTAACACTTTAACAACAACATACATGCCTCCCCAAATACTGGAAGCTAAAATTAAATATAAAGAACCTAATAAGGTGTTTTTCATTTTTTGTACCCTCCGTTTTTGTTTAGGTCGAGTGCCCCTAACGGAGAGATGCAGCTACTTCTCTCTATTAGGAGCAGAGAAGTGCAACTGGTACATCGTTTTCAAATAATGGAGCCCAAAGCATGTTTGTTCACCTCCGTCACAATGTAAAATAGTGTATTTTTTACTTTTAACTCCGCTAACTAATACCAACATTCGACATATTTTCTGAAATCCCTTCCTTCTTAACTTCATGTTTCAGTCGGAAAAGATGGCGCTCAAGTCGAGATTGGTGATCGAGACGGAATTAGTACTTGAAGCTTATTCAATCCAATGTCAAGAAAGAGGAGAGGACAATTTGGTTGAGAGACGCCGGAGCTTGCATTTTCCAGTCATAGAAGACGATATTAACCGGCCACTGCCGCCCTCTTTAAAAGCCTTGGATAAACACGGGCAAGTTTATCTTGGGAGTTTTTGCAACTAGGTTAAGAATTGGATTATTGGCAGGTCCCAAAGCTGTAGTGAAACGTCTATGCAAACAGATTATGGGTCAAATTATGTATCCCGTTTTTAGCAATCTGGATTGTATGAAAAACACTTGCGAAAAATGAGGCCCCGAATGAAAGAGAAACGAGACTTTCTTCTACAATTGCTAAATGAACATTTACATCATGATGCAACATGTGACAAACCTGTTGGCAGATTCCTCATAAGGCGGGTCTTAAATGATAAAATTAACATATACAAATTTTAAAAAACATGCTTGAATTAATCATGATAAATAAATCAACCCTAGATTTATTTATCATTTTTTTGCATATGTCACTGATAGGGAGATGAAGAGGGTATTATTCAACCAAAAAGAAATATTGAAAATCATCTATACAAATGGGGTATCATATGAATAAATTTACAAGGTTATTAGGGGTTTATAAATGTTAAATGAAAAACAGCTTAAAAATATCTTATTAACAGCAAGCATTCTTTTTCTCGGCTTTTGCAGCATAGCTATTCTTGTTGGGGCTCAGAAGTTAAACAGGTTTGATCAGGCAATCATTCAATTTATTCAAGGTTTAGAGTTCAAGCAACTTACCTCAGTGATGAAATTTTTTACTCAGATCGGATCGTTTTCAACGATCATGATGATCTTTTTACTTGTTTTGGTTATACTTGCTCTTTATAAAAGTAAACTGAATATGTTTATTTTTGGGATAGTGGTACTTGGAACGCCGTTTATTAATGAGGTGTTAAAGCAGGTATTTCAGCGGAGCCGTCCCTATTTGCACCGCTTAATTGAAATTGGTGGTTACAGTTTCCCGAGTGGACACTCGATGAATGCTGCTTCGCTTTTCGGTGTTCTGGCTTATCTTCTGTGGAAACATGTTCCGGGTAGAGCTGGCCGTACTGCGTTACTCAGTATCAGTAGTTTACTTATTCTTATGATTGGTGTGAGTAGAATTTATTTAGGCGTCCACTATCCGAGTGACGTCATTGCGGGGTATCTCGTAAGCAGCTCTTGGCTGTTAGCTGTCATTTGGGTATTCCACAAATATTTAAGAAAAAAATAATTCCGTGGATATTCATGTTATATATCACCCAATATATAGTGTAGCTATTGTCCGATTTCAGTCATTCGATTTTTATATGTTTTGTGCCACGTTACATTGGAAAAACTTCGAAAATCTTAAAAAGCCAATGGAAGGCTAGATTCGTTAATATCATGCAAAACCCGTCACATCCATGTTCATAGAGCTGTTTTCCAATAGGAAGCAGTGTGTGGATATTGCGGAAATCATTTTTGTAAAAGCCAACTTTCGTTATTACAAATGATTGGTATCGTCCTGTACGGGAAAGTACTGTCTTGTGCTGTCCTGATGTTTTAGAGGATTATACAAAATTTTATTTTTATGACAGATTTACTTGAATTAATACAGGATCGCACTGGCCGGATTTTATTATTCCTTTTGATAGTATTGTATTGTCAATACACTTAGTAGTTAAAATTATATACTATCTGTCAGCAGTATCGACAGTAGCTATATCTGTAGTTTGTTATGTAGCTTTCTTTACTGGAGGTTCTGTGTTATTCAAAAAAAGAAGTAGTTTCTTCGTACAGGATAAACCTGTACGTTCTTTGTTAATATGCCTTCTCTTGACCTTCAATGGTTATATTTAAATGTAGCATTTGAAGAAAGCAACCTTTATGATTTTGCTATCTTTAATTAGTTATTTGTATAATAAGAGTACGGATATTTCCGGTATTTGTGTTGAAGAGAGGTATTAAAATGAAATCTGAAGGTTTGTTCAGGGATATTATGAACGAGGTTGGAAGTATAGATAGCTTTGTCCTGAAACGAGAAGCCCAAAATAGTGAATATGAGGGTTTACTTTTAATAATAAATAAACACGTTTACAGAAGTAGACTTGCTAAATTAACTCCTAAAAAGAAGGGATATTTTGTAGCGTTTTGGGAGAAAGATACTAAGGGAATCAATCAAGCTTATAGCTATGAGAATTCACCAGAGAAATTAATCGTATCCGTTATAGATAACGAGAGGAGGGGGCAATTTATTTTCCCTAAAAAAGCGCTTCTTAAATATGGAATACTGAAAAGTCCCAAGCAGAAGGGGAAAATGGCACTTAGAGTTTATCCGAGTTGGGTAACTGAATTGAATACCAATGCTGCTAAGACTCAAACATGGCAAGTAGAATATTTTATTGATTTATCAGATGCTATCGATGTTGACAAGTTAAAGAAATTGTATTTTTTATAATAAATGATATTAAAGAAGGGTACACGGTTCGCCTACGAAATTATCAATCTTTTTTAAAAAATGCACGCCAGAGAAAAATACTCTCCACCATTTTGATCAACCTTTCTTCAAAATGGTGGAGAGTATTTGGTGTTAAATCAGGAATGAAGGTAACTTTTTAATTTCAATGCTACAGGCGGTTTTTGAGGCCAGGCTTGGCGCATACCACCTTCATACTCATTACCTCTGTCCAGAAACGGCTTATGATACTCATCAAAACTCCCATTTGCATATCATTACGAAGACTGTCGAAACATTAAGAGAGCTAAGCGAAGGGTATGTCGGTACGCCAAATCAAGAGGCTCGAGAGATTAAAATTGAATTGAACGCTGTTACTTAGATCTATTTCTTGTGGAGTAAACAGCATCTACCCACGCAAAGTACATGCTTTTTTATACATAATTCTGCAAATTGAGTTATACTATTAAGATAGTAAAGGTTGATATATCACTGTTTTTAAGAGTTTTATTCAGGTGTTTACGCTGAAAAAATATTATACATTCTTATAAGGAGCCCGCCATGAGTTCAAAAGAAATGGAAAAGAAAATCATCGATAGTTATCGTAAAGATGAGAAAATGATGATACTCGTATTTGCACAATGGTGCATTAATCATGATTTGATTCCTGAGCAATTATATAAGAAGGCCTATCCAGAACAGTCGGAAAATCAGGCTTTGAAAGAAGCATTAGAACTGACAGTGCCAAAGGAAGAAGCTGGAGTTATAGCGAATGATACTTTACTTGGAGTGCTTTCCATGTTTGGAAATGAGGATCTAGCTTTCGTTGTGACGGAGGAAATCCAAAGAAATAGATTGCTTTAAAGGAGGTGGGCTTGATGCCCCACGATGAGCAGAATAAGAATAAGCTTAAAGTCATTCAATTTGACAAAGATCAAAATACACTTATTGAGTCGTTGCAGCCACAGGAAACCTTTGATGATGTCGGTGGCATGGAAGATGTAAAGAAAAAAATCCAAATGAGTTTTATTTTACCGTTGCAAAATCCTGAATTCTTCCAAGCTTATGGCAAGGAAGCAGGCGGCAGTCTACTTTTATACGGGCCGCCAGGCTGCGGGAAAACCTTTTTGGCAAAGGCGATTGCAGGAGAAATCAATGCGAATTTCTTACATATGGAATTACAGGCCATTTTATCAATGTATGTGGGTCAAAGTGAGCATAATCTTCATGACCTTTTTGAAAAAGCACGCGAACAAAAGCCTTGTGTACTCTTCATTGATGAATTGGATGCACTGGGTGGCAGCAGGCAGAATATGAGACAACATCATGAAAGGATGCTTGTGAATCAATTACTAGTAGAGCTGGACGGACTCAGTTCCCACAATAACGGCGTGTATATTATCGGAGCAACCAATACGCCATGGTATTTAGATCCAGCCTTAAGAAGACCCGGGCGGTTCAATCAATTGATTTTCATTCCGCCGCCAAGTGAACAGGAAAGAGAGCTGATTTTAAAATTAAAGCTGAAAGACAAACCTCAGGCTAAATTGAATTTGAAAAAGCTTGCTGGCAAGTCTCAGCATTTCTCCGGTGCAGATCTGGAGCAGCTTGTAAATGATGCAATTGAATCTGCACTTCAACGTTCATTGGAGACAGGCGAATTGCAGCCGCTAACTGACAATGATATTAATCACTCTCTAAAAGGCCGGAAACCGACAACACTGGAATGGTTTTCAACTGCGAAAAACTATGCGACTTTCAGTGATGTTAATAGAGATTATCAGCATGTGCTGGATTATATCAAGGATAATAAAATTCGTTAGGAAGTGAGCCTCGTTGAATGAAAGTCTCCAATACTCACAGTTTGAAAGGGCGGTTCAGCTGCTAGAATGGAATCGGTATCAAGATTCTATTAAAGAAACAGAAGCGTATATAAAATTGTACCCAGATGATCCGGATGGCTATGCGTTGTTGGGGAAAATTTTTTTGGAAATGGACGAATACAAAAAGGCTCTTCATTGGGCCGAGGAAGCGCTGAAAAAAGATCCTGAAAATCCGCTGGGGTGGGAAGTTAGAGCAGGTACGCTTTATACCCAGCAGAATTGGAAGGCTGCTAAGAAAAACATCATGGAAGCAATCAGCCTCTTCCCTGAAAACAGTTATTATTATTTTTTAGATGGAAATATTTACAATCAACAAGGAAAATTTCATCAAGCAAAGGAAAGCTTTGAACATGCTTTGAGATTAGATCCGCATAATGCTTTATATCTTGCCAATTATGGCTATGTTCAAAGTTTGCTAGGGAATAAGCAAGATTCTATTGAAATAGAAAAGCTTTCATTGGAATTGGATCCCGATAATTCTTTGATCTTTTTATATTTGGGCTGGGCAGCAGATCAAAGAGGCGAGTATGGGAAAGCACTCAATTTTTTAGAAAATGCTGTGCGTCTTGATCCTGAAAACCCACAAACACGCGTCGAATACCTGGAAGTGCTGCAAAAACAATATAAAATTTATCGTTTTGTTCTGTTACCATCCAAACTTTTTTCAAAACTTAAGCCATGGGCTGCCATACTACTTTGGATTTTTCTGTGGATTGTCTTCAAACCCCTTGTTCTTTTATTTATCATTTTGTACGGGGCGGCTCATTGGAGCACCAAATTGATTGTCAATTACAAGGTTTTTGGAACGGTATTTGTGAAAAATAAAAAATAAAGGGTGATACAGTGGATGATTGATTTAAACTTGATACGAGAAGCTAGGGAAAGAATAGCTCGCAGTGTGAAAAAAACCCCCATCATGACTTCAGAAACAATTTCCAAAGATCTTGGCAATGAATTGTTCTTCAAGTGTGAGCATCTCCAAAAAACCGGCGCATTTAAAATCCGCGGCGCCTCTAATAAGGTCATTTATGAGGCACAGAGAAATACGAAACATGTGATTGCCGCTTCATCTGGAAATCATGGCCAGGCCGTAGCATACATAGCTAATCAGCTTGGAATTTCATCTACTATCGTCGTACCTGAAGATGCCGCCACTTGCAAAAGGGATGCCATTATGGCCTATAACGGAAATCTTGAGTTTTGCGGGACGACATCAGAAGAACGGATTGAAAGAGCCAAACAAATCTGCGAAGACAGAAACGGTGTGTTTATTCCCCCATATGACGACCCTTTTATTATGGCTGGGCAAGGAACTGCGGGGTTGGAGATTGTTGACCAACTGGATGAGATTGATGAAGTATACGTTCCCATCGGAGGCGGAGGTTTGATTTCAGGTATTGCTACCGCGATTAAAGAATCGAACCCAAACATCCGAGTTATCGGGGTGGAGCCGGCAATTGCCAACGACACCTATCTATCACTTAAGGAAAGAAAAAGGATCAATATTGGCGGAAGTTCAACGATTGCCGATGGATTAAGAACTTCCATACCTGGTGAGTTGACGTTCCCAATTGTTCAACATTATGTCGATGATATCGTACTGGTTGAAGAGGAGTCAATCAAGCAAGCTTTTACCTATGTATTAACAAGAATGAAGCAGTTGATCGAGCCCTCTGGTGCAGTCTCGGTTGCAGGCGCGATGAAAAGGAGCCCTGAAGGCAAACGGATTGTCGCGCTAATTTCGGGAGGGAACGTTGATACTGAAGTGATTCCGAGTCTATTGAAATAAGAGGAGGGACGTTCAATGAGCGAAATGCTCGTACTGTACGGAAGCAGCAGACCATCGAGCAATACAGAGATTTTAACCAAACAGGCAACTGCCGGGATAAATGTAAAAGAGGTTTACCTAAGAGAATTTACCATTAAACCGATAGTTGATGGTAGGCATGCGGAACACGGCTTTGATGATGTAGACGATGATTATAACACGATTATGAAGGAAGTCGAACAAAGCGATATTATACTATTTTCGACACCTATATACTGGTACAGCATGTCAGGGTTGATGAAAAATTTCATAGATCGCTGGTCGCAAACTTTGAGGGATCCGAGGTTTCCAGATTTCAAAGAGAGAATGAGCACTAAAAAGGCCTATGTCATTGCGGTTGGAGGAGATCAGCCCCATATCAAAGGTTTAGCTTTGATTGATCAATTTCGCTGGATCTTTGAATTTGTCGGCATGTCATTCGGTGGATACATCATCGGCCAAGGCAATAAACCGAATGAAGTGCTGCAGGATGAAGTAGCGTTTCTATCAGCAAAAAAGTTGAATGAGGAACTAAAATCGTATTAAAAATGTCTATCCCGCTTGGATCAATACGTATAGATCCGAGTGGGGGATTGTAAGGTACCATGAAGAAGTTTGTGTCGACTTTTTTATACATAGACTGGCAAAATCATAATAATCATCATTTGGCCATTATCAAACTCCGAATGAAATGAATTGCCCATTCAATGGGGGTTCGAACCCTGCTGAATCAAGGTAAAGCGCCGGTGGATGCCATACTTCAGAGGAATATATTGAGCGAAGCTCCATACAATTTTGGCGCACATACGCCAAAGCATATTTGATGAGAGGCGTTTCCACTTATTATTTTTAAACAAGGAGATATTTTGCTCAAATATTCTAATAATATTGAAAAAATAACCTTTGTCAGCTCTGATTGTTTTTCAATAAGAAACGTAGTTTTATTGGGAAATCGTCTGTTGCGCTAGAATATAAAGGACTTCTAATCAATCACCTTTTAAGGATTTTGGTGAAAATTGGCATATCCTACACTTAATTTTAGGAACATGTCTCATAGAAATCGTTATCATGATTAGAGTTGCTGGCACTCCGTTGCTTTTCTATTATTAATTTTCTTGTAATTTGAGTGTAGTGATTATATAATAAATTCATAATCTGTTATACAACAATGGAACATCCCTTTTCGACAATACCTTACAGGTCATTGTTTTTTATTTGTATAAGCGTTTACATTTATCTGGGGGGCATCACTTGCTTAGTGCTTAATTCAATGAATTGAAATTTCATAAAATAATAGATTGAATGGTCGATTGGGGAAAATCTTCACCATTGTAAAAAGATGCTAGAAGAAGAAATGGGAGGAAGAAGAGCATGGATCAAAAAATTGCAGTTGCAAAAACCGAGGACTTCACCAATTATCCGCAACAGCCACATGGCGGAAAGCTGGTAGACAGAGTATTGAGAGGCAAAGAGCGAGAAGAAGAGCTAATCAGAGCCAGAGAGCTGCCCACCATTATGGTTGATTTAGAAGCTGTCATCACTCTTGAAATGATCGCTACTGGCGTTCTATCGCCCAATGAAGGTTTTATGAATGAGGCAGACTATAAGTCAGTACTTTATGAAGGCCGATTGAAAAGTGGGGTAGTCTGGCCGGTTCCGCTCAGCTTTGCACCGATTGGAAACAGAAATAAAGAAGTTGTTGCTTCTCTTTCTGTTGGCGATGAAGTAGCATTAGCAGATGAAACAAAAGAGCCCGTGGCCATCTTAAAGATAGAAGATCTTTTCTCTTATAACAAAGAAGAGCGAGCTGCCCAATTGTTCGGAACAACGGATCGCAACCACCCAGGTGTAGATTCGATTTTCCGCAGAATGGGGGACATAGCATTAGGGGGACCCATCACACTTTTACGCAGGGTAGATTGGGGACCGTTTGAAAAAATTCGCTTGGAACCAAAGGATACATGGAGAATTTTTTACGAAGAAAAGAAATTTCGTTCAGTAGGCGGATTCATTACTGGTGCAAACCCGCTTCATAGAGGACATGAATATATTCACAAGAATGCCTTAGAGACAGTTGATGGCTTGTTAGTGCAGCCATTAGTAGAAATGGCTAAACGTGAGTATACGAGAAATGAGTTTCGCATGCTGTCTTACCGAAGTGTTTTAGATACCTATTATCCAAAAGAGAGAGTCTCGCTTGCTCCACTAAGGGTTACGTATATTTTTGCTGGCCCGCGCGAAACTGTCTTACATGCATTAATTATGAAAAACTTCGGTTGCACGCATGCACTCATCGGCCGTGACCATGCCGGTGTCGGGGATTATTATGATAAATACGCGAGCCACTCGATTTTCGATCAGTTTTCTCCAGAAGAATTAGGCATTAATATTCAGTTGTACCATGAGGTTTTCTATTGTACTCGCTGCTCAAATCATGCAACTGAAAAAACTTGTTTCCATGATGATCGTTTCCGTCTGAAAATATCTGGAACCGGTATTAGAGAAATGCTACGTCACGGCATCATGCCGCCAAAAGAAGTAGTTCGCCCTGAATCAAGCCGGATCGCTATGCAGGGAATACAGCCTAAAGGCTTAGACGAGGATCAAAGATCTATCTCTCCAGTGGGTAAAACAATTAAAAGCATGTTCCCATTCTATTTGGAAGCTACACGCCTCGGTGGAACATACCGTCGTGAGAACCTCACAGCAGAGGAACTGACTATGCGGGATTTGGAAGCGGCGACATTGGATGTTCGCTTGAACGCAGACCGAATTTATCAGGACATTTATGAAGAGTATACGTATGTCGGGGATGCGGATCGTGATATTCAGAGACAATGGGTTACAGAATCCCGCGAAGCCTTGCGTCAACAGCAAGAAATGGTTGTAGAAGATTTGGAAGAAAAGGTGAAGCAGGCTCCTGAAACAGCATCTGACGAATTTTTATATCAGGACAAAGAAGAATCTCAACGCGAGCTTGAAGTTGCCCAAAAAATTCTTGAGGATATTCCTCCGGCGCTACGTGCTGATAAAATTGAATACCGTGTATGGAACCCACTGCCATATAAGCGTTATCGCGGCAGTGATGAACCTGAAGATAAATAAAATATCAAATGAATTTGAAAACGCCTTCGTATGTATTTGAGGAACCACTAAAAAAGTCCTAATATACAAAAATGCAGAAACCCTTCATAAGCGTAAGGGTTTCTGCATTTTATTGCGGAGGTTTTCAATATAGATGAGTTCATCTGGATGAAATTTGTAAATCATACCCGACTTTGGTCATATTTATCATAATCTAGTCGAAAATTTGAATCTATGGATGTATAATTAATAGTTGGAACAAATTATACATGGAGAGGAGACCCTAACTTGATGGAATGGACATTGGGGGGCTTGTTTGTTGCCTCTGCCTTATTGCTGATAATGTCGGGGATTAAAGGACGCAAGGCCTCCAAAGAGGAATTGAAAGAAATTGATATGATTCATATATCCACTATGAATGAGATAAAAGATATTAAAGAATCAATTCGGAAAATGGAACTTGATATAGAAATTATCACAAATGAATCTAACATCCCGATTTCCGCTGAGGAAAGAATTTTCAGACGTGAAGTGTTGGATTTGTACAATCGGAAATATTCAATTGAAAACATAGCGGGTCAAAAAAATGCATCAGAAAATGAGATCAGGCAAATTATAGCTCCTTACATAACAAAGAAGAACGAAAGGAGCAAGGTTACAAATGAAATTTAATCCTTTGGCCAGCTTTGCGGCCGGAGTCCTTCTGGCCACTACCGTTTCCAGTGCTGCCTATTTTTCAGTAAAAGGCGAAGCTTCAAAAGCTCCTGCAAAAACAACAGAAAAAGTAGAAATTAAGGAAAGCAAGCCATCTGAAGCAGAAATGATCACTGACCTGGAGTCCTCCGGCTATATTGTACAGACGGCTGAAGAGTATAATAAAAATCTAAAAGAAGCAAAAGCAATTGCAGAAAAAGAAGAAAAACCTGCAAAAGAAAAAGACAAGAAAGAAGTCGTTTACCGCGTAGTGATTAATGTCACGGACGGAATGACTAGTATCGATGTGGGCAGAATGCTTGTGAAATCCAAAATCGTTGATGATGCATTCAAATTTTCCAAAGCGGTTGAAAAGAAAAAAGTGGAAAATAAGTTGCGTCCGGGGTCCTATGAAGTGGATAGCGATATGTCCCAAGACGAGGTCATTAAAGCGATCTTTAAATAAGGTACAAACACCCTATATCTAGCTGTTTAGAGCTGAATATAGGGTGTTTGTATTATTTTCCAATGAAATTTTCTGTATAAAAGGGTCTGGAATCAGAATCAAAGGCGACACCAACTCCTAAGGCAGTGTAGTCTGGGCTCAAAATATTTTTCCGATGTCCTATAGAATTCATTAAACCTTCATGGGCAAAAATACTGCTTACCTGTCCGGTTGCAATGTTTTCTCCAGCCGCCAAATAGGAGATACTATCCTGATCCAATCGATCGAAAGGGGAGAGGCCCTCTAAATTCTCATGATTGAAGTAATTTTTATCAGCCATATCCGTACTATGTCCGCGTGCAGTCAACTTTACGTGATCATCCCAGGATAAAGCTGGGAAGCCGTGTTTCACTCTTGCTGCATTAGTGAGATCAAATAATTGATACTCGAAGCCACTTTTTAATTCCTGAGTTCCCGGAGCAAAGAAATCTTTCCTCTCCTGTTCAAGACTATTGCTGATGATTTGTAAAGCTGTCACTGTATCATTTTTATGCTGATCAAAAAACACTGTCACATAACCATTGTCCTGTTCATAGATGTTATATTCGCCATTATTCTGGACTTGGTACGTGACCAATCCTTTTCTTATCCCTTTTACAGGCTCTCCAAGCTTTTGAACAACTGACTCTTTTGAATCATTTAGCTTAATTCCATGCTTTGATGAAACCAAGTCCTGATTTGTATATAACCCAGCAACTTTTCCCTGTTCATCATAAGCAGCCATGAAGAAATTATGATAATTTTCATGGTAGGTGTACCATTTGACTCCATATTCATTATAAGATGCCCGCTTTTCTTTCCCCACCTGTTTTTCAACCTCAGCCTTTGTATCGCCAATTTCGATATTGTGTACTGAAAATGTTTGTTCCTCGGGTGCTTTTAACGAAGGTGTTTCCACTTGCTCCTGTTGATCATCATTCTCTATGCCCTTAATTTCTTTTTTTAAGGATTGAAGACGATCTTTTATTTGTGCAAAGGTATTAGCAACTTCAGGCTCCTCTTTGACCTGCTCAACGGATGTGTGAACATAATTGATAACAGATTGAACAGACGCCACAACATGCTCATTTCCCAGTTTATATAAAATGAATCCTGCAATGAGCAAAAATATAAACAACGTTCTAAAAAATTTCAAACAGGAACCTCCTAACATTGTTTCAATGATTTCCATGATTTTTAGCCGATGCAAATGGTTCGATAACTCTATTTTATAATGTAAACAAAAGAAATGGAAATAAGGCGCAGCTGGTAGATAAAGGATGTGTGAAAAAAGTACCAAAAATTTGTTTTATCGCTCTTACGAGTACCCTTGCAAATCGAGGCTTTCAGAACATTTACCAATGAAATGGAAGTTATCCTCATTACAGAGGATTGACACAAGCGTTATAACTGTATATACTGTTTATATTCAGTTATAACGAATAGAGGAATGTTATGCAGTGGATATCATTATTTCAAATTCTTCAGATGAACCAATTTACTTACAGTTAGCAAATCAAATAAAAGAACAAATCGTAAAGGGAGATTTGGTAGAATCACAATCACTCCCATCCATTAGGAATCTGGCAAAGGGACTAAAAATAAGTGTGATTACAACAAAAAGAGCTTATGACGAATTAGAAAAAGAAGGGTTTATCGTTACCGTCGCGGGAAAAGGCTCATATGTCGCAACAATCAACAAAGAATTATTTCGTGAAACAAAAGTAAAAATGATTGAAGAAATAATGACAGAAGCAGTCGATTCAGCGAAATTGGTTGGCCTTACTTTGGAAGAGCTGCAAGAGATAATCCAAATAATATATGAGGGGTGAAAAAATGAGTAAAATTCTGGAGATCAAAAATTTATCAAAAAACTACAAGGATTTTTCTTTAAAAAGGATTAATATCACCCTTGAAAAAGGGTACATAATGGGGTTCATTGGACCTAATGGCTCTGGAAAAAGCACTACCATCAAGCTAATTATGAATTTAATAAAAAAAGATAATGGGATAATAAAGATTTTTGGTTTAGACAATGATGAAAATAATTTAGCAATAAAGGACAAAATCGGCTTTGTTTATGATGAAAATCACTTTTACGAAGAATTAACAGTAAAAGAAATGAAAGATGTCATAAGTCCGTTTTACACTAGATGGGATGAGAAACTTTTTACAAGATACGCCCAAGACTTTGAATTGCCTTTAAATAAAGAAATCAAGCATTTGTCTAAAGGAATGAAGATGAAGTTCTCTTTAGCCATTGCGCTTTCACATCATGCCGATCTGCTCATAATGGACGAACCAACTTCAGGATTAGATCCACTTATAAGATCTGAACTATTGGATATCTTGCAATCATTATTACAAGATGAAAACAAATCTATTTTCTTTTCTACCCATATTACTTCTGACTTAGACAAAATTGCAGATTATATTACATTAATTCACAATGGCCAAATTATATTAAGCAAAACGAAGGATGAGCTTTTAGAGGAACACTGTATCGTAAAGGGGAGTAAGAAACAATTAAATATTGTTCATCACGAAAACACCATTGGCCTAAAACAAAATGATTTTGGATTTGAAGCATTGTTAAAAAATAAAAAGGAAGTCATCAAACAATTTGGTGATTCCACAATGATTGAAAAACCAACACTAGAAGATATTATGATTTTCTATACAAGAAGGAATGATCGTCATGTATCATCTTATTAAAAAAGACATTTTGATGCAAAAAAGAGCCTTAAAATTATCTGTTCTACTAATCCTCTTTTTTTCCTTCACACTTTCAAGTCTTGGAGCTGCTGGATTAACGATTGGCATTTTAGCCATAACATATCAACTGGTGTTAGGAGCTAGTGCATTAGAAGATAAGAATAATAGTGATATCATCCTTATAAGCCTGCCAATCAAAAAGACTACGATCGTTTTATCAAAATACGTGTCAATTTATATTTATGCTGCGTATGCCACTTTGGGGTTTTACCTCATCAATTTGATTGTAAATATACTAAAGCTTCCATTTGCGATCCCGTTTGATTTAACAGTGTTGATTAGTGCAATGATTACTGTCACAATTTTTTGTTCAATTTCTTTTCCATTAATTTTTAAGTACGGCTATTTAAAATCAAAAATGGCGAACTTAATTATTTTCTTCGTATTCGTATTTGGAGGAACTGGCTTGGTTAGTTATTTAAGTAAAAACAATAAATTGATGTTGAGTCAAGATATCATCACTTTTTTTAGTGATAAATCTGATACTGTCGTCTCAATGATATTCGTAGTTTTACTTATCCTGATTATGATTTGTTCATATTTTATCTCTCTAAATTTTTATGAGAAAAGAGAATTTTAAATAACTTTACAAAAAATGGCTTTGTAGAATAAAGATCATGGGGCTTATGTAATATCTGCTATGGTAGCATTTGAGGAAATAAAAAGGACTTGAGATTTTAAGAACACTTATATTGTGACAAGGATCAAGTCCTGTGTTTTTGTTGTTTATGGAAAGGAAGGTTTTAACTTTTTATCCTAAAACAAGACTTAGACTTTCATGTCCTTTTACACAGTTGCAGTCTGAGGGCAGGAAAGTCTATACAATACGAAGTCATTTTTTTATGGGCGTCAAGGAATGTAAAGGGACAAAAAAGTGTGTACAAAAACTCATAGAAAAACATTGATTTTAAAATATGTACAACCTATACTAAAAACAATAATATTTGTATATTTCAAAATATTTCAAAGTAATTCATAAAAATGATGGAAATAACAGATGGTTCACGCATTGGTTATTAATTTTATTTCTTGGAACTTAACATCGGTAGCATAAATTATATTTTAAACAAAATTATTTCTCATCAAACATATCGCTTTACGTGGAGGCTTGGAGGCCAATTAACAACAGAATGATTCGGTGGGTTACAACAGGCCGGATTGTGCCTGTTGTAACTCTAGAATCATTTAATGTAAACGGGATTACCATTCTTTGGGATAGAAGAATTTGTTAATGGATGTCCAAAAATAATCTTCCATTGCCCGTTTTCATTAAAGACAGCTAACTTTTGTGTATAGCTATGATTTGGAAATTTATTTTCGGCTTCAATAACCGCAAATGAGTCTGAAATCATACTTATTCCGGATGTATTTACTTGTGGTACTGGCTGCTGACTTAATCCCTTTAAATGTTTTTCGATCTTCTCAGTATTGGAATCAGGTACAACTTTAATAAGTGATTTTATTTTGGCCGTATCGTTTTCCCTTATTGCATTAACATAGTCTTTAAAAAGCTGATTAATCTCCCCTTGTTTATCAGCTTTATCTGAATCATTTTTACTAACTACGCCCGATGGTGGTATACCTAATACGATTTTCCATTGTCCATCAACCTTAATTACGGGTGAAGTTCTTACATTAATTCTATTTTTATGTGTTGATTGGATAGATACGAGTGCTATATCGTTATTAATCAGACTAAGATTAGTGATTTTAGCTTCCTGCAAAAGATCTTCGTTGCAAAACCTTGTATAAGACTCCTTTAGATTCTCTATTTTAAGGAAATACTGTGAGTTATTAATCATGCCAACAGCGTTACAATTTTTTTGAGCCTCCAGGAAATTCACAACAGTAGCTAAAACATCGTCTTTTGTAGCTGCAACAACACTTGAACTGTTAAATAAAAATAATAATATTAAGAAAAAAATGATCTTATGTCGATTTTTAGTTGCTTCATACAAATTTTTCACCCCATTTTTGTTGTTTCATCATTAATTAATTTTTACCCAAACAGTCAACATTATGAGTGGATAGTTATGATCCAACTTTATTGTTAAACTTACGGTAATACGAATTAAGTAGGGGAGTGAGTGGAAATAAAAAAACTAATTTGGGTTTTATTACCTCTAGTATTGAGTTCTTTCTTAAGTGGTTGTTATAATGTCGTCCAAGAATCACGAGTAAAGGAGCAATTTAGAGGCTCGTCATACATAGGTAAAAAACAATTCAAACGAAAAGTCATCATAATGGAATCCGTGGGTGACCCATTACCATCTGAAGCTAAAAACATTCAATCAATGCCCAATAAAAGCGAGCCACAACAAATTCCAAATGTAAATCTTAATAACCCACTTATAATTACAAAAATGCCGCATTCAAATAATTAGTTTAAATAGCAAAGGAAATGTAACGGGGTATTAAAAATATTATTGTCTTGATTGTACAGACTTTTATGTCGTTTTTATACAAACATTTTTGTCTTTGTACAAGGAATGAAGTTGCTATTACACTTGGATTTTTTAGTTGACATAATATAAATTATAGGAAGTAAACTAGAAATCAAAAATATACTTAATCAAGACGAAATAATGTAAAACGCAACACATATTAGTTATATTTAATATGTGTTGCGTCTCATTTTATTAAGTATACTTGTTATTGAGACAAGAAAAGTTTTTTTGCTGTTTTTACAACAGCTCAAAATTTTTCTTGTCTCTTTTGACTTCTACAATACGAACTTCATTCTAGCAATCCATTTATCTGCAATCAGTCTCTGATAAAGTTACTTCAACTTCACATTAATTAGAAAGCGCATAAAAAACGCTAGTACATGGTATCGTAGTTACCTAATGTTGATTTATTTTCTGTGCTAGCACCTGTTCGCCACGTCAAAAAGTGGCTCGGGCAACACACCTTGGATATGCTTTTAGTACGTTCCTTACGAAGACTTCAAGTCTGCATAATTGCTTCAAAATTCATAGTTTCGCTCAAATTCATTCAGGGGTTAAAAGCGCCAGTAATTGTACCGAGATACGCTCGTCGATACATCTGGGACTAAATACACCAAAGTACATGAATGATCTTAATCACCGATAATTAATCTTAATATTCAAACTTAAAAACTCTTAAACAGATATGAATCGGATTAAACCGAGCAAAGCAAATGAGAGTAGAACTACACCGGTGCCAATTCCTGTTATCGCGCTGTTTGCGACCTTAAGCCTTGGAGATATAAATAATGACAATATGGAGACAGCAACTAGTAACCCCGCTAAAATATAAAGACTACTGTCATTGAAAACCGATTTAAGCGCAATAAAATGAATCCCTACAATAAAAGCAATCCAGGGTGCGACATAATCACTCAGTTTCCGTTTGATTAGGACAACAGCCCCAATACCAGCAATAATGAATTCAATATAGACAGTGATTAAATAGGTGTTGAACTTAGTTTTTTCTGATAAAGCAGACGCTGCATGCCAATTGGTTATACTTAAATAAACGCCAACAAGACACACTAGAAGCGCAACTCCAGAAGCAATCCCAAGAAATATGCGCCAGTTCGGGCGAGGATTCTCCTGAGCCCAGCCAAACCAGCAAAAACTAAACATACCGAATATCGACGCATACATTGCGTAATCACGTATATATTCCATACATACCCTCCCCTGTTTTTTTCTTTTGCTGAAAACTGAAAAACTCCTTCAATATAATCGTGTTATGTAATTTTACACGATGTTGTAGGATGGTGTCTATCAGACAGCGGAACCAAAAAACGCCGACAAGAATAAAAGACCTCCAGTACTTCGAAGGTCTTAGGAACTTTTATAAAATTAAATACTGCTTTGGGACTCCCAAAAACTGAATGGCTCTGTATTTATGAATATTGGATTCAGTTTCAATATAAATAGGCGCATACAGAAGCCAAGGTACATGTGCAAATAAATCTTTGTCCGCTTTTACGATCATTGATACAGCCTTGGTGACTTCTGGCTGTGTTTGATGGCTGCGGTTTGAATTGCTGCTTTGCTTTATGCCTGGATGAATTTTTCCAGACAAAATATATTCACCGAGACTTGGCTTCCATTCTGCTGTTAGCATGCTTTTATTCTCTGAATGAAGCAAACTCATTTCATATTTATAACCTATCGCCAAATGGCTGTTTGTTTCATCAGTTGACATAATTAATGTGTATTTTCTTCCATCTACTGGATGGTAAGTTGTTGCAGGAGGCAAGATGGCAACTGAAAATTCATCGAGCTGAAATTTTTCCATACTGGCCCCTCCCCTTCGCGTTCTTTTGCCATATTATATGACAAATGCCTATAAGGGGTGAATTGAATCAGTCTGCCATCAATGCGACCATCAGAGCTTTTTGTGCATGAAGGCGATTCTCTGCTTCATCAAAGACAAGAGATTGAGGTCCTTCGATGACTTCAGCGCTAACTTCCTCGCCTCTATGTGCAGGTAAGCAATGAAGAAATACTGCTTCCGAATCTGCTTCTGCCATAAGCTCGCTGTTCACTTGAAAATCTGCAAATGCTTTTAATCTTTCCTCTTGTTCAGCTTCCCAGCCCATGCTCGTCCATACGTCCGTATAAACAGCATCTGCACCATTTGCAGCTACTTTTGGATCGTTTGTAACTTCAATTACAGCACCAGTCTCTTTTGCAAACTCCTGTGCTCTTTCGACGATAGCTTGTTTTGGTTCATAGCCTTTTGGAGCCGCAATTGAGCAGCTTACTCCCAACTTAGCACAGCCGATCATCAGGGAATGGGCCATATTATTCCCATCGCCAACATAAGCCAGCTTTTTACCTTCCAGATTTCCTTTTGCTTCATACAAAGTCATGAGGTCAGCTAATACCTGACAAGGATGATAGTCATCTGTTAAGCCGTTGATAACTGGCACATCTGAATTATTTGCGAGCTGCACAACAGATTCATGACTGTATGCCCTAATCATGATGCCATCCACAAATCGCGATAATACTTTTGCTGTATCCTCTACAGTTTCACCGCGCCCCATTTGAAGATCATCTTTGCCCAAAAATAAAGCATGACCCCCTAATTGAAACATTCCAGTTTCAAACGAAACACGTGTCCTTGTAGAAAGTTTTTCAAAAATCATTGCCAGGGTTTTCCCCTTCAAGTAATGATGAGTTTCCCCTTTTTTTTGCAACTCTTTCAGCTTGATAGCATCCAGAATGATTTGCATGATTTCATCTTTTGTTAAGTCCGCTAATGTAAGTAAATGCTTTCCCTTTAGTGAAACAGATGTTGCTGTCACGATGTCACCACGTCCTTTTTTGTTTTTCCGAGCCAGCTTTGAAGTGATTTCGGCATGCTGACTTTTTGTTTGATGGCTGTTAAGTATGCTTTAAATGTATCAATTTCTGTCATTACCTGCAGTTGTGATGCTGAAGCCAATTGCCTTTTTTGAATAGAGTCCTCATCTTTGCCAAGACTTAATAAAACAGAGCCCCTGTCGTTTTTCACCCAGTCAGCAAAAGAAATTCCCGATGTTTCCGTTACCATTACGCTACCAGAACCAAGGATCAAATTCTCAATAACCGCTTCTTCCTCACCATCTGCATCTACATATATTTCCTGGCGGGCATTTACCTGTTTTGCAGCCAGTCTCTCATTCCAAAGCAGCGCTTTGGCTAACGCCTCTTCCACTGTTTCACCAAATCCGATCAATTCTCCGGTAGATTTCATTTCAGGAGTAAGCTTAGGGTCTACGCCATCAAGCTTTCCTGTAGAAAAAATAGGATTTTTAATCGTGTAAAAAGATTGTGTCGGCTGATTGTTTATAGATAAAGGTGATCCAGTCAAGACACTCACGCACTGGTCGATTAAATTAAGTCCTGTAATTTTACTTACAATAGGGAGTGTACGCGAAGCCCTCGGATTTACCTCCAGCATATAAACTCTATTGTTAAAAACAACGAACTGGACATTGAACAGTCCTTTGAATTGTAGCTTTTGAGCGACTTTTTTCGAATACTCATAAACTGTTTCTTTGATTTCCTCTGTTACATGGATTGGCGGCGTAATCGTCATGCTGTCACCTGAATGGACACCCGCTTTTTCAATATGCTCAAAATAAGCTGGGATAAGAATGTTTTGGCCGTCCGTTAAAACGTCTACTTCAAGCTCCTGTCCCTTATAATAAGCATCAATCAAAACAGGATAGTCAATATTAACAAGACAGTTATCCAGCTCTTCCTGATTGTCAATGATGAGCATTCCCTGCCCCCCAATAACGTACGACGGCCTTAATAAAACGGGAAAACCAATGTCAGCCGTTTTTAGTTTCAAATCGTTTTTGTCATAGGCCGTTACCCCTGGAATATGAGGAATTTCCAGCTCTTTCAACAAGGTATAGAATTTTTCACGGTCCTCGACGGCATCGATTTGATCTTGTGTGATAGAAAGGAGCGGGATACCGTTCTCTTCCAAATCATTCGCCAAGTTAATCGCTGTTTGTCCTCCCAACTGAACAATCACTCCATCTGGCTTTTCATGCTCCAATATGTTCAGTACATCCTCAATATGGAGAGGTTCGAAGTATAGGCGATCCGCAACCTGGAAGTCAGTACTGACAGTACCGGGGTTATTATTGATCAAAATGGTCTCATATCCGGTCTCTTTCAAAGCTAATGCTGCACGAACTGTACAATAGTCAAATTCTATTCCTTGACCAATTCGAATAGGTCCTGATCCGATAATCGCCATTTTTTTCTTATGCTTGTCAGGGAGGATCTGATCGCCCTCTCCTTTCCAGGTGGAATAGAAATACGGAGCTGTCGCCACGTATTCACCTGCACAAGAGTCGACCATCTGAAAGACAGGTACAATGCCATGGTCTTTCCGTTTTTTTCTAATCTGGCTTAACGATGTGCCCCACACAGAAGCGAGCCAAGCATCAGAAAACCCATTTTCTTTGAGTTGCTGTAAAAATTCAAGGCTAACTGTATCAATTTTTTCTTTCTCAGCTTGGCTTTCCATTTGGACAATTTTTGTTAGAACCTCTAGGAAATATGGGGTGATGCTAGTTTTTTCATGAATCTCCCCGCTCGATACTCCTCTTCTTAAGAGCTCCAGTATAGCAAAGAAACGAGAATCATCAGCATGCATGACAGAACCCCAAAGCTCTTCATTACTTTTGTCAGAAATTCCTTTTAGTTTGAGGCCATTCGTCTTTAACTCAAGAGATCTAACCGCTTTTTGCAGAGCTGCTGGAAGCAATCGATCAATCGCCATAATTTCCCCAGTGGCTTTCATTGTCGTTCCCAATTCCTTTTTGGCATTAGGAAATTTATCAAAAGCCCAACGTGGCATTTTGACGACCGTATAGTCAACTACAGGTTCAGAGCTTGCAAAGGTTGTTCCTGTCACAGGATTAATGATTTCGTGGAGGTGATAGCCAAGTCCCAGTTTTACAGCAATCCGGGCAATCGGATAGCCAGTCGCTTTGGATGCTAAAGCAGAAGACCTGCTTAATCTTGGGTTCACTTCTATTAAATAATACTGGTTTGTTTTTGGATCTTGCGCAAATTGGATATTGCAGCCGCCGATAATTTTCAAAGCACGGATGATTTTGACTGCCGATTGGTACAAAGCATCAAATTGGACATCTGTCAGTGTCTGCTGAGGAGCAAACACGATGGAGTCCCCAGTATGGACACCCACCGGGTCAAAGTTTTCCATGCTGCAAATAGCAATACATGTATCATTGGCATCTCGGATCATTTCAAACTCAATTTCTTTGAAGCCCGCAATGCTTTTTTCAATCAGGCACTGGGTAATCGGGCTAGATTCAAGCCCTTTTTTCACTACTGTCATCAATTCTTCCTCATTGTTGACGATACCTCCGCCTCCGCCACCTAATGTATAGGCCGGGCGAATGATGATTGGATAACCTTGCTTGTTCGCAAAAGATATAGCTTCTTCAACAGAGTGGATAATTTCACTGTTTGGCACAGGTTCTCCAAGTTCATGCATGAGCGCGCGGAAGGCCTCCCTGTCTTCTCCCTGAATGATTGACTCAGGCGTTGTGCCAAGAACCTGGATATTAAATTTGTCTAAATATCCCTGCTTATATAAATCGACGATCAAATTGAGCCCTGTCTGCCCTCCAAGTGTCCCAAGAATGCTGTCGGGTTTCTCTTTTTTGATGATCTCGACAATGCTTTGCACTGTCAGAGGTTCAAAGTAGACGGTTTGGGCGAATTGTTCATCTGTCATGATAGTCGCTGGATTATTATTGACAAGGACAACCTCACAGCCTTCTTCCTGAAGCGCCAGGCAGCCTTGCGTACCGGCATAATCAAACTCTGCTGCTTGCCCAATGACGATAGGCCCGGAACCAATCACCAGAACCTTCTTGATGTCCTTTCCCTTAGGCATAAACACTTGCTCCTTTGCTTTCGTTTACTGTTTTGAAAAAGTGATTAAAAATTAACTCATTCAATGGATTATGAACCTGTTCAGGATGAAATTGGTATGTTACAACCAAATATTGTTCATGAACTAGCCCCTCTACTGTTCCGTCATGGACATTTTTAAAGGACACACGGAAACCATATTGCTTCAAATTCTTCTCATTGACTGTATAACCGTGATTTTGGTTGGACATAAAAACCTTTTGGGAATCAGTCTCAATAACAGCTTCTTTGAAATTCCGATGACCGGCAGGCATCTTTTCAATATTCGCTCCGAACGCAAGGGCTAAAATCTGATGTCCAAGCCCGAGCCCCAATGTTGGGTATTTCATTGCCAGCTTTTTGTAATCCGGGAAAAACTTTTGCCATTCCAACGGATTACCAGGCCCTCCTGAAAAAATGATTCCATCAGGTTTTAATGAATGAATTAAGCTGATATCAATGTGGCCAGAAGTAACTGTCACTTTATGACCAGATTGAGAGAGTGAGTGAATAAGTGATTTTTTATACCCAAAGTTTATAACGACAATGTGCTTGTGACCCTTTGGGATAATATGCTCTGTTCCAAAGTTAGCATAAATATCTTCCATTTGAGCAGAAAGACGATTCACTGTATACTTTGATGAAATAATCGCAGGCATTTCCCCTTCTTTTTTCACTCTTTTAATCAAGGCTCTTGTATCCATGCTTGTCAAAACTGGTATATTTTGTTCAGAAAATAGATCCAATACATTTATTCCCTTTACATCGACAGGCATGTTGACATCTTGCTGGGTGATCAGCCCGCCAATTTGGATTTGGTCGCTTTCAAACTTTGAGGGGTCCAAATCGCTGTTTAAAATGCCAGGGAAAGTCGCTATGACAACTTTCCCTTTATTGGCAGGGTCTGTTATGAATTCCTGGAATCGTGCCATTCCTGTAAAATAAATCAACTCTCCGATATGGTCTTTTGGGTTGCCTTGCCACTGTCCGGTGAACTTTTCACCATTAGCGAGTATTAAGGATCCTTCCATTCCTTCTTCTCCCCGCTTTCGTATTTTTATTTTAGTTTTTGCATTTTTATGCAATTATATCGAAAAAAAAATTAAATAGTCTTTTGTAAAATGTCGACTGCTTCGTCAATCTCTTCATATGAAACAGTTAACGGAGGAAGCATCCGTATCACGTTCGGCCCAGCGTTTAAAACGATTAGTCCCTCTTCCCTTAACTTCGCAAGCCGTTCGCTAACATCTTCCGAAAACTCAATTCCTACCATCAAGCCTTTATAGCGGATATCAGCCATACCTTTCAACTGGCTCGATTGCAGTTTTTCAACCAAATAATCACTCTTCTTATCAACTGTTGACAGAAATTCCTCGTTGAAAATGATTTTTAGCACTTCATTCGCTGCAGTCATGGCCAATGGCCCCCCGCCAAAAGTTGTTGCATGGCTTCCTGGAGTAAAAGCTGATGTTAATTTTTCCTTACCAATCATTGCGCTGACAGGAATACCATTTCCAAGTCCTTTAGCAGTCGTAATAATATCCGGTGAGATATTAAAATGCTGGTAGGCAAAAGGCTTACCTGTTCTGCCTATCCCCGTTTGTACTTCATCTATTATAAGCAGCACATTACTCTCTTTACATATCTTTTCAACTTCCTGTAAAAAATCCTTTTCTGCTGGAAGTATTCCGCCTTCACCCTGGATCACTTCTAGCATAACGGCAGCTGTTTTGCTGTCTACTTCGTTTTTTAATGCATTAATATCATTAAAAGGAACATGAACGAAGGTTTCAAGTAAAGGGCCAAAGCCTGTTTTTACCTTTTGCTGTCCTGTGGCGGCAATCGTTCCTAAAGTACGTCCATGGAATGATTGCAAAAAGGTGATGATTTTTGACTTTCCTGTATATTTTCGTGCTAATTTAATCGCAGCTTCATTTGCACCGGCTCCACTGTTTGCAAAGAAAACGGCATCCCCGGAAGAATTTTCTGTAAGCTGTCCGGCCACCTGTTCCTGAAGGGAGCTTTGGAATAGATTGGATGTGTGCCAAAGCTTATTCAGTTGTTCCTGGACAGATTTTACAACAGTAGGGTGACAATGCCCTAAATTACAAACTCCAATTCCAGAAGTGAAATCTAAATATTCCTTACCATGTACATCCACTACCTTCGTTCCCTTACCTGAAACAAGTTCGAGATCCCATCTCGCATATGTGTTAAATAAGTGTGACATGTTTAATAAACAGCCTCCAATTCTTTGTATATCGTTGTGCCAATAAGTTTTTCCCCGTTTAACAGGCTGTTTTTTCCGCTGACTATCATTACGTTGGACATACCGCCATCTAAACTGTTGATGGCTGCCATTACTTTGGGAACCATTCCTCCAGTAATGACTCCGTCATCTATCAGATTTAAAATATCTGAAACGGTCGCGTTTTCTATTAAACTCTTTTCTTTTAGAACACCGGGAACATCCGTAACAAATAAGAGTTTCGCCGCTTTTAAGGCAACTGCGACACTTCCAGCAGCTGTATCGGCATTAATGTTATAGCAAGAGACACCATCAATTCCTGCTGCTAGCGGAGAAATGACAGGAATGACTCCCATAGAGATGATATTGAAAAGGAAATCACTGTTCACTTCTGTAACTTCTCCAACAAAACCCAAATTTTCAAAATCCTTCGCTTTGGCTTTCAGCAGAGAACCATCAAATCCAGTCATTCCAAGTGCTGGCAACTCGTGTTTTGCCAAATTTCTTACCAAGGTATTCGTCATAGAACCGGATAAGACCATTTCGACGACATCCATTACATCAGAAGTGGTTTTTCTCAAACCATTGTTAAACTCACTTTCAATCTTTAACTCTTCCAACATTTGATTGATGGCCGGACCTCCGCCATGTACAATGACTGGATGCAGGCCGCTGTCTTTTATTACTTTAATACTTTTATAAAATTCATCGGAGAGCGTATCGATCATACTCCCCCCGCATTTAATTACAATAATGTCTTTCATTATTTTTCATCCTCCATGAATTATGGATAAACCGGTATGAAATGCAGACCTGCTGTTTCCTCTAAGCCAAATAGGATATTTGCATTTTGAACAGCCTGACCTGCGGCACCTTTCATTAAATTATCAATGACTGATACGACGGTCACTCTTCCTGTCCTCGTGTCCACACTGATCCCTAAATCACAAAAGTTTGAACCGTAAACTTCTTTTGTAGCCGGAAAAGTACCATTTTTTCGAACTCTTATGAACGGCTCATCTTTGTAAAATTCGTTATACACCTTGTTTATGTCTTCTTGGCTGATGTCAGATTTCAATGAAGCATAAGCTGTAGCCATTATGCCCCTAGTCATTGGAACAAGGTGCGTATTAAATGTAATCGGAGATTCGTAGCCCAAGCTGGAGAGCATTTGTTCAATTTCTGGAATATGCTGATGGGCATTCACTTTATATATTTTAAAATTTTCATTGAGTTCATTGTAAATAGTATGGAAAGATGCTGTTTGTCCTGCCCCAGATGCGCCAGATTTTGCATCTACAATGACTGACTTTTCTTCAATAAGGCCTTGGTGTACAAGCGGCGCGAGCCCCAGAAGCGTGGCAGTCGAATAACAGCCCGGATTTGAAATGAACTTTGTATCTTTGATCGTCGAACGATTCAGTTCAGGAATTGCGTATACAGCCTGATCGACCCATTCCTGTGGTGCCGGCTTTTTCTTATACCAGTCTTCATAATCCTTGATATTCTTTAACCGGAAATCTCCGGAAAGATCAATGACCGTACAACCTTCTTTTAAAAGCAATGGCGCAATTTCCGACGATACTCCTGAAGGAGTAGCCAGGAAAACAATGTCCAACTTTTGTGCAATAGCCGCCGGATCAATCTCTTCCAATGTCATTGGTACAATATCTGTTAAATGTGGATAATGATCCACAATGCTTTTTCCTTGCTGTGAAGATGAATAGACTGATTCAATTTGAAATGTTGGGTGAGATTGCAAGATTCTGAGCAGTTCAGCTCCTCCATATCCCGTTGCTCCAATAACCCCTGCCTTCACTTACAACCACTCCTTGCTTTAGACTCGACGAAACCATTCCGTTTAATTTGTAGATGTTAATATTATACTATGTATAAAAATTAATTCAATAGTATATTTATAACTTGTTAGAAAAAAGGCAAAATGATTAATAGAAAAGTGGAGGCGCCTGTCTATCGACGTACAGACTGGAGTGGCTCTGACGAGATAAAGGAAACACGCGAAACGTAGTGGAGCGATGTTGACTTATCGTAGGAGGAGTCCGCGAAGTCTGCTAGTCGATAGGCGCTGGAACTGGACAACAGAAAAGGGGAAGCGCCTGTTCATCGACGCACAGACTGTTTCGAAATGTAAAAACGCCTTGATCAAGCTTGACAAGCAAAAATTAGGCAAGAGTGTTAACTACATAGGGTTCTTCGTCCGGGCATTATATGTTTCAGCATCCGGCCATCGGTTTAAAAAACATAAAAGCATAAAAAAAGGGTAATTGGAGTTTCTTCATTTTTAATTATTATTTCCGCAATATCTTCTCCATTGCTTTTCCCTTTGCTAACTCATCGATCAGCTTATCCAAATAGCGAATTTCCTGCATAGTTGGTTCTTCGATGTTTTCCACTCGGACACCGCAGACCACACCTTTGATCAAAGACCGCGAAGGATTCAGTTGGGGAGCTCCCGCAAAGAAAGTCTCAAAGTCTGTCTGCTTTTCCAGTTGCGCTTCTAACTCTTCCTGGCTATACCCTGTCAACCAACAGATGATTTCATCGACTTCTGTTTTCGTACGTCCTTTTCTCTCCGCCTTCGTAACGTAATGGGGATAGACACTTGCGACACTCATTGTATAAATCCGATGTTTGGTCATGATACATCCTCCCTTTTGTGGTTTTCTTTATTATAGTAAAAAAATAGTCGGGTTTAAAAGAAGTAGCTGTCAATTATTTCGATAATCCGAATGCCAAAAAGACAGTCCCTAAAAAGTGAACTGTACCTCCAAATGTTAAACTGCGTCTAACAATTGGAGGACAGCTCAGCATAAGGACTGTCTTTCACCATTATGAAGTTTCGATTTCAGGGTCTACCCATATTCCAAGGATATGGCCGCTTTCTTTTTCGTCAATAATAAATGATCCGTTTGAATAGCGGTCACTGAAACGCAACTGTGCTGGATTTATTCTTTCAATTTTTCCTCGATCAGTTTTTATATTAATAGGGCGGTCATCTTTGATTAGTCTTAACCCTGAGACTCTATGCGGATTGTTTTTTAACTCTCTTAGCATAACAACGCCGCGTTTGGCACGGCTGCTCTTTTCAAACTCAGAAAGCTTCACCTTCTTGACAGCCCCCCGATTTGTTGCAATGAATACAGCCGGACTGTTTTCTTCAAGAAAGACTTCTCCGCCCACGACAAAGTCTCCGTCCAATAAATTCATTCCGATGACGCCTAGCCCTCGTACACCGATAGGATTTACCTCTGATTCATCAAAAAAGACCCCATAGCCAAGATGTGTTGCCAAAAATATACTACAGTTACCATCTGTCATATGAACATCGATGACAACATCGTCAGGACGCAAGTTGACAGCAACGAGCGGACGTGAGTATCTCTGTACCTGGTAAAGATTGAGGGAGCTTTTTTTCACCATACCATTTTTGGTGATAAAGAACAGGTATTGTTCCTCTTTAAACTCTTTTATCGATATGGCTTTGATGATCTCTTCATCTTGGTCGATTGGTACAATACCGGAAATATGTTGTCCGAGATCTTTCCAGCGAATGTCTGAAAGCTCATGAACAGGTATATAAATATAGTTGCCCTTATCTGTGAAGAGAAGTAGTGTATCTGCCATATTCAATTCTTCCAGCAACAGCAGCCTGTCCAATTCTTTCATTGCCAGGTCTTGGCCATTGGATGCTGAATATGACCTGATGCTTGTTCTCTTGACATAACCATCCTTTGTCACTGTAACGATGACGTCTTCATTCGGAATTGTGACTTCCAGATTAATTTTTATTTCTTCTATCTTATCTTCGATGACCGTTCTGCGTTCATCCGCGTATTTTTTCTTAACGTCTTTCAATTCTTTCTTGATCACACTTAATAACTTCTTCTCGCTTTCCAAGATAGCCGTTAGCTGCTCAATTAATGTATTCAACTGTTCGGCTTCTTTTTGCAAAGCTGTAATATCTGTATTCGTTAAACGATATAATTGCAAAGAAACGATGGCTTCGGACTGTTTTTCCGAAAACTCAAATCTCTTGATTAAATTTTCTTTTGCATCCCGTTTGTCCTTTGAAGCACGAATCATCGCAATGACTTCATCGAGAATCGAAAGAGCCTTCATTAAGCCTTCAACGATATGCTGCCGCTCGAGCGCTTTTTCCAAATCATATCGCGAACGATTTGTAACCACTTCTTTTTGATGCTGAATATAGGAATCAAGCAAAGCCAGAATGCCCATTAGTTTCGGCCTTTGATCCTGAATTGCTACCATATTAAAATTGTAGGTAACTTGAAGGTCGCTGTTTTTAAACAGGTAATTCAATATTCCTTCAGCATCGGCTTCCCGTCTCAATTCAATGACGATTCGAAGTCCTGTCCGATCTGTATCATCACGCACTTCTGAAATTCCTTCCAGCTTCCTGTCCAGCCGGAATTCATCAATCCTTTTGACGAGATTTGCCTTGTTAACATCATACGGAAGCTCGGTGATGACAATTTGCTGCCTGCCTCCCCGGATTGTTTCAATATTTGTCTTTCCTCTTACGACAATTCTCCCTTTTCCCGTTTCATAGGCTTTTTTGATACCGTCTATACCTTGAATGATCCCGCCTGTTGGAAAATCTGGACCTTTGATTGCGGTCATGACTTCTTCCACCGAGCAAGCTGGCTTTTCAATCCTCATCATGACGGCCTCGATCACTTCTCCTAAATGATGGGGCGGAATGTCCGTCGCATAACCTGCAGAAATCCCCGTAGAGCCATTGACAAGCAAGTTAGGAAATCTTGCTGGGAGGACAGTCGGCTCAGAAGAAGTATCATCAAAGTTCGGAATGAAATCCACCGTTCTTTTATCGATATCTCTTAAAAGCTCAGCGGAAAGTTCAGAAAGCCGCGCCTCTGTATATCTCATGGCAGCTGCGGGATCACCGTCAACACTGCCGTTATTTCCATGCATTTCAACAAGAATATTACGCACTTTCCAATTCTGACTCATCCTGACCATTGCATCATAGACAGATGAGTCTCCATGCGGATGGTAATTACCAATTACATTACCTACTGTTTTGGCTGATTTTCTAAATCCTTTATCAGCCGTATTGCCTTCTGCATGCATTGCATATAGAATTCTTCTTTGTACGGGTTTTAATCCATCACGTGCATCTGGAAGAGCCCGGTCTTGAATAATGTATTTACTATAACGGCCAAAACGGTCGCCAAGCACTTCTTCAAGGGGCAAATCTTGAAATCTTTCTGCTGTAGTCATGATTTTGCAGATCCCCCTTCTGATGTGATATTTTCATTCTCTAATATATTTGTATCTTCCTGCATGCCGAACTGAACGTTTTTCTCAATCCATTTCCTGCGCGGCTCGACTTTGTCACCCATTAATGTCGTTACCCGCTTTTCCGCGCTCGCTGCATCATCAATCAAAACCCGTATCAACGTTCTTGTTTCAGGGTCCATTGTCGTTTCCCAAAGCTGATCAGGGTTCATCTCACCAAGACCTTTATAGCGTTGAAGCATGAATCCTTTACCGACTTTTTTTGTCACTCCGTCCAGCTCATCATCTGTCCAGGCGTACTCAATTACTTCTTTTTTGCCAGTACCCTTACTCACTTTATAGAGTGGAGGAAGGGCAATAAAAACTTTCCCAACTTCAATCAAAGGCTTCATATACCGATAGAAGAACGTCAACAACAGTACCTGGATATGAGCCCCATCTGTATCAGCATCCGTCATAATGATGACTTTATCATAATTGACATCATCAATATTGAAGTCCGATCCCACTCCTGCACCGATTGTATGGATAATCGTATTGATCTCTTCATTCTTAAAAATATCTTCAAGCTTTGCTTTTTCCGTATTGATGACTTTTCCCCGTAAAGGAAGGACTGCCTGAAATCTTCGGTCACGCCCTTGTTTGGCAGATCCACCAGCAGAATCACCCTCGACAAGATAAAGTTCATTTTTATTCGGATTTTTAGATTGCGCAGGTGTAAGTTTTCCAGACAATAGAGCATCTGTCCGCTTTTTGCGTTTCCCGCTGCGGGCATCCTCTCTGGCCTTTCTAGCGGCTTCTCTTGCCTGAGCAGCTTTGACTGCTTTTTTGACAAGCAGAGAGCTAATCGTTGGATTTTCTGCGAGGAAATAAGATAAATGCTCAGAAACAGTCGTATCAACAGCTGATCTCGCTTCTGCTGTACCCAGCTTCCCTTTTGTTTGACCCTCGAATTGCAGCATATCTTCCGGAACGCGAACCGAGATGATAGCAGCGAGGCCTTCTCTAATGTCGGTGCCTTCAAGGTTCTTATCTTTTTCCTTCAACATCCCGTTTTTGCGGGCGAACTCGTTGAATACCCTTGTGATGGCTGTTTTTGCACCCACTTCATGGGTTCCCCCATCTTTTGTTCTGACATTGTTTACAAAAGAAAGGATATTCTCTGAGAAACCGTCATTGAATTGGAAAGCAAATTCCAATTCAATACCTCCGGCCTTCCCTTCTATAGAAACAACAGGATGAAGCACATCCTTCTCTCCATTCAAGTACTCTACAAAAGCTTCAATGCCATTCTCATAATGGAAGACTTCCTGCTGATCATTCCTCAAATCGATAAGCTCGATTGTAAGACCTTTAAGTAAGAAAGCCGACTCCCTTAACCTGCTGCTTAATACTTCGTAATTAAAAGAAGTAGCACTAAAAATAGCCGGGTCCGGTTTGAAATGAATCGTGGTCCCCGTTTGCCTAGTAGTGCCCAAACGTTCAAGTGTCGTCTCCGGTTTTCCTCCATCTTGGAACCTTTGTTCGTATATATTACCGTCTCTTTTAATCGTCACTACAAGCCATTCGGAAAGGGCGTTTACAACCGATGCACCAACTCCATGGAGCCCGCCGCTCGTTTTGTATCCCCCTTGTCCGAATTTCCCGCCCGCGTGCAAAACAGTCAGGATAACTTCCGTTGTTGGCTTTCCGGATTGATGCATGCCTGTCGGCATACCTCTCCCCTTATCTTCTACACTCACACTGTTATCTTTATGAAGTTTAACGATGATTCGATCGCCAAATCCTGCAAGAGCTTCGTCCACCGAGTTGTCAACAATTTCATAAACAAGATGATGCAGGCCGCGGGCATCCGTTGATCCTATGTACATACCAGGACGCTTTCTAACAGCCTCTAGTCCCTCCAATATCTGGATAGAGTCATCATTATAATCAGTCATTATATTTTCAGCCATAATCGCTCTCCCTTCATAGGGCCTAACCGCCACCAAAACATTTGTTCGTATTGATAACTATACCATATTTACCAAAGCATGTCTTATTGTATATCTCATTGAACCCTTTTGGCAAATGCAGAAAAAAAGGATGTTTGTTATGTTAGGTGATAAGAAACACCTATGTTTTTACACTCACACCCCAGGATGAAAATTTATTTCCTCATTCCCAGGAGCTCGCCATATGTATTTTCACAGAAAAAGCGCAAGCGCCTTGGCTTGCAGGCTCAGAACGCGACATCCTGTCGCTTCGCTTGCACTAGCACTTCCTGTACGTCGTAGCAGACAAAGATAAACCATTCATAACAAGTTATACTTTATTTACTCAAAAAAACAAGCGTCAGCTGCGCTTGTTTTTTATCGTGTCAATGAATGTTCGACCTTGATACAGCGGTTCATGATGACAGTATACCCTTTATCTTTCAAAAACTGGTATGCTTCCTCATTTTCAACACCAAGCTGGGCCCAAAATACATCCGCATCAATTTCTACGAACTCCTTAGCGTGTTCTGGGAGATTTTCGGAACGCCTGAATATATTTACTATATCGACATGACCTTCGATATCCTTTAAAGAATCCAATGCCTTTATTCCAAACACTTCATCTACCTTCGGATTTACAGGAATGATTTCATATCCGGCTTGCTTCATCGCCTCGGCTATACTGTAAGATGTACGTTCTGGGTTATCACTCAGGCCGACAACAGCGATGCGCTTTGCTTTTTTTAAAATCTTACCCATCTCTTCCCTGCTTGGATTTTCGATTGCCATAATGAACCTCCTTGTATTGTCCTCTTTACACTATCGTAAGTCACTATTTCTTTTCACGCAAGCACTACCATAGGATTTGCAATAAATTCTAATCATTTTGCTCACTCTCATGGTACAATGTAAAAGCAAATACATTACTTTCTTTTAAGTGACAAAAAGGGGCAATTTTCATGTTTTATTTCGTCGTTATTTTATTATCTTACTTAATTGGCTCCATTCCGTCAGGATTGATTGTAGGAAAGCTTTTTTACGGAATTGACATCAGGGAGCATGGCAGCGGAAATCTTGGCGCCACTAATACATTTCGGACACTTGGAAAAAAAGCAGGAGCGGCCGTAACTATAGCTGATATATTAAAAGGGACAGTCACTATTTTTCTGCCTTTATTGTTCGATCTGCACATTCATCCATTGCTTGTAGGAATATTTGCCGTCGTTGGTCATATGTTCCCTGTCTTTGCAAAATTCAGAGGCGGAAAGGCAGTTGCAACTTCTGCTGGGGTTTTGCTCGGATATAACATTTTACTTTTTGTAGTATTGATCGTTGCCTTCTTACTTACTTTAAAAATATCCAAGTATGTATCCCTTTCATCGATGGTAGCCGGTATAGCGGGTCTTATCTACTGCCTCATTCTTCAAGACTGGCCATTAATCATTGTGGTAACAGCATTTGAAGTATTTGTCGTATATCGTCATAGAGCAAACATCAAAAGAATAAGGAATAAAACCGAGCCAAAAGTGACATGGATCTAAAAAATCTAGTCGATAAGGACGGGAATCCCTTTGAAAACTAAACCAATTATCATTACAGGCGTACTAGTGTTTCTCACAGTGATTGGCTTTATTATTTATATAGCCAATCTGAATGGAGTTGATTCAAATCAAGTAACAATTTCATATCAAACCTCCAGAGAAAGTGCTTTACAAGAAAAAACTTATAAAACTGAGGCAGTGATTGCTGGCATCGGGGATATCCTAATTCATGACCGCGTATATGAAGATGCCAAAACTGAAACAGGCTATGATTTTACACCTATGTTGTCATCTGTAAAAACAATGCTGCAAAAACCCGATTTACTTATAGCCAATCAGGAATCTATCCCTGGAGGGGAAAAGATTGGTATATCCACTTACCCCAGGTTTAACAGTCCTTATGAGATTATTGATGCCATTATGGGTGCTGGAGTAGACATGGTAACCTGTGCCAATAACCATTCTCTTGATAAAGGCGAAGCCGGAATATTAAGCGCCATTGATTATTATGAACAAAAAGGTTTGACGTACACAGGTATTTTTAAAAGTCCTGAAGATAAAGAAAAAATTCGCATCGTGACGAAAAATGGAATCAAATTTGCCATTTTGTCCTATGCTGAACATTTTAATGGTCTACCTATTCCAAAAGAAAAACCTTATTTGGTCAGCAATTTAGATAAAGAACGAGTATTGTCTGATATTCAAAAAGCAAAGTCAGAGGCTGATGTTATTGTATTGGCCTTGCACTGGGGAGATGAATATGTCAGGACTCCAAACGATAAGCAAAGATCATTGGCACAAGAGTTTATAGAAAACGGTGCTGATATTATTTTTGGCCACCACCCGCATGTTCTTCAACAAATGGAGATTTTCAATAAAGAAGGTGGAGGTTCAGGATTGGTCATCTACTCCCTTGGCAATTTCTTGGCTGGTCAAAAAGGCGATTATAAAGATATTGGCGGTATGGCACAGATATCGGTGGAAAAGGAATTGATTCAGGGTGAAAGAAGAGTAAACTTAAAAGAGATTCGTTTTTATCCAACATTTACAGCCAGCGAGGGTACAAAAAATTATCATGTCTATCCGTTAGATGTAGCGCACGAAAAAGGGTTAACGAGTGAAACAAGCAAAAGGATTAATCAATTTATGCAAATTCCTTGATATTAGGAGCATTGTTTTCTATTGTTGAATTAACTCGGCTGTTTCTAAGAAAAGGGGATTCCAAATATGCAGATAAATTTATCTAATGATGCCGTAGAGTGGTTTAAAGACGAAATGTTTTTAACAAAGGGTGACTCAGTGAGGTTTTTTGTCAGGTATGGCGGCTCCAGCCCACTTCACGAAGGTTTTTCTCTTGGAATGAATAAGGAAGAGCCAATGGATCCTGGAGTCGAGCATCAAAAAGATGGGATTTCTTTTTTTATCGAAGAAGGAGATCTGTGGTATTTTAAGGACCATGACCTGATCGTTGACGTAGATGAAAATAAGGACGGCCTTATCTATAGTTATGAAAAAAAGTAATCAAATCAGGCAGTTCACCATGAACTGCCTGATTTGATTTGTGTCAATCGAGATAGCTGATACAGCTTTCCCTCAGCCTGAAGGATTTGAAATTGTTTCTCTCCCAAAAGATCATAATGGGAATAGCCGTCTTTTCTAATATGAATCCATTCCTTTTTCAACCCATAAGCGGCACCCCATGCTGCGAGCCGTCCCAAATCCTGACAGCCTACCTTTGTAACAGTGTTCATATTTGGACAGCGTTCATCGAGCCAAAAATGAGTAATAAACGCAATGTTCCCTTCATCTATAGCCGCCTTCCATTTCCTCAATTCATCTCTTTTAATACCAAATGCCATCTCAGTCGCCCTCAGATTGCTGCTTTTTCTTTGCTTTTTCATAAGCTTCGTGCCAATCTGGAAACATCTTTTTCATGCGAATTGGACGGAAATCTTCATCCCGTACACAAACATGACTTGTAGATCCGATAACGGCCAGTTCGCCGCTTTCATTCAGAATATTGTATCCATAGATCACTTTAAAACCATCATAAAAATCGATCCAAGTTTCGATGATTGCATGATCACCATACGTGAGCGGTTTTTTATAGGAAACCTGAACATCCAATACTGGGGCAAGAATGCCACTTTTCTCCATTTCTGCATAGGAAAATCCCAAATCCTTTATAAGCTGTGTCCTTCCAAGCTCCATCCAAACAATATAGTTGGAATGATGCACTATTCCCATCTGATCTGTTTCTGCATAACGTACTTCAATATTTTTATGGGCTACAACATGACTCATTAATAGGTCCAACCTTTCCAGAAAAAGTTTATATAATTGTTTTTATTTTATGAGGGTGGATACTGAACCTCGATAATATAAAGAAATTCTAAATTCTATCCTCTCTCTTTATTATAGTACTACTATATAATAGAAGAAAGTAGGTTAGAAGGAGAATCAGCCAGTCACCCGTATATATTCAACAATACCTCGTACGGCAAGGATGATGTTTTTATCTTTCGTTGTTGCAAGTGTTTGTAAAATTTTATTCATCTGCCGTTCAAGTAAATGATAGTTAGCTACCGTTAAAAACGCTTGAATTGGTTTTTCCCATTTTTGTTATAAGATCATAATAAATTGGATGAAGGCAATGAGAATTTTGCAATCGAGTAGGAGGGAGTGATTAACTCCCGTCCTCTCACACCACTCGTACATACCGTTCGGTATACGGCGGTTCGAA
>NZ_JACSPV010000110.1 GCF_014836955.1 Bacillus norwichensis
GTGTATTTTTTTGTTTTTTCAGATGTGCTCCCAACTGCTTAGCAGTAAGGGAGACCACCACATTCAGTATAGAACCTATTGATATAGAAAAAATGAAAATAAAAACAGACGGACCAATTGGTCGCGTCTGTTTTCTTTTAGTATACCTGAGGTGGGATTCGAACCCACAAGCCCGTGAGGGCATTGGATTTTGAGTCCAACGTGTATGCCAGTTCCACCACTCAGGCATGATATAAAATGGAGGCGGCAACCGGATTCGAACCGGTGGTAAGGGTGTTGCAGACCCGTGCCTTACCACTTGGCTATGCCGCCAATTTTGGAGCGGAAGACGGGGTTCGAACCCGCGACCCCCACCTTGGCAAGGTGGTGTTCTACCACTGAACTACTTCCGCATACTGGGCTAGCTGGATTCGAACCAACGAATGACGGAGTCAAAGTCCGTTGCCTTACCACTTGGCTATAGCCCATTAATATATCTTCATTATACTATATATGTAATGGGGCGACTAGTGGGAATCGAACCCACGATGTCGGAGCCACAATCCGATGCGTTAACCACTTCGCCATAGCCGCCGTGATTGGCAGGGGCAGTAGGAATCGAACCCACACTAGAGGTTTTGGAGACCTCTGTTCTACCGTTAAACTATGCCCCTGTAGAATGGTGGTGGGGGACGGATTCGAACCGCCGAACCCGGAGGGAGCGGATTTACAGTCCGCCGCGTTTAGCCACTTCG
>NZ_JACSPV010000111.1 GCF_014836955.1 Bacillus norwichensis
GCCAGCCCTGAAAGGGCACTGAAAAGTTCGCCAACCGCACTACTCTTCCGGCTAACCCTAAAAGGGTTCCCCTATCTCTTTTTATTTTTTCTCTTTACTTCTTCACCTGTAAATGGATCGATAAATTCCGCCATGCTTAATTGTTCTGCCACTATATCATCTTGTATTTGATTTCGAATGTACTCTTCAATTACTTTCTTATTTCTTCCTACTGTATCCACATAAAATCCTTTACACCAAAATTTCCTATTTCCATACCGATATTTTAAATTGGCATGCCGATCAAAAATCATCAAACTGCTTTTTCCCTTTAGATATCCCACAAAAGAAGATACACTTATTTTCGGCGGAATACTAACCAACATATGAATATGGTCTTTACATGCTGTAGCTTCTAGAATTTCTACGCCTTTTCTTTCACACAATTTCCGTAATATTTGTCCTATATCTTGTTTTAGTTTTCCTTAAATGATTTGCCTTCTATATTTCGGTGCAAAGACGATGTGATACTTACAATTCCATTTTGTATGTGCTAGACTGTTTTTGTCGGAAGACATTATGGGTCCTTCCTTGGTGTATAAATTTGGTTGGCGAACCAAAATTTATTTTAACACCATGAGGGAGCCTTTTTTAATACATCGCTATAAGCTCTCCTGAACCATACGCCTAGCGTATGGTTTTCATTTATCCAAAAAA
>NZ_JACSPV010000112.1 GCF_014836955.1 Bacillus norwichensis
TTATACGCTTCCCTGAGTTCATTATCCTCTTTCCTAAACACAGCAGCTCCGTAGCTCATAACACTTTTCCCGTCAATCTCCGGCTGTGTAAACGGCTTAGCCTCTTCCACTTTGGACTGGTCTGCTGATTCCACTGCTTCTCTAAGTGTCGCCTCCGTCATTACCGTTGCATCTACACGGCCAGAGCTTACCGCTGCAATGTTAGAGGAAATACTGTCCGCCGTTTCAATCTGATTATCTTTAACTCCAAGCTCTTTCAGGAACTCATGCTGATTCGCTCCCGCCATGATGGACACTTTCAAATCTGGATTTTTGGCGATGTCTTCATAACTGTGCAATTTCTTCGGATTCCCTTTCTGAACAGCCATGCCTTCCCCATAGCGGATCTCCACGTCGCCAAATGCCGCTTCTGCACAACGTTCAGGTCGGATGTCCATCCCAGCCGTAATAACATCAAAGCGTCCCGCTTGCAATGCCGGGATCAAAGAGCCAAATTCCGTCACTTCCCCTTCGACAGTGTCGATCCCCATCTCCTTGAAAACCGCTTTGGTGATTTCAGGTGCAACGCCTGTCACATTCCCGTCAGATGTTTTATAGCCATACGGTTTTTCATTTGCTACACCAAGCTTCACCTTGCCTTCTTTTTTCAGGCGATCAAGCGTGGA
>NZ_JACSPV010000113.1 GCF_014836955.1 Bacillus norwichensis
GGGAGTGTAAACTTAACCGTGTAAGTGAGAGAGCGTACGGCTCTTGCTTCGCGGTTAAGTTTTTTTATTGGTAGAATAAAATAAATGAATGGGAGGTAATTCTAATGGCTAAATCTAAACGAGAAGAGAAATCGGTTGAATTAGCGAATCAGATCCTAGAAAACTACCAACCAAAAACTGTTGAAGATATGCAGAATGCACTGAAAGATATATTCGGTCCCATGTTTGAGGCCATGTTAAAAGGTGAAATGGATAACCATCTGGGCTATGAATCCAATGACAAAAATGAAAAGGAAACAGACAACAGGCGTAATGGTTATGGCAAGAAAACCTTAAAGACAAGCGCTGGAGAAGTGGACGTTAAGGTGCCGCGTGATCGGGATGGCTCCTTTGATCCTCAATTGATACCAAAGCGCAAAAAAGACGTGTCCGCCATTGAAAATAAGGTGATTTCCATGTATGCACGTGGGATGTCACAACGGGATATTTCTACAACGATTGAAGAGATCTATGGTTTTTCTGTTTCCCACGAAATGATATCGGATATTACTGATCATGTGCTTCCAGAG
>NZ_JACSPV010000114.1 GCF_014836955.1 Bacillus norwichensis
AGATAGGGGAACCCTTTTAGGGTTAGCCGGAAGAGTAGTGCGGTTGGCGAACTTTTCAGTGCCCTTTCAGGGCTGGCAGCAACAAAGGCTTTCAGCCGCAGAGCAAACCACCAGTTCTTTCACACGGGTGGTTTTGATTTTACTGTTCAAATGAAGGTATTTCTATGCTAGAAAATGCTTCACGATTAGGTTTGCCAATACCTGAGAAGTTAAAAAATGTACTTGCTCAGTTGCACAATAAAGGAGGAAATGAATCATGAATTTTAAAAAATAATTTGTCCTATAATACAAGCATTTACTCTCTCAAATATGATAACTTCTTACCATTAGAACGTAAGCCCGAATTATAAATAAAATAAGTGCACTTTTTCGGTGCCCATGCCAAGTAGCCGTCTATTCTTGTTTTTCTTCAAAGAATGGGCGGCTATTATCATAGTTTGGCGCAAGTGGCCTGAATGTTTTTAGACCAGGGCAAATATTGATCCACAATTTCAGGATTTTG
>NZ_JACSPV010000011.1 GCF_014836955.1 Bacillus norwichensis
AACTTGAGCAGTGGTTCTCTGGCCTTCCCAACTACATCAAGGCTTATTTGCCAATTTCTCTCTGCGAAAGTTGAGTACATAAATTATAGGCGCCAGAAAAAAAGGAATCAACTGGTTGTATTTATCAGGCGGTCGGGCTTGCAAGTTAAAAGCCTGTTAAAGAAAGGGAATACCTGGGATTCTATGAAAGTTTTGATCACTATTTGTATAGAGTGCTTGCGTGAGTAACAAGATATCTTCCATAATAGCATTTTTTTTATTGCGAGGAGAGCGCTCATAGTCATCAAGCAAACGACGCAATTCTCTTAGGAAGAGTTGATTTTCTTCTGAAATGGACATAGTGACCCCCAAAAAGTTTATACTAAAAATAGTGGCAAAAGCTATATGTTTCCGTATTTTTACTATCAGTTTCTTCTGAAATATATATATTTCTTTTAACCTATATTTCAGTTTTTAAACATTTTGTAATATTATTGTTATATATTCAAAAAAAGTTGCATTTTATGTAGTATCTTGTTCAGAGTGCATCGTCTAATAGATATGGGGGGATTTTTTATCGAAAATGAATAGGTTTTGAATCTTTTTGATATGTAAATACGTTGTTATTAATGTCACTATTTATGGAGTTTCCCAGTAAATACAAAAATAGGGGAATTCCGCCATCATTTACTAGGGGGATATATTGTGAAAAAGAAAGCCTGGATATGGGCAGGATCTATTGTCGGGGTGTTGGTATTGGCGCTTGTGGTCACATTGGTGATTAGAGCACAGGCAGGAAAAATGGCAGTAGCAGATGATGAGGAATCTCTTCTCGTGCAAAAGGTGTCAGAGCAGGAACTAAGTGAAAGTATTTTAGTAACGGGAAAAATTGTTCCGGAAGATGAGCAAAAAGTGTATTTGGATGCAGAAAAAGGAGAGGTTACGGAATTCAAAGTAAAGGAAAACCAAAAGGTGAAGGCCGGAGACCCTCTGTTTGTCTATGATTCTTCCAAATTGCAGTCAGAATATAATAAAGCCGTTAGAGAAAGGGATTTGGTGCAAAAGCGCTCCCAGACGGAGATTAACCAGATAGCAGAAATGGACAAGCGAATTACGAAGGCGAAAAATAGTCCGACTCCATCTGGGGATGGTGAGGATGACGACGAAGCTGCAACAGAAGATGTGAATTCTTTGACGAGCGAAAAGCTTGAATTGGAAACTCAGCATGAAAGTACAAAATCAGAAATTGAATCTGCTCAAGAGCAGATCAATGATATAGATACCCAAATCAAAGAAATGACCGTCACAAGTAAGATTGATGGAATTGTTGTCAAAGTTGACAGAAATGCTGTGAGCACTGAAGGTGGGGAAACAAACCCAGCTGTACATATCATCTCAAGTCAGCCATTTAAGGTCATTGGCACAATGAGCGAGTTTGACGCTGTAAGAATCAAGGAAAAGCAGAAAGTAATTATTCGTCCAAAAGTTTATAAAGATAAAGAATGGAAAGGTGTCATCGAATCTGTTTCCCAATTTCCGAATGAAGAAGGCGGGGATGAGGAGTATTCCGATGGTGGCGGCGGTGGCGGAGTCACTATGTATCCATTTAAGGTCGCCATTACAGATGACACATCCAAACTGCGTCAGGGATTCCATGTTTCATTGGAGATTAAAATAGACGGAGATGGCAAAAAAATGGCCGTCCCTCATGCTGCCATTTTGGAGGAAGAGGATAGCAATACGGTTTTTGTACTGAAAGATGGAAAATTGGAAATGCGCGAAATTGAGACTGGAACATCAAATGACGAATTTATCGAGGTCAAAAAAGGACTTGAAAAAGACGAGCTCGTTGTCATAGCTCCTCACGAAGGCTTGCACGATGGAATGGAAGTGACCACCTTTGATGAAATTGAGTGAGATTACGAAAGTTTATGGAAATGGGTCACTCCAGGTTCCGGTGTTGCATGGCATTGATTTGGAGGTTGAAGATGGTGAGTTTATTGCCATTATGGGCCCATCGGGATCAGGAAAATCAACACTGATGAATATCATTGGTTTTTTGGATTATCCCACAGAAGGTATATTTGAACTGAATGGAGAAAATATCATTTCTGCGAAAGAAAAGCATTTGGCAAAACTGCGGAACGAACATATCGGGTTTGTATTCCAGCAATTCTTTTTGCTGCCGAGGCTGAATGCGCAGAAAAATGTGGAAGCTCCGTTAATTTATGCAGGTATGTCCAAACGGGAAAGAGCGGAAAGGGCCAAGCAGATGCTGGAAAAGGTTGGGTTGGGAGACCGCGTGAAGCATTTGCCCAACCAGCTTTCGGGAGGACAAAAGCAAAGGGTTGCCATTGCGCGGGCTCTTGTGAACAATCCGACTCTTATTTTGGCAGATGAGCCTACAGGTGCCCTTGATTCAAAAACGAGCGCCCAAATCATGGAACTGTTTGTTCAACTGAACAAGGAAGGAAAAACTGTCATCATCGTTACCCATGAAGAGGAAATCGCAGCCTATACAAACAGAATCATAACTTTAAGGGATGGAAAAATCATTGATGACCGGAGGACGAGACCATGAATTTGTGGGAAAGCTTCAAGATTGCTCTGTCGTCCATATGGAATCATAAAATCCGGTCAGTTTTAACAATGCTTGGAATCATCATTGGAGTCGCGGCTGTTATTGTCATAGTGGCAATAGGACAAGGTGCGAAAAAAGAAATGATGGATGAGATGTTTAGTACGGATAAAAATGCGATAGACCTCATATATGAACCAATGGAGACGGAAGATGAAGAGATGGAATGGGAAGAACCCCCTGAGCTGACCTCAATGGACTTGGAGGTTTTGAAAGAAGTACCGGGAGTCAAATCTATATTGGCCACTAATCAGGGATTCGGGACTTCCATGATCAATGACAAAACGGCAGAGATGGAAATTACAGGGGTTGACGGTGTATATTTTACCGCCCAAAATATTCAAACAGTGGAGGGGCGTCCGCTGAATGATAAAGATAACGACGCTATGAACCGCGTTGTTATGATCGATAAGGTCGCGAGAGACAAATTTTTTAAAGGGTCGGATGATGTAATTGGGGAAATCATAGAGTTAGACGGAAATCCCTACAAAATTGTTGGTGTTTATGAATCTCCCGTTCCTGAGATGTATCGCTGGAATGAAGATGGTGAGATGGTCATGCCGAGGACTGTCGTCTCCATGATGTTTGGAAACAATGAAATAGAACAGCTGGCTATCATCGTTGACGATCCTGAAATGCTTTCTGATATCGGGATGGACGCGGCCAATGCACTGACAGAGCACAAAAATTTAGAAGACGGTATTTATAATATCCCGAATCTGTCTGAATTTATGGAGGAAATCGAAACATACGTTAACATGATGACATTATTCATCGGAAGTATTGCTGCTATTTCCCTATTGGTTGGCGGAATTGGGGTCATGAATATTATGCTCGTATCTGTCACGGAGAGAACAAGGGAAATTGGTCTCCGCAAGGCTCTTGGGGCAACGAGGGGAAAAATATTGCTTCAATTTCTTATTGAATCAGTCACATTAACCTCATTGGGCGGATTGATTGGAATCGGCTTGGCAGCATTAGGAGCGTTGCTTATCACGATATTTGCGCCGATCACTGCTCCAATCAGTCCATTGGTTGTGCTGATAGGAGTTGGTTTCTCAGCGTTTATCGGGATCATCTTTGGGATTCTTCCAGCAAATAAAGCGTCCAAGCTTAGCCCGATTGATGCGTTAAGATATGAATAAGTCAAAGAGGCTGGAACAAGTATAGATTGTGAAAAGAAAGCCGCATGAGATCAAATGATTTCATGCGGCTAATTTTTTTGTATACGGCTTATGAGTTCGGTGATAATCAGTGGGAAAAGGAGAAATGATCTGATATTTCTGGTAGTTTGATAAAACATTTGATATGCTTAATATATGAAAACTGAATAGATAGAAATAGGTGCAGATAAAATGTTTTATTTGCTTAATAGGGAAGTTCGGTTTGATTCCGACGCTGTCTGCGCAACTGTATTTGGGAGCGATTCAAAAGGAAGCCACTGTTTTCATTTATTTGAAAATGGGAAGGTTTGAAAAGCGATGATCATAAGCCAGGAGACCTGCCTGTTTCAGCAAACATCAATACCTACGCGAGATGGGAGGTGTTAAGTGCGAAAATGCTAAAGCATGTATTTTAACATGTTTATTTATGTATCCATTCGTCCCTTAGCAACTTCTGTATGAAGTTGCTTTTTTGGTTGAAGGGAAATTATAAAAAAAACCTTGTTTGCCCGCGCTGAGCAAGGCTTGCGCTTGTGTTATTGAAAGGAGTTTATTTTGTTTGGATCAGTAGATTACTTTACCAATTCTTTAAAAGCAGGCATCATGAACAATTTTGGTTTGTCTTCGTCTTGCTCTATTCAAGATCAATACACACAATTAAAAACGAAAATAATGAAAACAGCAGAAAGACAGTTTGAACGGGAGGCTTATTTACAAAATCTTGAGAAGGCCTACTTGAACGTGAAAATTGAAATTTTCGGATTGGAGGACAGTGTGGGGGAGAAACGGAAGTAATATTGCCTTGTTTCTGGACAGAGATCGTCCAATGCTTATAGTGCAACTGACGGAGAGGAAAAAGTATCGGTGGTCTTTATAGGTTGAATTAGAGTTCTTCCTTGTAACTGTGGCACATGGTTCCAAAAACATATTGTCTGAATCCGGATAATACTGTCTGAAATCCAAAAATACTATCCAGAATTGAAATACTGTTGCACATGTTTAAATTTGATCTGGATAAACCTCAAATCTTTCGTTCAACTTATAGAGTCCTTATTAAAGTGAACATGAGCTTCTTAATTCTACAGGAATGAAGGATAGAAAGGAAGATTGATGTGATCAAAACGAATGAGCGCCCTACAAATGTAGATCATTTATTAGAGGATATTGCTGATTATGTACTGGATTGGAAGATTACTAGTAATGAAGCTTTCAAGACAGCGCATTATGTACTGCTTGACACATTGGGTTGTGGAATACTTGCGTTGCGATACCCAGAATGCACAAAGCTGCTAGGACCGCTTGTGCCGGGTACGACGGTTCCTAAAGGAAGCCGGGTACCGGGAACATCATACGTGCTTGATCCGGTACGCGGGGCATTTAATATTGGATGCATGATTCGCTGGCTTGATTACAATGATACGTGGTTGGCGGCTGAGTGGGGGCATCCTTCAGATAATCTGGGTGGAATATTGGCAGTGGCTGACTATGTTAGTCAAGTGCGCCTTGAAGAAGGGAAAGAACCATTGGCCGTTCGGGATGTGCTGGAAATGATGATTAAAGCGCATGAAATTCAAGGGGTTCTCGCATTAGAGAACAGTTTGAACCGGGTTGGACTGGATCATGTGCTGTTTGTTAAAGTTGCCACAACCGCTGTTGTGACAAAGATGCTTGGAGGAGGGCGTGAGGAGATCATCAATGCGCTTTCCAATGCATGGATTGACAATAGTAGTCTTAGAACGTACCGTCACGCCCCGAATACAGGCTCTCGGAAGTCATGGGCTGCCGGAGATGCGACAAGCAGAGGCGTTCTTTTGGCAATGATGGCCGTTAAAGGAGAGATGGGCTATCCACAGGCACTTTCTGCGCCGGGCTGGGGTTTTCAGGATGTCCTATTTAAAAAGCAAGAATTAAAGCTTGCGCGGCCTCTTGACTCCTATGTAATGGAAAATGTATTGTTCAAAGTAGCTTATCCGGCAGAGTTTCACGCACAAACTGCCGCGGAGTGCGCAGTCAAGCTTCATCCGCAAATCAAGGATCGGTTGGATGAAATTGATAGGATCACCATTACTACACATGAATCAGCTATTCGAATCATCGATAAAAAGGGACCGCTCCATAATCCGGCTGACCGAGATCATAGTCTTCAGTATATTACGGCAATCGGTTTGATTAAGGGGGATATACGGGCGGAATATTATGAAAAGGAAACAGCGGTGGATGAAAGGATTGACCGTTTGCGTGACAAGATGGAAGTCATTGAAAACAAACAGTATAGTATTGATTACCTAGATCCGAGCAAGCGCTCAATCGCCAATGCTGTACAGGTCCATTTTATGGATGGAACTTCGACAGAAAATGTTGAATGTGAGTATCCTTTGGGACACCGATTCCGCAGGGAAGAAGCTATTCCGCTTATTAAGAAAAAGTTTTCAAATAATCTGAGGGCACATTTCACAAATAAGCAATCAGAAAAAATTGAGGAAGAATGTTTTGATAAAGAAAAGCTTGAGCAAATGCATGTTAAGCAATTTCTGGAATTGTTCTTATAATGGGAGGGCTGATAAATGGCTTGGATTGTTGATCAACCAATGACGCAAAGCGAACTTGCTGACAAGTTTCGCAAGCTATTAGCAGCAGATGTGACACAAGTTCCGGGTGCCCATGATGCAATGGCTGCTCTAACGGCGAAGGAAGCAGGATTTTCATCACTTTATTTATCGGGAGCGGCTTACACCGCAAGTAGGGGACTGCCTGATTTGGGTATTGTCACTTCAACAGAAGTGGCAGATCGAGCGAGGGATCTTGTCCGCGCTACGAATTTGCCGTTGCTTGTAGATATTGATACGGGGTTTGGGGGAGTTTTAAATGCTGCCCGAACCGCTAGAGAAATGGTAGAAGCCAATGTGGCGGCTGTCCAAATGGAGGATCAGCAGCTACCAAAGAAATGCGGACATTTAAATGGTAAACAACTCGTTTCAACGGAAGATATGGTCCAAAAGATTCAGGCTGTGAAAGAGACTGCTCCGTCCCTGGTAATGGTGGCCCGGACAGATGCTCGTGCTGTAGAAGGCTTGGATGCTGCAATAGAACGCGCACTTGCGTATGTTGAAGCAGGGGCGGAAGTAATCTTCCCTGAGGCGCTTCAATCCAGAGAAGAGTTTCAATTATTCTCTGAAAAGCTCAAGGTTCCTTTGTTGGCAAACATGACGGAATTCGGGAAAACACCTTACTATACCGCAGAAGAGTTCGCCAGCATGGGTGTGAAGCTAGTCATCTATCCAGTGACTTCCCTTCGAGTTGCTGCGAAAGCATATGAAAGAGTGTTCCAGCTTATTAAAGAGCAAGGTTCACAAAAGGAAGGGTTATCCTCTATGCAAACGAGAAAAGAATTATATGAGACCATTTCCTATTATAAATTTGAGGAGTTGGATCGTAAGATTGCCAAAACAATTTTAGATAATGGAGAAGAATGAGGCAGTGTTCCATTATATACATTCGCTTTCTTCGTCCATTATCAGGCTGGAACCCCCTATTCATTAGGGGGCTCTACCTTTTAAACCAGTCGGCATTCTCATCCATATGTACGAAAGGAATATCTGTATCTACTTCACCTGTTATCCTTTTTACGCTTAATTCCTTTCCTTTCAGCCATTCTCCAAAATTAAACTTTATCGGTTCTTGATTTCCACCCAGTGCCATCCATGTATGCATCTCTTTTGGAAAGTATGCGGAGGTATGGATTGTTCCAGCCCAGCTGCTGTATAAACCCGAAAAAACACCTCTATCTGTATCGTTGAATAGACGGAAAGCTTCGTGCGCGTCTGAAACAGAATTCATTCGAATCGCTTCAAGTCTGCGCTCCGAATCTGCAAGATGATGGCGATTTTCGTGTTTTAACTTTTCAAAGTGATTCGTGCATGCATTTGATTGTCTTACGGTGATCTCTCTTGGTGTCGCTTCAACAATATAAGTCTCCCCGCTTGGGTCATACACAATATAGCTGAACGAATGCCGATGTGGAATTTCTTTTAACAATGAGACAGCATCCTTTACATTGGCACAAGTCTCCAAAACAAGCCTTCCAATCATTCCACAAATGAAGCCATTCTTAGGGCTTTTTCGGTTCATAAAATTGTAACCCATGGCGAGCCCTTTCTCGTTCAAACCATCCGAACGCCCGGTAATTCTTTGACTGGGCCCCACCGTCGCATAACCATTTTTGGCTGGCTGGAAGAATACATATCGTCCTTCATAAGTTTTCGGATGATAGTCGTAATTTCGGATGATATAGCCATCACCAGTTAAAATGGAGCAACCTGACCGGGGAATTTCCAGCCGGTATCCGCCGAATTCAGTTAGAGCGCGTTCCAAGGGCCATTCCAGAGCCTCCTGCAACCCAAGGATTTCTTCCCAAACCCCTGGTGCAATCGGAGTTATCGCCTCTTTCACCTCAGCAGCATTGATTTTGAATCGAGGCCTGCGCACCTTCCATTGATTTTCCCTGTTTTTTACAGTAAGGGAATTCTTTAAAATCTGTCCCTGCATAAAACCAAAATCGTAATGGGAACCGCGGAATTGAATAATATCACTATAAATATTTTTCATTATGTTCCTCACTTTCTAAGACTATTTTATGGAAAGGAGAATGGGGTGGCAAGAACGTGAAAATATTGTCCTTTTATAAACAGGCCTGAAAAGGGCGATTGGCTAAAAGTCTGTCACGAACAGAGCTGAAAGGTACTCTAAAAAGTGCAGTGGCAAAAGCTTAGTCATAAAAAGTGATTAAAGGCTTGAAAAAACACTGTCTTCCAAAAAAACAGTCACTTTTCGAGAAAAGGGAAAATTCCTCATTGATGGATTAACTGGAACAAAGCGGGAATATTAAACTCGAACATCGCTGTAAGGAAATACATAAATTTTGGGAGGAGTGTCATCCATGATGGACAAAAATAAGGAATCAATGGACAAGAAATCTAATCAAGAAGGCGATATGACTCTTACAAATAGACAGGGTCATCCAGTCACCAACAATCAAAATCTAAGAACGGTTGGTAACAGAGGGCCCGCAACTTTAGAGAACTATGATTTCATTGAAAAAATCAGCCATTTTGATCGGGAACGAATTCCGGAGCGTGTAGTGCATGCAAGAGGGGCAGGAGCACACGGCTATTTCGAGGCTTACGGAAAAGCGGGAGATGAACCCGTTTCAAAATATACAAGGGCAAAAGTTTTTCAGGAACAAGGAAAACGCACCCCGGTTTTCGTCCGCTTTTCAAGCGTGATCCATGGCGGGCATTCACCAGAAACCCTCCGGGATCCACGTGGTTTTGCGGTTAAGTTTTATACGGAGGATGGTAACTGGGACTTGGTAGGAAACAATTTAAAGATCTTTTTTATTAGGGATGCCATTAAATTTCCTGATATGATCCATGCCTTTAAACCGGATCCGATTACCAATATACAAGATAGTGAACGCTTTTTCGATTTTTGCGCAAATTCCCCAGAGTCATTTCATATGGTGACTTTTCTATATTCCCCATGGGGAATACCGGCCAATTACCGGCACATGCAAGGTTCAGGGGTCAATACTTACAAATGGGTAAATCGTGATGGAGAAGCCGTTCTGGTAAAATATCATTGGGAACCGAAGCAAGGTATTAAAAATCTGACTCAAAAAGAGGCTGAGGAAATACAAGCAAAAAACTTCAATCACGCCACACAGGATTTGTACGAAGCGATTGAGCGCGGAGACTATCCTGAATGGGAGCTTTTTGTACAGATTTTGAGTGACGAGGAGCATCCAGAGCTTGACTTCGACCCGCTCGATGACACAAAGATTTGGCCGAAGGATCAGTTCCCATGGCTGCCTGTAGGCAAAATGGTTCTGAATAAAAATCCAGAAGACTATTTCAATGAAGTGGAACAGGCTGCTTTTGGAACAGGAGTACTTGTAGATGGGCTTGATTTTTCGGATGATAAAATGCTTCAAGGACGGACCTTCTCTTATTCGGACACACAAAGGCACAGGGTTGGGCCTAACTATCTTCAGCTGCCAATCAATTCGCCGAAAAAGAGAGTAGGTACCAATCAAACTGGCGGCCAAATGCAATATAAAGTGGATCGCGCGCCTGGGCAAAATCCGCATATTAATTATGAGCCGTCCATTCTTGGGGGATTGAAGGAAGCGGAGCAACCGGGAAAAGAATACACGCCTAAAATTGAGGGACATCTTGTAAGGGAATCAATTGACAGAAATGATAATACTAAGCAGGCAGGAGACACATATCGCAGCTTTGAGGATTGGGAAAAAGATGAACTAATTACGAACCTTGTGAATGACCTGTCTAAATGTGATCAGCGAATCCAGAAAAAAATGATCACTTTGGCTGAGGAAGCAGATGAAGAATATGGACGCCGTCTGAGAGAAGGAATAAAAAATGCAAGCACGGAAGGCTCCAGCATGCATCCTCTTGGAAATAAAGATGGGGAACAAGCGCCTGAAATGGCTGAGGAAAAGGGGCGCGAAACTGACTCATATTAAGGCTTTGGGCAATCCTTCAAGAATTTATCTTGACTAGGTGAAGGCCTGGCTTACCCGGAAAACCTGTCAAAGACAAACCTTAGGGCATTCTATTCGATTGCAATGAGAGTCGAATAGTGAGGGGGTTTTTTAACTTCATTCAGCAGAAGTTTCCTACTTCTGTAAGGCCTTGAAAAAGTCCAAAGACAGGAGGGAATCCTGCAAATGAAAAACCAGTCTGAGAAATATGTTTCTCAGACTGGTTTATTTTTAGATCAATAAGTGGAATAGCATACTGTCTTTATTGACTTCTGTATAGGAAATATTTCTTTGTTGCATCCGCTCAATCAGCCCAGCATAATCTTCACGGCGTTTAAGTTCAATACCGACAAGACTCGGGCCTCTTTCTCTGTTGTTTTTCTTCGTGTATTCAAATGTAACAATATCGTCATCAGGTCCAAGAACTTCATCAAGGAATTCCCGGAGTGCACCTGCACGCTGCGGAAAGTTCACGATGAAATAGTAGAGCAGGCCTTCATACATCAGGGATTTCTCTTTGATTTCCTGCATTCTGCTTATATCGTTATTGCCGCCGCTGATGACGCACACAACGGTCTTACCTTTGATTTGATCTTTATAAAAATCCAAGGCTGCAATCGGAAGAGCACCTGCGGGCTCTGCGATAATAGCATGCTGATTATAGAGATTCAGAATGGTTGTACATACTTTTCCTTCAGGAACAGCTACAATGTCATCAACATATTTCTTGGACAATTCAAATGTTCTTTGGCCAACGCATTGGACAGCAGCCCCGTCTACAAATTTATCAATAGAAGGAAGCGTGGTCACGGCGTTGTTTTCCAAAGCCGTTTTCATGCTTAAAGCCCCGTTCGGTTCAACACCGATCATTTTTGTATGAGGGGATACATTTTTTACATAAGTGCTTAGGCCAGCCATTAATCCACCGCCACCGACACTTCCGAAGACAAAATCGACTGGCTCGTGGATATCATTCATTATTTCGACTGCCACTGTTCCTTGTCCAGCAATGATATCAAGGTCGTCAAATGGATGGATGAAGATACGGCCTTCTTCTTCTGCATAGGCATTTGCTTCAGTGGAACTTTCATCGAAGGTATCTCCTGTCAGAATGACTTCTATATAGTCACGTCCAAACATTTTCACTTGGTTGATTTTTTGTTTTGGCGTTGTTTGCGGCATGAAGATAGTTCCCTGAATTCCAAGATTGGCACAGGCGTATGCAACCCCCTGTGCGTGATTTCCCGCACTGGCACAGACAACTCCTTTTTCCCTTGCCTCACGCTCAATTGTTTTTATTTTATAGTAGGCACCACGCAGCTTAAAGGAGCGGACGTGTTGCAAATCCTCTCTTTTCACATACACCTGGCAATCATATTGCTCAGATAACCGGTCATTTTTTTGCAAAGGTGTATGTGCCACTACATCTTTTAAAAATTGATACGAAATGAGAATATCTTCCAAATTCAAAGTTTTTGTCTTTTCCTCTGTTGTATTCATGGCGTCATTCTACCTCCGCTTTTGTATAAACATTTCTATATTATAACATGAAGATATTGAAAATAATACAGAAGTTTTCAAAATATTTAGGGATAACGTTTACATAGAAACATAGGAGAATGTTGCCTGCACTCGGCTTATAACCTCAAGTGTCCCCGGATGAAATGATGTGGCCGCTTTGTTCATGGCAAACATTTTTGTCTGATAAGGCATCGTTTCGCGGTCAGTAATCTCGACAATCGTCAAAGGCACTTTAGATAACTGTGCATTTAATGTCCCGGCAATGGTTTCCGCTTTTTGGCGGGCATTCAAAACTGCTAGGGATAATGCCTGCTTGTAAAATTGATCATTCTGGGCTGCTTCAAAGGTGACTCCTGAAACGATGTTGGCCCCATTTCTTACAGCCATATCGACAATCGGTCCCGTCTGATTCATCTCCATGACCTTAACTAAAAGCATATGGTCGATTTTATAGTTTCTGAAAAACTGTTGTCCGTCGACATAATCATATTGTGGATAGATGGAATAATCGTCAGTCTTGATCGCATTTTCAGGTATTCCTGCTTGGAAAAAGCTGTCTCGATGCCCAAAATGGTTCTTGCATTTTCCTCTTGAGCCTTGGTTAAGGTTAAACTTTCCGTAGAGACTCCAAGCCTGATTACGGCCATGTCCGGATCGACAGAAATTTTCCCTTCACCGGAGACCTTGATGACATATGGTCTAGTTTTAGCTGTTTTGTATGGAAGTGGATAGTACATGAGAATCTCACCGCTTTCTTCTGTTTCATTTATAATAAGTATGAATGACATCAGAATGGAACAACCTTATTTCTAAAAATGTATTGATCCTTGTTGACTTGCTTTTTTCATTTTTTGAAGATCTTCTTTTGAAACACATTTGTCTGCAACTATCGCAACCCATAAAAAATTCGCTATATTAACCTTTTTGAACATGTTAATTTAGCTTGAAGTTGACGCAACGTCAACTTGTATACTGGTGTTAGAAACGAAGTGAGGTGCATGATATGATCACCATCAGCGAATTATCGAAAAAAGCCAATGTAACTCCCAGGACTTTGCGATACTATGATTCAATTAATTTATTGAACCCTTTGGGAGTAACAGAAGGCGGCCACCGCACATACAGAAAAGAAGATATTTTTAAACTTCAACAGATCCAATTCCTGAAAAAGCTCGGCTTTTCTTTAAAGGATATTAAGCAGTTGATTGAAAATAATGATTTGGACCCGGTCGATCATATAAAAAATCAGCTCAACCTCATCCGTTCAGAACAGAAACTTCTTGAAGAAATGGAAAGGGACCTAGTGGGACTTCTTCATAGCCATTCCATTGAAGGAAGACTAAATTGGGAGCTTATTTTACAAATGCTTCAGCACCAGCAAACGGGTCAAATGGAGATGAGGAAATACTCCAAGCAATGGTTTGGAGAAAAGGTGGACGAAGTAACTAAGAAGCTTCCCAATATAAATGACGATAACAAAGAGACAAAGGAATGGATAGACCTCCTAAAAGCGCTTCAAGACATGATGGACCAGCCCCCGAACTCTAAAGAGGTTCAAACTATTGTGAAGAAGATTTGGATGAAATCTGAATCGCTATACGGTAATGACGAACAGCTTCAAGAACAATTATGGGAAGTGCGAAAATCACCCGAAAAATCCTCGCAGCTGGGATGGTACCCTTTAAATGAAAAACTATTGCGTTTTTTAGATCAAGCATTTGCAATTTATGAAAATGGGGGGAACATTCATGATTGAATTTATCCTTCAATATAAATGGGTATTTCTTATCTTGGGAGAAGTTATATTTTGGGTAAGTCTTCTGGGCTTCTTTATTGTCAGATATGCATTCGGTCTGGAAAAGCTCAGCAAATACTTTATTTTCCTTTGGCTTGCCAGCGATGCCTGGCTTCTTGTGCTTGGCATCATGGATTATAGAGACACTGGCACTTTTGATACATTTCAGGTCATCATTGTTTTATTTTTACTATATGCTTTGACATTCGGAAGAAATGATATGAGGAAGCTTGACCAATGGATGAAAAGAAATATCCGAAAGTGGAAAGGTGAGCCTCCTGTTGAAGAGGAAAAAGAGAAAAAATTATATGGCTTGGATTATGCAGTCAAGCAAGGGAAAGAATTCGCGCTTCATGCATTGATGTATACTGCTGTGTTGGTTGTTTTAAGCTTTTTCAGTGATTTTCGCAGTCCGAATGAGCTGTTAAAGTTGAACGATTTCGGGGATATGCTCGGATATCTCATTGAAAAAGGCTGGTTTACTGATCCGACAATTGGAAAGATTACTGGTATCTGGACACTTATTCTCATCATTGATGCGGTTATAACAGTAACGTATTTTATTTTTCCAAAAAAAGCCTAGAAAAAAACGTTGGTTGTGAAGGAACAGCCAGCGTTTTTTATATATTATTGGAATGAAAATTAAACCTGTCTAGATTTGCTGTACAGGAAGTACAAGTAAGGCAAAAGTTAATGGGTGCGGTCAGACGCCTGCACCACAAAGTGCGGATGCTTGAAGTGGGAGCCCCGTACAAAGGGATGTTAAAGCTCTTTTCCTTCTTTGTTAAACATACAATATAAATTAAATTGCAGCCCCAGCCTTCATTAAGCAATAAAATTGCTTCTTATGTAAAGTGATATTTTCAATTGAGTAGGTTCTGGAATACGGAAGATAATAATCGAGAGGGACTTTCGAGAAAAATTCCAGAAATTATCATATAGTTCATACATTCAATAGGAACAATGTTAAAATAGTCGATATGACTCTTTTTTTAGGAGGTTTTTCAGAAAATGGATGAAAGGTTTAGCAGACCGAAGGGGTTTGGCCAGATTCTGGACCATACTTTCAGTTTGAGCAAGAGGCACTTTAAGGACTTATTTTTAATCCTTCTTATTTTTATGGGACCTATCTATTTATTGCAGGCGATCATCGAGTTGTTTTCTGGAGTCAGTTTTTTCCGGGAGGTTGGCGTGGGTGGGACCTGGTATGAACAGATCCTTTCCAGCTTTGATGACACAGAAGATATCAACCTGGGAGCTGATTTAGCGATTGCATCGGTGGGGCTCATTAGTATTTTCATAGCACCTGTGGCCACAGCGGCAGTCATGTTTGTGGTAGACCATGTAAGAAAAGGCGAAGAGTATACAGTCGGTTCCGTTATTAAGCAGGCATTTTCACGCTATTGGCCTATGCTTGGAAGTACGATTCTGTTTGGATTGATTGTGTTTGGTCTTTTTATAGTCCCAACGATCATCATCACGATTGCTGTTGTTGTAGGAGCTATTATTTTCCCAATTGTCGGCATTATCTTGGCTATTTTGCTTTTTGGGAGTTTTTGTATAGGCGTCGGTCTTTTGCTGACCCGCTGGAGTTTTTATTTCGGGTCGGTCGTTTTTCAGGAGGAGACACCGGGCCTTTCACGTAGTTGGAAATTGACGAGAGGCCGCACTTGGGCGCTCTTTGGTCTATTTATTATTTTCTCTTTGATTGTGACGATGATTAGCACAATATTGGAATTAACTTTTGGGCTGTTTCTTGGAAACAGCGTGCTGCTTTCACTTATTATCAATGCAGCGAGTATTTTTACAACGTTGATTTTTACCGTAGGATATGCTGTTATGTATTTTGACTTAAAGATTAGGCATGATGCGGATGACTTGAAAGAAATGATTGAGGAATATCACACACCACAAATCTAGGTCAGGTGATGGTTAATGCTAGATGCTGATCAGGCGAAGGAAAGACTTCAAGAAATAGTAAACAAAGCTGAATATAAGGTTTATGAGAACCAGACGAAGGGTTTCCTGCAAAGCTGGTGGGATAGTGTCAAGGGCTGGATTGTCAGACAGCTTGAAAAACTGCTTCCTTCCCAAGAAGCGGCGAGCGCGGCTGCAGGCCCAGTTCTGATATTGATTGTTATTTTGACCATCATTGTGCTTGGGTTAGCCGTCTATTTTATTGTCCGCTATACGCGGAGGTCCAGGCGATACCGCGATAAATCGCCGCTCCAATCAATGAATGAATTGGATTGGACTTCTGAGAGGCACTTGGTGGAGGTGCTTAAGCTGGAAAAACAGCAGAATTATTCAATGGCTGCACGTCATTTGTTTTTGGCAACCCTTCTTTATTTCCATCAAAGGAACTGGCTGGAAGCAAGGATATGGAAAACGAATTGGGAGTATTATGATGAGTTGAAAAAGTTTAATCGGGGTTGGGCGGATCAATTTTTTCATTTAGCGCGTGTTTTTGACGAAGTGACATACGGAGAGAGACAATTGGATAAGGAAGAGTATGATCAGTTTCGAAAAGAAGCGATGGATTGGTTGGAGGAGCCGCAGACGACAATGGAAGATAGGAGGGGGTAAGTTTGCAGGGATCTGGAAAAAGAACATGGATTTTGCTTAGCATTCTTCTTTTGTGTTTTTTGGCCGGCGGCTATTTTTTGCAGCCAAAGCAGCCCATCGCCTACCCCGCCTATGTTTCCGATTCTCCATCTCCTACCGGTACAAAGGCTATTTATACATATTTAAAAGAAGAAGCAAAATCCATCCAGCGATGGAATAAAACGCCGCAGCGATTGGATCTTAAAGACGGAGGCCAAGTACTCGTCATGGTGGAGCCGCTCAATATACCTAATAGTGAAGAAATGAAGGCTTATGAAAAATTTATGGAAGCAGGTAATACCATTTTGCTGTTTCAAAGAAATCCACAGGGGATGTTTAATTTGGTAACAGATCCAATTATAGTGGAGGAAGAAGCAGAAGAAGGAGTACTGTACGGTAGAAAAGATCGTAAATATAAAGCGGATATTTCATATTTGAATCGTATCCAAACGGAGCAGCAGGATAGCATCCTATTGTACGATGATGCAGGGACAATTGCGCTTGAACGTCCTTACGGAAAAGGAAGGTTGATAGTTTCCATTTTTCCGGAATGGATGAAAAATGAACAGATTTTGAAAAAGGACCATGTTCCCCTGCTTATTTCACTGTTGAACGAGACGGAAGGTCTCCACTTGTTATTTGATGAGCATATACACCAGCCTAAGGGCGGGGAAAAAGCCTTGACAGTTTATCCGCTGTGGTTCTTGCTCTTCATGTTCCAAGGTGGAATCCTTGTTATCCTTTGGCTTTGGTATCAAGGAAAAAGATTCGGTCCGATTTACAGTCCAAGAGAAGCGACTGTTCGTTTTAGTGACGAAGGAATCCGTGCATTGGCTGCCTGGTATATGAGGGGCAGACGTTACCATGATTCCATTGTCATACAGGCTGATTACTTGAAATTTATTCTCCAAGAGAAGTGGCATATTCCTTACCGTCAGGAGTGGAGAAGTCTCTCCTTGCTTTTAGAGCGTAAAAGTAAAGGGCAAATGGGGCAAAAGGAGATTGATTCTTTTCTGTCCGGTTTAATGGACGTCTTACATAAAGAAAGATTAAGCAAGCAGGAATACTTATTATGGTCGAAAAAAATTGACCGGCTAAGGAAAGTGGTGGAAGAGAGATGAATACAAAAGTATTAGCATTGTTGGAGAGGTATGAAGAACGGATCCTTGGGCAAAGTACGAATCTTCGACTCTTGCTGTCTGCGATTCTGGCAGGAGGACATGTTCTTCTTGAAGGAGTGCCAGGGACGGGAAAAACAGCAACGGTTCGGACTCTTGCAAATCTTCTAGGTGGACAGTTCAATCGTATTCAGTTTACCCCTGACCTTCTTCCAAGCGATATAACCGGAAGTGTTATTTATAACGTGAAGGAAGGCTCTTTTGAAACGTTAAAAGGTCCGATTTTTACAAATATCCTGCTGGCAGATGAAATTAACCGGACTCCTGCTAAAACGCAGGCTGCCCTTTTGGAAGCGATGGAAGAGAGGCAGGTCACGATTCAGGGAACGACCTATCCGTTGGCAGAGGTGTTTTTTGTCGTGGCGACACAAAACCCGATTGAATTCGAAGGAACCTATCCATTGCCGGAAGCTCAGCAGGACCGCTTTTTATTTAAGCTCTTGATTGATTTTCCAACGTTTGAAGACGAGAAGGATGTATTGAAAAATGTGATTGAAAACAATTTCGAAACATCGGCGATTGAACCGGTCCTGGACATGGAAGAGTTTTTAAAAGCCAGACAAGAGATTATGCAAACCACGGTGAACGAAAATGTTCTGGAATACATTATGACAATTGTAAAAAGAACGAGGGAGACAGAGGCAATCCGTTATGGAGCTAGTACAAGAGCGGCGATTGCTATTGGGAAAGCCGCCCAGGCGTGGGCCTATTTGGATGGCCGTGATTATGTAACACCTGACGATGTGAAGATCGTTGCAAAACCGTCACTAAGACATAGGATACAATTAGCCCCGCATGTGGAATTGGAGGGAGGATTTGTTGACCAAGTCATTGAAGAGCTTGTGGGCTCGGTTCCTGTTCCGAGATAGGGGAATACTGCCAACCAAGCGGCTACTGTTCGTTTTTCTGGGCATCTCTGCTTTTTTCGTTCTGCTTGGTGTATTGACGAATGTATCATGGGCGTACATTATCATAATGAATGTGATCGTTTTTTTGGCAAGCTTTCTGGACCTGTTTTTTTCACCAGGCAGAAAAGACCTGAATTTCCAACGGTTCATGCCCGAAGAGATGGAGCGGGACCTTCCGTATACCATAAAGATAGAAGTGGAAAACTACTCTAAACGCCCATTTTCATTTGCTTTTGTTGACGATTTGCCGCAGACTTTCAGGCGCCCTTTCCCTGTAAGTGGATTAGGGCGTAAAGAAGCGGTGACGGAAGTATCGTATGTAACGAGTGCGCCAGTCAGGGGAGACTATGGGGTTACGAAGCTATATTTCCGTTATAAAAGCGTGCTTGGTCTTTGGGAAAAACAGAAAACGACTAAAATCCCTCAGGCTTTGAAAGTAATCCCTGACATGACTGAAACGAAGCAGTACCTGAAGGATGCACAAAGGTTTTTATTGCATGAAGGCATGAAAATTCGAAAATTCCAGAGCGGCTCAGGAGAATTTGCTCAGATTCGAAAATATGCAGCGGGAGATGACCCGCGCATGATTAACTGGAGGCAGACCGCGAAGCTTCAAGAAGTCATGACGAACGAATATGAACCTGAGCATGGAAAATATATTACGATTTTAATAGATTGTGGAAGAATGATGGGGGCGGAACTGAAAAAGGGCAATCGTTTGGAACGGGCATTGGAGGCTGCTATGACCGTAACAGCAGCAGCCTTGCGGAAAGGGGACTATGTAGCCTTCCTCGCTTTTTCAAAAGATGTGAAGGTCTTCGTTCCGCCAGCCAAAGGAATGGAACATATGCAGACCATCCTGAAATCCATCTATCATTTGCAGGCCGATCCGGTAGAACCGAACTATGGAGCTGTCTTTTCATTTTTGGAAACCAAGCAGAAAAAGCGGAGCCTACTGCTATTGTTTAGCGATATCCGCACATTTCTGTACGAAGAAAACACACTCACCTATTTGATGAGGATTAGGCAACGTCATTTGTTCTTAATGATCGGCGTTGAAGATGAGGTCATCAAGAAGCGAATTAATGAAAATCCTGACAAAATAGAGCATGCCATGATTAAAACCATTGCCCAACAGCAAATGCTTTTTAAAAAGAGGGAAAAAGCTAAATGGGAAAACCAGGGACTGCTCATGATGGAAGCTGATGAGGAAAAACTAGCGGTTGCCGCTGTTTCTTATTATATCGACATGATGAATCGGAATCTGCTGTAGCGAAGCTGGAGAAAGACTGAAATACTGTTCAGTTACAGGAAATATTGTCCGGATTGGGAACGATAGTGTCCGAGAGTGAGCAATACTGTCTGAGAATGAGATATACTGTCCAGCTCGTCAGGAATACGATCTGGTAACCGAAAAATATTATCCAGTTATGTAAAGTATTCACCGAAGGTCTTCCAAACAGTCCCGCTCTAGGACCATAAAAAAACGGGGCGTCACGCCCCGTCTAGTCTTCCGATTTCACGCAGAAAAAGTCTCTTTCCAATCATAAAGTAAAAGAACAATCCAAGGACTGTCGCAAATGCTACGAAGTATTTGGCTTCTAGCGGGATAGGAGCCGGGGTGATGAAGCCTTCTATGATTCCGGCAATGATGAATAGCGGAATCGTACCAAGCAAGAGCTGAACGGACCTTTTGGCGTTCACCTTCAATTGGTATCCCCTTGAGAAATGACCTGGTACAAAAAGCTTATACCCCATCAAAAGCCCCGCCCCGCCGGCGATAAAGATGGCGGTAAGTTCAATCATTCCGTGAGGAATAATATATGCCCAAAATTCATAGCTTTTTCCGTGAGTCCAGAACAAGGCAGCAAGGGCTCCAACAAGGATTCCATTATAAATAAGGACATAGACGGTCAACAATCCGAAAGTGATGCCTCCAACAAAAGCCATGATGGCGACCTGTATATTATTGGACATGATACTTGCCGACATTACGGAAGAATCCCAAGATCCATTGTTGCTTCCAAGCGAATCTGGATCGACGCCATGGGCTACCTCAGGCGGAAGAATCGCATACATACTTTGTGGATCTTGAACTACAGCGATGTAACTGCCGACTGCTCCAATTGTAAAAAGCATGAAGGCTGCAATCACAAACTTCCACTGCTCCCAAAGCAACCGGATAAATGTCGTGGTGAAAAAGTGGCGTACCTGTTGGATGCTCGACATTTGATCTTTGTATAAAATATTATGGGCTTTTGAAACAAGGCCGTTTAAATAGAAGGTAACCTCTTCACGCGGAAAATAAGTTTGGGAGTATGAAAGATTTTGAGCGGCTTTCTGGTACAGACGATAAAATTGATCAATCGTGGAGGCTGTTACATCTTTCTTCCGTTTATGCATCGTGGCTACAAGCTGCTCTAGCTGCTTCCAGTCATCCCGGTGTTTTTTGATAAACTGTTTTACATTCATGTGATTCGTCACCTCTTATAAAAGATCGACAACTATACTCTTCTATTATAGTACACTCCCGAGCAATAGAAACATTAACTTAGGAAAGGAGGAAAAAATATGGAAAAAGAACAGGTTGGGGTCAAGACGCCGGAATTCGTTTCTATCCAGTTTCAGCTGGCTGGCCTGGGTAGCAGAATGGCGGCCTATATGCTAGACTGGCTTATACTGTGTGTGCTAAATGTAATAATAATTATTATTCCGCTCATTTTGTTAATCGATGGGAATCCATTTTATGATGATGTTGCCTCCGTTGTTATTGCCATATTGATTATAGCTCTGTTTGTTCTGAACTGGGGATACTTTATTTTCATGGAGTTTTATTTTGGTGGGAAGACGATTGGAAAAAGAGTCCTTGGGATCCGGGTGATTCAAGATAACGGGCATAGCCTGACACTATTATCCAGCTTTATCCGGAATTTCATGCGAATCGTGGACTCTTTACCTAGCGGTTATTTAACCGGGTTGTTGATGATTTTCTTCCACCCGAAGCATAAAAGGGTGGGGGATTTGGTAGCCGGTACAATAGTCGTCCATGAAAGGAAAGCGAAGCGACTGGGCAAGCTTACACCTGTCGAAAAGGAAATTCAAAGACGGGGGCTCTCAAAACACGAAATAGTCATTGATCAATTTTCACTTCGTGCCCTCACCGCTAAAGATTGGAATCTGATCCGGACATACAGCAGCCGCTTGTTGCAACTTCCTTTAGAGGAACGCCATGATCTGACGAAGCAAGTGGCGGAAATTTTATTTCCGAAGATTGGGTGGAGCACGAATGGAAAGAACACCCGCGAACTGGAGGACGCGCTCTTTATTTTATACTTAAATCTGAAAGATGAATGGGAATTCGATCTGTAGAGAAATGTGGCAAGTAGAACCGCGTGAAATCAATGTTCTTATAATTGACTTCACGCGGTTTCTTTATTTTGAGTAAGAAAGTATAACTTGTTATGGAAGATTTTATTCAAAGGAAACTTTTACTTTATCCAGCTACGACGTACAGGAAGTACTAGTGCAAGCGAAGCGACAGGACGTCGCATTCTGAGACTACCGAAGCCACAGGATGTGGCGACTTGAGGCGGCCAGTCCCTCGCGGCTTCCCTATGGTGGCTGATGAACTGCCTCCTCGGGAATCGTCTTGTGCTTGGCGTGGATGATTAAGGCGCTTGCGCTTTCTTATAAAAACAGTTTGATCTTACTCAATGCATTTTTTACATGGGGATAGCGGAACGGAATATCGAACAAAGTCGTCTGTTTTAAGACGCTTTTTTTATGGGAAAAAACGTCAAAGCTGCTCTTTCCGTGATAGGCTCCAATACCGCTCGTTCCAACTCCTCCAAACGGTAAATGAGGATTTGCAAAATGGTAAATTGTATCATTGATGCATCCGCCACCAAAGGAGATGGACTCCAGGAGCTCATTTTGAATCCGTGTACTTGAGGTAAAAAGATACAGTGCAAGAGGATTCGGGTGATTGCGGATACCAACGATCAAGTCATCCAATGCAGTATATTCCAGAACAGGAAGGATAGGGCCGAATATTTCATCTGCCATTATTCGGTCATCCCACGTAACACTTGTCAGAACAGTAGGTTCAATGGATAACATCTCCCGGTTTGATTTACCTCCCAGAAATATATCTCCCTGCTCCATAAAAGAAGTGAGCCGATCAAAATGTTTTTCATTCACAATTCGTGTCATGGAATGTCCCTCATACATTTCTTGGATTGCTTCTCTCAATAAAGCTAAAAAATGGTCTTTAACCCGCTTATGAATATATAAATAGTCAGGCGCAATGCACGTTTGTCCGGCATTTGTAAATTTCCCCCATGCAATGCGCTTAGCTGCCAGCTTCAGGTTGGCATCTTCATGGATAATGCAGGGGCTTTTTCCGCCTAACTCCAAAGTTACTGGGGTAAGGTGTTGAGCGGCAGCCTCCATGACAGTTTTTCCAACGGGTACGCTGCCAGTAAAGAAGATTTTTCCAAACTCTTCCTGAAGAAGGGCTTGACTCGTTTCTGCGCCGCCCTGAATAACCGTAATATAGTTTTCAGGAAAAATTTCCTGAATCATTTTTGCAAAAACCTGTGACGTTTGAGGAGTGAGCTCCGAGGGCTTTATAATCGCACAATTTCCAGCACTAATAGCTCCAATCAGAGGGGCAGCTGCGAGCTGGAACGGGTAATTCCAAGGAGAAATGATCAAAGTAGTCCCATATGGCTCAGAATAAACGTAGCTGGTTGAACCGATATGAGTAATTGGCGTTTTCACCCTTTCTGGTTTCACCCAGGAACGCAGCTTGCTGATTGTAAAACGCAGTTCTTCCAATATAATTCCGATTTCTGTTGAGTACGCTTCAAATTCGGATTTATTCAAATCATCGTTGAGGGCCGTAATGAAGTCCTTTTCGTACAGTTTGACGGCACTCCTCAGTTTTTTAAGGGCATTCAGACGAAAGGCAATCTCCTTTGTTTGATTGGTCCTGAAAAACTCCCGTTGGTTTGTAATGAGTGAGCGATAGGATTCCATGTGGCAATCTCCTTATCTGCTTATTCTTTGTAAAATGTAAAGCGATTGTGTAATACCAGAAGCTTTCAAGTCTTTTTTCCAAATCACACTCCTCTTTATGTATATTTATATCCAAGTTGTTTTAGTTTTTCCAATATACCACATCGCCTTTTCAAAAGCTGCGGCTGTACAAGGAGATAGATATGCTTTGCATGTTATTTAATTTGTGACATATGTTTTATAAAAGAAGAGGCGTTGAACCCCGGAAGCTTATAAAACAGGCATATCTAGAATTGACTGCTAGTTTTTAAGAAAAAAAATAAAAAAATGGTAAAAAAAATATTTACAAATTCCTCTTCCGGGTATATACTAAAAACACTTTAAAAAAGGAGTGACAAATTTATGAACAAATCAACAAAAGCTGGACTTATATTCGTGGTTGTGCATACTGTGTTTTTCTTGAATTTGGCTGTTGATCTATCATTCCTTTCTTAGTTTCTCTTCTATTAAAGCGCTTTCAATATTCTTCGATAAATTGCTTCTATACTTAGCAAAACGGGCTCTCTTTCTAAGAGGGGGCTTTTTTGTGCGGAACCCTCTATTTAATAAATGCTAATTAAATCATTGATGGCAAGTAATGCCTTGCTGTCAATTGGAGCGACTCTATGAGTATTGCCAGTTTCCTTTTTCTTAAATGCAAATCCCCACCACTTTTTCTAATACGAAACTCCGAAATTGAATTCTCTCGTTGTCTATTTTGTGCACTTGTATCAGCCAGTCTCTATTTTACCATGTTGAAGAAAGGATATTGTACGAAGTGTGAAAAAGAAGATCGGATGAGGATATACAGTAGATTTGAGACTAAGATGGCTCTCACGCGGGTCTATCAAATAAGGAAGGACTTCTGCGGAATACGTTTCTTAATGAATCGGCGGCTTTAAAGGAGCATTCAGATATTTGTCAATAGGAGGGTCCGGTGAATATAGCTTCTTGCTCATAGTGAAGAAATTAGAGACTATGAAGCATTGGAAAAAACGGTGGGAGTATTATTCCCAAATTAATCAGAAAAAGTAAAATCGGGCACCAATTGCCAAAGGTGCCCGCGTTTGTCGGGAGTAAGGAAAGACAGTACCAATCCCCAACATTACATCCCATCTTTGTCCATGCAATTTTGTACAGATTCCTACTTATGCTCCGGTTTCCAGGACGAAAATCGTTTTTCAATAAGACCCAACAAGAATGTAAGAATGAGCCCTGTAATAGTGATGATAAATACACCAACAAACATTCGATCCGTTTGCAGGTTTTGTCCATTGCTTGTCAACTGATATCCAATACCCGCGGTTGAAGCAAATAATTCGCCTACAACTACAGCAATTAGTCCTTGTCCAATTCCTAGTCGAATTCCGTTTAAAAGAAATGGCACTGTTGAAGGTAAAGCAATTGTTTTAAAGATTTGAAACTCACTGGCATTGAATGTACGTGCTGCTTTGATCAGGTTTTGATCCAAGGTCACCATTGCCTTCTGAGCACTCATTACGATAGGGAAGAAAGCCATCAAAAATACGATAACAATTTTGGACGCAGGCCCAATTCCGAAGGCAATCACAATAACTGGCAAAAGAGCAACCTTAGGTGTTACATACAAACCAGAAATAAAAGGGTTGACGGCTGCATTAAAATACTTATTCCATCCCGAAAACACTCCGACTGGTATACCGACTAATATTGCCAGAGCAAACCCTGCTAAAAATTCGTAACCGCTTACTTTTAAGTTCTCCCAAAAGGAAGCTTCCTGAACCATATAAACAGATGCTTGCAAAATTTCAATCGGCGAACTGATAAATAACGGATTTATCCATGCGTTTCGCGAAGCGATTTCCCAAAGCAATAGAAACAGTGTGACGGAAGTGATACTAATAATCAAAGGCCTTCTATCTTTTTTCACCTTCTTTTCTTTGTTTAGATTTATTCCGGACTCTGCGAATTGGGTAGCACTCTTAGTCATATTATTAGATTCCCTTCTCCTTATTTTCAAAACCTTGCTTAGAAGACTCATCTTCAATAATTGACCATATTTGGTCCACTAATTGTAAAAATTGCGGGTCACGCTTTACATGTAAATCCCTTGGTCTAGGTATCTCCACATCAATAATTTTGACTAAACGTCCAGGTCTTGCTCCAAAGACGAAAACCCTATCTGCTAAAAATACAGCTTCATCAATTTGATGTGTAATGAAGAGACTCGTTTTCTTTGTTTCGCTCCAGATTCTAAGGAGTTCTACCTGCATAAATTCTCTCGTTTGTGCGTCTAATGCTGAAAATGGCTCATCTAGAAGTAATAATGATGGATCTACCGTTAAGGCTCGAGCCAAATTCACTCTTTGCTGCATACCTCCTGATAATTCATGAGGATAATGATTCTCAAAGCCTTTTAATCCAACCATCTCTATGAATTCTCTGGCTTCTTCCTTTTTATTTTCCGAGATTTCTTTTTGTAGTTCAACGCCATAGAGCACATTATCTAAAACTGTCCGCCAAGGCAGGAGACTAGGATTTTGAAAAACCATCGCCCGGTCTTTGCCCGGCCCACTAATTTTCCGTTGATCTAATAATATTTCTCCTTTACTTGGTTTTAGCAGTCCAACCACTGTGTTTAGAAACGTTGTCTTTCCACAACCGCTTGGACCGACGATACAGATGAATTCTCCCTCTTTAATATTGAGATTTATATTCTCCAAGGCTATCACTTCTGCACCAGTTTTATTATTTATATAAGTAACATTCAAAAAGCGAGTGGACAATTTTACATTTTCTAGCGCATTTGCAGTTCCCATTTCATAAATCTCCTTTATTAATGGTTTATTTGAAAACTTCATCTATATATTTGTTTGTCCAAATAACGTCTTCTGCTGTATCTTGTTCTTTAGTGACGCCTGATAAATCTTTATATTCAATTAAAGGATCTTGAGCATTGTCCCATGCTTCTTGATTCATTTCCCCATAACCTTTGAAAGTATCTTTTAATCCGATTAAGGATTTTTCAATGATATCTACATCGACACCTTCAAAATAAGAAGAAATAGATTTTGCCGCTTCTTCTGGGTTATCTCGTGTAAACTCCATTCCTTTTCCAATAGCTCTTACGACTTTCAAAGAAGTTTCATGATTTTTTTCTAGATAATCTTTGTCAGCAAACACAACTTCCCACGCCATGTTCTTGTACATCGGTTCCTCCATCATGTCAATCATGATTTCACCAACTTCTTTACCTTCAGTTTGTAGACCCATTGGAGGCGAGGCAACCCCTCCATCAACAATACCTTCTTGCATACCACCAATTTTTGACCCATCACCTGATAGCTTGACTGTTTTGAAATCTTTTGGGTCGATGTTATGTAATTTCATTAAGTATCTGGCATAAACATCCCCAGAATCTCCCACTAGATTTGTACCGATAGTACTTCCGGCCAATGCTTGTACTTTTTCTTCATATGATGAATCTTTAGATATTCCCTTTTCTTGTATATATTTGTTAGAAAAAGTGATTTGAAAAGTCAGGGCAGAATTTAAAGATTGGATTGCGACTAAGTTTTCGCCTTTATCAAGAGGAGCAAACATACTCCGTGGTCCAGAGACTGCAAACTGAGCTTCACCAGATAAAAGAGAAGCGATTACCTGAGCACCTCCACCACCAGAGGCTATTTTGGCTTCAATCCCTTCCTCTTTGAAGAAGCCTTGTTCAATTGCTACGTAAAACGGAGCTACCGACAAAATTCTTGCTGGTTCGGCGAAAGTGATTTTTTCTAGTTCTTCACCCTTTGAACTCGTTCTTTTTTTCTCCTGGCCGCAGGCAGACATAATGATAGCTAAACAAAATATAACTGCTAGAACTCCCAATTTCTTTCTGAACATATTGCCATCCTCCTGTTTATATCGTTGTTTGTTTTCTATACAAAACATCGTTTTGTCGATGTTTCGGTAATTGTAACTTGCTCTTGACATAATTGTCAATATCTTTTTGCATTTGCGATGATTGGGTTTTTAACAAAAATAGTGCCATTAATATAGGTTAAATAACGGTAATTGATAGGAAAATAAAGTGAAAAAAAGAGCGGATTTTGTCGGATCTTGCTTTTAGATTAGAGAGAGCCCTCGTAATGTTGTGGAGGATTGGAAATATGTTACCAAATGGAGGATGTAATTTTTAAAAAGTTCAAAGTAAAGAGAGATCATTTCAGCTTCATGTTGACAAATCTGAATTTAACAATAATAATTATATCGTAAACGATGTTTCACATTTAAAACGATGAATGTTTTCGTTTAAATTAGAAGGGAGAATAATTATATACTTGGCTGCTGGTGTTTCTGTTTTAGGAGATCTGTTAGAAAGTTGTTATTATGTGAAAACAAATTTATCGGACTGCTATGGTAGAGCTATATTAGAAAAACAACCAAGATAGTGAGGTTTTATTCAATGCCAACAGTACAACTTAGGAACTTTACAATTCATTACGCGCAAGAAGGAAAGGGACATCCTTTGATTATTTTACATGGACTTGGGAATAACTCACAGTCATGGAAAAATCAATTGAGTGCACTTAAAGATAACTTTACAGTCATTGCTTGGGATGCTCCGGGATATGGCAAGAGTTCAGATCCTGCAGAAGAATTTAAACATTTTTCGCAATTTGCGGATGTGCTTAAGGAGTTTGTTGATACATTAGGATATGAATCTATTCACCTTTTGGGGCATTCCATGGGATCAGCAATTGCAATCGATTTTGCTTACCGATTCCCTAATTTAGTAGATAAGCTGATTATTGCAGATCCTACCCGAGGTGCGGCAGGTTTATCCAAAGAGGAAAATGCAAAAAGACTTCAAGAGCGTTTAGACTCCATTAATAATCTAGATCCATCAGAACTGGCAAAGCAAAGGGCCGGAAACCTGCTTTCTCCTAATGCTCCTGAAGAGATCGTAAGAGAAGCTGAACGCATCATGTCCCAAGTGAGACCACCAGGCTACCGTTCAGTCTCTTATTCACTCGGAAATTTAAATCAGATGAGCATATTACCCTCCATTTCCGTTCCGACACTTGTCATATGCGGGGAGCTTGACAAAGTGACGCCTGTTTCTGAAGCGGAAATTTTCCATCAGTCCATACTAGATTCAAAATTGGAGATTATTCCGGACACGGGTCATTTATGCTACCAGGAGGATCCTGAAACGTTTAATGAAAAAATTGTTCGCTTTTTGGAAAAGTGATGTTTGAGGACAGTTGAAGGCTGGCGGAGAATTTCTCTGCTAGTTTTTTTCTGCTGATGATAATGAAATATTTTGCAAAATCTTGAGTCTTGTTCATTTTAATCATATGATGATTAATAAGAAAGCTTGATGAAAAACTATTTAGGGAGATGCTTTGTCAATGAGTGACTCAGATAAAGAAAAATATAGTGCAAATTCCTTGGTAAGAGGTTTGGAAATCCTGAAACTATTTAATGAAGAGACCCCCACTTTATCGCTCTCCGAGATATCAAAAAGCTTGGGTGTCAGTAGAACAGTACCATATCGGCTTTTATATACGTTGCAAAGTATGGGGTATTTGGATCAAGATGAGAATACAAAGCGTTATAGCCTTACCCCCAAGGTGTTGGAGATCGGATTTGCTTATTTAAGCAGTTTAAAATTACCTGAAATCGCACAGCCATATATGGAAAAATTACGAGACGAGCTTGGAGCGTCCTGCCATTTATCAATTTTGGATGAAAAAGAGGTAGTATACATAGGAACTGCGCCGGTGAGGCATGTTTCAATGATCAACGTCAATATAGGAGCGAGGCTTCCGGCACGGGCATTGGCCAATGGAAGGGTCCTGCTCGCATACCAGCCGGTAGGAAGATTGACAGATAAGTTTAATGAAGCGGAGCTTGCTTCTATTCAAATAGAATTGGAGTCAATTCGTCAACAAGGGTATGCAATTACCGAAGGTGATTTCCTTCCTGGTATCCATTCGGCAGCAGCTCCCATTTTTGATTATACTGGAAGCATAAAGGCTGCATTGAATGTGGTTACATCGGAACCATTATTTCATGAAAATTTCCTTGAAGAAGTGGCTTTGCCAAAAGTAGTTGAAGCAGCAAAAGAGTTATCTAATCATTTAGGATATAAAAAATGACTGATTGAAATCTTACAAGAATTGAGAGCTTGTAAGATTTTTTGTTTTATATACAAAACATAATTTTTCATATCAAAAAATTATGTTGACAAACTTATCTGTAAATATTAATATTTTTCTTATATAAAACATTGTTTCAATAAAATATATTGAAAGGGGTTTCTATTTACGGAAAATTCAAATAAGGAATTAAAGGAGAGTCTATGATGTTCTCAAACAACAAAAGATGGCTTTATATCGCTGTACCGATTTTCTTTTTTTGGTTTTTTGGACAAATTGACAAGATGGGGATATCTGTAATCCAGACAGATCCCGAATTTTTAAAAGCTTTGGGGTTAACCGGAGAGGACCGAAGCGCCAAAATCGGCATGATCACATTTGTATTCACTGTATCGTATGCGCTTTCAAACTTGTTCTGGGGAGTAATTATCGATAAGCTGGGAGCGCGCCAAACAGCTATTTTGGGGCTGGGGGTCTGGACAGTAACAATGATAATGGCTGGCTTATCAAGTACATATGAAATGTTTTTAGCCAGCAGAATTATCCTTGGATTGGGAGAAGGTATGATGATTCCGGTCTCAGGGAAATTCATTTCAAGCTGGTTTAACCGAAGGGAATTAGGAAAGGCCCAAGCATCGTGGATTACAGGAAACTATTTAGGACCGGCATTAGGAGCATTTATACTTGTATTTATTATTGCAAGCTTCCATTGGCAGGCTGCATTCTTTATCCTTGCTGGCTTTAATTTATTTATCAACATCCCTATGTTCTTGTTCTTAACAAGGAATACGCCAGAAGAACATCCTGGATTGAGTAAAGAAGAGTTGACCTATATCCGGGCAACGAATCAAGAGGATGAGGTGGCTGATGGAAAGTTTATCCAAGATTTCCGTTATTGGATCGTTTGGATTGGAATGCTGATTGCTTCCTTTCTATTCTTCGGCATCAGTATATGGCTACCGACATATTTGGTTGAAGCGCGCGGATTTGCTCAAGAGGGTATGAAAAATATTACATCAGTTTCCTGGTTATTTGCATTGCTGTTCGTGCTGGCCTGTGGTTATTTGTCAGATAAGACAAGAAGGCCAAGCCTAATGGCTACTATCTTATTCGGTTTGACAGCGCTCTTTCTTTCTTATGCCATCATGGCGCCAAATGCAATTGTTGCTGGTCTTTGTATGGGTCTTGCCATGGGAGCCCAAGGTGGCGTTTTTCATTTGAGCAATCTCTTTATTGTTAAGTTTTCAACACCTGAAACTGCTGGACGTGCTGCGGGTCTCATGGGATTTACAAATATAATGGGAGGCTTCTCAAGCTACATTATGGGCTGGCTCCGTGATACATCCGGCGGAAGCTTCAGTTCTTCCATCATTATGCTGATTGTTGCTTCGCTTCTGGGTTTATTGGCTTACCTTTTCGCATTGAAAAAAGAAGCTGCAGAAGTTCGCCTGTTTAAGCAAATGATGTAGGTTTCATATGCGTACAGATGCATGAAAGAGCGTCTGTACGTTTTTTTGTTTCTTTAAAAGCCGTGTTCGATAGAGGAGTCTATTACCAATTCATAGGTGTGTATCTATATAGCTATTGAATTTTCTTAAAAATTAATCTTGACAACGCTATCATTATTGATTACGATAAACTCATAAATTAAAACAATGTTTCGTATATAAAACAATAGAGAATTTGTATACGAAAAAGGAGGAAGTTGAGAATGGCAAAAGAGAAATTTTCAGTTGAAGAGTTTGAGAAAAAGTACGTGGCAAGACTGAAAGATCGCACGCTTGATTGGAACGTATTGAAGTTTCAGGAGGAAGTTGATCCTCAGTACAAAAGGGCTCAAATGCGTTATATCGGACGGGGAGCCACTGCAAACGCAGATTCAAATGTTATAGCGGCAGAGCATTTCACTTTAAGCACAATGGTTTTACCTGCGGGATGTGTTGGTCCTCTACATTTGCACGATGATGTTGAAGAAGTTTTCTTCATCTTAAAAGGTCAGGTCACAGCACTCATTAAAGAAGTAGATTGCGATGAAATTCATGAGATTAAGTTAAATGAAAGGGATTGCATTAGCAGCCCTCCGGGAGTTCATCGAGGAATTCGTAATGATAGCGATGAGGAAGCATTGATGCTAGTTATGCTCGGGGCAAATAAGCCTAATTTACCAACTTATCCTGAAGGTAGCGCACTTGAAGAACTTCGCAAGCAGCGTGCTGCAGAAAGAGAAGCTATCATTAGCGGGAAGTAAGCGCTGTAAGGATTGATGGCAAGACTTCAGAGGAGTGAAAGCTACTTTACTATTAATGGGAGGTCCAAACTTATGTTAGGCATTACTCATTTACGCCATATTAGCTTGATCACCCCCAATATTGATAAGCAATTTGCATTTTATGAAAAAGTATGGGGATTGGATAAGGTTGATACTCCAGAAGATAATGGGGCAGCTTACTTTCGAGGTGCGGGGCCTGAACATCATATTTTAAGCCTCCACGAAGGGGGGAATCCTGGGCTACACCATATTGCTTTTGGAATGGTGGATAAAAACTCAGTAGATCAGGCAGCAGAGATTCTGCAATCTAAAAATGTGATCATCGTGGATCCGCCAGGTTATTTAAATAAGGCTGGCGGTGGATATGGACTCCGTTTTCTTGATCCTGAAAATCGTCTGATTGAGTTGTCTGCATGGGCCGAAGTGCATACCTCCATCTGGAATAAAAAGAATGTGGACCCTGTAAAACTAAATCATGTCGTCATGAATACAAAGGATTTGGATATGATTGTTGAGTTTTATACGGATGTTCTTGGTTTTAAAGTTACCGACTGGAGTGAACATCAAATGTCATTCCTCAGATGTAACAAAAAGCATCATTCTATTGCTTTTAACCAGGGAACACATGCATCAGTCAATCACATTGCATATGAGCTCGATTCGGTGAACGAAGTGATGAGAGGAATTGCCAATGTCAGGGAAGCGGGCCTGAAAGAGTTATGGGGTCCGGGCAGACATGGACCGGGAGATAATATTTTCTGTTATTTCCAAGATCCAGGTGGATTTGTAATGGAGTACACATGTTATCTTGAGACGATTGAAGATGAATCTGAGTGGCAGGCTAGGGTATGGAAACGTGTTCCACATCTTATGGACCAATGGGGAATAGCCGGACCACCGACTCCGGAAGCCCGAAAAGCCATGGGTGGAGAGCCTGATCCAGGATGGGCTGCGGTTAATATTGCTAAGTAAACCAATGGGGGACATTTCATATGTTGAAAGGTCCCCTATCTAATAAAAAACGGGCAAGAGGCAGGAGTGTCTTGCTTTGATCTTCAACCATTATAGGGCCTAAGGGAGGAGAAAGAATAGATGGATCTCGGGCTTAAAGACAAAGTAGCTGTTATCATGGGCGGCACATCAGGAGTAGGTTTAAAAACAGCAGAAACATTTCTGCAAGAAGGCGCAAAAGTTGCCATATGCGGCCGAAGCAAGGAACGAATTGAAAAAGCGAGCAATCATTTGTTTTTATTCGGGAGCAAGGAAGATATTTACGCTGATCAATGTGATGTTACGTCAAAAGAAGACGTTGATTCATTTATCAAGGCAACAGCGAATTACTTTGGAGGTCTTGACATCCTAGTCAATGCTGCAGGACAAAGCGTTATGGGATACTTTTTTGAGATCACAGATGAACAATGGCAAGAGCAGATTCAATTGAAATATTTTGCCATCATTTACGCGGTACGTGCTGTACATCCTTATCTAGTGAAAAGAGGGGGCGGCAGAATTATTAATATCAATGCAACCCTTGCGAAAGAACCGGAGCGTCATATGGTAGCAACAGCTGCAACACGCGCTGGACTTTTGAATTTGAGTAAAACTTTATCCCAAGAATTGGCTCAGGACAATATCTTGGTGAATTCCGTCAGTCTCGGATTGATTAAAACAGATCAATGGGAGAGAAGAAGATTAAAGAGTGCGCCAGATAAAGATCCAGAAGAATATTATGCGGATCTGGCGAAGAAGCGGAATATCCCGCTTGGCAGGGTTGGAGAAGCGGAAGAAGTGGCAGATGTGATCGTTTTCTTGGCTTCTGAAAAGTCCAGCTATGTAGCAGGTTCAACGATAGAAACAGCAGGAGCGCTAGGAAAAGCACTTTAAATATTATTGGATCGAGGGTTGAGTGTGTAATGGAAACAAAACAACAGGTGGAATATACAGTTGCAGACGCAGTTGTCAAAGAGCTGGTAAATACCGGTGTTGAAGTCGCTTTTGGCATCGTAAGCATACATAATATGCCAATTTATGATGCAATACTCAGAAATGGAAAGATCCAGCTTATTTGTTCAAGGGGAGAAAGCGGAGCTGTCAACATGGCTGATGGTTATGCACGTGCAACAGGAAAACTGGGTGTTGTGATTACCAGTACTGGAACTGGAGCAGGAAATGCAGCAGGTTCATTGGTTGAAGCCTGGGCGGCAGGAGTGCCAGTTCTTCACTTAACAGGTGAGATAGCATCTCCTTATCTTGGAACTGGTAAGGGCTACATACATGAATGTAAAGACCAGCTGTCCATGATGAATGGAGCCTGTAAGAACGCCTATCGGCTGAGACAACCCGAACAGGCATCTTCTTTGATGAGAAAGTCTATCCAAGAAGCTTTGGCTGCACCTACAGGGCCGATCTCTCTTGAGATACCGATAGATTTTCAATCTGCCATCATCGGAGATGTGACTCTTGAAGAAATACAAGTTAAAAGTTTACCTGAAAAGAAACCAGTCGTTCCAGAGCAGGTCACTGCGATGATTTCACGATCAAAGCGACCAGTTATCTGGGCTGGAAGCGGTGTGAATGCATCAGGAGCTTCGAAGCAGCTACGTAAACTGGCTGAAATCATAGGGGCCGCTGTCATTACAAGCCAATCAGGGAAAGGCTCGATTCCTGAAGATCATGAACAATGTATTGGACATTTTGCAGCTTATGAGGCTACAAAACAGTTTTTAAAGAGTGCAGATTTATTGATTAGTGTTGGTGTTAGATTTAGAGGTAATGAAACTTCAAATTGGAAAGTGCCTATACCTAAAGAACATGTTTCAATAGATGCCGATTGGTTAGCCATGAATAGGAACTATAATACCACTATTGGACTGGTGGGAGATGCCAAAGATATCTTGAGCGGCATGGTTGAAGAACTGGAAAAACAATCCCCAGAAACAAAAACCTCCTATTTAGAAGAAGTGCGTAAGCTGAGAAAAGCTGTTCGTACCCAATTGCGAGAAACACTTGGACCTTATGAGAAGTTTTTGGATGGAATGAAAGAAGTGCTTCCACGAGATACTATTTTAGTTCGTGATGTAACAGTTCAGGCGAATGTATGGGGAAGCCGATTATATGAAATCTATGAACCTGGCACTTCCATACATGCATCTGGAGGGGGAATCGGTCAGGGGTTGCCAACCGCTATTGGAGCGCAAGTTGGCTGTAAAGATAAGACAGTTGTCTTAATGGCCGGTGATGGCGGATTTATGGTCAATGCGGGGGAAATGGTGACAGCAGCTGAGGAACAGCTTCCATTGATCATCATTTTATTCGATGATTCAGGATACGGTGTTCTGAGAAACATACAAGATGCGGCATATGGACGCCAGATAGCTGTAGATTTATTAAGCCCCGATTTTGTAAAAATGGCAGAGGCCATGCACTTTGATGCAGTGAAAATTCAATCAGCAGATGAATTTGTACGGGAACTGAAGAAATCGATGGATAACCGCAAACCATCAATGATTGTTGTGGATATGGATAAGGTTGGACCGATGGCAAAGCCATTTGGTGGACCTCCAGGAGCAGCAGAGGCATTTAAACCGAAAAAACTATGATTGGGAGGCATGAGGATGATCGCAACTTATCCGAATACATCAGGGCAATGCTTGATTAATGGAGAATGGAGAAAAGTAGAAAAAACGGCGGATGTTATAAATCCAGCCAACAAAAAAGAAAAAGTCGGTGAAGTTGCCTTGTGTTCCCCGGAATTGGTCAAAGAGGCAATTGATTCAGCAGCAGAAGCATTCAAGGACTGGTCCCGTTCTGACATACGTGAGCGAGCTGCACGTATGAATCAGGCTGCGGAAGAATTGGCGACGATCGTGGAGGAAAATGTATCCTTACTCGTCCGAGAAAATGGGAAGTCATTAGTCGAAGCGAAAGTCGATTTGCTCAGATGTATGGACGTGATGAAAGGATCGGCGCAGGAACTGCTTGAATGGTGGGGGACGGAAACATATAATGGCGGCCAAAATGTCCAGATAAGAAGAAGGCCGAGGGGCGTCACGGCGGTTATTACTCCGTGGAACTCGCCGATGATTTTAACATTCAAACGAGTGATACCAGCGGTGCTTGCAGGTAACACAGTTATCGTGAAACCAGCTACGAACTGTCCATTGACTATTATGAGCTTTCTTAAAATAGTAGCAGCTTACTTTCCGGCAGGCGTTATTAACATTGTGACCGGATCCGGGAGAGAAATCGGAGACATTATTAGTTCTGATTCTCGTGTCAGAACGATAGCATTTGTGGGAAGTACAGAAACAGGAAAAGACATTATGCGTAAGTCATCTGGTACATTGCAGAAATTATATATGGAATTGGGAGGCAATGACCCAGCTATTGTTTTTGAAGATGCTAATCTGGATAAAGATGCGATTGAGAGATTGAAAATGGGTGTTTTACGAGCAGCTGGGCAGGTGTGTTCCGCTATTAAAAGGATTTATGTTCATAAATCGCGGTATGATGAACTCGTTGAGAAGCTGACGCAGGCTTTTGAGAGAGTAGTTGTCGGTAATGGTATTCAACCGGATGTCACTATGGGGCCGATTAATAATGAAGCTCAATTTAAATATGTCACGGAATTACTTGAAAGAACCTCCGAATCAGGCGCAAATGTGGTGACAGCAGGAATCCAGCTAGATCCAGAGACTTGGGATCAGGGATATTTCATGCTTCCATCCATCGTAACAGGTGTTCAACAGGATAGTGAAATTGTTCAGGCAGAACAATTTGGCCCGGTTATCCCAATATTACCGTTTTCTACTATGGATGAAGTGATTGGACTGGCGAATGATAGTCAATTTGGTTTGAGGGCTTCCGTTTGGACAGAAAATGAGGAAATAGCTTCTGAAGTGGCGGATCGTCTGGAAGCAGGAGCTGTATTCCATAATAATCATACGATTTTTAAGGATTTGAACCTTGATTTTCCAGGCTTGAAGGAAAGTGGCTTGTCGCGTGAAACAAGACATGGAAGTCTTGAGTTGTTTGCAGATTCGTACGGATTTGCAGATTAGGAAGGGTGAAATTGCATGAAATTGGGTTTGATCGGCTGTGGCAATATAGGTGAATTTCTTTTGAAGGCGATCAATAAAGACGGACTTCTCCCGGAAGGGAAAATCAATTCGGTTTTTTCACGCCGGGAAGAAGTTGCAGTAAAGGTCGCGCAAAAATTCAATGCAAAAACCTATGGGGATATCGATTCATTCCTAAATTCTGACATAGACGTGGTCATTGAAGTGGCAACGATCGAGGCTGCACAGGAGTATGCATTGAAGGTGCTTGAGAGCAGGAAGGATTTAATATTGAGCAGCATCGGAGTATTGGCTGATGAAGGTTTTCTAGAGGATGTCCAAGAAATTTGCCGGAAAAACAATGTAACGGCTTCTGTTCCTTCTGGAGCTATCGGCGGATTGGATATCCTTAAGTCCGCAAAATCAATGGATGGTCTTGATGCTGTTTCTCTAACAACAAGAAAGCCTCCGACCGCTTTGCCGGATAATCAAACATTAAGAGGAGAAAAAGTTCTATTTGAAGGGCTGGCAAGCGAAGCGATTAAAAAGTTTCCGAGAAATATTAATGTGGCGATTGTTCTTTCCTTGGCCGGACTTGGGCCGGATAGGACCAGCGTAAAAATTATCGCTGATCCGAACATATCCAAGAACATGCATCTGATTGAGGCAGCCGGATCATTCGGAACCTTAAAGCTTGAAGTAGAGAACAATCCGATGCCGGATAACCCAAAAACAAGCTTTTTGGCTGCTCTGAGTGTCCTAGCAACGCTCCAAAATAAGGAACATGTTGTGCAGGTTGGATGATTTAAAGCAGGGAGGAAAAGAAGAATGATTAAAACGAAACAGTTCGCAAAAGAGATGGCAAAAGGACAGTTGATAGACCATTTAAAAGAAACGGTTATTCCTGAAGAAGGAACCATTCCTGCATATATATTGGGTGATGAATCAGTTTATCATCTAGAGCATGAAAAAGTTTTTTTGAAAACATGGGTATTTGTCGGTCATGAATCCGAGATACCCGCCAAAAATGATTTTATGACTCGGGAACTATCGGGGTATTCCATTATTATCACCCGCAGTGGGGATGATGAAATCAATGCATTTTATAATATGTGTACACATAGAGGGATGAAGCTTTGCCGTGCAGATAAGGGGAATAAGCGAACATTCCAGTGCCCATACCATGGTTTCAACTTTAGAAATACCGGTGAATGTATTGGGGTTCCCTTGCAAAAGGACATCTATAGTGAAGATTTCGACCGTTCGAAGTTAGGCTTGAATCAAGTCAGAATTGAATCGTATAAGGGATTGCTCTTTGCCACGTGGAATGAAGAGGCGGAACCCCTCATAGATTTCCTTGGCGACTTTACATGGTATTTGGATTTACTTGTTGGCCGGGCTGAAATGGAAGTTATCGGTGAGCCTCAGCGCTTTATCGTTAATGCCAACTGGAAAGTAGGTTCCGATAACTTTGTCGGAGACTCTTATCATACGATGGTTACTCACGGATCTATCGCAAAGCTTGGAATGGTTCCAAGTGCAACATATTCTAAACGGGGATATCAAATACACCTGGACAATGGTCATGGATTAAACCTGGGTATGCCGAATCCTGTTTTTGCTTTCCCGGAAGAATTGAAAGAAGAATTCAAATCCAATTTAACAGAAGAGCAATATGAAGTGCTAAGTAATATGAAAAATATGATCGGTAATGTATTCCCTAACTTATCCTTTTTAATTTCACATACGGAAATAAAAGGCCAGCCTATCTCTAACACATCAGTAAGAATGTGGAGACCGATTGGTGTTAATAAAATGGAAGTGACAGCGTGGATGCTTGTAGAGAAAAGTGCTCCCCAAGAATGGAAAGACCGTTCAAGAGATGCGTTTATCCTGACATTCAGCCCTTCCGGCATTTTTGAGCAGGACGATACAGAAGTTTTTACAGATATCACTATCGCAGCTTCAGGTCCAATGCCATTTCAAAAGAACTTGACTTATAACTATACAATGGGGCTGCAGCGAGAAACTGTGGACTTTGTAGGACCGGGTGTTGCTTATGATGATAAGTTCTCAGAAGCGAGTCAGCGGAACTTCTATAAGTATTGGCTGGAGTTAATGACCAAAGAGTGAAGCTGGGAGGAGGAAAGAAAATGGATATCGAAAATTTGCTGGCCATTTCCGAATTCGAACAATGGCTGTATCATGAAGCATCATTACTGGACAATATTGAATTTGATGAGTGGTATAGTTTAATGCATGCAAGCTTGCTCTATCGGATGCCTGTCAGGATTAATAAGGAAGGAACTGAGCGTCCTGACTATTCAGCGGATATGTTCGCTTTTAATGATGATATTGAATTGTTAAAACTGAGGGTGGAAAGACTGAAGACAGACTATGCTTGGGCGGAAATTCCCCCATCAAGAACCCGCCGCTTTGTGAGTAATGTACGGGTAGATGAGTATATAAAAGAAAAGAGTGCCAAAGTCCAAAGCTATATGCTTATTTACAGAAGCAGAAGCACTGACATTCATCACGATTTAATTTCCGGTGAAAGAATTGATGAGTTCTTATATGAAAAAGGACAGTGGAAATTATCGAAACGTGACTTTATTGTGGATCAGTCGACGATCAATACTAGGAATCTGGCAATCTTTGTCTAATGGTTGGGTCAATAAAGTTAGAATCAAAGTTATGAAAGGAGCTTCATCTCGACGGTTGAAGCTCCGAGTGAAAGAGGTTATCGATGATGGGGACAGCTTTACAGGATAAGGTGGTCATTGTTACAGGAGGAACATCAGGTATAGGTGAGGCGGTTGTGCGCCGGTTCATCCGTGATGGAGCAAAGGTTGGAATTATCGGACGATCCAAAGATAAGCTGGATAGATTGTCTGAAGAGTTTGAGGACAGCTTGCTTGCCATTCAAGGAGATGTAAGTCAATACGAAGATAATAAGAAAGTAGTTCAGGCAACTGTTGAGAAATTTGGTAAGTTGGATGTTTTCATTGCTAATGCAGGAGTATTTGATGGTTTTGCCAAGTTTGTAGATGTTGAACCTGAGGCAGTGTCAGAAGCATACGATTATTTGTTTAATATCAATGTCAAAGGGTCATTCTTCGGAGCAAAAGCAGCTGTTAATGAGCTATTGAAGACAAAAGGCAGTGTGATTTTTACAGTTTCGGGTGCAAGTTTCTATCCGGATGGAGGAGGAGTTTGGTATACAGCCAGCAAGCATGCACAAATCGGTTTGCTTCGCCAGCTTGCATTTGAACTGGCCCCTGATGTTAGAGTCAATGCGGTTGCCCCTGGCGGAACATTGACAGCCCTTTCTGTCATTCCTCCGCTAACCCCCTATGTAAAAATCATAGATAATGAGACAAAAGCAAAAAATATTAAAAAGCGCAATCCACTCCAAATTGCTATGGCATCGGAAGATCATGTCGGGGCCTATGTTCTGTTGGCTTCTGATGAATCGAAGGCTATTACTGGTGAGATTATTTCCAGTGATGGAGGATTGTCTGTACGTGGGCTGGGTTGAGACCTTTCCGGAAAAGGAGTAGATATTGCTTGAATAAACCGTTATTGGGCAATAACCAAATAAACCAATTGGCATTTGTTGTCAAAGATATTGATAAAGCAAATGAAGCTTTCACAAAGTTATTGGGGATAAGAAAAACGGAGCCTTTTTTGACAGGCGACAGCTCTGTTTCCAAGGTTATATTTAAAGAAAGCCCCAGCGAATCAAGATCGAAATTAGCTTTTTTGAATACACCGACTGTTCAATTCGAACTTATTGAACCGGATGAAAATCCAGGAACCATGCGTGAGTTTTTGGACAAGGTTGGTGAAGGAATTCATCATATCGCTTTTGATGTAGATTCCATTGATAGCTATCTTCCGGTTATGGAAGAAAAGGGATATCCCGTTCTGCAAACTGGCGAATTTACGTTTAGTGAAGGGCGGTACGTATACATTGATACCTTTGCTGACCATAAAACTTTGATTGAACTACTTGAAAGCGCAGAGCCAAGAGTCACTGAATGGCAAAAGGCAGAGGATGAAAATGCGGGGCCGTTGTTAGGTACTAACAAAGTAGAGCAGCTTGCATTTGTTGTGAAGGATCTTGATGCAGCAGCAGATGCTTATTGTAAATTGCTTGGTGTAAAGAAGCCCGAAGTTATTTATTCGGCTCCCGGGGAGTTGATGAATGTTATTTATAAGGGAGAGCCTACAGAAGCGAAGTCGAAATATTTGTTTATTGATACTCCTTTAATTCAAATTGAATTGATTGAGCCCGGCGACTCACCGAGTACGTGGAAAGATCACCTTGATACGTATGGGGAAGGTGCTCACCATATATCATTTGTTGTTAATGATATGGATGAAAAAATTAAGATGCTTGAAGAGATGGGGTACCCGGTCATTCAAATAGGTAACTTTTATAATGGGAAGGGTCGATATGCGTATATGGATACGACCTCAACTTTCAAAGTCATCATTGAATTATTGGAGCGTTTTTAACTTCATTCGGCAGAAATCTCCCACTCCTGTAAGTGGTGAGATGAATGCCTATTGGTATTCCATTCAGTGGGGGCTCAAACCCCGGCTGAATAAAATTAAAGTCTCCGGCGGTTGCCACAGTTTTCAGAGGAAGTTTATCGAGCGGATCTCGATAAAATCTGGGCGCAAGTACGCCAAGGCGCATTTGAGTTCGGTCACCATTAGTTGTTAATGCCTTGTTGTATGAACTGAGTTTGTCTATTTAAGAGGCAAAATTTTAGGAGTGGGGATTGTTATGAAAGTACAAATCGCATGGAAGGTCGGAGGTCAGCAAGGAGAAGGAATTGAAAGTACGGGCGAAATCTTTTCCGTTGGCCTTAACCGGCTGGGTTATTTTTTATATGGATATCGTCACTTCTCATCCAGAATCAAGGGAGGTCATACGAATAATAAAATTCGTGTGAGCACAGAGAAGGTAAATGCAGTTTCAGGTGATTTAGATATTCTTGTAGCTTTTGACCAAGAAACGATTGATTTGAACGAACATGAACTGACAGAAGAGGGCATCATTATTGCGGATGCTAAATTTAACCCGACGAAGCCGGAAAGCTCAAAAGCTCAACTATATGCTGTTCGATTTACGGAAATTGCTTCTGAACTGGGCACTTCTTTAATGAAGAATATGGTAGCTATTGGCGCTACATGTGCGGTGATGAATCTGAAGGTTGAGGTTTTCACAAGCGTCATCAGAGAAATATTTGGGAGAAAAGGAGAAGAGATCGTTCAGAAGAATATGCAGGCGATGCAGGAGGGGTATTTGTATATGAAAGATAACCTGAGAGATTCGGGCTCTTCGTTATCTCTTGCAGAAGCTGATGGCATAAGAAGAATGTTTATGATTGGTAATGATGCTATTGCTCTGGGGGCTTTAGCTGCGGGAGTTCGCCTGATGCCTGCTTATCCGATTACCCCGGCATCTGACATCATGGAATATTTAATTAAAAAGTTGCCAAAAGTCGGCGGCACCGTTATTCAAACGGAAGATGAAATTGCGGCAGTAACAATGGCGATTGGCTCCAATTATACTGGTACCCGTGCTTTTACTGCTTCCGCAGGACCGGGATTGTCACTGATGATGGAGGCCATTGGACTATCCGGAATGACGGAAACACCGCTAGTTGTCGTGGATACACAGCGGGGAGGCCCTTCTACAGGGTTGCCGACAAAACAAGAACAGTCTGATTTGATGCAAATGATTTATGGAACACATGGGGAAATCCCAAAAGTAGTCATTGCTCCGAGCACAGCGGAAGAAGCTTTTTATGATGCGGTCGAGGCATTTAATATTGCAGATGAATATCAGTGTCCGGTTATTCTCTTATCTGATTTGCAGCTTTCTTTGGCCAAGCAGACAGTCAATCCGTTTGATCTGGGACAAGTGGAGATTCGACGGGGGAAATTGGTTCAGAAAGTGGAAGCACGAGAAGATAAGTCGACCTATTTTAAGCGCTTCGAAATAACGGAGGATGGCATTTCACCGAGAGTCCTTCCAGGGACAAAAGATGGCATCCACCATGTGACAGGATTGGAACATGATGAAGAAGGACGACCGAATGAAACTGCGCCAAATCGGAAAAAGCAAATGGACAAAAGGTTTCGTAAACTAAGTAATCTTGTAGAAAAGTTCCCGAATCCGGTTGCAACACATTCGCCTCATGAGCAAGCAGATTTGCTGATCATCGGCTTCAATTCCACAAGGGGTGCTATTGAAGAAGCGATGGAACTGCTTGAAAAAGATGGTGTCAAAGTAAATCATGTGCATATTCGGTTAATCCATCCATTTCCAGCAGATCAGGTAAGACCATATATTGATTCGGCCAAGCATGTGCTCGTTATAGAAAATAATGTGACCGGCCAACTGGCCAATATTATCAAAATGAATGTGGGATATATTGATAAAATTCAAAGCCATTTGAGATTTGATGGCGACCCATTCCATTCAGAGGATGTCTATAAAGCGAGCAGGGAGGTGCTGGAGGATGGCTATGTCAACATTTAAAGACTTTCGAAATGGTGTAAAGTCTAATTGGTGCCCAGGCTGCGGAGACTTTTCGGTCCAGGCTGCCATCCAACGTGCAGCTGCAAATACAGGTCTTACCCCTGAAGAACTCGTCCTTGTTTCAGGTATTGGCTGCTCCGGCCGGATATCGGGCTATATTCGATCTTATGGATTTCACGGTGTCCATGGACGTGCGCTTCCGATTGCTCAGGGAGTGAAAATGGCCAATCGTGATCTTACTGTGATTGCAGCCGGTGGTGACGGCGATGGGTTTGCTATCGGAATCGGTCATACGATCCATGCTATGCGCCGCAACATGGACATCACCTATATTGTGATGGACAACCAAGTTTATGGATTAACAAAAGGTCAGACATCGCCACGTTCGGATGATGGGTTTATTACCTCTTCCACTCCGGATGGATCTATTGAGAAAGCGCTCTCTCCAATGGAGACGGCATTAATTAGTGGGGCAACATTTGTGGCCCAGAGTTTTTCGTCAGATATAAAAGACTTGACAGCTATAATTGAAGCTGGAATTCAGCATAAAGGATTCTCAATCATTAACGTGTATAGTCCTTGCGTGACCTACAATAAAGTGAATACGTACGAGTGGTTTAAAGAGAACTTGATCAAGTTGAGTGATATTGAAGGTTATGATCCAACAAACCGTACACTGACTATGAACACTTTAATGAAATACAACAGCCTTGTAACAGGGGTTATCTACCAAGAAGATCGGCCTTCGTACCAGGAGATGGTGAAAGGATATGCGGACAAACCTTTGGTGCAGTCCCAGCTGAACTTGGAACCTGAACTGTTCCAGGAGCTTGTTAATGAATTTATGTGAAGCTTTTTGTAGTAACAAACTGAACAACGATGTGTTTTGCTAAAAGGAGATGATGAAATGGCTAAATTTACACGAGTTGACCAGGATACTTGTATTGCCTGTGGTGCTTGCGGAGGAATTGCCCCTGATATTTTCGATTACGATGAAGAGGGATTTTCCTTCAGCATATTAGACGATAATCAAGGAATTACCCCCGTGGAAGACGATTTGGAGGATGACTTAATGGATGCTCTAGATGGATGCCCAACTGAATCAATTAAAATCCAGGATAAGCCATTTGCGCATATAGAGGAAGAAGAGGCAGTGTGAAAACACCATAAAATCGAGTGGAGGAGAGATTAGTTCTCTCCTTATTTTTATTGTGAGAATTCTACATGAAAGGTAGAATTTCAAGATTTAGAGTTTATCCTTTCTCTATCGAGTTGTTCTGAAATGCTGAAATTTAAGTTGGCTAGGACAGAATTTCTCCTTTTAGGTCTACATATTTCTATGATTCCATCCAGATTTTCTTAGAATGAATTTGGTTATCCGCAGTTCAAGGATAAAAGCCAATATATAACTGATGATGGCGGCATGCATGATCACACCAAGAATCGTTAAAATAATAATGATTGCATTTCCGGTGACGGTGACCGGATGAAGGTTGCTTTTTCCAAAGAAAACAAGCGACATAAGGCATTCTTTTAAGGCGTCTTTATATGTAAGGATAGCGGGCTCCAAATGATACAAAGGGATAGTAAATAAAAAGACAAGGATCATATTGAAGGGAAGGAACATGATCAGCCTTCTCTTTTTCAGCTTGTCCACCATTGGTGAAGCAAAATGTTTGGTGATGACCTTTAAACGAAACAAATAAAAGATACGAGCGATCCTTGCAAGTTGAAAAATATTGTCCAGCGGAATAATGGCAATGAGTAAAAATGGATTTTCTTTTACGAAAGTCCATTTATTATCAGCCCGAAAAAAACGGATGGAGAAGTCCAAAAAGAAAACTGCCCAAATCGTCCAAGTAATGAAAATGGTTATACCGCTTTGAATCCAAATCGTTGCTACAGAAGCAACGGCAAAAAGGATCATGCAGATTTCAAAAATCAATTTTGTGCGGAAATAATGTTGAACGGCGGCCAGCTCCTTTCTTGCGTTTTTATGGGGTGATTTTTTTTCTTTTTATGGAGGTTGCAAGAGGAGATAGTCTTATACTTATCTAGCTGAGCAACCCCCTCCAAACAGAAAAACTTCAATGAATTGATTACAAGGGTTTTCTACCCTTAAGCATATTGTATCATCTTAAAATTGTGTCGCTTGTATCTGTCTGGTCCGAAAATCAGCAAAAGCACTAGAATTTATTTTCGGTTAGTTTTTCCGCAGTGATGAATGTCACCCAAACCATGCATTATCGTTTGATCCAAAAGAAAGATTCTGGATCAGTTGAATTAAAGTTTTTCTTTCCCTGTTTTCCATTTGGTTCAGAATTCCATCTTTCGTTCAACTTATAAAGATACATCATTCTTCTTTCCCAAAAAGTATCACTAGTCTATTTTTCATGAATTCGTGACCTACTTCTTCAGTAAAATCATCTAACTCGCCCCTCCATCATAAGATGAAATAACATGCCTAATGCGGATAGAGGTGGTTGGAATGGATATCATTGGACAAAGTGTGCCCCGGAAAGAATCCTGGGATAAAGTGAATGGCAAAGCAAAGTATACAAACGATTTTGAGTCTCAGGAAATGCTGTACGGCAAGCTTGTGACCAGCCCATATGCTCATGCAAAAATCATAGAAATTGATCCATCTGATGCTCTTGGAATCAAGGGGGTCCGTACGATTGTAACCGGAGGGAATTTTCCACTTACGGGTGAAGAGATGCGCGACCGTCCGCCGATTGCCGTTGATCGAGTACGGCATTATGGAGAGGTAGTTGCTATCGTTGTCGCAGATACCCTTGCAACAGCTCAGCTTGCCGCAGCTCAAATCCGTATTACATATTCTCCTCTCCCGGTTGTGAATTCCCCAAGTGAAGCTCTCCAAGCGGGTGCTCCCCTGATTCATGAAAAGCTTGGAAGCTATGAAAAGATCGCCGGTGTATATCCGGAGCCGGGGACAAATATCGCATCAAAAATCAAAATCCGCAAAGGGGATATTAAGGAGGGCTGGGAAGAGAGCGATGTTACAATGGAAGGCTCTTTTTCATTTAACCCATCGGATCATGCGGCAATGGAAACTCGCTGCTCCTTTGCGCAAATCCATGAAAATGGAATCGTCGAAATCACTTCTTCATCACAAGCTCCCTTTATGATTAAAAAGCTGATTGCTCTGTATTTTAACCTTCCAGCAGGCAACATCCTTGTAGAAACTCCGCTGGTGGGCGGAGCTTATGGCGGGAAGGCGTCCGTTCAGCTAGAGATATTGGCATATATTGCTTCAAAGGCGATGGACGGCAGGCTTGTAAAAATAGTTAACGATAGGGAAGAGGATATGGTTACTTCACCTGGACATATTGGCCTGGAGGCTATAGTCAAACTTGGGTGTACAAAAGACGGAATCTTAAAAGCTGCAGAGCTTCTGTATTTATGGGACGGCGGAGCCTATGCAGACAAATCAATTGACCTAGCTAGGGCAGGGGCTGTTGACTGTACGGGACCTTATCGGATTGAAAATATATATTGCGATTCGCTTTGTATGTATACAAACCATCCTTATCCTGCTCCATTTAGAGGTTTCAGCCATTCGGAGGTTCATTTTGCTTTTGAGAGGGCAATGGATATGCTTGCAAATAAATTAAACATGGACCCGCTTCATTTAAGAGAAATAAACGCAATCAAGCCAGGCGATACGACACCTACCCAAGTAAAATTGAATACAAGCATCGTTGGTAATGTAGAAGAGTGTATTACCAAGTTAAAAGAATTAATCCATTGGAAGGATGGACAGAGGATTGAAGTTGATGAAAACACAATAAGAGCCAAAGGGATCAGTTGTATTTGGAAAACTTCTACAATTGATACAAACTCTAGCTCAGGCATCGTCTTAATGTTTAATCCAGACGGGAGCATTAACTTAATGTCCGGCGTTGTAGAAATCGGAACAGGAACGAAAACGGTCCTGGCGCAGATGTTAGCAGAAAGATTAAAAATGCCGATTGAAAAAGTCTATGTTCAAATGCTGGTGAATACTCAAAATACTCCGGAGCATTGGAAGACCGTGGCGAGCAGAGGAACGTTTATGGCTGGAAGAGCGGTCCTCAAAGCTGCAGACGATGTCATTTCGCAATTAAAGGAGAGGGCTTCCTGCGTTTTGCGCGCCCCAACTGAAGATTTGGAAGTGGGATATGAAAAGGTCTTTATTCGAGATGCTCCTGACATCTATATTTCTGTAAAAAATATTGCAAATGGTTATGTATTTCCCAATGGCAACACGGTTGGTGGCCAGATTATTGGCAGTGGAACATACACACTTAGACATATGACTCGGTTAGATAAAGAAACAGGTGCAGGGAGGCCAGGACCTGAGTGGACAGTTGGCGCGCAAGGTGTGGAAGTTGAAATCGATACAAGGACATACCGTTATCAGTTATTAAAGGCTGTATCCGTCATTGATATTGGCAGAGTTTTAAACCAGAAGGCAGCTGAAGGCCAGGTGATGGGGGCAATGAGTATGGGCCTGTCCTTTGGAGGGAGGGAAACCTTTCTTTTTGACAACTATGCAAGGGTTCTTAATCCTCAGCTCCGAACGTACCGGCCGATCCGGTTTGGAGAGCAGCCCGAATACAGTGTCGATTTTGTTCAGACCCCGCAAATTGATGCGCCATATGGAGCACGGGGCGTTGGAGAGCATGGTCTGATTGGCATGCCAGCGGCGTTAGCGAACAGTTTATCTACGGCGTTGCAGGTGAATCTCAACCGTTTGCCTCTAACCCCAGAATTATTATGGCGAACAAAAGAAGGGAGGACATAAATTGCTGCCGGCTTATGTGGAATATTACCGTCCTGGGCAGTTGAGGGAAGCAATAGAATTGTTCCAAAGGCTGAAGCAGGAGAACAAAGCACCGATATATTGGTCTGGCGGAACTGAAATATTAACACTAGGCCGTCTGAATATTGACACGCCACGCTCTGTTATTGATATAAAAGGAATCCCGGAGATGATGGTGTTGGAAGAAACAGCGGCATTCTTCACAATCGGCAGTGCTGTTCCTTTGACGACTCTCGAAGAGGAGAATCGTTTTCCGTTACTGACCGCTATTTCAAATGGAATTGCTGACCGAACCGCACGAAACAAGATTACAATTGGAGGAAACATTTGTGGGAAAATTTTTTACCGGGAAGCGGTTTTGCCTTTCCTGCTGGCGGACAGCCGTGTTCTTATCGCAGATCCTCAAGGGAGCAAGGAAATCCCTATTAATGAACTAATATTGAAAGAAGGGCAGCTGCTTGTATCTATTCAAACGGATGCAACCTTTCTTCAGCTGCCTTTTGCAGCTCAGAAAGTTCGAATGCAGTGGGAGACCGGTTATCCTCTCATCACCGGGGCGGCGGTGAATGCATCCGGCAAGATAAGAACAGCTTTCAGCGGTCTTTGTCCCTTTCCGTTTCGGTCATCAGCGATGGAAGAAGAATTAAATAGGCCAGAAGTGTCTATTGAGAATAGGGTAGAGCAAGCTTTGAAGCAAGTCCCTGAACCAATCCTGGAAGATATAGAGGGATCGAAAGAGTATCGTCTCTTCGTATTGAGAAACCTATTGATGGATTTTCTGCTTGAATTGGAGGGAGCCTAGTGGAAATGCGAGGATGCTCAGTAGAAATAGAAATAAACGGTGAATTGGTCAATGTTGACGTACGAGCCGGCGAAACGCTTTTGCATGTTCTTCGAACTAAGCTTGGATTGACAGGAGCCAAGCCCGGTTGTCTGAATGGAGATTGCGGAGCCTGCACAGTCATGGTTGGAGGACTTCCTTTTAAATCCTGCATTATGTTGGCGATGGAAGTCCCAGGTCATAAAATCACTACGATTGAAGGGTTGCGTGATACGCCAATTCAGCGCGCTTTTATCGAGCATTTTGCTTTTCAATGCGGCTACTGTACGCCAGGCTTTATCATTAATTGCCATTCACTGCTTCAAAACCATCCAAATCCCTCAAAAGAAACGATCAAAAGCTGGCTCTCGTCGAACATATGCAGGTGCACAAGCTATCAAGAAATCAACGAAGCAATGATGTCTGTGATCAATGAGAAGGAGACTATGGCATTAAGTAAGAAGTATTAAAAAATATCAGGAAAGCACGAGAAATCAACTTTATGAAAATTGATTCTCGTGCTTTTTAAGGGTTCGACGCAGTGACTTTATTTTTTAAAAAAGAGCTGTAAAGCTCCGATTCTGAAGGAATAACTAGCTATGAATGGAAACAAATAACCATAAATTTTCTGAAAAGTAATTGTGTCGAGACGATAAGTATGATAAGTTTATAAAATGGAATGAAGTTTAAACTTCAATTTTAATAAGATATAAAGTTATAACTTCTTTATGTGGGTGAACAGTGATGGAACTGATGGAATTGATTCAAGACCGGTACAACCATCTGTCAAAGGGACAGCAAAAGGTTGCCAAATATTTACTCAAGAATCCAAGGGAATTTGCACTACATTCAGCTAAAGAAATTGGAGATCAATCCGGTCTTAGTGAGACGACGGTCATCCGCTTTTGTTACGCAATTGGCTTGTCAGGATATTCAGAGCTCCAAAAAACGGTGCGGGATCAGATTATTTTTGAAAAAAGCAGCTTAACCAGCTACTATTCTTCGAAATTAGAATTAATGGATGAACCCCGTTTTTATGAGCAGGTAATGGGAAAGGACAGCCAGTTCATCCAGGAAACGATCATGCGAATCAACGAGGCGGATTTTCATAAAGCCATTGATCGTTTGGCTTCAGCTGAGCAGGTATATATATGCGGGTTGAGATCATCTTTTCCAATCGCAAACTGGCTTGCTTTTTCACTTGGAATTGTCAGAAAAAACGTTCAATTAATCCGTAGGGATACAGATGATGTTCTATCTATGATCTCAGGGATGAACAGCGGTTCTGTCCTCATTGCTCTGTCTTTTCATCGGTATATGAAGGAAACACTTCATATTGCAGAAATTTCCAAAAGCAAAAAGGCATGCATCATTGGAATTACGGATTCTCCGGTTGCTCCGATCCGGGATGTAGCTGATATTTTGTTGCCGCTCCATTCTGCGGAAATGTCCACCTTGGATATTGCACCGGCATTAATTTCGTTCATCAATGCTATTGTTGCGGGTGTAACCATCAAGCATAAGGGGAATTTTGAAAAACGAAAAGAAGAATATGACAGAATCAATAGCGAAGGATTTTTCTATAGTTAATCTTAACTTTATTCAGCAGAAATCTCCCACATCTGTAAGTGGTGAGATGAATGCCTATTGGTATTCCATTCAGTGGGGGTTCAAACCCCGGCTGAATAAAGTCAAAGCCTCCGGCGGATGCCACAGATTTCCATACAAAATTTATCGAGCGGAGCTCGATAAAATCTGGCCGCAAATACGCCAAGGCGAATTTGATAATAAAGAGGGAATTGAAATGGTTGAAATACGTACACTTCAAACAATTCAAGAGTTACAGTTTGTACAGGAATTAGAGAAAACGGTTTGGGGAATGGAGCCAATTCCAGTTCATCAAACGATTACGGCAGTCAAGAATGGCGGGCTGATGCTGGGTGCTTACGTTGAGGATAAGCTTGTAGGAGTCAGCTATAGCTTTCCGGGGTATGCCAATGGAAATACTTATTTATGCTCGCACTTGCTCGGAGTACATCCGGACTACCAGCATAAAGGGATTGGAAGACAGTTAAAGGAAGAGCAGAAAGAAGCCGCATTAAAATTAGGATATACCATGATGACCTGGACGTACGATCCGCTTGAAAGCAAAAATGCCTACTTGAATTTATCCAAGCTAGGCGGAATTTGCTCGACATACGTGGAAAACTGTTATGGAGACATGGATGATTCACTGAATGCCGGACTTCCGACGGATCGCTTTAAATTGGAATGGTGGATTGACCGTCATTTTGTCATTCCAAAAAGCGAGAAACAGTTCAGCATCCCCTTTGAATTGGTGCAAGAAAGCGTGCCAAAGCTGGTTGATGTGGAGTCAGCCCTATCTGGAATAGAGGAGAATGACATTGTTTTTGTCCCAGTTCCCGTCTTTTTCCAGGAATTGAAACAAAAAGACAAGCTGCTCGTTATCGATTGGCGGATGAAGACTCGGAAAATTTTCCAAACTTTATTTGCCAAAGGGTATGTAGCGGTTGCACTTGAAAGACAGCAAGCAGGACCTGTTCACTTTTATAAACTAGTAAAACAAGAATTAATGGGAGTTGAAAAACATGCAAATTAAGGAAGTAACCTTGCGTCATTTGCAAATGAAGCTGAAGTTTCCATTTACAACAAGTTTTGGGACATTCCAAGACAGGGATTTCATTTTACTTGAAGCGAAAGATAAAAATGGCCATTCAGGATGGGGAGAGTCAGTGGCTTTTCATTCACCGTGGTACAGTGAAGAAACGATGAAAACAAACTGGCATATGTTAGAGGATTATTTGATTCCTGCATTATTGAATCAAGAAATCACACATCCGGACGAAGTGTCCGAGGTTTTTTCAAACATCCGCAAAAACAATATGGCGAAATCTACGATTGAAGGTGCTGTATGGGATTTGTACAGCCAGGAACAAGGTATCTCCCTTGCTTCTGCACTTGGTGGAAAAAAATCAAAGATAGAAGTCGGCATTAGCATCGGTATTCAGGACACAGCTTCGGATCTTTTACGCATTATTGAAAAACACGTAGAAGAAGGCTATAAGAGAATGAAGGTTAAGATTAAGCCAGGCTGGGACGTTGATGTAATGCGTGAAGTTAGAAAAGAATTTCCGGATGTTCCGCTCATGGCAGATGCGAACTCTGCTTATACGTTAAAGGATATCGATACATTAAAAGCATTAGATGAATTTGATCTGATGATGATCGAACAGCCTTTGGCATCGGATGACATTATTGACCATGCTAAACTCCAACAAGCTATTTCCACTCCGGTTTGCTTAGACGAAAGCATCCATTCCTATGAGGATGCCAGAAAAGCCATTGAATTGGGGAGCTGCGGGATTATCAACATCAAAATTGGACGTGTGGGCGGTTTATCCGAGTCCAAAAGAATTCACGACTTATGTGAAAGCCATCATAGCCCTGTTTGGTGTGGCGGTATGCTGGAATCAGGAATCGGCCGGGCTCACAACGTGGCTCTCACCACTTTGTCTAACTTCATCATGCCGGGAGATACGGCTGCTTCTTCACGTTATTGGGAAAAAGACATCATTACTCCGGAAGTCACGGTTGAAGATGGATACATTACTGTTCCTAATAAACCGGGTATCGGCTATGAGCCGGACCTGGAAACAATTGAAAGCTATACAATCGAGAAGAAAACATACAAGTAAAATAGCGAGGGAAGAAGCGAGTTCTTTTTCCCTGCTCATCAAATTGACAAAAAATTTAAACAATAAAAGGGGAACATCATGAAAAAAAGCATTCAAATAGGCGGCGCTTTTATCGGTTTAATCGTTGGAGCCGGTTTTGCTTCCGGTCAGGAAATATTACAATTTTTTACAAGCTTTGGCTGGCTAGGAATAGCCGGTTCAGTAGCAGCCACTTTGTTATTTGCCTTTCTGGGGATGAATCTCGCTCAATTGGGGAGCCGTCTCCAAACCAACTCCCATAAGGAAGTTATATATCATATTTGCGGCAAATATCTTGGAGTGATCGTTGATATTCTAATGACCTTCTTTTTATTCGGTGTTACGGTTGTCATGTTCGCAGGGGCAGGCTCCATATTCGAACAGCAATTTGGCATACCAGGTATCATTGGCAACATTTTACTAGCACTTATAACAATTATTGTTGTTTGTCTTAATATCGAAAAAGTCATTTCGGCTATTGGAGTAGTGACGCCGTTTCTGATTTTGGCGGTGATTATCATTGCTATTTATTCATTATCTACAATGGACGGCACTTTTGCTCAAATGCAGGAAGTAGCAAACGCTCAGAAACCCGCAGCTTCCAATTGGGTGCTTGGGGCACTTCTATATGTTTCTTATAACATTGCAGCCGGAGCCGCAATGCTTGCTGTTATGGGAGGTTCTGTAAAAGATGAAAAAACAGCAGGATGGGGCGGAATTATTGGTGGAGTCGGCTTGGGTGTTTTGATTTTTCTTATCAATATCGGAATGTTTGCGAAATTTGATGTTATCTCGGGAGCAGATATGCCGATGCTCTATTTGGCAAACGAAATTTCTCCAATCTTTGGTGCCCTTATGTCCGTCGTATTATTGGGAATGATATTCAACACTGCGGTAGGCATGCTGTACGCCTTTACTGCACGGATTAGTCAAACAGATGCACCGAAGTTCAAAGTCCTTGTCGTCATTTGCGGAATTGCTGCATTCGCCGCAAGCTTTGTCGGCTTTATCACACTTGTAGGAACAGTCTATCCTACAATGGGTTACCTAGGATTTACGTTGATTGCAGCGATTATTGTGGCTTGGTTCAGGTGGAGGAAAAAGCCGGATACTAGTAAACCTGCGTCTTAAATGAGAATTTTCTTTTAAACTTTATTCAGTAGAAGTCTCCCAGTTCTGTATGTGGTGGAATGAATGCCTATCGGTATTCCATTCAGTGGGGCTCAAACCCCGGCTGAATAAAGTTAAATCCTTTAGCGGATGCCACAGACTTTTAGAGGAAGAGGAAATGTATCGAGCGAAGCTAGATAAAATCTGGGCGCAAATACGCCAAGGAGCATTTGATTATTGGCGCAAACCTTGATCTGTTGGCTGGCTCATTCATTTATAAGGTTGAAGAAAAGCGGTTGTGAGGACGAGGTCAATTAGTTAAAGCGGAATAGTACAGGAAGATTCCCGGCTAATCCTTATTCAAATAAAACCAGTCACTAAGAGCAAGGAAAGTTTACTGTCATTAGCGTATTTCAAATAAAATGGTCACTAACAGTGCACTAAATTCAAGGATGAAAAATGCTTCTGTTCGCCTATTTTAACAAAACATCCAATGGCCGCTGAGAGAATCATGTTCCACTGATTTTCCGACGGCCTCTATTTCTTTTATCTGACAGGTGCTATATTTAAGTAAACTAGAGCCGAGGAAGTGATGAGTTGGAAAAAGAGAGACTGGTACGGGTTTTTGATCGACAGGCAGCAAAATATGAATCAAATAAGGAATCGTCTAATCTAACAAAGTGGCGGAGAGCACTGCTCAGTCAAGCAGAGGGAGAAGTACTTGAGCTTGCTGTCGGAGCAGGGGCCAATTTTCCATACTATCCTCCAGATGTTAACATAACGGCTGCTGATTTCAGTAAGGAAATGCTGGCTGCGGCTAGAAAGAAAGCAGCCAACTACCATATACAGGCTAAATGGGTTTGTGCAGATATTGAAAAATTGGAATTTGAGCCTGATTCCTTTGATACAATTGTTTCGACATTGTCTTTTTGCTGTTATGAAAATCCTTTAGAGATGTTGAAAAAAGTCCAATGTTGGTGCAAACCTGATGGGAAAATATTACTGTTCGAGCATGGGAAAAGCTCTAATATTTTTGTTTCTGGAGCCCAAAGGGTTTTAAATCCGCTTTTATATAAAATGATCGGTTGCCATCAAACACGCGATATATTAAACCTGGTACATGAATCGGGATTAGCAGTACAAAGGGCAGAAAGCCACTGGCTGAATATGTTTCATATGATCTGGGCAAGTCCGGAGAAGGGCTTTAGCTGCCAAAAAAACAGGTAATGTTTCCAGCTCTTTTTTACATAGAAGGCAGTTTCGTCTTAATCACTAAAAATGTTACTCTAGAGTAGAATCGGTTTGCACAAAGCGCAAAAGTCGTTTATACTTTCATAAAATAAATAGTTATCAAGAGTGGTTGAGAGATCTGGCTCAAGGATACCACAGCAACCTGCGGAAGTAAGGTGCTCCTACCAGCAAAGCAAAACGCTTTGGGTGATAAAACGGACTTTGGGACCCCTATTTGCATCCATTGCCAAGGGGTTCCTTTTTTAAAAATAAGAAAGCATAAAATTAGATTTTATTGTCTTGCTACTGGCGCCATCGGCTCGAGGTCACAAATCGCAAGGAAGCTTATTCAGGAGGAATGTGCTCCTGCGCCAAAGCTTATTCGAGAAGCCTTGTTCAACTCATCGCAAAGCTACAAGAAGCATATTCAAAGTTGCTTCTCACGATGTAATTAAGTTAGCAGCTTTGCTGTGGGGCCGCCTCCTCGCAATTCGCCTTGTACTTGTCGCCTAAAGCTGCGCGCCTTGCGTTTTTCTTCATATCTTCAAAGGCGTTTTGGAAAAATTCAAGGAGGAAACATATATGAGTGATGTAAGAAAGTGGCTTCGGGAACAGAGGGTGCCGGATGCCGTGTACGGGGAAAATGCTGATGCAGAATTATACTTAAGAAAAAAAGTTGAAATTGTTGCAGAAAGAGAGAATATCGACCTGATTGTCAAAGAAACTTCGGACGGGTTTGAAGTGTTATGGTACGACGATATCGTTTGGTTCGGAAGGGACATTGATATCGACTTTCTTCGGACTATCAGCGGGAGTACGCTTGAAGAGATGCTGGAAAAAAGAATAGAAAGATTGAGAGAATTCAGGGCGCCTGCCTTGGAGCTTTTCGATGAATATTTTAAAGAAGAGAATTAATAAATGGCTTTTTTACTGCTATTTCGTCAGAAATTCCTCATTTCATACCGAAGGTTTTTCAGAACTTGATTGATAGGGACGATGGAACAGTCTACGAAACTCTATTTGAGCATCTTCTACTGTATTTTTCAGAAAATATGCTATACTGAAAGCTATTGAGAATCCGTCAAGGGAGTGGATACATATGTATGATATCGCGATTATTGGAGCAGGTACAGCCGGAGGAAGTGCGGCCATCTTTGCGGCTAAAGCAGGAAAGAAAACACTTGTCATTGACAGTGGAAAAAGCATGACCAAGCGTGCTTTGATCTTGAACCATTACGGAATTGAGGAAATCACTGGCCCAGAGTTGATTGAAGTCGGACAAAAGCAAGCAACAAACTTTGGTGCAGAAATCGTTCAGGACACAGTTGTGAACGTAGTAAAGGCCGAAAACGGATTAAAGGTTGAAGGTGAAAGCGGAACATACGAAGCCAAGCATGTCATCCTTGCAACCGGTGCTCTAGCTACATTAGCCGAGAATATAGGCGTCAACACGAAGGCTGGAACAGAGCCACGAATTAAGACGATCGTGGACGCCGGAATAGATGGAAAAACAAACATCGAGGGCATCTGGGCTGCCGGAACCGTTGCAGGCGTAAGTGTCCACACCATCATAACAGCGGGTGACGGAGCTAAAGTGGCAATCAACGTCATCTCTGAATTAAACGGCGAACGCTATGTTGACCACGACGTATTGAAAAATTAAGAAAACACAATTGGAGCAACTCCCGTGTTCATCCTTGAGTGGATCAGAGGAGTTGCTCTACTCTTTTATAAAAGCTCTAACACAGTCTTGTAAGAAGAATACATATACAAATCCAAATTGTCAAACTTATTCAAGCAGCAGATCTTCCTGTAAAAAGCACCACGTCAGTCATAAAAATCAGTTGAGTTGATAGGTAGACTTAAAAGTGTTCTCGCCAATTCAGCGGGAGCGCTCATCTGTATCCTTCCTTATACAACACCCAAACTATGAAGCTCCTTTTTCACTTTTTAACTTTTCGATATACAATATTAAAGTTATTGTAATAGCTACGCATAGTGCAATCTTAATAAAGCCGATGATGGGTGAGAGAAGTACAGCCAACCCAATCATGGAACCAATTAATCCGTATAACGGGGTTTTAAAGGCAAATTGACCGAGAACAGCACCGAATATGGCAGGAAGTATAAAATTAAAGGCACTTTTCACCACATCTGGTAGCATCATAATAATATAGGATCCGCCCAAAATAACAAAGACAATCACTATTGTATTTACTAAGCAAGCAGCCGCTATACCAAAAACTCCAGCAATCTCGCCTTTATTAGATCCATTTTCTGCCCCAATCGCTTCTTGGGCTGCGGCAGAGCATGGCAGGCACAGATTTGCAATGTTTCCTGAAAGGAAGGCAAGGTAGGTGCCGGCAATTCCGAGAATAGGGTAATAAGTAATCGGTTCTATCACCCACATGACGCCTATGAAGCCAGCATATCCAATCAATCCAGCAATAATTGGACCCCAGCCGGGATGGGCTCCAACAATAAATGACATATACAGAGGGGCGGATATAGAAGCTAAAATTGTCATCAACAAAGTCAATCGTCCCCAAAAGTGAGCTTTGTTATGAAAACGTGCCATGCTCTCATTGATACCGATATTCCCCTGTAATATTTTTTGTGGATTAAGGGCCATTCGTTTTCCTCCTCATATTCCAAAGTTTTTGCAAGGCTTAAATAAGTGAAACAAGGTATCCACAATACATTCCAACAACCATTGATATTGCGAGTGCCCATTCTTTTAACCAAGATTTATTGGTTTTTTTAGCGATGTATAATATAGCAAACGTCGTAAGTATTGCCATAATACCAGCAATTGCCGAGCTTATATCAATGATCATTCTGTCAACAGCCAAGTATCCGAAGGCCCCCATCATAGCCGCAGCCGATACAACGCCCATTAATTTTGGGTTTTTTGCTTTCAATTTATTTTGAATATTCCCGAGGGATTTTGTAAAAAGAAATGCAAAGATCAGCCATCCCATTCCACCAATGCACATTGTCCAGACAACTGTTGAGAAGGCTTCAACTGTAAAAGATTCTGTTCCCAGTCTGGTTCCAAACGCATTTGCACCAATTTCTGCAGCTGCGGCTTCAGTCGCAGCAGACCCAATAATACCGATTCTCATCATTGTTAATGGAGATCCAATTAATGCAGTAAGCGAAATAATGACGACTCCGATACCCACAGAGGGCCCAATTGATCCGATTATCCCGGTTTTGATGGCAGTTCTCACTTCTTTCGGAGTCATTCCGATCTCAGGCGCTGTTTTCTTAGCCATTCTAATGAACATTAAAGCCTGGAAAATTACGATAAATATGACAATAAAGGCAATGATCCAAACGGGTGCAGCATGAGAAGCTTTCATGACTTCTGCTATCAATGAACTCTCTCCTTCCATACTCTTTTTTAATTTTATCGAATCGTTTCTTTATCTGTGGTCATTTTGCTTTTATTGAGTGATAAGAACTCCGATACAAGCCCAATAAAAAGTTTACCAATATATAAGATAGCCTGTTCATCTACATCAAATTTTGGATGGTGATGAGGATAGATTTTTGTCTGGTCTTCCAATGCACCGCCGACCCAAAAGAAGGAGCCGGGCCGCTCTTTTAAATAATAAGCAAAATCTTCCATACCCATTTGTGGTGAAGTTCGTTTAACCGTTTCTTTCCCGAATAACGACACCGCTACTTTTTCAACACGTTTTGTCTCTTCCGAATGGTTGATCAGAGCCGGATAGCCGCGTGTATAGTTATAATCGATGGATGCTCCGAGTCCGCTGCATGTAGATTCAGCAATTTGTCCAATAGCTTGCTCGATATGATCCCGTACGGTTTCCTTAAAAGTTCGCACTGTACCGGTAATTTTCGCTTTATCAGGAATCACGTTATACCCCTCTCCACCATGAAAAGATGCCACGGTAACGACGGCTGAATCAATAGGGTTAACTTGCCGACTAACAATTTGCTGCAAGTTTAATAGCAATTGACTCCCGGCAACAAGAGGATCTACAGTTAAATGGGGGGTTGCAGCATGTCCGCCTTTACCAGAAATCTCTATTTCGAATATGTCGCCATTTGCCATTGCATAGCCTTCTTTAATCCCGATCCTTCCAAGAGGGTCTGTTGAACTGACATGCGCACCATAGACGATATCCACATCTTGCAGACAGCCATCTTCAATCATCGCTTTGGCTCCTCCAGGAATAACCTCTTCCGCGAATTGATGGATAAACACTATGTTGCCATTTATATTGTCGCGATTCTCACTAAGAACTTTGGCCACACCTAAAAGAGCAGCTGTATGCAAGTCATGGCCGCAAGCATGCATGACACCAGGAATACGAGATTTATAGTCGACATCCTTTTCATCCTGAATAGGCAAAGCATCGAAATCAGCACGGAGAGCTACTGTTTTGCCAGGATTGTTCCCTTGAAGGGTTCCGACGACTCCGCGGCCGCCTACTCCTGTTCTCACTTCTAATCCAATGGAAGTCAGGAAGTCTGCAATTTTCTTTGGAGTATCTTCCTCCGTATGAGACAGTTCCGGATACATATGTAAATCTCTTCTGAAGTCAACTAGCTCTGGATACAGTTCTTTCAATCTAACAAAATACTTTTCCATCAATACATATCCCTCTTTTCGCAATTTTTATGAACCTCACCAATTTGAATGCGCTTCCATTTATTGTCGACAATTTATATACTGCATTCTATTAAATATCTTTTGTTGTGTCAATGATTAAAAATTAAAATTTATCAAAAAATAATTACATCAATAAAACTCCGATACTAAATTCCTATTAAAACGGGACTATAATTCAATTTTTGAAATATCATTTGACGAATAATAATTGAGTGAATTGTCTAAAAAGCATTGAAACAAATTAGGTTTGTTTATATAATATTAAAAACATGACTATTATTGTCGACAATTATTTTTGGTTCTTTCTATGCATTTTAAAAAAATGAATAAAGGTAGGAGTTGTTCAATGATGAGTGAAATTTGTTATGATACTGCCCGTAATCTGGCCAAATCCATTCAAAATCGTGAGTTATCGGCTCGTGAAGTGATGGAAGCGCACTTGGAACAAATTGAAATGATAAATCCAAGTGTTAATGCTATTGTTTCTCTAAATGCAGAAGTGGCTTTAAAGTCTGCCGATCAAGCAGATCAAATACTGGCTTCCGGGAAAAAGACTGGCCCATTCCATGGTCTTCCAATTGCCATTAAAGACATGCATAATGCAAAGGGCTTTCCCATGACCAGTGGTTCTTTGGCATTGCGTGACAACGTTTCCAAAGAGGATGATCTTATTGTAGAGAGGTTAAAAAATGCTGGAGCTATCGTGATTGGAAAAACGAATGTTCCAGAGTTTGGTGCAGGTGCCCATACGTTTAATGAGGTATTCGGACCAACAAGGAATCCTTACAATCTTAATCGCACTGCTGGAGGAAGCAGTGGGGGAGCAGCTGTTGCAGTCACAACGGGCATGCTACCTTTTGCGGATGGCAGTGACATGGGGGGCTCTTGCCGCTTTCCGGCTGCTTTCAATAATGTGGTGGGAATGAGACCATCACCGGGAAGGGTACCTGCTTACCCAAAAGCAGCCACTTATTCCACACTTGGCGTTCAAGGGCCGATTGCACGAAATGTAGAAGATGCTGCTTTTATGCTGTCAGTGATCTCGGGTTATGATAATCGTTCACCGATATCGATCCACGAGTCCGGAGAGATATTCTTAGACCCATTCAAAAAGGATATAAGCGGGCTGAGGGTGGCGTGGACCTGTGACTTTGGCGGGGAAATTCCAGTCGATCCGGCGGTAAGAAAAAATCTCCAGGAACAATTAAAGGTATTTACTGATTTAGGCTGTCATGTTGAAGAAGCAAGTCCGAATTTAGCGGAAGCAGATGAGGTATTCCATACTCTAAGAGCTTGGGAATTTGAAATGGCTGGCAGGGATCTGTTTGATAAATTTAGTGATGTAATGAAATCGAGCTTTATCTGGAACTTTAATAAGGGGCGCCAACTGCGCGGGGTAGATATAGGAAGTGCGGAGAGACTACGGAATGTGCTATATCACCGAATGAGAGTATTTTTTAATAAATACGATATTTTTATCCTGCCGGTCAGCCAAGTTTCTCCTTTTGATGTCAATATAGAATATCCTGCAGAAATAGACGGAACAAAGATGGAACATTACATAGACTGGATGCGTTCCTGCTGTTATATTTCAGCACTTGGCAACCCGGCATTGTCAGTGCCGGCAGGTTTCACCTCTGATGGTCTCCCGCTGGGTCTTCAAATTGTTGGGCCTTACCATGCGGACTATGAAGTATTGCGCGTTGCTTATGCATTTGAACAGGCAACACAATATGGGAATACCCGGCCAGCTTTGTCTATAGACGAGCATGTTCATACAGACTAAGGTATATAATTATGTGAAAAAAGGAATGAAAAACTTTTGAGGACTCCAAAGTATGCAGATAATGTTTTATCCAATACAATTGCTGAACATATTACGGAACAAATTGTATCAGGGGAGCTGGAACCCGGAGAAAAACTAGTTGAAGATAACTATGCGAAAGAATATGGAACAAGCAGGGCGCCAGTAAGGGAAGCCATTTATATCCTGGCAATTGAGGGGCTTGTCGAAAGGATTCCGCATAAAGGTGCCATTGTTAAAAGATATCTAAAAACTGAAATTTATGATCTGTTGGAAATCCGCAATATGTTGGAGAAAATGGCAGTGGACCGGATAAAAGAGCATGGAATCGATCAAAAACTACTGGAAGAAATGAAAGAAATTTTAAATCGAATGAAGGCGGTCGTTCATGATGTCCGCTCATATACACAATTAAATCATTCATTTCATAAGTGTCTCATTAAGATGAGCAAGAGCAGTACAATCATGGAAATGTATTTGCGTCTGGGCTGGCCGCTTTTAAGAGTGCAAAATCTTTCATTTGCCAAGACTGGGAACATTGAAAAGTCGATTGCTGAGCATGAGAAAATAATTGAACTGTTATCCAAACAATATATGGCTGAGTTATCAGATGTACTAATAAAGCATAACGAAGATGTCATCTCAAGCATTACAGCCATTATTGATTTGCAAAATTTGTCCAACGGAAACTGAAAGGAATGTGTGGAATGAAGTCAGCCTTTTTATTTCCGGGCCAGGGTTCCCAAAAAACTGGTTTGCTAACAGAACTTCCATCTTCTAAGGTAGTGGAAAATATACTCGCAGAGGCCAGCGATGCTTTAGATAAAGATATCTTTCAATTCCATACAGAGAGTGCACTTAAGTCGACAAAAGCTGTGCAAATTGTACTTTTGACTGCTGGGGTAGCCACCTACAAACTATTTGAATCAGAAGGGCTCAAGCCTGATTTTGTAGCAGGACACTCTGTTGGAGCATTCGGTGCAGCGGTAGCAGCAGGTGTGATCGGTTTTGCGGATGCTTTGAGAATTGTAAAGCTGAGGGGCGAATTGATGGAGAAGCTTTATCCAAGCGGCTTTGGAATGGGAGTTGTCCTAGGACTGGAAAAAGAAAGAGTAGAAGATTTGGTCGCCAGGCATTTTGAGGAGCGTTATCCCGTATTTTTGGCCAATCACAATGCGCCGGATCAAGTGACGGTATCCGGCGCATTGCGAGGGATTGAAGAAAGCTTGCAGCTTGCACTTCAGCATGGTGCTCGATGTGCATTTTTATTGGCGGTTAACACCCCTTCTCACTGCCCGCTTTTATCGCCGGTTTCAATTGCACTTGATAAAGCATTTAATAACGTTATTTTTCACAAACCTGTTATTCCTTACGTAGGAAATCAAAGGGCTCGTATGCTGTTTAACGCGGAAGATATTCGGAGAGATCTCGTTGAAAGCGTCGCTGCACCTGTCCGATGGCATGATGTGACAACTGTTTTATATGAAAAAGGTGTGCGGCTTTTCATAGAGATGATTCCTGGAAATATATTAACAAGATTAGCAGAAAAAGCCTTCCCTGAAGCAAGAGCCTTATCCGTATCAGAAAATGGGTGGGAAGATTGCTGCTATTTAGCTCGGAATGTTATTTAGAATGGGGGAAATAAGAAGATTGGTGACAAAACAAGAGTTAACAAACACGAGATCATGGACAACAAGATTGGATGCAAAAAAAAGCCGGATTGAAAGTGTGAAAAAGCTTGTGGATGGGATGATTATTCCAACCGATCGAATTGTGGAGATACTGGAAAGGTTGCTTCAAGCAAGCGATCGTGTAGTTCTTGAAGGGAACAATCAGAAGCAAGCCTCTTTCTTATCAAAAGCGTTATCTCAAGCGGACCCTCAAATTTTACACGACTTACACATGATTATTCCCAGTATATCCAGGCCGGAACATTTGGATCTGTTTGAATACGGGATAGCGAAAAAGGTTGATTTCTCCTATGCTGGCCCACAAAGCTTGCGAATGGCTCAAATGCTGGAAGATGGACAGCTTACAATGGGGGAAATCCATACATACATAGAGCTATATGGGCGCCTTTTTATTGATTTGATTCCTTCCGTTGCTCTAGTAGCTGCGGATAAAGCTGATCAAAACGGAAATCTGTATACGGGGCCTAATACAGAGGAGACACCCACACTTATTGAGGCAGCAGCTTTTCGAGATGGGATTGTGATTGTTCAAGTAAATGAACTAACAGATGAATTGCCGCGTGTAGATGTTCCCGGTTCCTGGGTGGACTTTATTGTTGTTGCTGATCAACCATACGAGCTGGAACCTCTGTTTACACGTGACCCACGTCATATTACCGATATCCAAATCTTGCAGGCGATGATGGTAATCCGAGGTATCTATGAAAAGCACCAAGTACAATCATTAAATCATGGGATTGGATACAACACTGCAGCAATTGAATTACTACTGCCAACTTACGGAGAATCATGGGGCTTAAAGGGAAAGATCTGTAAACATTGGGCGTTAAATCCTCATCCTACCTTAATTCCGGCGATTGAAAGCGGCTGGGTTGAAAGTGTCCATTGTTTTGGCGGGGAAGTAGGAATGGAAAAATATGTGGAGGCTCGCAGGGATGTATTTTTCACCGGTCCTGATGGAAGCCTGCGATCTAACCGAACTTTGTGCCAACTGGCGGGGCAGTACGCAGTTGATCTGTTTATCGGCTCTTCTCTGCAAATGGATCACGAAGCAAACTCTTCTACTGTTACACGTGGCCGGCTTGCAGGATATGGAGGAGCACCCAATATGGGACATAATCCCGGAGGACGCCGCCATTCTTCACCAGCTTGGTTGAATATGATGACTACGGAAGATCCTTTGGTCCGTGGAAAGAAACTTGTTGTGCAAGTAGTAGAGACCTTCCAAAACGGAAATAAGCCCGTTTTTGTTGATTCACTCGATGCCATTGATGTAAAAAAGGATTCTAATCTTGCTGTTGCGCCGGTGATGATTTACGGGGAAGATGTAACACACGTAGTAACAGAAGAGGGAATCGCCTACTTATATAAGACGGACAGTATTGAAAGAAGAAGAGAGGCTCTTTCGGCAATAGCTGGTGTCACGCCTGTTGGTCTCAAGCAGAGTTCCGCTCGAATTGAGCAATTGCGCAGGGAAGGGTTGATTGCCTATCCGGAAGATTTACAGATCCGGCGGACAGATGCAAAAAGATCGCTGCTCGCAGCCAAGAACATAGAGGAAATCGTTGAGTGGTCGGACGGGTTATACGAGCCACCCGCCAAGTTTAGGAGCTGGTGAACATGGAAGGAAGCCACTTGGAAAAGTTCAGCAGTGCTGTTGCATCAATAGCTGTTTCTTCGTTAATTGAGGAACTGGAGCTCACTCCCAAACCTGGCCTTGTTGATCAAAGGAACACAGGGGCCCATAAGGACTTAACGTTTCAGTTGATGATGGCATCGGCGGAGTCTCTTAAAGACACTTTCAAAGAAATGGCATTGGTCAGTTATGGCCGGTCCCCCACACAATCATTAAGAGAAGAGATTGCCGCTATTGGCAGGGATGGGGAAAAAAGAATGTTTGAAGTTACGGGCGGCATCAATACGCACAAGGGTGCTATTTGGTCAATTGGCCTGCTTGTTTCAGCCTTTTCAATAGGAAAAGGCCTGTTCACCACAGAAAGAATCCTGTCAACAGCAGGCATGCTAGCCGGCTTTCCTGACCGGAACTGTCCGAAAGAAGATACAAATGGAAAAAAAGTGATGAAAAAATTTGGCGTAGAGGGAGCAAAGGGGGAAGCGCAACAAGGATTTCCACATATTGCTTATTTTTCTCTTCCGATGCTGAACAGTTCCCGAGCCAAAGGCCTGTCAGAAGAGAAAGCGCAATTAAATGCACTATTTTCATTAATGGCTCATTTGGATGATACGTGCATTTTGTATAGGGGCGGCACTGCGGGCTTATCGTTTACAAAAGAGCAGGCTGTTTACTATCTGACCAGCGGTGATTTTAATTTGCTGGTTAAATTAGATGAGGAATTTATAAAACATAATCTTTCCCCTGGCGGCAGTGCGGACCTTCTTGCAGCAACACTGTTCTTGGATAAAGTCGATAATATAGGGACGCTTGACGAGATTTCGAAACAACATCAGTTCATATGATCATGGGGGTGCTTCGCTTGGAAAAAATAGTATACACATTCCCTGCCACGCAAAAAATCGATTACTTTTCTCATGTTGGAGTGGTGGGATCCGGGGATCTTGAAGTCATGATGAAACCCTCGGATGATCTTAAAGTGGAGGTTACAATCCGCACTGGAATCTCAGGTTATAAAGACACCTGGGACGTAGTGATACACCGTTTTTTTACCCAGCATGATATTTCAGCAACAGTAAAAATAAATGACTTTGGAGCGACTCCTGGGGTCGTAAAACTTCGTCTTGAACAAGCGTTGGAGGCGAGTTGCGATGATTAAAGCTATACAGCACAGTTTTGTGGAATGCGATGCCCGCGAAAGAGTCCTTGGGTTGTTGGACGAAGGAACCTTCAGAGAATTACTGGGGCCTGCGGAAGAACTTGAATCCCCGCACCTAGAGCCGCAAGGAATTGTGCCGCAGAGTGATGACGGGGCAGTAGTAGCAAAAGGTCAAATAGGTAACCAACCAGCACTTGTCATATCCATTGAAAGCAGATTTCAAGGTGGCGGAATTGGAGAAGTTTCCGGAGCCAAAATTGCTGGAGCATTGGAACTGGTGTTAGAAGAATGCGAAAACGGGTCTAAAATAGTACCAGTCTTAGTGCTCGATACAGGAGGAGTCAGACTGCAAGAGGCGAACTATGGGTTGCTTTCTATCGCAGAAATCGGTGCAGCGATTGTTGCACTTAAACGTTATGTTCCTGTCATCGGGATTATACCAGGAAAGGTAGGGGCATTTGGCGGCATGTCCATTACCGCCGGACTTTGCAGTGCGATTATTATGACCCGTGAAGGGCGGCTCGGATTGAATGGGCCCGAAGTAATCGAACAGGAAGCGGGAATTCGCGAATTTGATTCGAAAAACCGGCCATTTATCTGGAGAACAATCGGTGGAGAGCAGCGGACGGCCTCTGGATTTGCTGATCTTTTGATTGACGACGACACACAAAAAATGAAGGAAGCGGTCATGTCGGTCATGGACGGGCAAACTGCCAGCATACATAGAACTGATCAAATAACCCAATATGAAACGTTATTGAATTCAATTAATCCGGATCAGCCATTATCCTCTGAAAAGGTAAAGGAACTTTGGCAGCAGAAAGAAGAATTGTTTGCAAGTAAAAATGTCCCCTCCAAAGATAAGGAAAAAGTTTTAGGTAGAGGAAAAAAGTGGTTTGACCTGTTGCGTGATGATGCTCCTGAAATTGGAGATATCCCCTCTGTTCAAGTGGCAGATGGGATGATTGGGGAAAAGAAAGCGCGGTTCATTGCTGTAATACCCGATCACCAAAACCGCTTTCCGCGTGCGAGAAAAGGAGAATTAGGCCTTTTGGAAGGATGGTTGGTCGCCAAACATGTACAGGAAGCAATTAAAGCGGATGAAAATAGTGAAAAACGGGCCATTATCGCCATTGTAGATGTTCCGAGCCAAGCGTATGGATATCGGGAGGAGTTGCTGGGAATTCATCAGGCTTGTGCCGCAGCTGTAGCCGCCTATGCATCTGCAAGACTCAATGGACACCCTGTGGTCGCATTTATACCGGGAAAGGCTATATCAGGAGCTTTTTTATCCCATGGCATGCAGGCAAACCGATTAATCGCCTTGCGCGATGACGGAGTAAATGTACATGTAATGTCCAAACAATCAGCATCCCGGATTACCCTACGGACTTTGGAGGAATTGGACGCTGCGACAAGAGAAGTGCCTGCTATGGCGTACGATATTGATTCATTTGAAAAGTTAGGAGCCTTATTCTCATTGGTGGACCAGGTAGAAGCGGACCATCCGAAAGAAGCGGATCGGAATATTATTTATAAAGAAATAGAAAAAGCGATTGAAGATATAGAAACAGATCAGTCGAAGGATTTAAGTGTCAGATTAAACACTCCTCCCGCAGCCTCAGGGAGAGCTGCCTCTATCTTGGTAAGAGAGCAGCTGAGGGAACAATGGAGTTAAATCCTCATGATTTATTGGAAATTCATTCCATAAATAACTTAATAGACTATAACATTTTGCCGGAATGGGCAGAGGCATCAATTGCCCTGACTCCCTTTGTGGTAGTGCGACGAGCTCGGCCAGGTCCGGGCTTCGCAGCAGTGGGGATTCGCGGATTCCAAAGGAGTCAGCGATTTGCGGCCATTTTGCCAATCGACTGTATTAAAAGAAAGGTCACCCCAGAGGATCTAGTTAAAGAACAAAAATGGAAAAAACAGGACAAAGATATTTTTCGTAATTTAGAAGCAATCGCTCAAATCATGAACCACTACTCTCTTGAATGGGGGATTGCGGGAAGTGTGGGATTTGAACTGGCCACCGGTAAAGAAACAACGACACCTTCAAGCGATATCGATCTTGTTATTCGCTATAATGACCAGTTCACATCCAAACTTGCAAAGAAAATAAAAAAAGAGCTCGAAAAAATAAAAGTTCGAGTAGATATCCAAGTGGAAACAAGATATGGGGCTTTCTCTTTCTTCGAATATGCTAGTTGTGAAGACAGACCCATATTACTTCGGACAATAGATGGGCCTATGTTGAAGAAAATATAATCGATTATCCCTGTATAAGGGTGCGCGTGAACAGCTTTCAGATGAGGAAATGGGCAAAATATACGGAAAACGTAAAATCAAATGTGGAGCCTGTCTTCGGATTCTTGAAGGCCAATTTGCGTCTCTGTCAGAGGCAAATCAAAAGTGGAAAATGAATTAGGATTTGCCACCACCATTTCTACTAACAAATCTATAAATCCATCCAAGAAAAAAGGATCACCGTATCGCAACATGATACGGTGATCCTTTTTTCTTTATTTTGGCCAGTTATGTCTCAGCCTCTTCAGACAGTTGAATCAGGATCATTGAAGCATTGGGACAATTACCGAGGGGGTTGGCTATACTCACTAAATATGAAAATGTTCGTGTTGGGACTGTGGAGAAGTTGTTTGAGCAGTTGAAGGGGAGACAGGGGACTTAGATTTATATCTAGTTTGCTGATATTGCATTAATACCTTAATATGAAGGTTATATATTTGGATGATTTATATTATTGTACGCTCGAGTGCGTTGGAGATCTAAATCTATTCAGGGAATGTTTGTAGGGTATTTATGGAGGTTATTATATAGAGCGAATTAGTATACAAAAACTATTAAAATAAGCATAAAACAAGCCAAAAATAATTACATTTCCATCTTAATGTTATACTGAGAGAAGGCAAAAAATGATTATTGTCGGCAGAACGTTATGAGCATTTGTCGATCGATAGCCGTCCACTTCATTGAAGGAATTATTTTTATCTTCATTTAGCAGAAGTCTATAAGTGGTGAGATGAAATTCCATTCAGTAGGGGGTCAAACCCTGGCTGAATAAAGTTAAAGCCTTCGGCAAATGCCACAGATTTTCACAGGAAATTTATCGAGTGAAGCTCGATAAAATTTGGGCGCAAATACGCCAAGACGCATTTGGTTTGAATTCTTTTTTCCACATCTCGATGAATACATATCAATTCCGTATAAAAACAGTAGAGGTTCTAGCCCCCCTCTTTAAAAAAACTAAGAAGAAGCAATACTTCTGTCTTGGGGGTATTGTTTTTTCTTTATGTAAAGGAGTTTTTTCTATGCTTAAAGATGAAAAAGCTATTGTTGTTTTTAGTGGTGGACAGGATAGCACGACATGTTTATTTTGGGCATTAAAAACGTTCAAAGAAGTCGAGGTTGCCACTTTTAATTATAATCAAAGACATAAAAAAGAGATTGAGTGTGCACAAACGATAGCAAAAGAGTTAAATGTTAGGCATCATTTGTTGGATATGCAGCTGATAAATCAATTAGCTCCGAATGCATTAACAAGGAATGACATTGATATAAAGGACGGAGGAGAGGGTGAGCTGCCATCAACTTTCGTTCCGGGACGCAACTTAATTTTCCTGTCTTTTGCGGCTGTTTTGGCGAGCAAGTGAATGCAAAGCATATAATCACTGGTGTGAGTGAAACAGACTTTAGTGGTTATCCTGATTGCAGAGATGCTTTTATCAAGTCTTTGAATGTGTCTATTAATTTATCGATGGACCAACAGTTTGTTATTCATACTCCGCTCATGTGGCTGGACAAAGAAGAGACTTGGAAACTAGCTGATGAATTAAATGTGTTAGATTACATTCGAAATAAAACATTGACATGCTATGAAGGCGTAATAGGTGACGGCTGTGGAGTGTGCCCAGCATGTAAGCTCAGAAAAAATGGGCTAGAAAAATATCTCATGACACTAAAAGGAGGGGAGGCATAATGGGGAAGGACTTTTATGGATTTCGAATTGTAGAGGATCTACAAAAGGTGCATCAGGATATTAAAAAAAATGAACTGAAATATCATAAAAAACGTGTGCTTGTCAGCAAGGAATTTACATTTGATGCGGCCCATCATCATCTTCACTGTTATGAAGGGAAATGTAAGAATCTGCACGGGCATACGTATAAAGTCATATTTGGTATTAGCGGGTTTGTAGATGAAATAGGTCTTGTCATTGATTTTGGGGATATCAAGGAGATCTGGAAACGGGAAATTGAAATCTACCTTGATCACCGCTATTTAAATGAAACCTTGCCAAAAATGAATACAACTGCTGAAAACATGGTTGTTTGGATTTATGAAAAAATGAGGAAGTCTATGAATAACAGGTCGGAGCAATATAATGATGTGAGAGTTGAATTTGTCCGTTTGTATGAAACCCCTACTAGTTACGCAGAGGCAAGGCGGGAGTGGATGGAAATTGAGTAAAATACCTGTAATAGAAATATTTGGCCCAACCATTCAAGGAGAAGGGATGGTGATCGGTCAAAAAACGATGTTTGTCCGAACTGCTGGCTGTGACTACTCCTGTAAATGGTGTGATTCTGCTTTTACGTGGGACGGTTCAGGAAAAGAATCGATGAAGCAAATGGACGCGGAAGAGATTTGGCATGAACTTAAGTTACTTGGCGGTGATGGTTTTTCTTCTGTAACCATATCAGGAGGAAATCCAGCATTATTAAAAAACCTTAGTTACTTAATCAATCTATTAAAAAAGAATAAGGTACAAATCGCCTTAGAAACACAAGGTAGCAAGTGGCAGGATTGGTTTTTTGATATTGATAAATTAACGATTTCTCCAAAGCCGCCCAGTTCTGGGATGGTAACAGATTTTGCTACTCTTGATGTGATCTTCGAAAGGCTAAAGGGAGCAAAATCAACGCATAGATGCAGTTTAAAAGTGGTCGTTTTTGATGATCAGGACTTTGACTATGCCAAAAAGGTGCATTTACAATATCCGGAAATACAATTCTATTTCCAAGTGGGGAATGATGATTATAAAATGACTGATAAGCAAAAACTTATTGGGCATTTATTGCAGAAATACGAATGGCTTGTTAACAAGGTGACTTCAGATAACGAGTTAAGAAATGTGAGTGTCTTACCTCAACTTCATACCCTTATTTGGGGAAACACACGAGGTGTTTAGTAATTAATAAACTTAAGAATAAATAACGGGAAATAGTTGGCGAAAAACTAACGTTATGTACTACTTGCTTTATTTAAATTTATTAAAAAGAGTTCGTTTGCAAGAATTTGTTGGAACGACTTTTATGTAATAAAGGATCAAGTGTCCTGCGATGTTTTTCATATTAGGTACTCTATTTTGCGCTCTGTTGGCAATCTGAAGGCAAGAGGTTTTGCTTTCTTTCCGGTTCGATGAACATTGAATCGAAGGTAAGGGATTTTTGTTAGCTTTTCTACTGTTTAGCACCAATCGGATTTAGACCTTCTTTGATTATCAAGGCTTTGGTTGCTAATTGGCTGGAGGGAGCCATTTTCTCCCTCCGGCTTTTTGGTGATTTCAGCTTTCGCTTAATACTGTTGGTCAAAAGCACCCAACGGTTATTTGGCTTTCCAAAACTCATGTATTGCGTTTATAAATCATTCCTCTTTATGAAGTGCAAAATTTTTTAAGGCTCGATTATTTCCTTATATATAGCTTCGACAAAAAGCGAAAAACATTACTAAAGCTATTTTTGTTATTCAGTCGACTCTAGTGAGATTTGCAAAAGCTAAATTCAGAAAAATAGTATGAATGATACAGAAATTACTTATTTTTTAGACCAAATAGTTGATTGTTTGTGAAAATTCCGTGACTTAAAATTAAGACAGTTGAAATCATTAAAGTTTATCAATTAAAGATCCATCTTGATGGAGGGCGCGAAAATTAGCGGAAATGCATGAACCGTTACTTGAAAAATTCCTTAGCTATGATGACTGAGAGGCTATCTTACATGAGCATTCATAATACTGACAGTATGGTTGAATCCAAATACGCTCGATAAAATCTGGGCGCAAATACACCAAGGCGCATTTGATTGTCGTTGACGGTTGGTTTTTCAACTATGGAATGACAAACATAACTGCCAGAAGGAAATCAATCTTACAATTCTTGGATTATGTTTATGAAAAGGAAAGGCCTGATCAGAATAAAATGTATCTGCAGTTTGGAAAAGGAGGAGTCAAAAATTCCCTTTATTATTTCATGGATAAGTGCTTAAATGAGAATCAAACTTATGAATAAGGGTGATATTTTTGGGAATTAAGGCACATGATCTTTCACTAGACCATTTGATAACAAATCAAGAAAAGACCGGAATGAAACTGAAGGATTTACAATTGACTCTGACAAGTGCAGATGCCTGGGGATTACTCCGAAAAGATTTAACTAGCGCTCTTGGCGTAAGCAGGGCGAAGAGGTTTTTGCTCCGTTACGGATGGAACTGTGGTGTTCATGAAGCAAGAATTCTGAAAAAGGCAATTGATTGGGAAGATGATTTGGAATGGCTGATTGCCGGCTCAAAGATGCACCATCTGACAGGGAGGGTCCTGTCATACCCTGAGAACTTCCAAGTGAATATGGAAAAGGGACAATTTAATGTCTCAGGCTTCTGGATTGATTCTTATGAGGCGAAACAGCACTTAACTTATTCAGGTAAGCACCATGAACCAGTCTGTTATTTTCTAATTGGTTATGCAAGCGGATACACGAGTGAGTGCATGGGAAAAAAGGTGATTTTTAAGGAGATAAATTGCAGGGGAAAGGGCGATGAGCATTGCAGTTACATCGGCAAAACAGTTGATGAATGGGGAGAAGAAATTTCGGAGGAGCTTTTCTTTTATGAAGATGCTGACATGGGGAAAGAGTTGGACCAGATGCATAGAAGAATTGAGCAGCAAAAAGAACGTTTTAAAATCGGCTACACCCTTAGCCAAAACCTTACGAAAGACATGCTGCAGGGAAAGGGACTTTCAGGATTTGCGGAAACTATAGGAAGAAGCCTTCATTGCCCGGTTTTGATTGAAGGGAAACACTACGAATCATTGGCTGAATATGGAGATATTCCCGAGATTCATAAATATATGAGTGTTTATAACATCAAAGCTAAGATAGAAAACATGAAGGGGAATTCTTTCATTGAATGGTCTCTAGAAGATAAGACATTTAAACTATTAACGACTCCGATTTTAATAGAGAGTAAGAACTTCGGTTATATAACGATAGTCATTGACCAAGAGAATGATGACTTTTACAAAGATTTACTAGAAAGAGCAGCCATCATTTCAGCATTGCACATGCAAAATGAAAGGGTTGCCATAGAAACGGAACAGCGTTTAAAAGGTGAACTCTTAGAGCAACTGCTAAATAATAAAGGGATTGAGAAAAACGAAATGTTCGACAGGTTTTCTTATCTTGACTATAACCTCTCAACTCCACACTACGTTATGTATGTAGTCATCCAAGAAGAAGTAAAAGAAATTGATAATTACGAATATTTAAATATAAGGAACAAAATTTCTGAATCTATTTATCAAGATTTTTTTAACGATGATAACCAGCCTCTTTTATTACTAAAATTGAATTGCATACAAGCCATTATTGATAAAGATTTAATTGACACTAAATATAGATCTCCTAGACATTTTGGTGAACAATTAATTAAAAAGCTGGGCCTGGCAAATGTATATATCGGAATAAGTGATCCGGCAAAAGAAATTACTGACTTTTACAAAAAGTTTCAAGAAGTGAAAAGAGCTGTTGAACTTGCTATTTGGAAGAAGTCCGAGTCGAAAGTGGTCTTGTCTAACGAACTGGGGCATTTGACTCTTTTCCTGAGTGCCAGAGACCCCGAAGATTTGGAAGCCTTTGCAAATGAAAACTTACATAATCTGATTGATTATGACAAGAAAAGAAACGCAGAGCTGCTCCATACCCTTATGCAATATACCCAAAACGAGTTTAATGTTCATAAGACAGCGAGAGAGATGTGCATTTCCATCAGTGGGATGAGGTACAGAATCCAAAAGATTGAGGAATTGTTGGAAATAGATTTATCCGATTCAAACAGCAGATTCCAAGTGCAGCTTTCCCTGCAAATATTGCTCGTACTTGGTAAAGTCGATCATTTAACACTCGTTTAGAACATTTAAATATTGGAGGAGGAATAGAATATGGATTCGCGAGAATTTAGAAATACACTGGGACACTTTGCCACAGGTGTAACAGTTATTACGACAACAAATGGTATGGAAAATATCGGTTTGACAGCTAATGCATTTTCATCTGTCTCTCTGGAACCGCCGTTGATACTTGTTTGTATCGACAAAAAAGCCAGAAGTATCGAAGCTTTTAAAAAGGGCCGTCCATTTGTTGTCAATATTCTTCAACAGGAACAAGAAGCGGAATGCTGGGGATTTGCCAAGCAAGGACAGGATAAATTTGCTCGCGCCAACTATACAATTTCTGAAGACGGGGTCCCTGTGCTTCAAGGAAACCTGGCAACGATTGAATGCAATGTTGAGGAGCTAATTGAAGGCGGTGACCACTATATCATTACCGGTAAAGTGAAGAAAGCCAATTATGACAAGGAAAAGAATCCTCTATTATTTTTCAGGGGAGAAATACGGAAAATGAAGACTTGGTTGTAACCTGATCAATCGGATCATATATCAAATCTATTTTTTAGGAGGCAAGACAAGATGCTATCAAAAGAAGATAATCAGCTTTTAACTCAAACAGACCCCGGTACCCCGATGGGGGACTTGTTCCGAAGATATTGGATACCAGCGCTCCGATCTGAAGAGTTAGCGAAGGATGGAAAACCACAGCGTGTAAAATTGCTTGGCGAAGAGTTGGTGGCTTTTCGGGATACAGAGGGAAAGGTAGGACTCATTGATGAGCGCTGTCCTCATCGGGGAACGTCATTATATTACGGAATCAATGCGGACTGCGGAATTCGATGTATGTATCACGGGTGGAAGTTTGATAGTGAGGGCAACTGTACGGAGATTCCATCCGAACCGACCGACGGAAAGTTTAGGCAGTCTATAAAGCTAAAAAACTATCCAGTTAAAGAGGTCAGCGGAATCATTTGGACGTATATGGGACCGGAAGAGCATATGCCTCCATTTCCTGAATTCTATTGGATGGGATTACCCGAAGAAAGCAAATTAATAGAACGTGTATGGCAAGAGTGTAACTATGCACAAGCAATGGAAAATGATCTGGACTTTGTGCATGCTGCCTTTTTGCACAGGGCTCATCAGGAACAAAACGTCCAAGAAGGGGTTTTAAGCAGCGACCTCGGGATCGATCCTGATCACCCGCTTGTGAAAAATCCACCTGTAAAACAGGCAGTTCAAGATGCAAATTACGGAAAACGCTGTATAGCCGTTGGAATCGGAACGGAAGAAAAGAATGCCTTCATGGAAATCCATTACATTTTCCCGTTTTATACTTATCCGCCACGGTTTGGTGGAGAAGATGGAATGTGGCATGCCTTCATTCCAAGGGACGACCATAGTACGTGGACTTGGGATGTCCAGTTTACCCACGAGGGAACGATAGATGTAGCAGCTCAGCATGCCAGACGGGGCTTGGATTTGGACGAGGACTACAAGAAAAAAATCAACATAGAAAATGAGTATGGGCAAGATCGAGAACTTCAAAAAACAGCCAACTTTACGGGAATTCGAGGGATTGCGAATCAGGATCATGCAGCTACAGAGACGATGGGGACAATTGTTGACCGTTCAAGCGAGCGTCTGGGGACAAGTGATATACCGATCATTCATATGAGAAGATTGCTCCTTACCCAAGCAAAAGCATTCAAGGAAGGACGTAAGCCAATGGAGCTTGATAACAAGTCTTTAAAAACTTTATACAGCGACGGCTTATATGACGATAACAAAAAAACTTGGCAGGAAGCCTTTCCAATGAAAGAACAATTTGAAATGAGAAAGAAGGTAGAACAATAATAGGCTCTATAAATGAGAAAAAGTATGATGGGTACCGATCTTTCAATTATTTACAACCTGGTAAGGATTTTAGGGAGTATGAACTTTCGTACGAACTTGACCGGGTCCCCCATTTTACTTTGAATTTAAATGAAGAAAAAGAAAGGCTTTTGAAGGACATTATGGAAACGGAGCAGATAGTATCATTGCGGGATCATGGTTTCATCTCTCCGAAGAATGATAAAGATATTATTTCATACTGTAGTCAACTGCATACTCATTTCCATTATGAAGGTATTGCCCGTTCAGGCATTGATGTCATCTTTGAGAACTTCATGGATGGAATTTCACTCATCACTTCAAAAAATGGCTTGAAATGGGATGATGTGATTTACTTACTCGGAATCAGATACGCGGATATACAAAAACAGGGGACAGTCTGCATCGCAAGTAGCTTTCAAGATGTCAAGCAGGCGAAGGCCAATCGGCAAACGGCGCTGCTTCCCTCTCTGGAGGCGGCAAGCGCATTGGAGAATGAGCTTGACCGTGTCGATGTCTTGTACGGATTTGGTATTCGCTGTATGGGAATTACTTATAACCAGTCTAATACACTTGGGGCGGGACTGGGGGAAAAATTCGATGGCGGATTAACTTATTTTGGCCAACAAGTTATTGAAAGAATGAATCAATTGGGAATGATGATCGATATTTCACACTGTGGAGACCGGACAAGCATGGATGTGATTGAAGCCAGCGATCAGCCGGTGCTTATCACACACGCAGGAGCAAGGGGTCTGTGGAATACGCCAAGGATGAAGCCCGATGAGGTATTGAAGGCTTGTGCTGAAAAAGGAGGAGTGATCGGTGTCTGTGCAGCGCCAAATACCACTTTGACAAGAAAACGTTCCAGCCATTCTATTGAATCAGTGATGGAGCACTTTGACTACATAGTCGATCTGGTAGGAATTGACCATATCGGTTTCGGTCCAGACACCTTCTTTGGTGACCATTCAGCTATACAGCATGCCTTTGATGCTCGCTTAGGGATTTCCGATTCACACATTGGCGAGGAATTTCATCAAACCTCATATGTAGAAGGGCTTGAAAATCCTGCTGAAGCCATGAAAAACATGATCGGATGGATGGTGAAAAAAGGGTACGACCGTACAGAAATCATCAAAGCTGCTGGCAGTAATGCCATGCGAGTCATGGAAGAAATTTTGCAGTAAAAATGAAGGCTGACTACAAATCGGGCAGTTTGTTTTCAGGAGTGTCGGCTAGGGAATCACGATTAATCCTGCCGGTCTGGGAGAATCGAAACATCTGAAACTAAAAGAAGAAATCGTTCATGTTAAGAGGAGGCTTTGAAGCTAGTAAGCTTTCTTGCTTCCGAAAAAACAGTTGATATCAAGGGCGAATGATGAATGCGTTAATAATGAGAGGAGCATGTAAAAATGAGTGAAATTAAACACGGGGCACCTGAAATCCCCAATCCACTGAGAGTTTTTATGACATTCGAATCAACAGGATGGTTTGATACATCAAAAGAGCAGAAAGAAAAAGAAATCCTTCCGGCGCTAAATCAAATATTGGAAAGCTGGAGAGGCAATGGGTCGGAGCTATTGGGCACCTTTGACCGGGATATTTTGACTGCGGGACATGCAGGTCCGAATAACTGGCATGCCTGTTTCCTGTTCAATATCCCAGATTTGCAAACGATTACAAATATGACGCATTCCTTTCGGGAAGCGGGGTTGGATCGCTATTTCCGACTGGAGGCTTCGATTGGACGCCCGTTTTTCTTAGTGGAAAAATAGTTCGCTGCACATATGAAAGAAGAGGTGGAAAAATGAAGAAATTGTTCGTTCTTATCCCATTGATATTGGCAGCTGTTATTTTAGGTGCCTGTGGAACAAACGGTTCCGAGAAATCAGCTTCGAATAAAAGTAAAGGTGACGTAATCAAGTTGAGCTATGCTTTTTTTGCCCCGGCAGGGACATTTCCAGCAGTTCAGATGGACGAGTGGAAAAAACGGCTTGAAGAGAAGACAGATGGAAAAGTGGAGGTTGAGCTATTTCCAGGCGGTACCTTACTAGAAGCGAACAATATGTATGATGGAGTAGCGAATGGGACGGCTGATATCGGACTAAGCTCTACATCCTATGAGCCGGGCAGGTTTCCCCTTCTAGCCATTTCTGATATGCCTTCAGGCTATGCAAATGCTAAATCAGCGAGTCATGTAGCGGCTGATCTAGTAGAGAAATATCCGCCAGAAGCACTGAAGGATTTTAAAATCATTACGACTTTTGCGACTGAACCTGCTTATATACAGAGTAAAAAGCCAATTTCTTCTATTGGAGAATTAAAGGGAAAACAACTGCGAATCGCTGGGGCGCTTACACCGATCATGGAGGAGTTAGGAGCCGCACCAGTTGGAATGTCGCAGGCTGAAGTTCCGGAAGCATTGCAGACAGGGGTAGTCGAGGGTTACGTCTCATCGAGAGAAATCTTAAAAGATACGAAGCTGGCAGAGATGGTAGGCTATGTTACGGATTATCCTTTGGCACTTAACACCTTTATTGCTGTGATGAACAAAGATAAATGGGATTCTTTACCTGAAGATGTTCAACAGGCAATTGATGAGTTAAATAGAGAGATGACGGAGTTTACCGGTGATTATTTAGACAATCATGTTCAAGAATCCATTACATGGAGCCAGGAAACCCATGACCTCGAAATTGTTACATTGTCCGAAAATGAGAAAAAGTCTTGGGATGATCGCTTGAGTAAAATGCAAGAAGAATATGTTAATAAGGTAGAGAAGGATGGGCAGCCTGCAAAGGAATATCTCGAGGAGATGAGATCTTTAATTGAAAAATACAACGAGCAATTCAATTAATGGAGTATGGGGGGTTGAACAATGGCAACAGAACAGTCCATCCAATTAGATACTGAAAACCCGAAAATTACGGCGCAAAAAGATTCGACTGATGCTTCGCCAAGTGCAGGTAAACCGAATATCTTTTTTAGAATAACGGATTCTCTAAATCAGGGACTGGCTTTTATAGCCGGTCTATCTCTCATTTCCATGATGCTGATGGTAGTCTTTAATTCTATCAAGCGATTATTCTCTGATCCCATTGCGGGGACTGTTGAACTCGTCAGCTGGCTTGGAGCCATGACTGCCGTCTTTTCTCTCGGATATGCACAGCTGCACAAAGGCCATGTGTTCATTGATTTGCTCATTGTGAAATTTCCTTCGGGATTGCAAAAGCTGACCCATTCAATGGTAAATGTAATCAGCATATTGTTCTTTGCCATGGCTGGCTGGCAGATCACATTGTATGGTATGGGCTTGAAACAGAGCGGCGTTGTTTCAGAAACAATGCAGGTTGCTTTTTATCCGTTGGTCATATTATGTTCCATCGGTTTTTTCAGCCTGGTGCTAGCTTTGATAAAAGAAACCATTGAAGTGTGGAGGGAGGCAAGATAATGGATCCGATTTTCTTGGCGATACTAGGAATCTGTGTTCTTTTCGTGTTGATGTTCTTGAGAATGCCGTTAAGCTTTTCTATGTTCATTGTGGGTTTTGTAGGTTTGCTATTAGCAGCATCTCCGAAAGCTGCTTATAACGTGTTAAGCGCAGACTTATGGAACCAATTTTCCAGCTACTCATTAAGTGTCATCCCGCTCTATATCTTAATGGGGGAAGTTGTCTTCCGAACGGGAATCGCTGAACGGCTTTTTGAATCCGCATACAAGTGGGTCGGGCATTATCGAGGAGGTATGGCAAGCACAACCATTTTGGCAAGTGCAGGCTTTGCCTCAATCTGCGGTTCCAACTCAGCAACGGCAGCAACGATGGGGACGATGTCTCTCCCTGAATTAGATAAATACGGGTACAACAAAGCTCTCAGCACTGGAAGCATTGCAACAGGAGGTACTCTCGGGATTATCATTCCTCCAAGTACTGTATTGATTGTCTTGGCGCTTCAAATGGAGCAATCGATTAAAGATCTCTTTATCGCTAGCATTGTCCCGGGCATATTTCTCACCATTCTCCTTATATTAACCGTTGTCTTTCTATGTAAAAGAAACCCGGATCTTGGACCGGCAGGAGAGAGATTCAGCATGGGAGAGAGGGTAAAGTCTCTTAAAGATGTCATTCCTATTGCCCTGTTGTTCATCTTTGTTATCGGAGGCTTGTACAAAGGGTTTTTTACACCAACTGAATCAGGGGCATTCGGAGCTTTTGGAGCAATTGTTCTGTCGCTGGCTATGGGAAAGCTGAACTGGAAGAATTTCCAAATTGCCATTGCAGGAGCACTCCGCTCATCAGCGATGGTCATTATGTTAGTAGTTGGAGCCATGATGTTTGGCAGATTCTTAACGATCACAAGGCTGCCCTATGAAGTATCTGAGTGGGTGAGCAACCTGCCTGTCCCGCCGATTTTCGTATTGATCTCGATTTTGATCATTTATATCATTGGCGGATCGATCATGGATGCCCTTGGATTTTTAATGATCTCTATCCCGGTCTTTTATCCGACGGTTTTGGCGCTGGGATATGATCCTATCTGGTTTGCTGTTGTTCTATGTGTTGTGACCAGTATGGGAGCTATTACTCCACCAGTTGGAGTAAATGTATTCGTTGTACAGGGACTTACTCCCAAAACGCCGGTAACGACCATTTTTAAAGGGGCAGCCTATTTCTTGGTCACATATGTAGCCTTTATTGGCTTGCTGTTGCTGTTCCCGCAAATCATTCTATTTTTAGTCTAAGACATTTGGAAATCCTTAAGAATGGGGTGTGCATATTGTCGTTAGAAGAGTACATAAGTCAGTTATTGAATGGAAACAAAGAAGGCCTATTATTAACAGATCCGGCTTTTTCTTTTTCATTAGTGGATGTAGAGGAGAATGACAATGAGTGAGCTTTTGTTTGACACCATTGATAATATCAGCAGACGAATTGCGGAGAAAGACCTGTCGCCGGTGGAATTGACGAAACTGACCATTGAGCGTATTCGGCAGGTGGAACCTGCTCTTAACGCATTTATCACAGTATCGGAAGAGCAAGCCCTTGAACAGGCAAAAATGCTAGAGGAGGAAGTGCAGCAAGGAAACCTTCGGGGTCCTTTGCACGGAGTACCAATTGCTGTCAAGGATATGGTGCAGACGAAAGATATTCTTACCACCGGGGGTTCAAAGATTTTTGAGAACTGGGTGCCAGATGGGGATGCCGCTGTAGTTCGACATTTGAAAGAAGCCGGGGCAGTCATTATAGGCAAAGCGAACCTGCATGAATTTGCCATGGGAGCCACAACGGAAAACCCCCATTATGGGAGCACAAGGAATCCTTGGAATGTGAAATATATTCCGGGTGGCTCCAGTGGAGGATCGGCGGTTGCAACTGCGGCAGGCATGGCGTTTGGCGCAATAGGAACTGACACGGCGGGGTCCATACGTCTGCCAGCAGCCATGTGTGGAACTGCAGGAATCAAACCCACCTATGATTTGGTCAGCCGGGAAGGGAGCCTTCCTTTTAGCTGGTCACTTGACCATGTAGGACCAATGACCAGAACCATCAAAGACTCGGCGATCATGCTTGAGGCAATGATTGGATCGAATCGTCTGAAATCCGCTTTTAATGAATTGGAAAATCTAAAAGGTATCAAGCTAGGATTCTATGAGCCTTATATGTATTCGGGTATTGATCCGGATGTGAAAAGTGTCATCGACAAAGCTTTTCAACAATTGGAATCATTGGGTGCAGAAATCATTCCCATTGAGTTACCGTTTATCGATAGTGCCCTTGAGGGATTGAAAACAATTGCTCAAGCCGAAGTCGTCGCCTATCATGAACCACTGTTAAGGAAACACGGAGATCTATATGGAGATGATCTCAAGTATCGTTTTCAATATGGACGGGATTTATCGGCGACTGCTTACATTAACGCCCAAAGGGTTAGAAAGAAGTTCATTCGATCAACTCTCACTCAAATGAAGGGGATAGACGCTCTCATTGGACCGACCAATGTACAGCCTCCGTTTGAAATTGGAACGATGGTTCCCGAACAAGCCATAAGCAACATGTTTGTACTTGGAAAAACTCCGTTAGCAAATACTTTGGGTTTTCCGGCTTTATCTGTTGCGTGTGGTTTTACGAAAGATCACTTCCCAGTAGGGCTTCAAATGATAGGAAAACCTTTTTCTGATCAACACATAATGGAGATCGCGGATTGCTACGAGCGGTCGGAATCATGGACGGCGGCTTTAAAAGAGAATAAGAGCTACCTGGAATTAAATCACTCTTAAAGGGGAGAATGCGATGAGGTTCGTAAAGAAAAGGAAATTCCTTACTTTGGTTTGTTGCCTGATGGTGTTCCTGTTGACTGCATGCGGCACTAAAGAAACTGCGGGAGATCCATCTGGAAGCAAAGAAAACATTACATTGTCTTATGCTTTCTTTGCCCCTGACAACACATTTCCAGCGGTTCAAATGAAAAAATGGGCGGAAGAGTTGGAGTCTAGAACTGATGGGCAAGTCAAAATAGAAATGTTTTTTGGCGGAACACTTCTTGAAGCCAGCAATATGTTTGACGGAGTTGCCAACGGCACTGCTGATATAGGCCTTACCGCAACAACTTATGAACCCAAACGTTTTCCATTATTAGAAATATCAGATTTACCTTCCGGCTACCCCAACTCGGAAGTTGCAAGTCAAGTGGTACATGATTTGATCAAGGAATATCCCCCTGAAGCCTTGAAAGATTTTAAAATCATAACTGCCTTTGCCACAGAACCCTCTTACATCCAGAGCAAAGAGGCGATAGCCAGTTTGAAAGATTTATCGGGAAAACAGCTACGAATTTCTGGCGGGTTGACTCCAGTCATGGAAAAGCTGGGGGCGGCTCCGGTCGGAATGTCACAGAATGAAGCCCCCGAAGCGTTACAGACGGGTGTCATTGAAGGGAATATTTCTTCCAGAGAGGTATTAAAAGACTTGAAACTTGCTGAATCTGTCAAGCATGTCACTGACTATCCGCTGACGATTACTTCATTTGTGGCAGTAATGAACAAGGATAAGTGGGAAGCCTTGCCAGAGGACGTTCAGAAAGTCATGGAGGAATTAAGCAGTGAAATGAGTGAATTCACTGGAAAGTATTTGGATGAACATGTTCAAGAGGCGATGCAATGGAGTGAGAAAGAGGAAGGATTAAGCGTAGTCTCGCTAACTGCAGAAGAGAAGAAGAAGTGGGATGAACTATTGGAGAGCATGCAGAAAGAGGCTGTTGAGAAGGCGGAAGCAAAAGGATTGCCGGCAAAAGAATATCAGGAAAAGCTTTATGAACTGATTGAAAAATACACGGAAAAATAATGGGGGAATCCATATGGATATTGCAGTACTTGGAGGAGGAAACGGCTGCTATGCGGCAGCGGTTGATCTAACAGAACAGGGTCATCGGGTTCGATTATGGAGAAGAAATCGGGAATCATTCAAAGGGGTATTGGACAAGCAGGCCATTACTGTCAAAGACAGAAATGGCACGCGGGAAGTTCAGCTTCATCTCGCAACAAGTGATTTAAAGGATGCAGTACAAAAAGCCGAATTGATAGTAATTCCATTACCAGCAACCACCCAGATTTCGATAGCTAAAAGACTGGCACCCATACTGGAGGATGATCAGGTGATATTTCTTCCACCAGGTACCTTTGGAAGCTATCTGATGTCAAAAACATTAGCAGAAGAAGGATGCCAAGCGCATGTTGCTTTTGCAGAGACAGGAACCCTGCCTTACCTTGCTAGAAAATATGATGAGGAGACAGTCTCCATTTCAGGGCGTGCAACGAGGCTCCCAACAGGAGTCTTTCCTTCCAATCAATCAGAACGGGCTTTTCACATATTAAAACAGGTTTATCCATCGGTTGAGCCTAGACAGGATGCATTAGATGGGGCTCTGATGAATGCCGGTCCGATTATTCATCCGCCTCTTATCATTATGAATGCTGGTCCCATTGAGCATTTTGACAGGTGGGATATTCATGATGAAGGGACACAACGATCCGTCAGAAATGTCCATAAGTCACTTGATGCAGAAAGAATGAAAATTCGCGAGGCACTGGGATATACAGCGCCGCATTTCCCATTGGATGACCATTATAATTTGGACGGGGATGAATGGATGTATGGGAACGGTGCTCATGAAGAACTGGTTGATGGAGAAGATTGGTATGAACCGCTCGATTTGAAGACGCACCGGTATATGACGGAAGACATTGCCTGTGGTTTAGCCTTTCTTGTCTCTCTCGGTGAATGGCTGAATATACCGGTTCCGACTGCTGCTGGATTGCTTTCTATTGCTAGCAGCATAGTCGGAGAAGATTTGAGAAAAACAGGGCGGACGATGGAAAATATCGGTCTGTCGTCTAAAACTAGAGAAGAGCTGAAAGTGTTGCTCCAGAAAGGTTTAGTTCAATATGAAGTCAATTAACGGCTGCATCTTCATTGCTGGCGCAGGCAGAATGGGCCGGGGGATTGCTTTGACATTTGCCTACCAAGGCTTTCAAGTTATGTTGATTGATTTTAAGCAAAGGACTGAACAGGAGTTTGAGCAGTATGTCATCACAGCAAAGCAGGAGATAAGCGGGCAGCTGTCCATCTTGTCTCAAAGCGGCATATTGCCCAAGGAAACCATTGGACTGATTTTGGACCGCATACACATCCTCCCAAAGGAAGATGGGGATTGCCAATGGGAGCAAGCCGACATTGTGTTTGAGGCCTTGCCAGAAATAGCGGAAGCAAAAAGAGAGGCGTTTGAATGTATCTGTCTTAAAGTTCCTAAAGAGGTGCCGATTGCCTCTACATCTTCAGCTTATTCTGCTAACGAACTGGCAGAAATGGTCACACCGAAAGAGAGGTTCTTAAATACTCACTGGCTGAACCCTGCCTATCTTATTCCTTTGGTGGAAGTAAGCCCGGGAACAGCGACGAATGAAAAGGTTCTGCGAGATGTTTTCCAGTTGCTTGAAAGAATTGGAAAGGTCCCAGTCAAATGTGCGCCTTCTCCGGGGTATATTGTCCCAAGGGTTCAGGCGCTTGCCATGAACGAAGCTGCCAGACTGGTCGAAGATGGAGTGGCCTCTCCAGAAGATATAGACAAAGCTGTCCGAATTGGATTTGGCCTGCGATTTGCTGTTCTGGGTCTGTTAGAGTTCATTGACTGGGGCGGGGCAGACACACTATATCATGCAAGTAACCATCTGAAACGGTCATTGGGCACAGACAGGTTCACTCCCGCTCAGATCATTCAAGAAAAAATAGAGCAGGGGGAAATCGGATTAAAGACCGGAAAAGGTTTTTATTCCTTCGATGAAAAAGGGATGGATCAGTATCAACGGGAAACCATTCAAAAATTCATTCATTTATTGGATCATTTGGGATTAATACCGAAGCCGGCTGACGAGCCATTAACGGTAAAGAAGTAACATATGCGTTCAGCTCTACCTGAGAGCTGAACGTTTTTGATAACATATAAAATTTTTGCTTCAACTAAAACATTGCGCAAAAAGGTGATTATATGCGAAAACTACTCGTTGGGTTTTTATTGTTGTACATGACCTTTATGAGTGCTTGCGGCAACAAAGCAGTGACCGGGGAATCCAGTAAACAGCAATCAGAGACTGTCACTTTTACAGCTGTGAGCTTTCTTCCGAAAAACGATCCTCTGACTATTACTTTAAATGAATGGATTAAAGAAGTTGAAACAGCGACAGATGGAAGGGTCAGGATTGACTGGAAGGGCGGAGCCAATATCATCCCGGTAAATCTTCAGTTTGAAGCATTAAAGTCAGAAATTGTTGATGTGCTTTTTACATATACAGGTCAATATCATTCGCAGGCACCGGCTGTTTCTGCTTTGCCGCTCTCACAACTGTCTCCTTCGGAAGAACGGGAAAATGGATTATACGATGAAATGGTTAAGGAGCATCAATCACTTGGAGTCCAGTATATTGGCAGATGGCTCTCTGGTTCTCCGCGTATTTGGCTGAATGAACCGATTGAGGAATTAAAAGAGTTAGAGGGCATGCAAATTCGCTCCGCCCCCAACTATCGGCGTTTTTTTAATAACATAGGGATCTCTTCTGTCATGGTCGCTCCGACAGAAGTCTATACTTCTCTACAAACTGGAGTGGTGAAAGGTTTTGTATACGGGGGGCTTGTAGGGCCAAGGAGAAATGGATGGACAGATGCTTCAAAATATGTGCTGGATCATCCGTTCTGGAATCAGAATTGCACAATTTTAATGAATGATAATAAATGGGATGAAATATCCAGGGAAGATCAGCGGGCGATTACTCGTGCAACAGCCGCTTATGAAAAGAAAATGGTTGACCATTACTTAGAGGAAGATGAAGTTGAGAAGAAAGAATTGCTCAAAACAGGAATTGAGTTTATTCAGCTCTCAGCAGAGGATGGGAAAAAGTTCACCAACCAAGCTTATGAAGTAGAGTGGAGATATTTGGAAGAAAAGGTACCTGATAAAGTGGAAAGACTTCGAGAACTTACGGCCAAGGAATGATAACTGAAGGAGGCAGAGGATGTTTAGAAAAGCAGTAAATCGTATGACGGATGTATTTGGCGTAATCGGCATCTTCCTAATTATCGGGTTGTGCTGTCTGGTGATCATTGAAATTATCAACCGGAATTTTCTCTATTTAGGGATGGACTGGACGATTGAGATGACAGAGTATATGCTTGCTTTTATAACTTTTTGCGGGGCGGGGTGGCTATTGAAAGCCGATGGCCATATCAAATTCGATTTAATTACTGAAAGATTGTCACCAAAGTATAAAAGAGCTGCGAATATTCTCAGTTCATCTATTGGATTTTTGATTACTGCCATCCTGACATTTTTCGGTTTTTATAAAGTGGCGGACTTAATCTCCCAAGGGATCGTGACAGAGACAGTTTTGGAGCTTCCCCAAGCACTGCTTATAGGGATAGTGCCGATTGGCCTGTTCATTGCTTCGCTGCAATTTTTATTCAGAATCATTGACTCTGTTAATGGGCTCCCCGCCGAACAGAAAGGAGAAAGCTGATGGAATGGTATATTGTGTTAACTCTCATATTCGTAGGCTTGGCATTCTTGTTCGGAATAGGCATGCCTGTTGCCTTTGCTTTCCTGGTGGTAAATACGATTGCTGTTTTCATTCTATGGAACGGTACCAATGGGGTGGAATTGCTGACTATGGATATGTTTCAATCTGTCAGTCTGTTCTCATTGCTCCCGATTCCCATGTTTATTTTAATGGGAGAGATTATGTTTCGGACGGGTATAGGGGCTTATGTGTTTGAGGCGCTTGGCATGTGGCTGGGTGCGCTGCCGGGTCGATTGAGCCTGCTTGCAGTGGGGAGCGGAACATTATTTTCTGCTTTGAGCGGGTCAAGTGTGGCAAGCACTGCCTTGCTGGGGTCGCTTTTAGTCCCTGAAATGGAGAAAAGAGGCTATAGTCATAAGATGTCGATTGGCCCCATTTTGGGGAGTGCAGGATTATCCACAATGATACCGCCGACAGCGCTTGGTGTTATCCTTGCTTCTCTAGCGGGAATACCTGTCGGGCATTTTTTGGTAGCTATCGTGATTCCAGGACTACTACTAGCATTGATCTTTGTTGTTTATGTCACTATACGTTGTGCTCTGCAGCCGGAGCTGGCTCCCTCTTACCGTGTGGAGAAGGTGTCCCTGGCTGAAAGGTTAACAAATACAGTGAAGTACATTATGCCAATTGGGCTTATTGTCGCCATCATTGTAGCCTTGATCATGTTGGGGATCGCTACACCAACCGAATCGGCAGTCCTTGGAGCAGTTGCCGTTGTACTCCTGGCAGCCATCTATAAAAGACTGACGTATAAACTGCTATTAGAGTCACTTCATGGAACATTAAAAACAACAGCTATGATTTTAATGATCATGGCGGGTGCTTCCATATTCAGTCAGGTACTAAGTTTTACGGGAATTACTGAAGCCCTTATCCTTTTTTTCAGCGAGCTTTCTATACCCCCAATTTTGGTATTGATCATATTACAGATTCTGCTTATTTTTCTCGGCTGCTTTCTGGAGCCTGTTTCCATTATGATGATGACCTTGCCATTACTTATGCCCATAATAGGAGCGGTTGGATTTGATAAAATCTGGTTTTCGGTCATTTTACTGCTGAATATGCAATTGGCAACCATTACTCCGCCGTTTGGAATGGACCTGTTTGCGATGAAGGGCGTTTTGGCTGATAAAGTAAGCATGGGAGAGATATACAGAGCCGTTGCTCCATTTATTGTATTAAACGTTGTTTGTATGGTATTACTGATCGTGTTTCCTAAGCTGGTATTATGGCTGCCAAGCTTGATGTGAGACAAAGACAAGGGGAACAGTACGGTTTTTCTTCGTTTTTTCAGCCTATTGGTATGTTGTGACAGTCGAATAGTAAATTTAAAATTGGAAATATACACTTATTTCAGGTTGAGGGAGGGTTTGAGGTGCAGGAGGACAAAGAAGTGCGTGACATTACCATTATTGGGGGAGGGCCAATCGGTATTTTTACGGCATTCTATGCTGGATTGAGACAGGCAACCGTCAAAATAATCGATAGCCTTCCGCAATTAGGCGGACAATTAAGCGCATTATATCCCGAAAAATATATATACGATGTTGCTGGATTTCCAAAGGTTCGGGCACAGGAGCTTGTGGACAATTTGATTGAGCAAATGAATATGTTTAATGCCAATACTTCTATTTGTTTGAATCAAGCTGTTCAATCTATTAAAAAAGAGAACGGAATTTTCAGGATTAAGACGGGTTCTAGTATTCACTATTCAAAAACGATTATTATTACAGCGGGAAACGGCGCTTTTCAGCCGCGTAAATTAAAGCTGGATGAGATTAATAAATATGAAGATTCCAATGTTCATTATTTTATTACGGACCTTGAAAAGTTCAGGAATAGGCGTGTTGCTGTTTTTGGCGGAGGTGACTCAGCCGTAGATTGGGCATTAATGCTTGAACCAATCGCAGGTCAGGTTACCGTTGTACATCGCCGAGATAAGTTCAGAGCTCATGAGCACAGTGTTGAGTTGCTAAAGAAATCATCTGTAAAAGTTTTGACGCCATTCAATCCTATCAAATTCCTAGGCGACGACCGGGTCAAAGAAGTGATTTTACAAGAAACAAAGAGTGATTCCGAAATTACGATCCCTGTTGATGATGTCCTGATTAATTATGGGTTTGTAGCTTCTTTGGGTCCTATTTTGGAATGGGAATTACTCATCGAGAAGAATTCAATTGTAACGAACTCCAAAATGGAGACAAATATGGAGGGTATTTATGCAGCTGGTGATATTACAACCTATTCAGGCAAAGTGAAGTTAATCGCTTCCGGGTTTGGAGAAGCTGCAACAGCTGTAAGCAATGCGAAAGCATTTATTGACCCTGATGCAAAGTACAGTCGCTTCACAGCACAACCATTATGGAAAAAAGAGCGATGGAAGAAAAGCAGACAATGACTATATCATAAATATGGATTCATATAAGGAGGAATAATGCCGATGCCAAAATACACAATTGTTGACCAAGATACATGCATTGCATGCGGAGCCTGCGGGGCTGCTGCACCCGATATTTATGATTACAATGAAGAAGGGCTGTCGTTTGTAATATTGGATGACAATAGCGGGAATACACCCGTTCCTGAAGATTTGATGGATGATTTGGAAGATGCCCATGAAGGATGCCCGACAGAATCTATTAAAATATCTGATGAGCCGTTTAATGGAAATCCGTACAAGTTTCCGAGTGCCGGAGGCTTTTAATGATAGGAAGGCCGAGTAAAAAGGAAAACCAGCTTCTCTTTTTTTTCTAAACAAGATTGAACCTCTTCGTATGGTTATTTCAAATATATTAGAAGGATTGTGCAGTATAATACCTAACTAAATATTGTTACAATTTGAATAACTTGTTCTTGCGTACTAGATATACAGATAGCTAGTAACCACCAATCTTGGTTTTATACTGGTACATGGCCAGTGTTATGTAAACGCTATCTTATCAATGGAATCTGACCTGCTTCAAAGCGCAAGATGAAAGTGAATAGCTAACTTAATGGAGGTAATGATCTTGCAAAAACAAGTAGTGAAAAAGAATGAGCGTGTAGAAGAAGTATTTAACCTATTCATCAAGCATGTCCAAAACTTCTTGCAGGAAGCGAAATTGAATCACGAAGAATACACCAATTTTGTCAACTGGGCGGATCGACTTGGAAGAGCTGGAGAACTTCCTCTTTATGCGGATGTGTTCCTAGAGACACATGTACTGAGAGCCATGTATACGGACAAGCCGGGCACTCAGCCTTCTCTCTTGGGACCATACTACATTGAAGGCTCGCCGGAAGTAGAAAAGGAACCGGGCAAGCCTTATACTTTGACTCAGCGTCCTGATGAAGCAGGAGAGGTTTTGATTTTCAAAGGAAATGTAAGCAGCACAGATGGCATGCCGCTGGCAAACGCAAAGGTGGAAATGTGGCAAAACGACAATACGGGAAAATATTCAGCCTTTGATGCTGATGCACCGAAATATAACCTAAGAGGGCATTTCTTCACTGATGAAGACGGTAACTTTGAAGTAAAATCTATTGTTCCGCTCCCTTATTCAATTCCGGATCAGGGTCCTACCGGAGAGTTCCTTGAGTATATGGACCAGCATCCGATGCGTCCGGCGCACCTCCACTTCATGTTTGAAGCTGATGGTCATGAAACGCTGATCACCCAGGTATTCTTCGAAGGGGATAAGTGGTTGGAGACAGATGTAGCAGACGGCGTCCGCACCGAGCTTGTCACATCGCTCGAGGATAAGAACAACCGTAAGGAAGCTTCGTTAAAATTTGTTATGCGCCGGGAATAATCTCCGGGTGCCGGGGGCATATATTCTGTCCCCTTTTTTATTTGCCTGAAGTTCTTATAAGTACAGGAGGAGATCTTTCTTGAAAACCTTGCGAATTAAACGCATGACTACAGAATTGCTGGACATCCCCATTAAACGCCCCCACCAGTTTTCGACCGAGAAGGTGGCGGTTAAAAGCTTCCTGCTCATCCGAATGGAGCTGAGCAACGGTGTCGTCGGCATTGGGGAAGGAACAACGCCGGGAATCTGGTGGAATGGAGAAAGTGTGGAAACGATGAAGCTCGTCATCGACCGTTACGCCAGCCCACTGCTTCTAGAGGAGAATCCTGTTTATACCGAAAAACTCATGCAGAAGCTGAACCGGCAAATCCGTGCAAACCACTTTGCGAAAGCCGCCGTAGAAATGGCACTGTTTGATGCACTTGGAAAAACATATGACGTACCTGTCCACCAGCTGCTGGGCGGACTGCACCTGGAAAAGATCCCGGTCCGCTGGGCCCTTGCTTCCGGTACTCCCGAAGGGGATATCGAAGAAGCCATCGACCATGTGGGCGCTGGACGTTATGCCAACTTCAAAACGAAATCCGGAAAAGAGAGTCCCGATGTCGATGCCCTGCGCAATATCCGGATCGCTGAAGGTATCCGTGGCCGCTCCTCCATCGGGATCGACCCGAATGGATCGTGGGATAAAGTCACCGTAATGAAATGGATGGATGCCTTTTTCGAAGCGGGCATCGACTTCCTCGAGCAGCCGCTTCCACCAGAAGACATCCGAGGGCTTGCCCAACTGGCTGCGATGAAAAAAGTGCCCATCATGGCTGACGAAAGCCTGGCAACGGTTCAGGATGCTCTGCGCCTGGCGGAAGAAAAAGCGGCGGATATTTTCTCCCTGAAAATACATAAATCCGGCGGGATGAAGAACACGGTAAGGATTGCTGGGATCGCCCAAGCGGCCGGCATCTCCTGCTTCGGGGGAACGTCGCTGGAAAGTTCCATCGGAACTGCCGCCTGCGTGCATACCTATGCCTCCATCCCGAATCTTGATTACGGCAGTGAGCTATTCGGTCCTGACTGGCTGGCCGATGACCCGGTAAAAAACCCGCTGACCATCAAGGACGGCTCCATTCTGGTTCCTGATGGCCCGGGCCTTGGCGTGGAGCTGGATGAAACAAAAGTGGAAAAATATCGGAGAAAAGAAGAGAAAGGAGTGCTGACCCGATGAGACATTTGCCTGCCCCCTCCCTTTCCTTTTTATGTGATATGGAGTTGACCGTCGAAGGGGCCCACCTGCCTGGAAAAACTCCAATTGGCAACCGGCGGGTCATCCGCGTTACTGGCGGGTTCCTCAAAGGCGACCGGCTGACGGCTGAGGTGATTCCCGGTGGCGACGACTGGATCACCATCCGGGAAGACGGCACCATCATTCAAGACGTGCGGATTTTGCTGAAAACCGATGATGGTGAGCTGATCATGATGTCCTACAGGGGCATCCGCACAGGAGAGCCGGAAGTCTTGCAGCGGCTGGACAATAATGAAGAGGTTGACCCGGGCGAGTACTATTTCCGGACTGCCCCGATCTTTGAAACCGCCTCTGTCAAATATGACTGGCTGAACCGCCGACTGTTCGTCTCCAGAGGCATCCGGTTACCTGGAAAAGTGAATTATTCTATCTACACCGTTGATTAATACTCAGAAAGCGGGGATATGAACAATGGGACAGTACGTGACAACTAAAAAAGGACGCACCTTTTATATCTATGAAACACCCGGTAATCGGGGGACAGTCATCGGCTCCCACGGGCTCACCGGCAACCATAAGCAGCTCCACTATTACCAGGAGGCCCTTTCCGATTATCGGTTCATCAGCTACGACATCCTCGGGCGCGGAAACAGCGACCCGGCTCCGGAGGACAGCTCGATTGACACCCATGCCGATGATCTGCTGGACCTGATTGACACGCTTAAGATTGAGCACCCCATCCTTTTGGGCTATTCCATGGGCGCGTATATCAGCGCAATCGCCGCCAACCGGTTGGATAGGACAAAAGCGTTGATCCTTCTGGATGGGGCCGGTGAAGCGGACGAGGCGACCAGAAAGCTCGTCCTCCCTTCCCTGGGGCGTTTGAAAAAGACCTTTACCAGTCCGGACCACTATGCGCAGGAGGCAGAAAAGCTGTATACCGGGCTTGGTGTCGATTGGGGACCGCATATGGAAGAGGTGGTCCGCTATGAAATTAAAGAAGCCGGAGGAGCTTGGAGGAACAAGTCAGACCCGGATACCATTGCTCGGGACTTCGAGAGCTTTTATACGTTCCAGCCGGAAGACGTGCTGGCGCAGATCCACTGCCCTGTCTTCTTGCTGACGGCAACCGGCAGCCTCGGGGACAAGGGTCCGCTTTTTAAAGAAGAGGGCTATGCCCTGACAAAAAAGGCGGCCAGTAACATCCGGACGGCTGTGACATCGTCCAACCATTATGAATTGGTGTTCAACCGGCAGCCGGAGATCATCAGGCAGCTGGAATCATTTTTATCTCAAAAGGAAGTGAAGGCATGAGTGCCACCAAACAGACGGATGCACAGCAGACCATACGAAGAATCGTCAAGTCTGGGGACACCATCATGGTCGGCGGTTTCGGCCTGATCGGCAGTCCACTGACACTGATCGACGAGCTCACACGTCATGACGCGAAGGGCCTGACAATCATCAGCAACAATGTGGGCGAGGCAGGACGGGGTCTGGGCCTTTTGCTGCGGCAGGGAAAAATCAAGAAGGCTATCGGCTCCTATTTTACGAGCAACCGGGAAGTCGCCCAGTGGTATAACGAAGGCAAGCTTGAAATCGGATTGCTTCCACAAGGAACTTTTTCAGAGGCCATCCGCGCAGGCGGTGCGGGGATCGGCGGATTTTATACGAAGACTGCCGTCGGCACGGAGCTGGCCAAAGGCAAGGAAACGAAGGAAATCGACGGAGAGACGTATCTCTTTGAAAAAGCTCTGAAGGCCAACGTCGCTTTGGTTCGGGCAAGAAAAGCGGATACGAAGGGCAATCTGGTCTACTATAAGACGGCACGAAACTTCAACCCGATCATGGCTACTGCTGCAGATTATGTCATCGCGGAAGTAGATGAGATTGTTGAAGAAGGAGAGCTGTCTCCGGAAGAGATCGTCACCCCACATCTTTATGTGGATGCGATTGTTACTAGCCAACTCATCTTAACGAATGAAGGGGTGAAAGAAGTATGAGCATCAAGGAAATGATTGCCAAGCGGGCGGCGCAAGAGCTGATCCCATATTCCATCATCAACCTGGGGATTGGGATTCCGACATTAGTGTCCGACTATCTGGATCAGAGCAAATACTATCTGCACACGGAAAACGGGCTGTTGGGAGTCACTTCCGTCGAAGAGGATCAGGTAGACCCGCTGCTTGTTAACGCGGGCAAGCTCCCGGTCGGCGAAGCCGTGGGTGCTTCTTACTTCCATAGTGCGGACTCATTCGCGATGATCAGAGGAGGCCATGTGGATGTCGCTATTCTTGGAGCGCTGCAGGTGGATGGAAGTGGTCATGTAGCCAACTGGGCCATTCCCGGGAAGGATATCATCGGTGTCGGAGGAGCCATGGATTTGTTATCCGGTGCCCAAAAGATCATTGTCACTATGAGCCATGTCTCTAAGGACGGTTCCCCTAAGCTTGTGGAGTGCTGCACCTTCCCTATCACTTCCACCAGGACGGCTGATATCGTAATCACCGATCTGGCTGTCTTCAAGTGGAAAGATAGCGAATATGAATTGACTGAACTCATGGGAGATGCCACATTGGGAGAAGTGCAGGAAAAGACAATGGCTGCATTCCAGGTTAACGAGGAACTGCTCCAAAAGGAAGGCAACAGATGATAAAAGCGCTCCGACTTAGATGACGGTTTGGGGGCACACCCACTTGCAAGCATACTAATGGGATACGATGACAGGCGTGAAGGAATATCCGTTGTTGTTTTCTAGTAGAAGAAATATACTTTAAATAAACATTCCAAAAGTGTTAAAAAGCGCGAGAGATCAATTTTAGAAACGTTGATCTCTCGCGCTTTTTTTAATGTGAATTTTTAATTTGGCGTAAAAAGTATATTATGTTCCCAAACTTTAAATAAGAAGTCCTTCTAAACTCTAATTGCTCCCCTTGCAAGCGATTATCCTTTTGAGCTTTTGCTTTATATGATACGAATCGTACTGAACTTTGCGGAATATTCAAACCTAATGTGATGTGGTTTGAGTTTTTTAAATATTCTACTATTGCTATAGAGGTTACTTCTAGAGCCGACCTGCATGAATCAGATTATTTTATGAAAACGCGTTCAAGTAATCTGATATACAAGTCCAGATAATTAAACATGCAGGTGTCGTTATTATTTTGAGTTTTATTCCGTCATTTTCTAGGAATAGAAAATCTATTTATGCAGCTGGTAAGAGTTTTTTTACGATCTAGAGAGCCTTCAACTTTTGGGGGAAAGAGAGGAATTGGAGAATGACTATGAACGAGCAAAGAGTCGCAATAGTTACCGGAGCAAATAAAGGTCTCGGGTTAGCTATCGCCGAAAATTTTGTTAACGAAGGGAAAAAAACAGTTTTTGTAATCAGAAACAAGGAGAATCTCGAACAAACAAAACAGCTGTTTCAAAAGGAAGTAATGCAAAACCAAGTGATGTTTATACAATTGGATGTTTCTGATATGGACGGGATTAAACTGGCTGTCAACCAAGTTATCAATGAGTGGGGCAGAATCGATATTTTAGTCAATAATGCTGGAATCCGTTTTGAAACGCCAATAGAAGAGATCAATGAGGAAGAATGGGATCACGTTCTTTCTGTAAATTTAAAAAGCACATTCTTTTTTTCACAAGCTGTCATTCCCACAATGAAAGAGGGAGAGTGGGGACGAATCATCAATATGTCCTCGTTTGGAGGGCAGGCAGGTCCATTAACTTCAGGTGCCCATTATTCTGCTTCCAAGGCAGGACAAATCGCATTGAGCAAAACCTTTGCTAGATCGCTGGCGGCCTACGGAATTACGGTTAATGCTGTTGCTCCGGCTTCTGTTCGTACACCGGAGATGGATAAAATGGACCCGGATAAGTTGGCTCAAATGATAGAGACCATTCCGCTTAAACGTGCAGGAGAACCGCAAGAGGTGGCAGACTTAGTGTCCTATTTAGCCTCTGATTCAGGCGGATTCACGACCGGAGCAACGTTCGATCTAAATGGCGGACGGCTTATGAGATAAAGTATTTTATCGATTTTTTTCTATTAAAGTAATCAGGCGGGATTATATAAAAACAGGGAGGAAAGATCATGACTGTTGAAATCCAAAGTCAGAACTTGCAGAATCGTGTGTTGACTGAAATCCGTGCTCGACGGGATGAATTTGAAGCGAAACGGCATGTGCCACGGGACATGGTGGAACAACTAAAACAGCTGGGTGTCTACCGCGCCCACACGCCGAGATGCTTTGGCGGGGATGCTCTCTCGCCTTCGGAGTTTCTCAAGCTGATCGAGTCTATATCAGAGGCTGACGGCTCCACTGGGTGGGTAGCTAGCTTCGGTTCTGCTGCGCTCTACCTAGCGGCACTGCCGCGTGAAACTCTCGCGCAAGTTTACGTAAATGGGCCAGACGTGGCCTTCGCTGGCGGCTTGTTTCCGGTTCAGCCCGCAGAAAAAGTCAAGGGCGGCTGGCGTGTGAACGGTACCTGGAAGTTTGCCAGTGGATGTATGGGGGCTGACATTCTCGGCGTCGGTATTGGAACTGGAGAAGGCGGTAAACCGCTTACTGCTGTACTGAGACCTGAGGACGTGGAAATCGTTGAGAACTGGGAAGTAATCGGGATGCGTGGAACAGGCAGCCATGACCTGCGGGTGAAAGACGCCTTCGTCTCTGATGAATGGACCTTTGTCCGCGGCGGTGTACCTTCGATTGAAGAGCCGATCTACCAGTATCCATCTATTGCTTATGCGGCACAGGTGTTGGCAGTAGTCAATCTTGGCATAGCCCGTGCAGCCCTTGATGAAGTTTCCCAGATGGCCGTCAGCCGTTCCGGTATTACCGGGGCACCGAAGATGGCAGAACGTGCTTATGTGCGAATTTCCTTGGCAAAAGCAGAAGCGTCACTAAGGTCGGCACGCTCCTTCTTCTACGAGGCTACTGATTCTGCATGGGAATCGATTCTAAAGGGCAATGGAGTATCCGATGACCAAACAAGCATCCTTCGTCTAGCTGCCACTCAAGCTGCTCGTGAAGGTGCGCGTGCCGTGCAGTCAGCCTACCTGCTTGCAGGCACTGCGGCGATCTACGACGGGCACCCGCTGCAGCGCCATCTTCGCGACGCAATGGTTGTGACTCAGCACGCATTTCTCAATGAAAGCATGTATGACGGAGCCGGGTCGGTATTCCTGGGCGTTTCACCGATGCGCGGTTACATCTGAGTCTGCAACGCATACACGAACAAACTTAATTTAACTTTTTAAAGGAAAGTCTCGAATATGGTATTCGTCTAAATAGTTGTTGGGTTAGGCTATGTTCAGGCGAGTGTAGAGAGAAGCTCCAAAACATTTGAACAGGATTGGTTTCTGTCGGATATAAGATGGTACTGAATGAAGGCGTAGCAAAACAGTATTTGAAGAATCTATATAAGTTGAACTGAAGTTTTCTTCTTCTACTGCTCATATTTGGATTCAGTTCCGTACAATTAAAGATTTTTCAGTCAAAACGATACAGTATATAAAAATACTGTCTGAATCTAGGCATATACTGTCCAAAGATTGGAGGATACTATCCGGGATTCAAAAATACTGTCCAGGAAGCAAAAATACTATCCGTGATCCCAAAATACTGTCTGAAACCAGGAAATCCTACTGCACTTATTTCAAAATCATCCTCTGTAAAGTGCAACTCTTTTGTTCAAGCTATATAGAAGATTGTTGCGTAAGCTACTGAGAATGAATGTGACTAACTAAACGATTACAAAATCTTAAGACGCTCTGATTTCTCCGTTGAGGAAGGCAGGCGTCTTTCTCGTAGTATAGGAAATTATAAAATTCTATGCTTGTGTATAACTTATTTATCAGATTATGCTGCGTCCAGCTCCAGCGCCTATCGACTAGCAGATTTCGTGTCTCCTCCTACGATAAGTCAACATCGGCTCCTTCGTCGCCGTGTTTCCTTTATCTCGTTGGAGTCACTCCAGTCTGTACGTCGATGAACAGGCGCTTTCGCTTTTGTTCATTTCAATCATCCATATTATGATAGAATAGGTAACGGTTAAGGATCAATATATGGAAAGTTGGATTTTTGTGAGAAATAATAACGCCTATTTTTATAAATTTCTAGAACCGATATCAAAGGAATTGGCCTACTTGGCAAGAGAACTCGAGAATAGCATATATTCCAGTCCAAGAACAATGTTGACACACGCTCGGACTTTTGCAGAAGCGATCCTTCAGCAGGCCATGCGAGTAGAAGAAATAAACGATACTTCTTTGATGACATTGAAAGAAAGAATCGACTTGCTTAGCGACAAAGGCTACTTGACCAAGGAAATAATCGATGCGCTGCATTTTATTAGAATGAGTGGAAATAAAGCAGCACACGATACTCGTAAATTCAGATATTCAGAGGCCTTACTGTCATGGGAGGCCATATATACCATTGTCCAATGGTATATCGAAGTGTATGGTCCGGTTGAATTGGTTATACCAGAGTATCAAGATCCTGTGCCCGATTCAGGAAGTGGTTTTGAGATAGCTGAATTGGAGGTCAGGCTTAAAAATATGGAGAACTTGATTAAAGCGTCGCTTAATCAACAACGAGAAGGAACGGCCACAGAGGAAGCGGCAGCAACAGTAACCGTAGAGGAAGCACCGCAGGAAGCTGAGCTTCCGGGATTTACATCCATCAGAACAATTACATATAAAGGAAAATCTCTAGAGGTCCCTTATTTTTTACGAGATGCATTTCTTCTCCCTCAGAGATTTGAAAAATCAGAGAGGTTCTTGGTCAAGCTGGGGGCGGAACAGCAAGCGAGAATTATGAGCGAATTGCCCAGTGATTTAGAAGGGTTGCACAAACACGTTAAGCGCTATAACGAGAAAAATGATGAAAACTTATTTGAGGAATTGAAAATTTACATAAAAGAAGAGACGGCTAGAAGAAAAACAATGCTGAATCGTCCTGGTGAGCTCTTCCTATTCTATAAAGAGGATTATGTCATTGTCACAGAAGAACTAGCAAAAGTGCCGCTTACCACTGATGAATTTACTGGAAGCCCAAGTCTCTTTAGGCAATTGAATCAGGATCAAATTGAAACAGTAGGACAATTGCCGAGGGAACTGGTTATCCTTGCTAAATATGAGAATGTTGGGATCGGAACTGTGGAGAAGTTGTTTGAGCAGTTGAAGGAGAGGCAGGGAGGTTAGGTTTTATACGGGGCTGCACCAGCTATTTGAAAACAATTTAGCGTATGGCACCATGAATCTATCATAAGTAAATACAAAATGATTTTTAACTTCATTCAGCAGAAGTCTCCCACTTCTGTAAATGGTGAGATGAATGCCTGTTGGTTGGGTGTCAGACCCCAGTTGAATAAAGTCGGAGGATGCCATTTTCAGAGGAAATGTATCAAGCGGAGCTCGATAAAATCTGGGCTCAAATACGCCAAGGCGCATTTGATTAGGAGCGTCAAAGCCACTAAGTTTTTCTTTGACGCTTTTTTCAACGGTTATTTGATTAAGTCGAAACTAGCTTTTTCAAAAAACAGACGTGCGCATATGGACTTCTTAAGTATTTTGATTTTCTTCGTTCTTCCTCTGCATTGTCTAAATAAGGAATTGTCCAGGATTAAACTTCTCGTATTCTTCTCTTCGACGTTTAAACTCTTCTTTATTAATAATAGCTACGCCTCCTACGATTGCGTTTATAAGAGACAGTACTGCGGGACCGATATCAATAGTTGATGTAGCTGATGCTGAAGTAGATAGGTTTATCGGCAGTATAATATCAGAGAACTCGTTAAGGGGAGAAAGAACCGAGTCCGTAATTCCAATTACATAAGCTCCTTGCTTCTTTGCTAGTTCAGCTAAATCCAGAGTCATTGATGAATAGCGGTGAAATGTTATACCGATAAAAACACTTTGATTGTCTATGTTTGATAACAGATAGTTAATATCATCAACTCCCGGTTGAATTAAGTGTGAATTTCCCTTTACGATATTCAAAGTAAATGATAACCAGTTAGCTAAAGCGAATGAGGTCCGAACGCCAGCTACTAATATATTAGTAGAATCGTATATTCTTCTGGCGACTCGATATAAGTCTTCTTCATTCATTTGTTCGATAACAGCATGAATATATTCTTGATCTCGTTGCATGCTTTTAACAAAAAAATTAGATGGGCTGGAATCCTCAGAATTAACGGCTTGATAGTAATGCAGGCTGCTCTTATGAAAAATAAGATATTTTCTTACCTCTATTTGCAATTCGCTATAGCCACTATATTCTAGGGCATAACAAAATCGAATAACAGTAGTTTCGCTAACCCCAATCACCTTTCCTAGTTCACTTGCTGATTTCATGGCAACTTCCTGTGGCTGATCAAGTACATATTTACCTACCTTTTTATGACCGGAAGATAAAGTATGATACTTTAACTTAATTTTATCTATAAATGTGGTCATTTATGTTCAACTCCATCGCGAAATTACTTTATTATTTTTTTTAAAAAAGTCTTAAACTTCTTTTTCCCTTTTCCTACTTTTACAGTATCAGACCAATAGTTTAGAGACAATATTTTTTGTATGTTTTGAGGTATTGTAATATAAAGAAAATTGTTATTGATAAGAAACAGAACATATGTTAAATTCGATAAAAAGTATTCACTTCATATTTTAAAATAGGAAGCTCGGGCTTTTTGGTGAAATGTGGGACTATATACTTTTAATCTAAAGATAACGAGGGGGAAAATGTGATGAAAAAAATGAGCCTTTTTTTATTAATATTAGTTCTGGTTTTTTCGATAGTTGGTTGTTCATCGGAGAAAAAGACATCTTCAAAAGAGTCTAAAAGTGGAGGGGAAATCAAGGTGGCTTATAATGCCCAACCACCGACCCTAGATCCATTACTAACAACTGCTGTAGTAACACGCGATATTTCTAGACATATTTTTGAAACATTAGTAACTTTTAATCAAAACTTTGAAGTAAAGCCAATGCTTGCTGAATCTTTTGAAGTAAGCGCGGATGGAAAAAAGATTACGTTCAACTTGAGAAAAGGTATTACATTTCATAATGGTGAAGAAATGACAGTTGAAGATGTAGTAGCTTCCATGAATCGTTGGAAAGACACTACTCCGTTAGGAAAGTCCTATTTTCCAAAGGCAATCTTTAAAGCAGACGGTGACAATACTGTTGTGTTAGAAATGCCTGAACGCTTGTCAACAGCCTTAGCGATGTTGGCTGATCCGGGACAAGCTGCCATTATTACACCTAAGGAAGTTAATGAAGGGGTAACAGAGAAAGGGTTAACTGAATTTATTGGAACAGGTCCTTATAAGTTTGTAGAATGGAAAGCTGACCAGTATGTGCAATTAGAGAAATTTAAAGATTACCAATCCTTAGATACAGAAAGTAATGGTCTAGCTGGTAAAAAAGAAGCTTTCTTGGACAAAATCTATTTTCAGTTTGTAACGGATGCTTCCACGAGATTATCTGGTATCCAAACAGGTGAATACGATATAGCCAATGCGATTCCGTTTGATAATGCGGAACAATTAGAAGTAAATAAAGATGTTACTAATCATGTTGATCACAATGGTTTTAATGGCATCGTCTTTAATAAGAAAGAAGGAATTTTTAAAGACGTTACCGCTCGTCAGGCTATTAATGCAGCTTTAGATCAGGAAGCTATTTTAATGTCTTCATTTACGAATGAAAATTTCTATGAATTAGAACATAGTTTGATGATCAAGGATCAAGTGGACTGGTATAGTGAAGCGGGTAAAGATCAATATAACCAGAACGACAAGAAAAAGGCCAAAAAGTTATTAAAAGAGGCAGGATATAACGGTGAAGAAATTGTTATTTTAGCCAGCAGAGATTATGAAGATCATTTTAACGCCGCCGTGGTTGTGCAACAGGAGCTTGAGAAAATCGGAATGAAGGTTAAGCTCGATGTTTATGATTGGCCAACCGTCATTCAAAAACGTGAGGATCCAACCGCTTATGATATGTTTGTAACCGGGTTTCCAACAGAGCCGATCCCTGCTAAATATGTATTTTTAGATTCTGCAAATGAATGGGCAGGATGGAGTAATAGCCCAGAAATGGATGAATTGTTGGACCAAATTAATAGCGCTGCTTCCCAAGAAGAGGCTAAGAAATACTTTGATAAACTTCAAGAGGAATTTTATAGCTATCTACCAATAATTAAATTTGGAAATAAAACGACCATTACAACAACCCGCTCTAATATTGAGGGAATGGGCTTTTTACAAGGTCTCATTTTATGGAATGTTGAGAAGAAATAGCTAGTTTTTAATGATTGGAATCAAATTGAATCCTGCCGGAGATGTGACAATGGTGAGACGCCGTAGCAAGATGTCTCGCCTGTCACACGCTCAAAAGCGAAGTGTATTCAGCCTGCTGATAAACTAGCTGCAAATAGAGCCTTTTAACTTCATTCAGCAGAAGTCTCCCGCTTCTGTAAGTGGTGAGATGAATTATTCCATTCAGTGGTGGTCAGACCCCCACTGAATGGAATCTGGGCGCAAATACGCTAAGGTTATTCATTCAAGCGAATCTCCACAGTAGTCCCAAGATCAATCTTGCTTGTTAAGCTTACTTTCCCGCCATGTGCCTCGATAATATCTCTTGAAATGGCCATGCCGAGACCCGTACCGCGAATGTTTCCGGTATTTGTGCCTCGATAGTAGCGTTCGAAGATTTGTTCCAGGTCATCCGCTGGTATGCCTTTTCCGTTATCTTCAATCGTTAGGCTGTCTGTATTGATGCGGATCGTTACGGCAATGTTTTCGTCATTATGGATAAGCGCATTGTATACGAAATTTAAAATCGCGCGCTTCATAAGATGACGGTCGATATTCCACTTCAAATCCGGTGAATCACTCATGAAAGAAATCTCGTACTGCCCAAATTGCGGATTATTTAATAAATCAATGACAATTTCGCGCACAAAGCTTTCCATGCGTGTTTCCTGCAAGTTGAGGGGCATTTCCTGATTGCGGAGACGCATCGTTAAATTAAAATCATCAAGCAGGTCTTTCATATAAATTGATTGACGTTCAATGACTTCGGAGTATTCCAAACGTTCCAATTGTGATACGTCTTGATCACGAAGCAATTCTGCATATCCTTGTATCGAAGCTAGCGGCGTTTTTAAATCATGAGAGACATTGCTAATCCATTCATCACGCATCTTTTCCAGTTTTAGACGTTCTTCCTCATGTGCCTGCAGTGTTTGCGATACATCATTTAAATTTGAAAAAACAGGCTTGTAAATACCGGGTTTTTTCGTTTCTTGTACGGTGAAGTTCCGTTTTTTGAGCTGAGAAATTCGGTCAATGATATTGGTGACAGGCTTTGTTAGCACAGTACTAAATAATAAAGCAACGAGCATGGCAATGAATAAATCGACGATGACAATCGCTAACAAAGACTTGGTCGCATAGGAAAAAACAGTTTGAGGATCCATCATGAATACGACCCGTTCCTCTTTCGAATCAGGGACACCAATCAAATAGCTGTATGATTCAAATTCTCCAATGAAATACGTATTTAATTCATCATCCATGTATTTATATTTGTGAATAAGTTCCATTGGGCTATAGTGTGTTGAAAGATCTTCCGGTGCAAGATAAGAAGATTGAACCTGTCCGTTCTGATCTAAAATCTGTATCCATCCCCCGAATACCCGCAGTGCTTCAATTCCTTCTTCGGAAACAACAGGCTCTCCGTTTTCAAGCGATATATATTGGTTGAATCCGCGTGTAAAAGCTTCGCCTGAGTTCTCGGTCACTTCATCGATTCCGTGTGTCTGCTGATAAAAAAGCATGCCAATTAAAATAAATGTATTAAGGAAGATAACGATAAAGACAATGCTTAGTACCGAAATCAAGTAGCGGATTGTTAATTTCCATTTCACCTTAATCACCTATTTCACGATAAATCGATAGCCAAGCCCCTTGACTGTTGTGATGAAGGCTGGCTTAGAGGGGGTTTCTTCAATTTTTTCACGGAGTCTTCTAATATGAACCATCAATGTATTGTCTGCCCCATAAAAATCCTCTCCCCAAACTCTTTCGAACAATGTTTCTTTGCTGATGATCTGGTTTGGATTGTGCATAAAGCACGCCAATAAGCCGACCTCTTTTGCCGTTAGTTCAAGAAGCTCACCATTTTTCAATACTTCCGTTTCGTCATGATTAATTGTAAACGGACCGACTGTCATCGCTTTGTTCGCATTTGTTTGCTCAGACATTTCCATTGTATATACGCCTGCGCGCCTAAGCTGAGCCTTTACACGAAAAGCCACTTCTTTTGGACTGAATGGTTTTGTTATATAGTCGTCTCCGCCAATTGCCAGTCCCAAAATTTTATCAATTTCATCTGATTTAGCAGATAAAAATAACACAGGAATTCGTGAAACCTCGCGGATTTTATTGCATAAATCATAGCCCTCGCCATCAGGCAGCATGATATCTAATATGGCGATATCCGGGTTGAACGAATTAAATTTCTCCCAGCCTTCTTTAACAGAACCCGCCATTTCAACCTCTGAAAATCCTTCCTTCGCAAGCGCAGTTTTTATTAAATGACATAAGTCGCTCTCATCATCCACGATCAAAATACGCGGCTTTTCCAACGCTGGCACATCCTTCCTTTTTAAAAATGGAGCTTGTCTATCTTTTTACAGTATAAAAATTTTAATTTGAGCTGATGAAGCTATTTTAGCATTTAAGGATTTTGTAAGGTAGCCGTGAATTTGGCGTAAGGTTTGACCTGTATAGTAAAAGACATAAGAAAGAGGTGCATATGGATGGAACCATTATTAGTAGTACGAAAGGTAGAAAAAATTTACGGAAATAGCGCAAACACCTTTAAGGCGCTTGAAAATATATCATTTGAGATTGACCATGGAGAATTTGTTGGTGTCATGGGGCCTTCAGGAGCAGGTAAATCAACATTGCTTAATGTGCTTGCAACAATCGATTCACCGACAAATGGAGATATTTTAATCGGTAATGACAATATTGCCAAGATGAAGGAAGAGGCGCTTGCAGATTTTCGCCGGGATCATCTTGGATTTATATTCCAGGACTATAACCTGCTGGATTCCTTAACTGTACGTGAAAATATTCTTCTTCCACTAGCAATTGCAAAGAAACCGGCTGCTGAGATTCAAGAACGTGTAGATACAATTGCCCGTACATTCGGTATTTCAAATTTACTAGACAAATACCCATACCAGATTTCTGGCGGTCAAAAGCAGCGAACAGCTGCGAGCCGTGCCCTTGTCTCTAATCCAAAGCTTATTTTTGCTGATGAACCTACAGGAGCATTGGATTCGAAATCAGCGACTGACTTGCTGGAAAGTCTAAGCAAATTGAATGTTGAGCATGAAACAACCATTATGATGGTGACGCATGATGCATACGCAGCAAGCTTCTGCCGTCGAATTTTATTTATCAAGGATGGCCAATTGTCGAAGGAAATATTCCGCGGAACAAAAACACGCAAGGAATTTTTCCAAAAGATATTAGATGAACTGGCACAAATAGGCGGTGACGTGCATGACGTTATTTGATTTAGCTCTGAAGAATATTCGCCGAAACATGAAAAACTATTCACTGTATATCGGATCGACCATTTTTTCAATTATTATTTACTTCACTTTTGTGACTTTGAAATATAGTAAGGACATTAGTGCATTAGCAGAAGCATCAAAACAGATCAGCGGCATCATGAGCGCTTCCGCCTTCGTATTAATGATATTTGTGGCGATTTTCATTGCATATTCCAATTCTTTCTTTATGAAAAAAAGGAAAAAGGAAGTCGCGCTTTATTCGCTTCTAGGTGTGCGCAAACGTTCGATCGGCTTTATGCTGTTTTTTGAAAACATGGTCATCGGGCTACTTTCACTAGTAGTTGGTATTACGCTTGGCTTTTTATTATCGCGCGCATTGCTGACTATTTTAATGAAATTGATGGGGCTAAATATCGTGATAGGATTTGCATTTTCAATGGATGCAGTTATCAATACATTGATTGTATTTCTCATCATTTTCTTATTTACCTCCATGCAAGGATATCGCGTCATTTATCAATTTAAGCTAATCGATTTATTTCATGCTGAGAAAAAAGGAGAGGACTTGCCAAAGGCACGCATCATATCAGCTATTTTAGGTGTGGTCACTTTGGCTGCGGCTTACTGGCTGGCATTGCAGGATTTAACGACTTCATCCATTTGGCGCTTGTTCGGTTTGGCGATGCCAATCATCATTATTGCCTTAACAGTCATTGGCTCTGCACTCATATTTAACAGTGTGCTTGTCTATGTGTTATCAGTCATGAAAAAAAATAAGCATTGGGCATGGAAAGGGCTTAACTTAATGACTTCCTCACAGCTGCTGTACCGCATTAGGGGCAATGCGAAAACGCTAACGATTATTGCCACTTTGAGTGCGACGACCATTACAGCAGGAGGAGCCGTATTCGGGCTTTACTATAATGCAGATAAAAATGTACAGGCCTATACACCATATACATTTATGTGGGAAGGCTCTCCGCAGAAAATTAATCCAAATATAGTAGAGCACGCTGAAACTGTCCATACCAAGACGGTTCGGATTGAACAAGACACGAATGAAATCGAATATGCAGTCATCAATCAATCAACATTTGAAAAATTGGCGAAAAACCTAGATTGGTCAAATATACAAGCAGCAAAAGATGGAGAAGTGTTGTTGATCGATGCATTTTATGATGAACGCTGGTCGCCCAAAGTAGACTCAGTCATGATTGATGGCGCGGAATACGAGGTGGCGAAATTATATGACAAAGCTGTATTCAATACATTCACGGTTGGTGCAAATGCCCTCGTTGTCACAGATCAGCTGTACAGTAAAATCACTTCAGATGAAAAAACATACCAAGCTGTGCAAGTAAAAGATTATAAGAACCAATTGGCATTATCAAAGGAACTAGCAGCTAAAACTGAAAATTTCTCGAGTGCAACAGAAGACTATAAGGGGGCAATTGAAGCATCAGGTGCGCTGTTATTCGTCGGCAGCTTTTTAGGACTCGTTTTTCTCGTAGCAACCGGCAGTATCATTTTCTTTAAAATGATGACAGAAGCAGAAGAAGATAAAGGCAAATACGCTGTGCTATATAAAATTGGCGTATCAAAACGAGAAATGAAACGGACAATTCGCAGTCAAGTAGGGATGATATTTGCGGCGCCGCTAGGATTGGGCCTTATTCACGGAGCGGTGGCATTAACAGCCTTCTCCAATTTATTGATGTTGAATTTGCTCATGCCGGTACTTATATGGATGCTTGCTTATACTTTGATTTACACCATTTATTATTTCATCACAGTACGAGGCTTTAACAAAACAATTCATTAAGATGGAGGGTTAAACATGAAAAAAGCTTTAGGGTTACTAGGCGTGTTATTAGTAGGTGCCATTGTTATTTTGGCAACAGTGGATTTTAATAGATTTGGGAAAGATAAAGCTTATGTGCAAATTACGGACGCAGCTTCAGTGGAAGAAACAAAATTGGATTCTGGCGAAATTATGAAGCGGTACTGGTATAAGCTGCCTGCATATAAAGAAAATGGAAAGATGATAGAAGTTGAATTTTCTGGAGCAAAAGAACTGCGCAAAGATGCATATTTAATGCTGTATATAAAGAACGGTAATGAAGTCACTTCTTACGATGAAGTGCAGCTAAATGATATTCCGAAAAAAGCAAAAGAGAAGTTGGAAGGATAAGAGAGAGCCCCTGAGCAGCCATTCGTGCGCAAAGGGGCTTTATGTTATCGGAAAGCTAAATAAAAAAAATTATAAAGTTTTTAACTTCATTCAGCAGAAATCTCTACTTCAGTAAGTGGTGAGATGGGGGGAACCCCTGCTGAATAACGTGGCGGATGCCACAGATTTTCAGAGGAAATGTATCGAGTGGCGTTCGATAAAATCTGGGCGCAAATACGCTAAGGCGAATTTGACTTTGAGAGTGATTAAAAGAAAGAAATGCGCGTCTAACTTCATATGAAAGAAGATAGGCGTTCTTTTATCTATAATAATGCGGGGACCCCGAAATACTGTCAGAATTCGAGCATATACTGTCCAAAGTCTAGAAAATACTATTCAGGATTCAAAAATACTGTCCAAAGTCTGGAGAATACTATCCAGGATCCAAAAATACTATCCGTAATCCCGAAATACTGTCTGAAACCAGGAAATCCTACTGCACCTATTTCAAAATTATCCTCTATAAAGCGCAACTCTTTTGTTCAAGCTATATAGATATAGAGGATGCCCTTCATTTTTATTTCTAGCACTTTTAAAAGTCCTATTGTATTAATATACAACTATAGTTATAATTATAATAATTCATTGTAATTATAGGAGAGAGTTCTATGGAAAGAAAAAATATTATTATAATAGGCGCGGCAGGAAGAGATTTTCACAATTTTAATACGTATTATCGTGATAATGAAACATATAATGTTGTTGCTTTTACAGCAACACAAATTCCGGATATCGATGGACGGAAATATCCAAGTGAATTAGCGGGGAAACTTTACCCAAATGGTATTCCCATTTATTCACAAGATCAATTACCAGAGTTGATTAAAGAATTGCAAGTGGATGAGTGTGTTTTTGCGTATAGTGATATTGGTTACGAAGCTGTTATGGGCGTGAGTGCGATCGTGAATGCAGCGGGTGCTAACTTCACATTGCTAGGTCCAAACAGCACGATGTTAAAAAGCAATAAGCCCGTCATTTCCGTTTGCGCTGTGCGAACTGGAACTGGAAAAAGTCAAACGTCGCGCAAAATTATCGAAACGCTGTTGGAGCATGATTTAAAAGTCATTGCAGTAAGACACCCGATGCCATACGGTGATCTAAATGCACAACGTGTTCAGCGTTTTGCGACAGTGGAAGATTTAAAGAAACACAATTGTACAATCGAAGAAATGGAAGAATACGAACCACATGTAGCACGAGGAAATGTGGTGTATGCTGGCGTTGATTATGCAGACATTTTGGCAGCAGCTGAACATGATCCAGATGGCTGTGACGTTATTTTATGGGATGGGGGAAATAATGACTTCTCTTTCTATAAGCCTGACTTAGCTGTTACGGTCTTGGACCCGCACCGACCGGGCCATGAGCTGAAATATTACCCTGGTGAAGTGTGTTTGAGAACCACTGATGTGGCCATCATTAACAAAGTGGATAGTGCATCAGAGGAAGCCGTTCAAATCGTAGAAAACAATATAAAATTTGCCAGTCCAAATAGCACGATTATTAAAGCTGAATCGAAGATTACAGTCGATCAACCTGAAAGTATTATTGGAAAACGCGTGTTAGTCGTTGAAGATGGTCCGACGTTGACACATGGAGAAATGAAACTTGGTGCAGGTATAGTCGCAGCTAAACGTTTGGGAGCAAAAGAAATCATTGACCCGCGTCCGTTCACAGTAGGAACATTAACCGAAACGTTTAATAAATATGAACATATTGGAAATGTCCTTCCGGCAATGGGATACGGCGAACAGCAATTAAAAGATCTTGAAGAAACGATTAATAAGTCCGACTGCGATGCAGTGATCATTGGAACCCCGATTGATTTAACTCGCGTCATTTCAATTAATAAACCGTGCACACGTGTACACTATGATTTAGATGAAATGGGCAGCCCGAATTTAAAAGATATTTTAAAAGATTTTATCCAAGAACATAAGCTTGTGTAATAAACATCCGGTAGCAATCAAATATTCTAGAAGACTAGCGACAGATCAGTTGCTAGTCTTTTTAAATGTGGGCGTTAAGGAAAGTATTGAAGGTAAACCGCTTCAACTTGGTTTCATGACCTTATATAGATACGTAGCAAATAACATGCCAGATATTTAGCCTGACTTCGTAACAATCATCTCTCTGGATTTCAGAAAATCGGTGCAAAGAGGGGGGATGAACAAATTAAAAAGATTAAACAAATGGGCGGGAAATAGTAAAGGGTTCTCGACGTTATTAAAATGTCCCAAAAAAATTTAAAAGGTAGTATCATTTTTAGGGTTTTGTGTTCAAGTGTGTAAGCGCCAAAGCACATTAATATTTAAGATTTGAAACACAAAATTTTATTGAGCGTTTTACATAAAGCGATGCAATTATTAGTAAGAAAGAAACAACGAGTGATAAAGGAATACTTAAAGCAACCGGGAGAGCAAGATTATGCCAAATACTCATTTTTATTTGTTCCAAACCGAATGTTCGTAATATGCCAGCAATCATTGAAATTAACGCACTCAAAATCATTCCTAGGTATAGCACGGATAGGACAGGAATGATTAGTAAGTACAAAAAAGTGCGTATTAATTTCATTACTTTTCACTCCTTATGATATGTTGAACTTTAGCATTTGGAGAGATTATATAGTTTTCTGTATAATACAGTGTTTTTATATCGCAGTTTTTGTTGACTACCACAACATCCCCTTTAACAATTTCCGCCTCTGTATATGAAAGCCGCAAGTTTCTCCCTTGTATATATTTGCAAATTAGTTTTTTCTTTAATAATGAAAAAGTATACTTTTCCTTTTCTACACATGCATCATTTGTAATAAGTCGTTCAATCTCACTTTTACCTGCCAATTTTAATTGAAAGTTTTGCGAATGTATTTCTCTCGCTTGAACAATGCCAGTTGAATCAAATTGTTCCGACTGAAGAGTTTGCTCTATAGTCAGCTTCCCTGAACTTGTAATTTTTGTTGTTTGCCCATTCCTCATTTTTAAATTGCCTGCATTCACAATTTCTTTTACCTCACAATTGTCTTTTATGGTACATGATCCGGAATTAATTAATTCATCCGCTGCAACATGAGAATGGAAAGTGCTATATCCGTGAGTGGAGATTTTTTTTAAGTGTACTTTTTGGTATAAAGCAACAGATCCACGAATTTTTAAAAGCTCACAATCTTTTGCTAAGTCTTTGATATTGCCATTCGTAAGGGTTATACTACGTAGTTTCTGACTTTGTTCATTTGTCATTCGAAACACCTCTATACTTTAATTAATATATATTTTATTTATTAAAATATATATTAATTAAAGTATGTTCGTATGATCTTTGTCAAGAACAAAATACATTGTCGGTTTAATCTGCGTACAATAGAATAATCGAATAAAGGTGTGCCAAAGAAATGCTGGGAAAGGGTGGGAGCCATTTATTTACATATTTGACCAATAAAAAAAGGATTTCAATTTTATGAAATCCTTAAAAAATAGTACTCATTAACTTATTAACATCCATTAATACTTTTGCAATATCAGTAAGTTTTTCATGTGAAAATTTCATAAAAATTTCCTGAACCTTCACTTCACCAATATCCGTTAAAATCACTTTTACTACTCGTCGATCCTCATTTTCTCTTACTCGTTGTATTAAATTCAATTTTTCCAGCTTATCACACATCGATGTAACAGCTCCGGGAGTAACATTGAAAAAATCAGCAATTTCAGTTGCCTTCATTCCTCCATTGATTTTCAACTGGAGAAGAAGAATAAGCTGGTTTTGGGATAATAACTCGCCTTCAGAGAGCATACTTACAAATGATTTAGACTTTTGTTGTATTTCAAGCATTTCTTTCATAATAATTTCTATATTGTGCGTTTGACTATATTTTGACATTTTATCACAGCCTAATATTTAATAATTGATATATGGTAAGTTTAACTTAAAAAAACTTTCTTTTCTATTTAGCTTCAAAATCGTATTGAAAATGAGACTTACTTCAGTCATTTTTACTGTTCTTCTCATTAACATACAACAGATGTAAAAATAGAAACATTTTAGTAACTGTTATCTTAATCAAGAGAAACTTTTATTGAAGAAATTTAAAGGGATTAACAACATAGATACGCTAATAAGGACTGTAAGGGGGAAGTGATTCTCATTTTGATATATCAACGGTGAACCGTACCACATGAAGATGCTATATTTATTTTCGTTATCAATTCGGACAAATTGGGAGCGATAATGAATGAAAGGATATTCTTATAGAAGAATGAGTGTTTTTAACATTCCAGTTTCGTGGTCACAAGGACAAAGAAAAAAGCTGAATCCACTGAGCCAGCTTTTTTCTTGTCATCATTCCTTTTCTTATTTATTTAAGTTCTGGTTCATTATGTTTCAACTTTTTATTACTTTATTATTAAAAATGATTTTCTATTTTTTGCGGCTTCATTTTATGAATGCCTGCAAGAAAAGTATCAATGATCAGGCCGATGCTGACATCAAGATCGATTGGGATACCAAAGCCATTCTTTTGTTCAAGAGAAGCAAAGCCGTGTAAAATGCTGCGAAGCCCTCTGGATGCATGAATGGATTCTTCATCGTCGAGATCATAAGCCTGTAGCACACGAACAACAAGGTCAACAATTTTTGAACTAATAAGATTAAATTCTGCATTGTTCGAATCAGCATTTACCCAAAGAGTTGCTTCATATAATCCAGGATGAGTACGAGCAAAGCTCATATACACTTTACTGATCGCATGAACAGCTTCATCCTTTGATCGTCCAATCGCAGCTTGTGATAAATGTTTATATAATTCCTCTAATCCATAAATAGCTAAAGCCTCTTGTAAACCCTGTAATCCATCTACATGATTATATAAAGAAGGCGGGCGAATCTTTAATTTTTTTGCTAGTGTTGCTAAGGTTAAAGAGTGTACACCATCAGTGTCAACTATTTCTGTTGCTGCAGTTAAAATGGTGTTTAAATCTATTTTTGCTTTAGGTGCCATTTTTGATCCTCCATTTTGTTCAACTAATTGTTTTCTCAAGCTTAGAAATAGCGAGTTCAATTATACTTCCAGGCTGTTTGAGCATTTTTCCATGTCCTACTGCAAGAAGGGAGGGGTTTTGATTTTTAATCTTTATTGCACTTTTTAGTGCAACTTCCTTATTCCAAGTCGCGATGGCCGGGAAAGGAAATAAAACTTGTGTATGACCGGAAACTGAGACTCCACCTCGAGTTTGAAAAGCATCTCCAGCAATGATTGCTTTCGTTCGTTCATCAATAAAAGACATTGAGCCAGGGGTATGGCCTGGTGTACTGATCGCTTTCAGCGAGCCAATTCGATCTCCTTCTTGAAGTAACACATCTGGCTGTGTTTTGATCTCTCCAGGCTTAGGTACTCCACCTTTTATAGGTGTTTTATTTTCATTTTCATCTAAAGAGCGATCACCTCTTAATAAGCGTTCGTCCCTTTTGGAAATATAAACCATTACGTCAGGAAGCATCTCCTTTAGTTTATCCAATGAGCCGATATGATCCCCGTGAGCATGTGTTAAAACAATTCGTGTTAAAGGCTTCCCAATTTTTTGAGCTGTATCAATGATTGATTTATAGCAATTTGGCAGAGCAGTATCTACTAAAGTTAGTTCATTTTCTTCTTCTACAAAGTAACAACTAACTGGAAAAAGTGTAGGGTAAAAATTTAATTGATGAATAAAACCTTCTTTAACAACCTTCATTTGTTTACCACCTCATCTAACTAATAACGTTAGTTTTATTTTAACTAACATAATTAGTTTTGACAAACAAAATTTTTTCTAAAATAGTTTGAAAGATCTCTAATTCCTTTTTATCTTTAAAAAAGACTAGACCACTAAAATCACTCGATACCTCATTTAGATTCATTACGGAGAACCTTACCACAAATAGGTTGCTGCTTTCTTTAAAATATAATCCCCTAAGTATGATTGGGGAGTTGTTAGTAACCATGTTATGTAGGGAGGAGCCGATAGGTCTTCAGCTTCTTGAAATAATTTCATCATTAACGTGGTGACAAGTTGTAATTCCAAGTCTAAATCTAAGCTCCCCCTTTGTATCAATGAGATTTACAATTTTAAGCTCATACTGTTTACCTGTTTCCTCATCAAAACCATCATCTCCATGCCTTCCTGCCATCTTTTTAAGTCCAAACATTTTTGTTAGGAGTAATTCTCTAAATCCTCCATCATCAAATACACTAATAATATTCTCTTGAGGTACCATCACAGGATTAGAGTCATATTTCTCTACATGGGAAAACAGACTTAAAGCTGAGGAAAGATTAGAGCATATAAATAACCCTAAATTTAGTTTTGCTGATATTATTAAAAATGGTATCCTACATTACCATGATAAAAAGTATGATGAGTATTTTAAAGCTCTAGATGAAAACAAGTTTATTAAAAAAGCTAGGAAAATTGAGTTAGCTGAAAAGTTAGAAAAGGTTAAAATTGTTGATTTAATGAGCGATAAAGTAGAGACCGTAAAGAAAGTAGCAAAAAAGATAAGTAAAGAGCCTACTGAAGGACTATAATGAAAATTGTTTTTAACTCTTGATATTTTATTAAAAGCACTCATTCCGATTATGGAAAACGAGTGCTCTTTTGTGTTAATCTACCCAGTTTAATGGGTGTAAAATAGTGGTAAGAATAATGTTTATATAAGCAATAATAAAAACTACTCTTTATCTTCTTCAATATGAAATAGTTCATTCATATCACGTATATCTAATGCATTCACAATTTTATTTAAATGTTCCAATTGAATTCGTTGCCTTTTTCCATTAGCCAATTCACTTAATGCAGCTTGGCGAATACCAGTTTTAACATGGAGTTGTGTAAGTGATAAGTTATGCTTGTGTAATAAATGATTGAGCTGTAGTGTAACTTTTTTCATGTTAAATCCCTCTCTATCTATTGACTTTACGTATAAGCGTATATTATAATCAATGAAATATTTTACGCATAAGAGTATGGAAGAGGTGGATTTATATGATAAAGGAAAGAGCATCGGAAGATTTATTAGTTAGAGAATTAAATAGGAAGTTACTTTTTGGAGAAATAGAAGAAAAAGTGCTTAGTGTCACTTATAACTTACTTTCAGATAGGCTATATACTTTAGATGATGCAATTTCTGAATTAATTGAAACTATTATCTTATTAGAGCGTGAGCAACAAGCAATAGTAGACGAAATTGGTCGTTTGAGAGGGGATAGTCGCCTATAAAGTTCATCTTATCATTATGTATATAAAGATTTTTTAATTATTTCATTACTAATCACTAGCGTTGCATTAAAAGTTAAAGTTATTTATCTCATTATTCCGAACAAAGTTGTCCATCAAATTTGCCAAAAGGACAAACCTTAATCAAAGGTGACGCTGTCCATTTGGTAGAATATATAAGTTTAGTATCAGAGGCAGGAGGGACGGTCGACTTTTCCTTATGTAGGCTGAAGAATTTCCAACAGTTCATCAAAGTCGGAAAAAAGCAAAGCCCTCAACTTCGTGAACATTTGATATAACGTCCATTTGGTCTTGGTTTCCAACCGAAGAAGCAACAGCAGACTGTAGGCAATCATGGCAATATAAAGCTGGTTCTAGGCAGACTGTTCCGTTCGGCCATGGATATGGTTTATCTGCAGATGCTGCTTCATCCTTTTGAACATCAGTTCAATTTGCCAACGGGATCGATAGAGTTCAGAAATATCCTTTGCCGACAGGTCAAAACGGTTGGTGACGATTTGATACAGTTTTCCGGTATCATCATAAAATTCAACCAGCCTTAAGTGATTTTCCATTTTCTTTTGGGCTGAGCCTATGATGACTAAGGATTCACGGAAACCGTTTTGCTCCAGATCATCATAGATTAAGTCCCTGATATCCACGACGGTATTGGATTTCATCCTGGTCGCAAAGAAAATATCATCATGGCACCACAGATCAAACAGCTGGAAGTCATCATATCCCCGACCTATCACATTAGGTTACACCCAGTTCTGTGATAAATCGTGGCGCTTCAAGCACATCAGATCGTTCAGCTGGTGTCACTGCCAGTTTTTCCGGCTGGATGTCTTGTTCATTGATAAACTCAACCAGTAAATGGAGCTTAAGGCCTGACTTGGTCGAACGAAACGTTGCCCAATCATACAGGTTGAGGCTGAGTGGAATCGGCGATGAATCAAGAAACTTTACATTCGGAATGTGCCTTTTTCGCCCGCAAGATACCATGCGAATGCGCTGTGTCAGGGATTTCCAGATGTGCAAGAGACATACGGGATCGACCTGTCTATTTCTGGAAAGCTGTGAAGCACTGATGGAATCCAAACCCAATTCTTTTTGAAAGTCCTTCCTCTTCATGATCAGATCGTCGCTGATGGCCCTTAACCCCTCGCGTTTTTGTAGCTTGGCATTCAGGAACAAAAGCAATACCTTGTGGTAGTTGGTTTCTTTGTATATAGATCTTGTGGGGCTTAACCCATTTACCAAATGACGTGAATAGTGTATGCTTGTCCATAGGGTTTCCTTTGTAATGGATTTGGACAGGCTATCACCAATCCGTCCATTATAAAGGATTTTTTCTTTTTCGGATGTGTCTAAATTTTGAAACTATTGTATGCAACACTAGTGAAATAAGGTATAAGTTTTTCAAAATTTGTCTCGAAACTATCTGTTGTCCCATGTTTTTATACGATTTCAAGTACATAGTTTTTACATCCGCTTCAATAAATATCTACTTGAATATTTAAGTGTTTTACAAACTCATTGAGCTAGGTTTGGTAATCCCGATAACTGGATTAGAGGTATTACAGTTGCTAAATTGGATGAAAGTTAATTAATATTTGAAAGCGTATATTGAACTAATTCCGAAGGGGATTTTCATATTGTTATAAAAGGATTAATAGATTCCGTCTATTAGTCCTTTTTTACTTTTTAAAAACTCACCTTGGTGATTATTTTAACCTATATTAAACCAGTGAGTTTCTGGTAAAATATACTTAGATATCATAAAATTGGAAAATCAAAAACTAGTCTTTTGTATCAGTGCTTGGAACATTAACAATGACATAGTTGGGGGTTTTTGTATTGCTTTTAAAAGAAATAACTATACAAAATTATAGGAAGTTTAAAAATGAATCATTCTCAATGGCTGACGACATTACTTTGCTTGCTGGTGCCAATAATAGTGGTAAGACTTCTATGATTAATTTAATTGCTTCTATCATGCAAAACGGCAAAACACCATTTTATATTTCGGACATTCCAGTAAGCTTATCAAAGCAATGGGTTGATGAAGTGTATGATACATTCATATGCTGCTTTAGTAAATACGAGGATAAATTATCTACAGTAGAGAGAATTGTAAGTAAGCTATTTAGTACTGAATCATCTAGTTTAAAATGTGATTTAATCATACCTGCGACGTCAATACGATTTAAAATAGATTATTATGAAAACGATGATATTAGGAAGTTTGCCGATTTTATTATGGATTTGAATCCGAATAATAAAAGCTTCTATTTTGAATATTCCTTTCAGCCAACTAATATATCCTTCGGACAAGCATTGGAAGATAATTATAAAAAATTGTATGCAAGATACAAGAAAATTCAATCCTTGGAAGATCCAACTTCTAAGGTTGAGCAATTTAAAGAGGTAATATTGTCTATTTATGAAGCAAGTATCCTTGAAAAGTGTTATTTTAGCGATAGCAATTATTTAGATAAAGTAGAGATTGAAGTTTCAACTTTTAGGAGACTTTTTAATTTTAAATACATTAATGCAGGTAGACCACTCGATGATCAGAGTAATGGTAACTTTAAAAGTCTGAGTAAAAACATGGTTGAGCTCGCAACTCACAATGAAAAATTAGGTGCTTTACTAGAGGACTTGCCAGATCAAATACTCAGTCCTATACAAGATGCGAAAATTATTGATGAGGTAAGAGCTGCTTCGGTTACAGGTCTTAGCAATGCGATTAAAACTATTGCTAAAGCAAGTGGTGGTAATACAGGTAGTATGATTCTTAATATAGATATTAACGAAGAAACAATAACTTCGCTTCTTAATCAAATAACTAACACTAAATATCAATATGAAGGTTATGTCCTTAATGAAGCTTCTCAAGGATTAGGCTATAGCAATATGATTTATATACTTCTACAGTTAGAAACATATAAAAGAAGAATTGATCCACTATTAGTCAACCTATTTGTAATTGAGGAGCCCGAATCACATATGCACCCCCAAATGCAAAGGATCTTTGGGAAATATTTAAAAGATTACTATCTTCAAAAGAAAATACAGGGCTTAATAACTACTCATTCTGGAGAAATGGTGCGCATAACAGAAATGAAAAATCTCAGAGTTTCACGACCATTAAATCATTTAGAAAGTAAAATTTATGACTTTTCGACGTTTAAAAAAAGCTTGAGTGGTGATACTACTTTAGATACATTTTATGATTGGTTTTATGAAATTGGTTTTTCCGACATTGTTTTTGCAGATAGAGTTATTCTTTATGAGGGTGATACAGAAAGATTGCTTATAAGAAAGTTATTGACTTTAGATACATATGAAGAACTTAATCAAAAGTATATAGCATATGTTCAGGTTGGCGGGGCTTACGCTCATAAATATAGTAAGGTAATTAATTTCCTAAAAATAAAAACCCTTATTTTAACTGATCTAGATTACAAAAAAGATGCAGCAACTGTAGAAGCAGTAGAAGAGTCTGAAACAACAAATGCAACAATTAACAGCTATTATGGTGAGTCAAAAGGAAAAAAGTCTCCAACAGTACTAGATTTGTATAAATGGAAAGAAAAAGGTGAGAATGAGTTATTCGGGGGACTAGCTCTAGTGAGTTTTCAAGGTGAAACCGAGCAGTATGCTCGGACTTTAGAGGAAGCTATGCTATCGAAATTTTACAAATTTAATGTGCTGGAAAAAAAAGATAGAAATTTTTGGATTCAACAAAGAATTGCCGATAAACTTATTTATACTGTTCCAAATCCTGTTAAACCAAAAAGAGATGATTCAAACACAGACGAAAAATACAGTATTAGAGATATTGTTAAACATACAGAAAATAAAAAGACTGATTTTATGTATTCAGTTATTCTAAAGGGTCTGATAGAAAAGATGCTTCCCAATTATATTAAGGAGGGATTAGAATGGCTGCAAAAATAGTAGATAATATCTTTCTCGTTAATGCACCAGCAGGTAGTGGCAAAACAACAAAAATAAAATCAATGATTATTAAGCATAAGATAAAACATCCTTCGGATAATATATTATGTATTACTTATACAAAGAGAGCTGCAGAAGAGCTAACGAAAGGTTTAAACGAAGAAGGGATTGATATAAGTACAATTCATTCATTTCTTCACAAATTTTTAAGAATTTATTTTTGCAAGAATGAAATGATAGATTTATACTTTGAAATATTTGAGGATCTAATCAGAGAAAATATAGAGAATAGGGAAGAGAAAGAACATATATCAACAAGAAACCAAAAGTATATCGATAAGTATGGGTGTTTATCGATAGAAGTGATAAAAGCTAATATAAGTACTATTTATTATAATGAATCTTCGAACAATCATCTTTACAAAGGGGGATTATCTCACGATAGTTTGATTTTTTTTGCAGAAAAGACATTCGATAAGTTTCCAAAGATTAAGATGAGGTTAACACAAAAGTATCAATTGATTTTTATCGATGAGTACCAAGACTCCACATCTAGTGTATTAAAAATGTTTTATGAGGCATGTCTCAATACAAAATCAAGCCTCTATTTTCTTGGTGACAAGATGCAACAAATATACAAAAACTATGATGGGGCATTTGAGGAGGAATTAAAAACTCTAAATACTGATATTAAATTAGAGACTAATCACCGCTCAATTCCAGAAATCGTTTCAGTATTAAATAATATATATAATAATCAGGAATTCGAACAAAACCCATCGGAAAGAAACCGAGTCATTAAACCAGACCATCCACCAAGAGTAGTAATGTGCGATAACATTCAAGAAAGACTAAAAAGGGAGCATTTAATTTATCCAGATGCTTTATTGTTATTTTTATTAAACCAACAAAGATTCGATTCGATAGGTGCAGGTGAATTGTATAGACAATTTAATAGACTGGATAGATACTCACACGTAAAACAACTAAGTGCTATTGACGTCTTATCTGATAATACTAATGAAAATGCAGATCCTCTTTTAAACTTACTTTTTGTAGTAGAAAATATGCTAGATCATTACAAGAATTTTAATCTTGGAAGTATAATTCAAACTTTCAAATCGAATCGAAAAATATTTGATAGTAAAATTGGCACAATTACTAGTCATCAGGATAGAGTTGACTTAAGTAAACTTTTAAATCAAGTATATGACGCTTATAAAAAAGAAGATTCAATAAATGAATTTTTAACATTATTAAAGGGATTCAATCTTTTTAAAAAAAGCTATTTAGATAATATAGAGGATGAATACATTGAAGTTTTAAAAGTTAAATTACAAGAATTCGAGGTATTGTCTAATTATTTGAAAAACCCAAAAGTCTCAACACAGCACGGTGTAAAAGGAGAAAGTCATAACACTGTATTTTTTATTGCAGAAGATTCTTTTAGAACACCAGTGGTTCATATGCATAAGTTTTTAAAACTATGGACTATTAAGGAACTAACGTTAGATTCCTTAGAATCTTTTTATTATGAGTATAATAAATGGATTGAAGATACAATTAGCCATTTAAAATGTAAACTATTGGATTTAAATAAAGAAAGCTATCAAACACATGCAACTTACCTAAAATCAAGGGTAGAACAAATATGCAAACACTTTGAGGGGAATTTTTTATTTAAAGACCTTTGTGAAGATCCTTATAGTAAATACCTTCTAAAACCTAATGTTACAAACATAAAAAAATGTTTTAAAGGAAGTACTGTGTATGGAGTTCTTTCTGCGTATAAACTTTTTTATGTAGGTTGCTCAAGAGCCAGAAGTAATTTAACTATTTTTGTTGATAAATCTAAGGTAGAAGATTTTTCTGAGGATTTGATTGCCAAGTTAAAGAGAATCGGATTCAGTGTTGAAGTTGAAACAAAAGAATTGCTAAAAGTGTGAGTGAAAAATCAGTCTAGATCCGACCGAAGTCATCAAAAAAATCCCAATCGTATGATTAATTGTTAAGGATATTTCTATATAATAAAATTTAAGAAAGTATTCTTTTAGTCCTTTTTCCTTTCCTTTCCTTTTCTGTAGGGCAACAGATTGAAACGGTATTTTCAAAAAAATAAAATCGCTTTGATTGGCAAAGGGTTGGAGTTTAAAAGAATTATCCTGTAAAACTGGATTAAATGCTATTTATTTACATCATTTAGAAAATGCGGATAGACAAAATCCAAGTGTAAAGGCGTTATACAGATTATCCACTATGTTAGAGGTAGACATGAATTACCTTATTACAATCTTGATTGATGAGGAAAATGGACAGGAATTTTCTGAGAGGTATTGGAGACACAGAAGGTATTGGCTTATATTCCAATACCTTTTTCTTTTGTTGAAGTTATGATCACTCCGCCATATCCGCGGCCATCGACAGGCTTAATGCTTTCAACTCCAGCGATTAACAATGGAACAAACACAACATCTAATAATTGGGTGCTTAACATAAGCGCCCTTTGCAATTATTAATGAAAACAGGAGTTACAGTAGATCAGAAATAGAAATTTTGGATGTTTAAAAATTCTGTAAATTCTCAATATCAGCCAACAACTCCAATAATAAGGTTGCCGGAATATAAAAACTTTACGTTTGGCTATTGGATTAAACTTACTTATAATTACTTTTGTGTTAGTTAAAAATTCGCTGCTGTCTAGTGTCCAATTAACAGCAATTGTCTCATATATATTTCTTGTTGGGCTTAGAAGCCTGTATGGATTTTGAATAACGTTTATTTCGGGTTCTTGTTCTATATTATTAATTAACACCAGTATATAATTATCTCCTCTTTTTAGTAGCCCTTTAACCTCAAACATATAATTTGGAGATGTTGATAACTTGAAATCATACCTGCAACCAACTTCCCCCATATCAATGATTTCTCCCTCAAAGCTCAAGATTTTGCCTTTATTAAAAAGTTCTATAAATAGATCCTCAGCCCTTTTTTCTGTTATTCCTCTGGTCGTATAAATCCTGTTTTTTTCTCATTATCATTGCTGCTGATACTGTCTTCGTAAATTATTAAATTTTCCAATGATTGATTCTTCAATATATCCTTTATTAACTTATGTAAGAGCGTCTTCGCTTAAATCTCCGTATTTTTCAAGAACATTTAATCCGACTCGGTCTAAGTTCCCTTTGATGTTAACCTTTTCGATTATTTGGATGAATAGGATCATATTCACCCCTCATATTTTTTACTTTATTTGGTTTGACTTTAATGTTTTTGCTATCTGACTGTATGCTTCAGACATGGATGAATACCCAAACCTTCTAAGGCTTTGGTATCGAACTTGGATATATAGTATGCAACAATTAATGCCAGCTTGTTATTTCGCTCCATACAAACCTCCTAAAAGCTACACAGAAAAGTATTAAATTCAAAAACAAGTATAAAATAATGTCTAAAACTAATTGTATCAAGCTTGTTTACCTAAAATATCGAGAGTATAAAATATTTTGTGTAAATGAATAGAATGACAAAAAAGGAAGACCTTTTCTTGATAGAATTGAGTTACCACACAAAATTCACAGAAAAGAGGTCTTCCCTATGAATCAGTTTACAACAGAAATTGTCGATGCACTAGTCAAAAAACAAGATATCACCGAGGTTTTTCGTACGCATTTAGAAACGGCAGTGAATACGTTGCTTGCGACAGAACTTTTTTAGATTACGAAAAATACGATCGTATCGGCTTTAACTCAGGTAATTCGCGCAATGGTTCTTATTCTCGTAAGTTACACACCGAGTTTGGTGACCTAAATATCCAAATTCCACGTGATCGTAATGGCGAGTTTAAACAACAGACCGTGGCTCCATATAAGCGCTCAAACGATACGCTTGAAGCAACCGTCATTCATTTGTGCAAAAAGGCATCACAGTGACTGAAATCGCTAGTTTAATTGAAAAAATGTACGGGCATCATTACACACCACAAACGATTTCGAACATGACGAAGACTGTTGCCGAAACGGTTAAAGCATTCAATAACCGTTCGTTACATCAGCGCTATGTATGCGTGTATTTGGATGCGACATACATTGCGGTGCGCCGTGATACCGTGTCTAAAGAAGCCGTATATATCGCTGTTGGGATTCGTGAAGACGGCTCTAAAGAGGTGCTCGTCTACACGGTTGCGCCAACAGAATCAGCTTATAACTGGCATGAGTTATTGGAAGAACTGAAGGATCGTGGCGGTGAAGAGGTCCTTCTGTTTAGTTCGGATGGTCTAAAAGGGATGGCTGACGCTATTTTTACTGTGTTTCCAAAAGCGAAATATCAAGTCTGTTTAGTCCATGTTGCACGCAATATCACGCATAAAGTGCGTATAGAAGATCAAACTACGATCTGCGATGATTTCAAGAAAATTCATTAGGCATCGAGTTTAGAGGACGGGCAAAAAGCACTTGAAAACTTTTGTGAAACGTGGAAAAATGCGTACCCAAAGGTCGTGAAAAATCTGCGAGAAAACCCATATTTACTGACGTTCTATACATTTCCAAAAGTCATTTGGCGAAGCATCTACTCGACAAATTTGATTGAGTCGTTTAACAAAACAATCAAGAAATATACAAAGCGCAAGGAACAGTTCCCGAACGAAGAATCTCTGGAACGCTTCTTAGTGACGCAATTTGAAGAATACAACCAACGTTTCGCCACACGTTGCCACATTGGATTTAATCAGGCCCGAGCAACGTTAGAGGCGATGTTTGAACAATTCATGAGACGAAAGAGTAAGATGCGCCAGCGCGGAATTTTGATGTTTTGGAAAGGGCTAGCCCTTTCCAAAACATCAAAATCGATCCTTCGAACAAGTGTATTTTAAATCCAGAGTGACGATCTATCCGAAAAGGTTGGAAACTCATTTACACAAAATTATTGACTGTCCCGTTTTCTTTAATGGCCTTTAATTTAACCATTTATGAATTGATATTAGTAACATTTTCTTTTAATTAATAAGTGTGCTTCCTGTAAATACTTATTATTTTCAACATGATCTTTAAAATAAAGCCTGATAGCGGTCTAGCCTGGTTGGTTTTATCACAATGAAATATTAGGATAGCTAGAGGATTTTGAAAAGGTAGCCAATACCACCATTATGGAATGTAAATATAATTTTGAAAAATATGGTTTAGAAGGTCTTAAAGAATCCTCGACTGGAAAAGATACTCTAAGGATTTAAAACTGTCCGCATTGCATAAACGTCAAAATGAAAAAATCATTAAAGAAATGAACACCCTTCACGAAAAAGTTAAAGGTATTTTTGGTTACCGTCGAATGACTTTGAATATAAATCGCAAATTGGAAAAGAACTTCAACCATAAGCGAATCTATAGGCTGATGAAAATAGCTGGAATAAAAAGTATCATTCGAAAAAAGAAGAATCGTTACAAACATTCCTTCTCTCATCACATTGCAGAAAATGTGATGAACCGTGAATTCAAGGCCGACAAACCGAATGAGAAATGGGTTACAGATGTTACTGAACTTAAGTATGGGGAGTCTAAAAAGGCCTATTTAAGTGCAATTCGGGATTTATATGACGGATCAATAGTTAGTTATGTTTTAGGTTACTCAAACAATAATAAGCTAGTATTTAAGACAATTGATCTGGCTATAGCCCTTTTGGGTACAGATCGTCCCCTAATTCATAGTGACTGGGGATTTCAATATACACATCAAGGGTTTAAACGAAGAATAGAAAAGGCAAAGATGACTCAAAGCATGTCCAAGGTCGGAAGATGTATTGACAATGGTCCAATGGAATCTTTTTGGGGAACACTCAAAAGCGAAAAGTATTACTTAGAAAAATACGAGACATATAAAGAACTTTCTAATGCGATAGATGAGTACATACATTTCTATAATTATGACAGATATCAAGAAAGACTGAACGGCTTTAGCCCTATGGAATATAGAGCTAAAGCCGCCTAAGTAATTTTATTATTTCCACTGTCTACTTGACAGGGGGCAGTTCACTATCCGATTGTGCTTTGTTGAACCATCGATATAATACTCTAATCCTCCTAATCATCCTAATAATAAGATTATAGCAACTCTAAAATATATCTCCTCTACTTTTATAGAGTAAGCGTATGCAACTTTTTTAATGTTAATTGAATCTTGTAGGATTAGTCCCCTTGTCAGTTCTTAAAGAATTCCCTTTAAGTTGTACGGGAAATTATAGTTTTGCCTAGTTGAAAGTATTGTTTGTCTGGTAAACATTGCTATAATAATAATATTATTATTAAAAAACGGTGATTTTAATGACTTATAAAATTGATAATATTACAAAAGGGACAGTGCATGATATTTATGAAAAAATATTCTACAAGATAAATCAAAATTATGTTGATGTATTTCTATGTGGAGGGGCAAGCAGCTTAGTTAAAAAATCTATTAGAGATCAAGTAAGGGATGAAATGAAAAAATATTCAAACATAAGAATCCTTTATCCTGAAGATATGTTTATAGAAATGTTAAATAAGTATAAAAACTACGACTTATTAAGCTTGGAAGGGTTTCTAGCAGATAACAGTGATATTATATGTATTGTTTGTGAAAGTGCAGGTTCTTTAGTTGAGTTGGGTGCATTTACAAACAATGGTAAGACTGTAAATAAAGTGGTAGCAGTTATTGATGAAAAACGAAAAAGAGATAATAGTTTCATTATGTTAGGGCCTATAAAAATTTTACAAAAAATAAGTAAGAAAAATGTATTGTTTTATAATGAGAACGATATAACCACTTTAGAAAGAGACCTAAATAAAAGATTTAATATAAATAGAAGTAAAAGAGAAGAAATTATTAGTAATAGATCCTCCAATAATAAAGCTTTAAACACCATTATCGGAATGTATTATTTTATCCCTTTATTATTATATTTCTATAAAGATCTTTCCTCAGACAAAATTGTTGATTTAATAAGTTATTTGATGGAAAAGAACGAATATGAAGTTAAGGACTTTAATACTACTTATAGGGCTTCCTTAAAATTACTTCACAAAGATAAATATTTAAATAAACATGTGGTGCAGGGAGACACTCGTTTTTCTTTAACTGAAAAGGGATACAAAAATACAAATGATTTGCTTAATAGTGTAGAAATGCCTAACCGCACTAAGTTGTACGATAAGATAAGATTTGGTATTATTAAAGAGCAATATTATAATTAGCTCGCTTCCCTTAGATGTTATTATGAGTTTCATAGAAGGTGCACCTTTAATTTCTATGGAGCAAGTAATGGGAGACGGTTCGGATCCTGTGGTTTAAAGCTAAGTATGATTTTTAAAATTAAGAGATTAACTCCACAATTGTGAACTCAATCTCTTAATTTCAAAAAAAGACTAATGGTAAGGGAAGCGATGCTAAAGTGAAAAAAGATTTTATTAACACGTTTATTTTAAAATCATTAAAGCTACCTGTAATTAATGATTTTGATGCTCTAACAAATACTTTGGGTATTAGTAAAAAGATGATTTACTTATTATCAAATCATTCAAATAAATATTATAAAAGTTTTGAAATTCCTAAAAAAACGGAACAACAAGGCAAATAAATAGTCCAACATTATCCTTAAAATTAGTTCAAAGATGGATTCTAGAGGAGATACTTTATAAAATTGAAGTTTCTGAGAGAGCTCTTGCATTTAAAAGAGGTATAAATGGAATAAAAGAGAACGCTAGTTATCATACATGGGAGTGTAAACTTAACCGTGTAAGTGAGAGAGCGTACGGCTCTTGCTTCGCGGTTAAGTTTTTTTATTGGTAGAAT
>NZ_JACSPV010000012.1 GCF_014836955.1 Bacillus norwichensis
GGTGTATTTTTTTGTTTTTTCAGATGTGCTCCCAACTGCTTAGCAGTAAGGGAGACCACCACATTCAGTATAGAACCGCTTTATTATCTAGTATCTGTCCATCCTTTATTGATTTCAAAACTACGCTTTCTATTAGTGGTAATTACAAACTACGAAAAAAAGAAAAAACCCTAGAAACATTGCTTTAACACTGTTTCTAGGGTTTTAATACTGTTATTTAAGATACTCTGAAATTAACGTGAGTAGAACTCAACGATGAATGCTTCGTTAATTTCAGCAGGAAGTTCTGAACGCTCAGGAAGGCGTGACAAAGTTCCTTCAAGCTTGTCTGCATCAAAAGAAACGTAGTCAGGAACAAAGTTTGTAGCTTCAACTGATTCTTTGATGATGGAAAGATTTTGTGATTTTTCACGTACGCTTACTGTTTGACCTGGGAGTACTTTGTAAGATGGAATATCTACACGACGTCCATTCACAAGGATATGTCCGTGGTTTACAAGCTGACGTGCTTGACGGCGAGTACGTGCCAAGCCGAGACGGTAAACGACATTGTCAAGGCGTTGTTCAAGAAGAATCATGAAGTTAACACCGTGTTTACCTTGCATTTTACCTGCTTTAATAAATGTGTTTTTGAATTGACGTTCAGTCACACCGTACATATGACGGAGTTTTTGTTTTTCTTGTAACTGAAGACCATATTCAGAATGTTTTTTACGTTGGTTTGGACCGTGTTGTCCTGGCGCATAAGGGCGCTTTTCTAATTCTTTACCAGTTCCGCTCAGTGAAATTCCGAGACGGCGGGAAATTTTCCAGCTTGGGCCGGTATAACGAGCCATAGAAGACTCCTCCTTAGGTTTTATTTTGTTGTAAAATAAAAACCGTTGCGAGAATACGATGTTGGGTATTTTGTTTTCATGTACCATCGCCCTAGCAGCAGCGGGTTACGCGATACACCTCATATGTTGAGGAACAAAATACGGTCAACAAGCTATCCATCAAGGCTGCATTTATTTTACACACAAAGAATATTATAGGGTTAGCTCCCTGAAAAGTCAAGGATGTCTTGGAAACTCAATTTTTACAGTGCTTTTAGCAAAATAGGCAAAAATCTGTCGAGTTATTTTCGCAGGAAATCAATTAGTCAAAATCGAATGTAGTGTAATAAGTAAAGTTGAGTCCGTGTGCCTATTTGCGAAATTGTTCATTAAAGGATTGGACAATGTTTCAAAAGGGGGGCCTGCAATGTCCGGTCAGGCAGGAATAGCAAAACAGTCGATTATCGAAGCGGCTATTGAATTGTTCACAACCAAAGGTTTCAAGGGAACGACGATCCGCGATATCGCAGCTCGGGCGAGAGTGAACTCGGCGAATATTTCATATTATTTTCAGGGGAAGCAAGGGCTGCTGGAGGCATGCCTTATCAGTTTTTTTGAACCGTATTTATCCTTATTGGAAAAAGAGAATAAGAAGATTGCATGGGAGGATCCGGAGATTTGTTTTCACAGGGTTATAAGGAAAATCCTTGTTTTTCAAAGTGAGCATCATTTGCTTACACGTTTTGTCTGGAGGGAAATCACGATTGATTCGCAGATTTCACGAGAAATAATATCTTCTTATTTGATGAAAGAAAGGTATTATTTCAAAGAGCTGGCATCCGCTGTAATAGGAGAACATCATTCTTCACTTCCAGTCAGTATGATTATTATCCAGCTAAAAGGAATGCTCACCACACCTTTTTTAAATAGCCATTACATTAGTGAGGTTTGGGGAATGCATCCGAAGGAGCCATATTTTATCGAAAAATATTATGATTCGATTATTGACTGGCTACAAGAAGTTGTGAAGGTTCAAAAAAGTGTTAGACATGCGGATCGGCCTCCTGTACAAGTGATTAAGACTGTCTGAAAAGTTGCCGTCTCAAATTTTGGGGTGGCAATTTCTTTTTTTGAGATAGGGAGTCATAAAACTTCCAAGTTTCGATATAGAGAATGCCGCTATCTGGGCACGAGAGGGTTAAGCCAATTGTTGGAGAAGGAAGACTGTGTTTTTCAACACTTGTCTAGCTCTCGCCAAAAAAGAAGGGGGATTGTGGGGTTGCACCGCGCAGTAACTAGCAAATCTCTTCTTACTAGGGACAAGTCAATTGTGCTTTAAATTGCGAATATCATTGGTGAAAGGAATAAGCCCATTACTTCTGAAGGAAAACTGCTCTTTTTAAGGTGCTGGTAAACAGATCTTGGATTCAACGAGTGCGTGAGCGCTTTCGATTTTCTTTTGTCTAGCCTTTCAAGGTTATAAGAATGGCTGAGAAATGTCTCCCTAACAATAATCTTATACCTGTCGGGGTAAGTGGACGCTCTAGGATTTTTTTCTCAGTCTATACATTGGTAAATAGGCGCTTAGGCTTTTGTTCTTTATATTAAGTTTTTTTTTTTATATAAATGCAAAAAAACGATAGAAAAATTGCATTTATGCGTCAAAAAATGTCGCTGTCATGGTATCATAGAAAGACATAACTGACTATTAAAATGTTTGATATACATAGTTCTTGCTGAATGATGGAAGGAGCAGGGGACAAATAATGAAATATGGTGTTGAACTCGTCATCAGTGCAATCATTTTTATCATAATAATTTTCATTATTGGATATAAAATTAGAAAAAAATATTATAAGGAAATCGACCAGCTGGAAGCAAAAAAAATCGAAACGATGAATAAGCCAGTGGTTGAGAAGTTGGCTAAGGTCAAACAACTGAATATGACGGGGAAAACGGAAGAAATGTTCGAAGAATGGCGCAAAACATGGGACGATATTATTACCGTCCGATTTCCGCATATAGATGAACTTCTTTTCGAGGCTGAGGAGTATACAGATAAGTTTAACTTCAAAAAAGTGAAAGAGGCTCGTGATCAAATTGAAAGTGAACTGTCACAAATCAATCAGCAGATGCAGAAGATCCTCGATGAGCTAAAGGAGCTGACTGACAGCGAGGAAAAGGGCCGGACGGATATCGAGAGTCTGAAAGAAATATATGGGGCGGCTAAAAAGAGTCTGCTTACAGAATCTCATACCTTTGGAGAAGCAAGAAAGAAGCTGGAGGAACTATTGGAATCTGCCGCTGAAAAAATCTCGAAATATGAGACGTTAGTTAAAGACGGAGATTATATTGAAGCACACAAAGAGGTTGTGTCACTGTCGAAGGAGCTTGAGGTCCTAGTTTACAGGATGGACAAAATACCGGACTTGCTCACAGACTGCCAAACCATCATCCCTTCGCAAAAGGATGAGCTTCTATTAGGTTATAAAGAAATGCAGGAACAGGGATATGTTCTTGATCATATTCAAATGGAAGCTTTGATGGAGAAAATGGAAGAGGAACTGAATACATATAAGGACTTCCTGATCCAGGCGGAAGTTGATGAAGTGGCTGAGGGCTTAGAGGAAATAAAAGAACAGATTGAAGTGCTTTATGATCTTCTGGAGAAAGAGGTTTACGCAAGACATGATGTCCTTCAGAAGAATGAAGAGACAGGAGCCTATTTGAACAAACTGAAAGAAGCAAACGAACAGCTTAAATCTGAAACAGAACTGGTTCAAGAGAGCTATCAACTTTTCGATAATGACCTTGATGTACCCCAGAATCTTGAAAAAAGTTTAGGTCAGCTTATGAGACGGTATGAACTGCTAGAAGGAAAAATCCAAGAGGACCAATTAGCTTTTACTTCGTTAAGTGGGGAATTAAATGAAATTGAAAGCGGGCTGGAACAACTGGAAACAAAACAGCGTTTGTTTGCGGAGCGTCTACAAAGTTTGCGTAAGGATGAATTGGAGGCCAAGGAAAAAATCGCTCTTTTGAAACGAAAAGTTAGTGATATTACCAGGCTTGTCCAAAAAAGCAAGATGCCAGGTCTGCCAAGTGATATTGAATCCTTGTACGAGCAGGCTTCCGAGCAAATCGAGGATGTTTTCAGAAGTCTTTTGGGAAAGCCGTTGAATATGAAATCAGTCCAAAGCCACTTATATGAAGCAACTGACACGGTTGACCATTTGTACAGCCGGACGGAGGAACATATTGAAAATGCGCGCCTTGCAGAACAAGTTATTCAATATGGGAACCGATACAGAAGTCAATCCCCTCAATTAAGGGAGGATCTTGAGAAGGCTGAAAAGGCATTTCGAAATTACGAATACCGTTCATCTCTGGAACAGGCTGCTGCCGCAGTTGAAAAATTGGAGCCAGGTGCTTTGAAAAAAATCGAAGAAATGTTCAACGAAGAAATCCGTGTTTAATATATGGAAAAAGGGGCGTTTCTAGCGAGGCGCTCTTTTTTTCTGTTTTTTTGGGGTCTTTTTTTGGGGTCTTTTTTTGGGGTCTGACCCCCACCATATTAAAGTATTAACGAATTAACGTAGTGGGGGTCAGACCCCGTTATTTAAATTACGGTCTTCATGTGTTATTATGTATGATTGATTATATTAATGAAATATGTTAGTGGGTGCCTTATTATGATATATTTTGACAATAGTGCAACAACGAAGCCATATGAGGAGGTTCTCCAAGCGTTTGAGCAGGTGAACCGGGAGTTTTTCGGGAATCCTTCTTCGCTTCATATTCTTGGGGGGAGAGCCGAGCAACTGCTGACAACGGCACGGGAGCAAATTGCCCAGTTGGCTGGTGCTCACGCTAATGAAATTTATTTTACTTCAGGCGGTTCGGAAAGCAATAATTTAGCGATAAAGGGCACAGCGCTTATGCATCGCAGCAGGGGAAACCATATAATTACGACAAGTGTGGAGCATCCGTCTGTTCGGGAAGCCTGTGAACAGCTTCGCACGATTGGATTTGAAATCACTTATATCGACGTGGATCAGAACGGTCGTGTCTCAGCGGACGATGTAATTAGTGCAATAACAGACAAAACAATCCTGGTGTCGGTGATTCATGTTAATAATGAGGTTGGGACAATTCAGCCTGTTCAGGAAATTGGCCGTCGTTTAAAGGATTTCCCAAAAGTGCTCTTTCATGTCGACAATGTTCAAGGCGCTTGTAAGGTTCCTCTTGATATATACGGTTCCAATATAGATTTTTGTACTTTTTCTGCTCATAAATTTCACGGGTTGAAAGGCAACGGTTTTTTGTTTATCAAAAAGGGGATCAAGATCGATCCACTGATTTCAGGTGGAAACCAAGAGCAGAATGTGAGAAGTGGTACGGAGAATACAGGCGGTATCGTAGCAATGGCAAAAGCTTTTCGTATGGCGGAGGATAAAAGGAAATCGAGTTCGGACAGTCTGTTAGATATCCGAGATTTTATCATGAATCAGCTCAGAGAAATACCAGACCTTGTTATCAACACACCCAAAGACGGTGCAGCGCCACACATTGTGAATATTTCAGCTGTAGGTTTGAAAGGTGAAGTCATTGTCCATGCGCTTGCTGAACAAGGAATTTTTATATCCACAACAAGTGCTTGTTCATCAAAGGACAAAACGCCGAGCGGTACTCTGAAGGCGATGGGAGTGTCAGATGAGAAAGCAATTGGAGCTATCAGAATCAGCCTTTCCCATAACAGCACGATGGAAGAAGCCGAGCAGATGGTTGAATTACTAAAGCAGGTTTTGAATCGATTAAAAAAAGTAATGAGGCGAAATAAATGAAATATGACAGAATTTTAATTAGATATGGGGAATTAACATTAAAAGGAAGGAATAGGAAATTTTTTGTCAGAAAGCTTAAAAGCAACATCCGGGTGCTCCTTCGCGATTTTCCACAGACAAAAATTGAAACATTGCACGATAGAATGTATGTCCTTTTAAATGAAGAGCCATACAACCAAGTGAAGGAAAAGCTGGCCAAAGTGTTCGGTATACAATCATTCAGCCCTGCAATCAGGACAGAGAAAGATCTCGATCTGATCAAAGAAGCAGTCCTTCATGTTGTAAAAAAATCCCACATTCCGGGACAAACTTTTAAAATATCTGCTCGCAGGTCTGATAAATCATTTGAATATGATACGCAACAACTGAATTATGAGCTTGGTTCGCATATTTTAATCAATGTTGAAGATATTACAGTTGACGTAAAAAAACCTGATGTAAATGTGATTGTCGAAGTCAGAGGTGAAGGGGTTTTTGTTTCGGGAGAAGTTGTCCAAGGACAGGGGGGATTTCCTGCCAAATCATCGGGCAAAGGAGTACTGATGCTTTCTGGCGGAATCGACAGTCCTGTGGCTGGGTACCTGGCAATGAAGCGGGGAGTGGACATTGAAGCCGTGCATTTTCACAGCCCGCCATATACAAGTGAACGGGCGAAACAGAAAGTGCTTGATATTGCTGCAAAGCTCGCTGAATTTTCCGGCCGGATTAAAGTTCACATTGTCCCTTTTACAGAAATACAAGAAAAAATCCATGAGAAAATTCCGGAAGGCTACACTATGACATCCACTCGAAGAATGATGCTTCGGATTGCGGATGAAATTAGGCGGAAAAATGATGCGCTGGCCATCTTTAATGGAGAAAGCCTTGGACAAGTGGCGAGCCAAACGATGGAAAGTATGCTTGCGATCAATGAGGTGACTAACACCCCGATTCTACGACCTTTAATAGCTATGGATAAGGTGGAGATTATTAAGGTTGCTACTGAAATCGATACATTGGACATTTCCAACAGGCCATATGAAGACTGCTGCACAATTTTTACACCGCCAGCGCCAAAGACTCGACCGAAAACTGATAAAATCGTTGCTTTTGAAAGCAAGTTTGATTGGGCTCCGCTGTTAGAAAAAGCAGTGGAAGGTACAGAAACCATTGTTATAAAAAGCGATGGAAATGAGTCTGCAAATGACAATAATATCAACCTTTTTTAAAAGAGAATAACTAGCTTCCAAAAATTAGGAAGAATTACCAACTTTTTATTGAATGATGCCATGGGTTTTCGCACAATATAGGCTTACAAGGAGGTGAAAACACATGGCAAACAGCAATAGCAACCAAATCCTTGTTTCTGGAGCAGAGCAAGCGATCAACCAAATGAAAGTTGAAATTGCACAAGAGTTTGGAGTAAACCTTGGAGCCGATACTACTTCACGTGCTAACGGTTCTGTAGGTGGTGAAATCACTAAACGTCTTGTAGCAATGGCTCAACAACAAATGGGTGGCGGACAATCAAGATAACAAATTTAATATGAATGGCATGGAAGCGGGGCTTTCTCCCCGCTTCTTCTATATTTATATGGGGAATTTTATAAGTGCTGCTTATGCTTTTGTTCCTAGAAGAAAATTTTTTTCAGCGATAACATATAAAATTTTCTTATAATTTTGTATAATAGATAATACAGTTTCACAGGGGGAGGAAGAAAAAATGAAAAGGGAAGATTTGATTGCACCGGACGACTATAATATCATCAACGAATTTGAGAAATATACGGTTGGTTCTGATCGGCCGGCGATAATCTGGGAAGGTCAAAGTGGCGAAACGAAAGAGATTACATATGAAGGATTATCGAAGCAAGCAAATAAAGTTGGAAATGTATTTCGTGATTTCGGTTTGGAAAAGGGTGACACGGTTCTTGTCATGATTCCAAGACTAATCGAAGCCTACGCTGTATATATCGCTGCTTTGAAATTAGGGGCTATTGTCATCCCAAGCTCCGAAATGCTGAAGACAAAAGATTTGGAGTACCGGATTAGCCATGGCGATGTCAAGGCTGTTATTACTTATTATCCTTACGTGGAACAGGTAGATCAGGCGAAAAATGCAGATGGGCTAGTCAAGTTCTCAGTTGGTGGCGAGGCTGAAGGCTGGGGACATTTGGAAAAGTTAATGGAAGATGCCGATGATACTTTGAGCACAGCAGAAACTAAGAGCAATGATATGGCTTTTTTATCCTACACCTCTGGAACCACAGGAAATCCGAAAGGCGTTGTTCATACACATGGATGGGGGTATGCCCATCTTAGGACGGCCGCTGCGAAATGGTTATGTATTGAAGAGAACGATATCGTTTGGGCGACGGCAGGACCAGGCTGGCAAAAGTGGATTTGGAGCCCGTTTCTTTCCGTACTTGGAATGGGCGCAACGGGTTTTGTTTACAACGGAAAATTTGATGCTCAAAAATATCTTTCGTTAATGGATAAGTACAAAGTGAACGTACTTTGTTGTACGCCTACTGAATATAGGCTGATGGCCAAAGTAAATAATTTGAATGAATTCAAGCTGGACCAATTGCATAGTGCTGTATCAGCAGGAGAACCGTTAAATAGAGAAGTGATTGACGTTTTCCAACAGCATTTCGGTATCAATGTACGTGATGGGTATGGGCAGACAGAAAATACACTGCTTGTGGGAATTACAAAGAATATGGAATTGAGACCAGGTTCCATGGGAAAACCGACACCCGGAAATACAGTAGAAATTGTAAACGAGCAAGGGGACATTTGTGGTGTTGGAGAAGTTGGTGATATCGCTGTCCACAAAAGTACTCCTTCCCTTTTTAAAAAATATTACAAAGATCCTGAACGGACTTCAACGCAATTTAGGGGAGATTATTACATTACTGGGGATAAAGCAAAGAAAGATGAAGAGGGTTATTTCTGGTTCGAGGGGCGACGGGATGACATCATCATCAGTTCAGGATACACAATCGGGCCTTTTGAAGTTGAAGATGCGCTTGTGAAACATCCAACGATCCAAGAATGTGCAGTTGTCGCGGCTCCCGACGAAATTAGAGGGAATATTGTAAAGGCCTTTGTTGTACTAAAGGAAAGTAAACCAGGTGATGAGGAAGCCTTCAAGTCAGAACTAAAGGAGTATGTTAAACAAATGACTGCCCCTTATAAATATCCGCGAGAAATCGAGTTTGTATCTGAACTGCCGAAGACGGCTTCGGGTAAAATACGGCGCGTGGAATTAAGGCAAAAGGAACAAGAAAAAAAGTTGGGACTTAATAAATAACCATTGAAAACTTCCCTTAAATTTCAATTTAGGGGAAGTTTTGATTTGAGTGTAAAACAACTTATGGAAAAATTTATTCAAAAGAAAGTTTAACTTTGTACAGCGACGTACAGGAAGTACTAGTGCAGGAGAAGCGACAGGACGTCGCCGCTTGATCCTGCCGACGGACGTACCATCGACGTAAAGAGATGCTGAAGGGGAGCGTGCTAATAAGTAGGCACTCTTGCGCTTACTTATCCTTTATTTCGTTGGAGGAACTATTGTTTAGTTGCATCGGTCAATCGGATGAAGTCAAAGAACGACGTCACTGGGGTGCTCTGGCTTAGTACGTCGGCGCCACTGAACGCTGTCTTCCGTATTTTAGCTCAGTCTGTATATTGATTAACAGACGTCTTTCGCTTTTTTTATCACATAAGATTTCCGCTTTTTACTGTAGTAACTTTCATTATAGTTTTATATAATGAAAGTATTTCGGGAATCTAAATAGTTGGGAGACATTTGCGATGAAAAAGAAATATGAAGGGGTTATGAATGGTGCCGGTGCCTATTTGCTATGGGGATTTTTGCCAATTTATTGGAAAGCCATTGATCATGTGCCGCCAGGTGAAGTATTAGCGCACCGGATATTTTGGTCATTCTGGTTCATGCTGATCTTATTATTAATTGGGAAAAAATTAGACTCTTTTAAAAGCAGTATCAGGCAAATGAAAGAAGATCCCAAGGCAAGGTTCGCCCTTATCGCAGTTTCCATTCTAATCAGCGTGAATTGGCTTACTTTTATCTGGGCTGTTCATGCGGGGAAAATAGTGGAGACGAGCCTAGGCTACTATATCAATCCTTTAATCAGTATTGTCCTCGGTGTGTTTGTTCTTAAAGAAAAGCTGCTGCGAAGCCATGTCATTGCATTTTTTCTTGCTTTGGCGGGAGTGATTTTTCTAACAGTCTCTTATGGACAATTTCCATGGATTTCATTTGCTCTTGCTTTTTCATTCGGAATATACGGGCTGATTAAAAAGCTACTTCCATTCGATTCATCCATTGGCTTGACCTTGGAGACAATGGTGGTCACGCCAATTGCTCTCATTTATATTTTGGTGATTACGATAAAGGGGACCCATGTTACTTTTTATGGAGACATTAAAACAGATGCTTTAGTAATTGTTTCCGGAGTGGCAACTGCCATACCTCTGTTATTATTTGCCAAAGGTGTTCAAAAGGTGCCTCTCTATTTAATGGGATTTTTGCAATATATTGCGCCGACTATTATGCTAGTGCTCGGCATATTTATTTACCACGAGCCATTTGGAGCTACAAAATTCATTGCTTTCACCTTCATTTGGGCAGCTTTGTTGATCGTTTCTCTTTCCAGTATCAAGTGGTCTGGATTACACGCTAAACGGCGGGATAGGATTGCATGAGAAGTGGCGGAACAAAACTGTTTAATAAAACCTTAAAAAGCGCGAGAAATCAATTTTAGAAACGTCGATTCTCGCGCTTTTCTGATGTGAAGGTTGAAGTTTATTCGAAGCTGTGCTCCTGGAGCACAGCTTATTCAAGGAAGCTTTTCCCGATGTAATTGAAATTTGAGGAACTCTCGTATCAAGATTTGTCTTGTCAGGCTGCGTGCCTGTCGCTTTTTTCTGTGAAAAACAATGGGCGAGCTCCCGGAATAAAATCCTGAGTGTTTTTTATTAAAGAAATGCTCTTTTCACTTTTTCCCAAAAGGAATTGTCTTTTAGCTTGAGGGTTTTAATGACCTTATCACTCAGCTTCACCTTTACTTCTTTAACATGCTGAATGCTCATGGCTTCATTGTCCATCCCCATAGTGGGAAAAACATTTCCTTCTTGGGCAACCTTTAGTGTAAGAGTCCGCTCTTTACTTAATAGAAATGGAGCTCCAAGAGTACGGTAACGGTTGCTGTTTAAAGAAGCCATTTCGTTTACTTGAAGACATGGGAGTTGCGGATCGACTACTGCACCACGGACAGACTTGTTATAAGCTGTGCTGCCAGTTGGTGTGGCAATCACCATACCGTCTCCGCGAAATGTTTCAAAATGGAGATCGTCGACAAATACATCTAGAACCAATGTTTTGATGATAGCGGAGCGGATTGTAAATTCATTCAGACAGTAGAAGGAAGCTTCATGATCTATATCAATTTGAATGGTTGGATATTTTCTTACTTCCACTTGCTTCATATTCATAGCTTCGATCATTTCCGGCAGATTATCAATTTGGAAGTCGCAATAAAGCCCCCGGAATTGATCATCGTCTATCCCTAAGTAAATGACGTCCTGTCGAAATCCTGTCCTGCGAACCGCTTGAAGAAATGTTCCGTCTCCTCCAATGCTTGCAATAATATTGGCATCCTCTGGCTGCGCAACGATTTTAAAACCGTTATTTTGAGCGGCTTGATGCAAAGTTTTCACTTTTTCCGCAAGCTTTTTGTCATTTTGATAAAAAATATGTTTATAGAAGAAGTAAATGTTTCTTCTGAAATCATTCATTTTTGTCAGACCTCCCGTAGAAGAAAACGGTCATGCTTCCTTAGCTATCTTTTTTTTGTTAAAATATTGACTATGTTTGTCAAGTGTACCACGAATTTGAAACTCTTTGAAAGGTCATCCGTATGAGATGAAGAAGGGAGGAATTTTTAGTGAATGGAAAAAGATGGGCAGCGCTCGGTATAGCCGCAGGAGTATTTTTCTTTTCAATGATCGTGAATATGGCGAGTGCGTTCATTTTTGAGGATTTCTCAAAAATGTTTAAAGAAGGTATGTTCGCTGATGAAGCTTTTAGCGAAGAAGTGATTGATTCAGGAAATCCTTTAAAAAGGATTGCTGTTCTTGAGGTGGATGGAGTAATCCAAGATACGGGAGAGGCACGATCTTATCTTTCATCAGGTGGATATTCCCACAGGGATTTCATGGGGCAACTGAATGAGGTGAAAGAGGATACCAGCATCAAAGGAATTGTTTTGCGTGTTAATTCTCCGGGAGGCGGGACGAATGAGTCTGCTGAAATCCGCCATAAAATCGTAGAAATCCAGAAGGAAACGAAAAAGCCGGTATATGTGTCCATGGGGTCTATGGCAGCTTCAGGTGGCTATTATATATCCGCACCTGCAGATAAAATTTTCGCAAGCACCGAAACTTTGACAGGGTCACTGGGTGTAATCATGCAGGGAATGAATTACAGCGGTTTAACCGACAAAATCGGAATTGACTTTATGACGATCAAAAGCGGAAAGTATAAAGATATTATGAGCGGTCATCGTAAAATGACGGCGGATGAAGTAGATATTCTCGAAAGCATGCTGACGAATTCCTATAACGAATTTGTCCGGATTATTGCAGAGGGGCGAGATATGAAGGAGGACCAGGTCCGCAAAATTGCCGACGGACGGGTATATGATGGGCGCCAGGCAAAGGAATTGGATTTAATTGATGACTTTGGCTATACGGAAGACGTCATTGAGGCCATGAAAAAAGACTTCAAGCTAAAGGATGCTGAAGTGTTTCAATACTCCTCAACTCCTGGACTGGGATCCCTATTTTCTATGACAGCTCAAAAATTCTCGGGTGGATCGGAAATGGGCGAGCTAATGAACATGTTATCACAGCCGAATTCGCCTAGAATGATGTATTTATATGCCCAATGATGGAGGTGGCAATGAATGGATGAAATGCAAACGAACGAAATCCGTAAAACTGTTCAGCCGCCTGCTTTTCGATACGGAGGCTTTTGGATGAGATTCTGGGCTTATTTGCTGGATCTAGCCGTTATAGCGGCAGTAAGCGGAATTATTGTGAAGCCGGTATTTCGAGCATTGGACTTTCAACTTTCTGCTCCCGGAATTTTTACACCTATCAATATTGCGAGTGCGCTGGTTTTCTATTTGTACTTTGTTCTCATGACAAAGTTCTTTGGCCAAACACTTGGAAAAATGGTCTTTGGCTTAAAAGTTATTCCTCTGAATGGTGAAAAGCTGAGCTGGAGTACAGTGATTTTCAGGGAATGGATTGGACGTTACATTTCTGCGACTATCTGGATTTTATATGTTGTCGCTGCATTTACTCCAAAGAAACAGGCACTACATGATATGTTTGCCAATACTGCCGTTATTCATGAACGTACGGAAACGGCTGAACCCGCTTATTCTTAAGCGGGTTTATTTTTTTACCGCTTCGGTGAAACTGGTAACCGGAGGCGTGAAATGATTTGGAACATGTTTATATTAACTTTGATTTTGTTCATTGCTGTCATACTCATATCCAGAATTAAAGTGAACATTTCCTTCAAAGTGAAAAATTTATCTGAATGTATGTTGGATATCTATATATCATTTGCTTATGGCCTGGTCCGGATAAAAAAATCCTTGGATATTAAAGAGCTGATGAACAATCTCTTTAATGATGAGGAAAAATCTACTGATGCTATGAATAAATGGAAATGGGAGCTTGAAAATAAAGCGAGCGATGATGTGATTAAAAAGTTAAAGGCTCCCATTTTAGAAGCTCTTAAAAAAGTGGTTATCCACCATTTTATCTGGAAAACTGGTGCAGGCATCGGGGATGCGGCTTCAACGGGGAAGCTGGCAGGCGCCATATGGTCTATAAAAGGGATTATTGAAGCATGGCTAAAACGGTATATCCAAATGGAACAAGCTCCTGAACTTTCTTTTTTACCTTTCTTTCAAACAGTTGGATTTGAATCCCAAATTTCCTGTATGGTATCGATGCGGACGGGAAATGCTATATTGACGACACTTGGACTATATAAGAAATGGAAGAGGCTGAATAACAGGAGGGTCGAAATTAATGGAACATCCAATCAAGGGGTTAATGACGACAGCGATGGAAAATTTGAAAGAAATGATCGACGTGAATACGATCGTTGGAGATCCGGTTGAAACTCCGGATGGTGGGGTGATTTTAACCGTATCCAAGGTTGGTTTCGGTTTTGCTATGGGAGGAAGTGAATTTTCGGCGGGAGGAGATCATTCCTCAATGGATACTTCAGAGGATGAAGATGTAGGACTTCCTTTTGGCGGCGGGAGCGGCGGAGGTGTTTCTATCACTCCTATCGCGTTTTTAGTAGTCAACTCCAAGGGAGTAAACATGCTGCGCTTGGAAGAAAACACACATTTATTTGAAAAAATGATTGATATGGCTCCGGTTGCCTTTGATAAAATTCAAATGATCATGAAAAACTCTCAGCCAAGGCGGAATTCCGAAGAGAAGCAGCAGCTGGATTATGATATTTAACTTTATTCAGCAGAAGTCTCCCACTTCTGTGAGATGAATGCATATTGGTATTCCATTCAGTGAGGGTTCAAACCACGGCGGATGCCACAGATTTTCAGAGGGAATTTGTCGAGCTTAAGCTCGATAAAATCTGAGCACAAATACGCTAAGGGCATTTGATTGAAGGTTCTGCCAGCTTTTTCCTTGCTATTTCGATCTTGTTCCAGCATGATAAAAGAGAAAATGGACAAGGAGGAATGATAAATGCCATCTGTAACTTTTATTGGAAATCCAATCACATTGGAAGGGAATCCAGTAAAACCGGGTGATAAAGCCCCAGATTTTACTGTGCTGAATGAAGAGCTTTCGGAAATAAGACTTAGCGACTTCACCGGTGTACGAGTAATCAGTGTGGTGCCATCTGTTGATACAGGAGTCTGCGCTGCGCAAACTAAGCGATTCAATGAAGAAGCAGCCCTTGAAAATGCAACAATATTGACTATATCTGTAGATCTACCGTTTGCTCAAAAGCGTTGGGCGGTAGAAAATGGATTAGGCGAAGCAAAGATTTTTTCAGATCACAGGGATCTTTCCTTTGGTGAGGCATATGGCGTTATCATGAAAGAATTCAGGCTCCTTGCAAGAAGTGTTTTTGTCATTGACAGTAATGACCAAGTTATTTATGTGGAATATGTAAGTGAAGGTACGAATCATCCGAATTATGAAGCAGCTATTGAAGCAGCGAAAAAAGCTGAATAAAGAATTCTTCCCCGGTCATTCCGGGGTTTTTTCTTGTTTAAGATCGAGGACATCGCTAAAATAAAGAAAGAAGTTTGTTGACGGGGTGGAAATTCATTGAAAAAAATGCCGGTAGAAAAGTTATTTTCATTGTTTAATGAAACAGCGGAAATATTACAGGAAGAGTTACAGTGTACATATTTAGAAGCTCTCGCGGAAACGGGTGAGAATATTTTTCAACAACAGATCGTACAGACCGAGATAAGTGAGATCACTAAAAAGAGGTTGGAAAAGAAATATTCGGAAATACAACTGCCTGCCTATAAGAAGGATGAGATCCGACGTGCTTATCAATTTGCCATTTTAAAAGGGATGAAAGACAGCGTTCAGGCTAATCATCAAATGACGCCTGATACAATTGGTTATTTCATTAGCTATTTAATTGGAAAGTTTACGGATGATCAAAAGGACATTTCGATTTTAGATCCTGCTGTCGGAACAGGCAATTTATTATTTGCTATTTTAAATAGGAAAGAACAAGGGGACCAGATGGAAGCTTATGGTGTGGATGTTGATGACCTGCTTTTAAGGCTTGGCTATATCGGAGCTAATTTGCAGATGCAATCAGTGGAATTTTTTAATCAGGATGCACTGAAGCCTCTTTTTATCGATCCAGTTGATGTGGTTGTCTGCGACCTTCCAGTCGGATATTACCCGGATGATGCTAATGCCGCTGTTTTCGAGTTGAAAAGAGAGCAAGGTCACTCATACGCACATCATTTATTTATTGAGCAAAGCATTAAGCACACCAAATCAGGTGGTTATTTATTTTTTCTTGTACCAAATGATTTGTTTGAATCGGAAGAAGCTCCAAAGCTGCATGATTACTTAAAGGAGACGGTTTATATTCAAGCTGTCCTACAGCTTCCACTTTCTATGTTTGCAAGTGGTCAGGCCGCGAAAAGCATTTTGGTTCTTCAAAAGAAAAAGACGGGGGTAAAACCACCGGGAGAAGTTCTATTGGCTGCCATTCCAAAGCTGTCCAACAAAGAGGTGATGGATCGAATGCTTATCAAAATGGAGAAGTGGTTTGAAGATAATAAAAAGGGATGATTGGTTTGGCAAAGGTGATTGCGGTCAATGCCGGGAGTTCGTCAATTAAATTCCAGCTATTTCAGATGCCTGATGAAAAAGTCATTGCAAAGGGATTGATCGAACGAATCGGCTTGACGGGTTCTTTATTGTCCATGTCGGTAAATGAAAAAAGGTTCAAAGAACAGCTTGAAATTCCCAATCATGAGCTGGCGATCAAGCTTCTCTTGGACAGACTGGTAACAAACGGAGCTATTCAGTCTCTTGAGGATTTAGATGGAGTCGGGCACAGGGTTGTTCATGGAGGAGAGAAATTTAATGACTCGGTGCTGATAACTGATACGACATTGAAAGAGATTGAAGGTCTTATCGAGCTGGCACCACTCCATAACCCGGCCAATATTGTCGGAATCAAGGAATTTCAAAAGGTACTTCCAGAGGTTCCGCAGGTAACCGTCTTTGATACAGCGTTCCATCAGACAATGCCTGAGAGTTCGTTTCTATATAGTCTGCCTTATGATTATTATAAAACATTTGGCATCCGGAAATATGGATTCCATGGAACCTCACATAAATATGTCTCGCAACGAGCTGCGGAAATTCTTGGACGTCCAATTGAACAACTGCGGCTAATCTCCTGCCATTTGGGCAATGGTGCAAGTATCGCAGCTATTAAGGGTGGAAAATCGATTGACACTTCCATGGGCTTTACACCGCTTGCAGGTGTAACGATGGGAACAAGATCGGGAAATATTGATCCGGCACTCATACCTTATTTAATGGAAAAAACAAATCAGACGGCGGATGAGGTATTGGATATTTTGAATAAGAAATCTGGAATGCTCGGTGTATCTGGTTTTTCCAGTGATTTACGAGATATTGAGTTTGAGGCATCCAGAGGAAATCACCGGGCCGAGCTCGCTTTGGATATCTTCGCTGATCGGATTCATAAATATCTCGGTTCCTATGCGGCGCGGATGTCAGGAGTAGATGCTATTATTTTTACAGCGGGTATTGGCGAAAACAGCAGTTTTATTCGAGCAAAGGTTTTGAAAGGGCTTCAATTCATGGGAGTATACTGGGATCCCGATTTGAATAAAGTCACCGGGAAAGAGGCTTTTCTCAATTATTCTTATTCCCCTGTAAAAGTGCTCGTTATCCCTACAAATGAAGAAATCATGATTGCACGCGATGTCATGCGGGTCATCTCCGCATGATGTGCCTGTTTTGAGTTTTACTGGTTGCTTCACTATACTTAGAAAATAAATAGATGGAAGGGTGTTTGCAGTGGATTGGACAAAAAGAGATGAACAGATTTGGGAAGATTTGCAGGAATGGCGCCAAACACTATTTGAATATGAAACCACAGACATTGAGAACGCCTATGATAAGTGGGTAGAACAAGCTTTTTCATTATTGCCTGACTCATTGCAAATTCAATTTTTTGATAAGCTCGATGGGTGGCTGTTTCATTTAAATTCGCTGTTGCGAGAATCACAATTGCAAACAGATGCATCGGAGCGGATTTTGCGGACGGCTCGTTCCATGGACGGTGATATTGAAACACTGGAAGATTTGAGGAACTTATCGATTGATCAATTGACATTCATTGCGGAACAGCAGGCTGCAAGACATAGACTCTATTCTTTTGCACAGGGAGGAATGACGGGCTCAGGAAAGACTGTCTTGGTTGGAAGCGATTTAGTTGGAATGGCTGTCATTAATTTACGTGCTGTACAATTGATGGCTATGTCATTTGGCAATGGTGTCCAGTCTCCGGTGGGATTGTTGGAGACCTTGAAAGTTTTCCATACGGCAACAATGCCTGAACGGCTGAAAATGTTTGGGTGGGAAGATTTAATCAATGACCTGCAAAAGGGAGACGAGCAATTCTACTATCGTGAACATGAGCGGATAACGGATTCTTCATGGGTAGACGAGCCCTTGAAGCATCTATTGAAGGTTAGTCTCATTTTAATGCTGTCTAAAAAGAAGGTTTCGGGACTCCCTCTTGCATCCATGGCCGTCGGAGCAGGTGTTAACTACAGGACAACGAGAAAAATTACAGATTTTACATTAAAATACTATCAATATAAGCACTTGCTAATCAAAAGCGGTGATATTTAATGAGTGTGGATGAACATAAAAAAACGGCCCCCGCGACTGTTAAGTGTGCAGTGATTACGGTGAGCGATACGAGGACAGAAGAAACAGATAAAAGCGGTAAGCTTATGATAAGTCTGCTTCGCGAAAAGGGACATGAGGTTGGATATTATGCCATCGTCAGGGACGATAAAGATTCTATCACCTCCGCATTTCGTGAAGCGGCAGACAGCTCGGGGATTGAGGCTGTTTTGATTAACGGTGGAACAGGGATTGCTAAAAGAGATATTACGATTGAAACGATTTCTCCATTTTTCGAAAAGGAAATTATTGGATTTGGGGAACTGTTTCGGATGGTTAGCTATTTGGAAGACATCGGGTCGCCAGCCATCATGTCAAGAGCAGCGGCTGGAACATATCAAAGCAAAGCCATTTTCATTACACCGGGATCAAGTGGTGCAGTGCGTACAGCAATGGAAAAACTAATCCTAAAAGAACTGGGCCATGTAATAAGAGAACTAAAAAAATAGGGGTCTGACCCCCACCGCGTTAATGCGTTACCACTTTAGTAAGATGGGGGTCAGACCCCATCTTTATTTTTATACATTTTTATGAATATGTATTGAAATGTTTGATGAGGTATGTTATTATCCATATATTAAATGATTAAAAATTAGTTTTTATGCATAATAATACATTCCAAACGGAGGGTTTTTTGTGAAAAAGAAAGTTGTTCTTGCATATTCCGGCGGATTAGATACATCTGTTGCTGTTAAATGGTTTATTGATAAAGGTTTTGAAGTTATTGCATGCTGTCTTGATGTTGGTGAAGGAAAAGACTTGAAATTCATCAAAGAAAAAGCTCTAGATATGGGAGCAGCAAAAAGCTATATGATTGACGCGAAAGAAGAGTTTGCTCATGAATTTGTTCTTCCGGCATTGCAGGCACATGCAATGTATGAAAATAAATATCCGCTCGTTTCAGCTTTGTCCAGACCATTGATCGCAAAAAAATTGGTTGAGGTAGCTGAAAAGGAAAACGCGGATGCAGTTGCTCATGGTTGTACAGGTAAAGGAAACGACCAAGTGCGTTTTGAAGTCTCCATCAAAGCCTTGAATCCAGACTTAGAAGTTTTGGCGCCTGTTCGTGACTGGAGCTGGTCACGTGAAGAGGAAATTGAATATGCAAAAGAGAAAGGTGTTCCGATTCCAATTGATTTGGATAGCCCATACTCCATCGACCAAAACCTTTGGGGCAGAAGTAACGAATGTGGAATTTTGGAAGATCCTTGGGCAGCGCCACCAGAGGATGCTTATGACCTGACAGCAGCTCTTGAAGATACACCCGATCAGCCTGAAGTGGTCGAAATTGAATTTGAAAAAGGTGTTCCTGTTGCTATTGACGGAAAGAAATATCAGCTAAGCGACTTAATTCTTCACTTGAACTCTGTTGCTGGAAAGCACGGCGTTGGAAGAATTGACCATGTCGAAAACAGACTCGTTGGGATTAAGTCTCGTGAAGTATACGAGTGCCCAGGAGCGATTACTTTGCTGACTGCACATAAAGAACTGGAAGATTTGACACTTGTAAAAGATATCGGTCATTTCAAACCAATCATCAGCAAGAAATTGACTGAAATGATCTATGAAGGTTTATGGTTCTCACCACTTACACCAGCACTTGAAGCATTCCTTCAAGAAACACAACAGTTTGTCAACGGTACTGTCCGTGTAAAACTGTTCAAAGGTCATGCGATTGTAGAAGGAAGAAAATCTACGAACTCTCTATATAACGAAAAACTTGCGACATATACATCAGACGACGAGTTCGATCAATCTGCATCTGTCGGTTTCATTAAGCTCTGGGGATTACCGACTGAAGTTCACAGCTCAGTGAATAAAAAGGATACTGTTAAACAATGAAAAAATTATGGGGAGGCCGCTTTTCCAAGACGCCAGAGCAATGGATCGAGGAGTTTGGGGCCTCCATCTCCTTTGACCAACAATTAGTTTTGGAAGATATTGAAGGTTCGCTCGCACATGTAAAAATGCTCGGCAAGACAGGTATTTTAACACAGGATGAAAGCGAGCAGATCCAAGCGGGGCTTCTAAAGTTAAAGGAGAAAGCACAAGCTGGGGAGCTGGAGTATTCCGTTTCCGAAGAGGATATCCACCTGAACCTGGAAAAGATGCTCATTGATGAAATCGGCCCGGTAGGCGGCAAACTTCATACAGGAAGAAGCCGTAATGACCAAGTGGCGACTGACATGCATTTGTATTTGAAAAAACAAGTCCAACTGGTTATTGAGCACATCAAGGAAATGCAAGCTGCCCTTGTTGAACAGGCGGAAAAAAATGTGGAAACCATTTTACCTGGTTACACACATTTGCAAAGGGCGCAGCCAGTTTCATTCGGGCATCATCTACTAGCTTATTTTTGGATGCTTGAACGCGACAAACAGCGCTTCCAGGAAAGCCTGAAAAGAATCGACATTTCACCGCTTGGCGCAAGTGCTCTTGCAGGGACAACATTCCCAATTGATCGCCATTATTCAGCAGAATTGCTTGGCTTTTCCAATGTTTACGAAAACAGCATGGACGCTGTGAGTGATCGCGATTTCATCGTGGAATTTTTGAGTAATTCGGCTTTGACTATCACTCATTTGACTAGACTGGCTGAAGAAATCATTCTTTGGTCAAGCAAAGAGTTCAGCTTTATTGAACTTGACGATACGTATGCGACCGGCAGCAGTATTATGCCGCAAAAGAAAAATCCTGATATGGCGGAGCTAATCCGTGGAAAGAGCGGAAGAGTATTTGGAAATTTGATTTCCATGCTGACGATTTTGAAAGGTCTGCCTATGACTTATAACAAAGACATGCAGGAAGACAAAGAGGGCATGTTTGATACTGTTCACACGATGGTTGGGTCATTGAAAATTTTTGCAGGAATGATTGAAACGATGACGGTTAAGACAGATATCATGGAGGAAGCGGTTAATCAGGACTTTTCCAATGCGACTGAACTTGCCGATTACTTAGCGGCAAAAGGAATCCCATTCCGTGAAGCACATGAAATTGTTGGGAAGCTTGTGCTGTATTGCATAAACAAGAATTGCTATCTATTGGATCTCACTTTGGAAGAATTTAAAGATGCTTGCAACGAAATCTCCGATGATGTGTATTCAGTATTGTCACCGACAGAAGCGGTAAGAAGAAGAAACTCATACGGCGGAACAGGATTTGATCAGGTTAAAATACAATTGGAACAAGCCAAAAAGCTTCTATGAAAAAAGAGCGTTTCCCTTTGGGATAACGCTCTTTTCATAGAATCAGCTTGCATTTAGCTTCAACGCGAATTACTCGTCATTTTCCGTTCTAACGACGAGAATATCACACTTAGCAGAACGCGTAATGTTTTCGGAAACACTTCCGATAAGTAGGCGCTCTACAGCATTCAGTCCTGTAGCTCCGCAAACGATCAAGTCAACATTCAAATCTCTAGCTGCTTGTTTGGAAATGACTACTTTCGGAGAGCCGTGCTCAATCAGCGTCTCTACATTTGTAAGACCAGCTTCAGCTGCTTCTTTTTTGTAACCGGCAAGAAGCTCCTCTGCATAGGTTCTTGCACGTTCAGCCATGGTGACATCGTAAGCTTCAACAGCACCATATGATCTTGTGTCAACGACATGGATGAGAGTCAGCTTAGCATCATTGTTCCTTTTGGCAACCTGTACGGCTTTTTTAAATGCCCATTCTGCTTGTTTTGATCCATCAACAGCGACTAAAATATTTTTGTAAGACAAATCCATCAAAATCGCCTCCCTATCTTTATTTTAACATTTTTGAAAGAGTATATCTCTTTCAAGCCGTAAATAATAGATAAAAGCAAGACAACTACCTTCACAGAAAAAACACATTTATATTTTTAATAATAAAAAAATATATGAAAATAAAGTTTTTGTATAAAAATGCATAAAAATCATTGATTATAAATCCATTACAAGCTATTCTTAAATAGGAAGAAATACCGAAATCTCAATCAATTATACGAATTGCAACAAATGAAAGAGGGGCATATAGTTGAAAAAATCAATGAAAAAAACGTTATTGTCTATCATTGCAGGATCTGCTCTTGTTTTATCGGCCTGCGGAAGTGGCGAGACTAAAAAAGATTCATCAGATAAAAGTGGGGCAAAGACAGAAGAAGCGAAAGTATTGAATGTTGGTACAGAAGCGACATTTGCACCTTTTGAATTTATGGATAAGGGTGAAGTGACCGGGTTTGACGTGGATTTGTTAAACGCAGTGGCTGAAGAGGCAGGATATGAAGTGAAAATTGAGAATACTGGCTGGGATGCTATGTTTGCTGGTCTTCAAAGCAAGCAGCTGGATATTGGCATGGCAGGGGTCACAATCACGGATGAGAGAGTTGAATCGTATGATTTTTCAAATCCGTATTTTGAATCTAAAACAATGATTGCTTTCAAAGAAGGCAAAGTGGATATTAAAAACGCGAAAGATTTAAAAGGGAAAAAGCTAGGGGTTCAAAACGGAACGACTGGACAATTTGCTGCTGAAAAAGTAGTTGGTAAAAATTCTGCTGATATTTCGAAATATGAAACAGCTGCTCTTATGTTCCAGGCTTTGCAAGGTGACAATGTTCAGGCTGCTGTAACAGACATTGCAGTAGCATTGGAATATCAAAAGAAAAATCCTGATGCAGGGATTCAAACTGTCGCAGATGATAAAGAATTCGAATCCGAATATTACGGAATCGTTTTTCCGAAAGACAGTGACCTTGTAGATGAATTCGACTCAGCGCTAAGTACGATCATAGACAACGGAAAATATGCTGATATCTATAAAAAATGGTTTGATAAAGAGCCGGATGTCGAAGCTTTAAAGAAAGCGGCTGAGAAATAATATATTAATACGGCTGTCCAAAAATGGTGTTCACCTGTGGATAGCCGTTTTTTTCTCTAAGGTATTGGACAGGCAAACAAGGAAAGGTGAAACCAATGAACATTCGGTATGATATTATATTAGATTATTTGCCGTTTTTTATAAAAGGAACGTTGTTGACGCTTGGACTGACAGCTGCAGGGGTAGCGCTGGGATTAATACTGGGACTTTTTATCGGGCTTGGGAAAATGTCCAACAGACTGTGGGTTCGCATGCCCTTTATTTGGTATATCAATTTCTTTAGAGGAACCCCATTTTTAGTGCAAATCCTTCTTATTCATTTTGGGGTTGTACCGTTATTTATGAGTCCGGCTAACCCGATTGTTTCTGCGATAATAGCTCTGGCTCTCAACTCTGCCGCTTATATGGCTGAGATTTTCCGAGCTGGTATTCAATCAATTGATAAAGGACAGATGGAAGCAGCCCGTTCCCTTGGTATGACCAATAAACAAGCAATGAAGTTGGTTATTTTGCCGCAGGCTTTTAAACGGATGATTCCGCCGCTTGGAAATGAATTTATTTCATTGTTGAAGGAAACCTCGTTAGCAGCCATCATTGCGGCACCTGAGCTTATGTATTGGGGACGAGCCGCGCAAGGGCAGTACATCCGTGTATGGGAACCTTACATTACAGTAGCGATCATTTATTTAATTCTTACTTTATCATTGACATACTTGATGAATTTCATTGAAAGGAGGATGAAGACTGAATGATTTCTGTGAAAAACTTGAAAAAGTCCTTTGGTGACAATGAAGTGCTTAAAGATATTACTCTTGAAGTCCATCCACAGGAAGTTGTCGTTATTATCGGGCCATCAGGATCAGGAAAGTCTACATTTATCCGCTGCTTGAACCTTCTTGAGTCTGTGACTGGCGGCCATGTATATGTAACAGGAAAAGATCTTACCAATAAAAAGACTGATATCAACGAAATCCGTAAGAATGTCGGAATGGTGTTTCAGCATTTCAACCTGTTTCCGCATAAAACCGTTTTGGAGAACATTACAATGGCTCCAATCAATGTTAAAGGGGTATCCAAACAAGCAGCTAAAGAAAAGGGGATGGACCTCCTTCACAAAGTTGGATTAGCAGATAAAGCGAATGTCTACCCAGACTCTTTGTCTGGGGGGCAGAAACAACGTGTGGCGATTGCCAGGGCTTTGGCGATGGAGCCAAAAGTAATGCTCTTTGACGAACCGACATCGGCGTTGGACCCAGAAATGGTGGGGGAAGTCCTTGAAGTGATGAAAAAGCTTGCAAAAGACGGGATGACAATGATTGTAGTCACCCATGAAATGGGGTTTGCCAGGGAAGTTGGAGACCGCGTTATTTTTATGGATAATGGATATATTGTCGAAGAAAATAATCCTGCGGAGCTTTTTTCCAGCCCACAGCATGAACGTACAAAAGCTTTCTTGGGAAAAATTCTATAAGTGTAGAAGCCTGAATTCTTTACTTACAGGCTTTTTTTATGTTACAAATCGTGAGGACGAATTCAGAAGATGAACAACGATGTTTGATGTAGTCAGACCAAGCATCAAACATCGTTATGGAGCGGAACTCAAATATAATTTATTTTTAAAAAAGCGGCGTCCCTCCCAGAATGGGGAAGCTGGCGCCATTTGTAAATGATTAACCGTGCATTTGTACACTAAATTTTGAAAAAATATTTTCTATTTGGTCACTTACAGATATTCCAATTTCATTAGCGAAAAACTGTTTCATGTCACTTGCTACTTTAGTTGCTTTTGTAACAAGATTCTTCTTTAATAACAGTTCGAGATATTCAAAATAAATGTCTTCTTGATACGGATCCTTGTCTAGAATCCTCTCAAAATACTCAAAGCACTTTTTATAATGATTTTGCTGAAAGTAATATCTGGCAAGCATGTGACTTGCTTTTACGAATAAAATTCTAAGCCGTTCACGCTCATTTTCCAACATCACCTCATACGGATATTCCTCAAAATAGTCTCCCCGGAACAGCTTGACAGCTTCTTCTAAATTATTTATATCGGTGTCAGCACTTTCTTTAATCAAAGTCATAAATGTTTCTATATCCAGATCTGCTTCAGTTGTATCAAACAAATATTGGTTGCCGAATCTCTTAATAAAGCGGGAATGGACCCCGGACTTCAAGCTGGGCTCTAAAGTTTTCCTTAGGACAGACAATGATACGTTAAAATGATTATCAATTGTACTCAAAGAACCATCAGGAAAAACAGTATCAATAATCATGTCTTTTTCTATTTTTTTATTTCTGTGTGTAATGAAAAATTGAAGTAGGCGCAAACTTGATTGACGTTTAATTGTAATGGGCTTATTTTCGTAGAATACATTGAAGCTTCCAAGCGTATGAATCGTAAGTTGTTTTGGTCGCTCTTTTAGATTCTTCACTTTGGCTTTTGGTTTCAAATCATCCATAAGCCAATAAAAATCATATTTTTCACATGTGTTTTTTATTTTCGAGTAAGTTTTGGCAGCCTGTTCATCATCTCTGATAACTGTATATAAATGGTGTAACGATATCTCAACCATGCATTGGTAATGTGTAAAAAGGGAAAAAGCTTCAAAAGCTTGTTCAAAACATCTTTTTGCTTCTTCGAATTTTTTATTTTTTAAATAGCTTTTTCCAAGCTCATGTTTGGACCATCCGTTGTCAAAGTCATTGTTGAAGCTTTCAGCAAGGTCGACGGCTTTTTCTCCCCATTCAATAGCCTTGACGGCATCATTTTTCACACTATATAGCCTGCCCATTGTCGTGTATATGAATGTTAGGGATGATTTATCATGCTCTTTGGCAATAGTCAGCGCTAATTGAATATAAGGGGCAGCCTTATCTACTTTTTCTTTGTCGAGGTAGATGGATGCGAGCGTATCTAATGCGTGAATTTGAGTATGTTTCACCTTGTAACGCTCAGAAATGAAAACTGCTTTTCGTACATGCTCAATCGCTTCTTCTTCCTTCGCCAAGTATCTGTATATCTCGGCCAGTAAGATTAAATTCAGAGCACTCATCGCATGGTCGTGAAATTGTTCTGAACCTTTCAACGAGTCACTGAAAAGCTGCTTGGCTTTCACGATATCTCCGCGCATTAAATAGATGGTTGCCAGGCGATGTTGGAGGTTACAAAGCCAAAGTTCATTCTTCTTTTTCCTTAAGAGGGATATGTTTTCCTCAAAAAGGGTTGTCAGTTCCTTTAGTGTGGCAAGCGGTACACAACGAATCAGAAACAACGTATTGTTGGCAAATGAGTCACCAGCAGATATCTCTTCGAGCCAACCATCCAAAAACAGCATTGACTCAACCGGATTATATAAATCTCTAATCAATCCCATGACCTTAGCTGCCTTAAAATAATCTTTTCCGATTGTATAATGGGCAAAGGCATTGATCAATTGATAACGCTCTTCATAAATGGTTGCCAGCCTCAAATGTTCCTTCATATAATCATTTTTTATTTTATTTTTATAGTTTTGATATAAATACTGTCTGAACAAGCGGTGATAACGGATTGTGCCTTGCTGGTCTCGGTATACAAACAAATGCTGCGTGAGCAAACGGCTTAGTATTTTTTCTGAATAGTCGATGCCAAGAAATTCGTCAATTACAGCTGGATCTAGTTCAGAGAGCATGCTTGTTTTATATAAAAAGCTTTTGACCTCTTCAGGCTGTGCTTGAAGGACTTCCACAGATAAATAATCGTAAATGTCTTGAACATAAGGGAACGTAGACCACAGGGATAAGCGCTCTTTGACATTCATTTTGGCAATGACACCAAGAATGAGCTGGTAGCTTGCAATCCAGCCCTCAGTCCTTTCGAAAATGAATTGGACTTCCTCATCTTCCAAATTCAATTGATTCATTTCATTGAAAAAGCGGCAGGTTTCATCAAGGGTAAAGGCCAAATCGACAGTTGTCAGTTCTTTGTATTTCCTCTCTACTTTCAACTTGGCTATTGGTAAACGCGGGAGGCCTCTGCTGATAATAATAACGGTCACTGCCGGGGAGGAGTGTATCAATTCATTTATGATCGGTTCTATTTCGGGGCTTGAATCTACTAGCTGATAGTCGTCAAAGACAAGCAGCAGTGGTTCTTTTCTGTCCATCAATATTGAAACGACGGTGGCCAATTCAGCGTCAATCTCTTCGGCTTCTATAATTTGTGGTGAATGGTCAATTCCCAATTGTCTATAGATACCGGTTTTGACATAGCTGAGAAATATATGAGCATAGCGATCCGAGCTTCCTAACTGATACCAGACTGCTGGAATCTTTTTTTCACGGATATAGCTGGAAATGAGCATAGTCTTTCCATAGCCGCTGTCACCAGTAACCAGCAGCAATGAGGCCTTATCATGCTGATCGAGTTCATTGAATAATCGGTGTCTTTTCAAAGATGGAGAGTAATTAGGCATTTGTAACTTATTTTCCTCAATATTCATCATTATCTCCCCCTCATTTTAAAACCGTTGTAACCGCTGTCTTTTTTGATTTGCGCTGACTCAGGTCGTATATGTATCTATTCATTAAAGAGTAAGAAAGTTTGTAAGTTTCCAGTAAGTCTTTTAGTCTATCATTTAGTTTAAGTTAAATCCTCACAATATTCAATATGACTTTGAAGGGAGATTGACGATGACTAAGGAATACAAACTTTTTATTAATGGAGAATGGACAGATGCTGTCTCAGGCAAAACTTTTAAAACTTACAATCCGGGGACGGGAGAAGTAAATGCTGTCGTCGCAGAAGCTGAAAAGGAAGATGTTGATCGCGCTGTCCGGGCGGCAAGAAAGGCTTTTGAATCAAATGAATGGAAGAACATGCTGCCGGGGGAAAGAGGAAGGCTTCTGTTCATGGCCGCCCTTAAAATGAGAGACAAGATTGAACATCTTGCTGAAGTGGAATCAAGAGAATGCGGTTTAACGATAAAAGAGACCCAATTCATTGCTTTGCCGGCAACCATTGATGTGCTTGAGTTTTATGCAGGGCTTGCCAATAAATTGCAAGGGGAAACACTTGCTTCACCACCCGACCGATTGAATTATACGATTCGTGAGCCGCTTGGTGTTATCGGGGCAGTGGTACCTTGGAATTTCCCTTTAATGCTAGCTATGTGGAAAATTGCACCCGCACTTGCAACCGGAAATACGATTGTGCTTAAGCCAGCGGAACAGACACCTTCCAGCTTGCTTGAATTAATGGAGATTTTCCAGGAAGTTGGCATTCCGGAAGGCGTTATCAATGTTGTTCCTGGGTTTGGAAAAGAAGCAGGAAGTGCGCTGGTGTCACATCCAGGTATAGATAAAATTGCCTTTACAGGATCAACTGCAACAGGAAGATTTATCATGCAGGCTGCCAGCGAAAATTTGAAACCGTTATCACTCGAGCTTGGAGGGAAGTCCCCCAATATTATCTTTGAGGACGCCAACCTTGCAAGTGCAGTAAAAATGGCTGCGTTCGGTATTTATTTTGCCCAAGGTCAGGTTTGTGCGGCAGGCTCTCGAATCTTTGTCCAGGATTCCATTTACGATGATTTCATGGATGCATTTGTTAAGCAGGCAAAATCAATAAAGGTTGGCAACCAGTTGGATATGGCTACACAGATGGGACCGCAAATTTCACAAACACAGCTTGAAAGAATAGAGGATTATGTGGCAGCAGGGCTCGATGAGGGAGCAAGCCTACTAACAGGTGGAGAGAGGCTTTCTTCAGGGGATGGGTACTTCTATACTCCGACTATTTTGGAAAACGTATCCAATGACATGAGAATTGCTCAAGAAGAAATTTTCGGTCCTGTGGCATCTGTTATTCGATTCACAGATGAGGAGGACGCATTAAGAAAAGCAAATGATACGATTTATGGACTGGCTGCGGGAGTATGGACAAACGACATTAAACGCGGTCACCGGATGGCCAGAGGTCTCAAATCCGGAACCGTTTGGATCAATACATATAGTCTCTTGGACAGTGCGGCGCCATTTGGCGGAACTAAACAAAGCGGGTTTGGGCGTGAACTGGGTGTTCAGGCGATGGATATGTATACGGAAACAAAGCATGTCTGGGTTGATTTGAATCCTGATGCTATCGATTGGTACGGCGCTTAAACCGTTTTTTATAAAAAATTACTTATAAAAGTAGAGGGGGAATTGATCAATGACAAAATCTGTAACAGCTGAAATCAGTGTAGAGGAATTACGAGAACTGGACAAAAAACACTTTCTACACCCGACTACTCCAATCAAAGAACAACAGGTGGAAGGGCCTGAACTCATTTTTGAATCAGGAAAGGGCATTTGCATCACCGATGTCAATGGCGATGAATACATCGATGGTGTATCTTCCTTATGGAATGTCAACGTCGGTTATGGAAGAAAAGAACTTGCAGAGGCAGCAAGTGATCAGGTGCTTAAGCTTTCTTACGGTTCTTCTTTTTTCAACCAGTCACATGAAGTAGTCATACGTTTAGCAACAAAGCTAGCAAGCATCGCACCCGGCGACCTAGATGTAAGCTTCTTTACATCTGGAGGATCGGAATCTAACGAATCAGCCTTTAAAATTGTTCGACATTATTGGAAGCTGAAAGGCCAGCCGGAAAAAAGATTAATCATTGGATTGGAAAATGGGTATCATGGCGTAACGATGGGAACAACGAGCGCCACAGGGGTTCCAGAATTTAAAAATATGATCACAGAAATTGCCCCTGGCTTCTTGCATGCTTTGCCGCATCAAACTAAATGTGAAAAAGGAGATAGCTCCCACCCCAACTACGAAAGAAGCATCAGGGGAATTATTGAAAAAGAAGGACCAGAAAATATTGCGGCGGTTATTCTTGAGCCGATTCAAGGAGTCGGCGGTGTGAATATACCTCCAGAAGGATATTTAAAAGCAGTTCGTGACCTTTGTGATGAGCATGATATTTTCATGATTACAGATGAAGTTATTACGGGATTCGGAAGAACAGGAAAAATGTTTGGGGTTGAGAATTGGAATGTTGTTCCTGATCTGATGTGTGTGGCTAAAGGGATTACGAGCGGCTACGTCCAACTTGGAGCAGTCATGATGTCAAGCAAGCTGAGAGATGAGTTGGCAGACATGTCTGAGGGGCCAATGTTCCATGGATTCACCTACAGCGGACATCCGATGGCTTGTGCGGTAGCATTGAAAAATATAGAAATCATTGAACGCGAAGGCCTTGTGGAGAATGCCCGTGAAATGGGAGAGGAATTATTAAAAGGCCTGAAGTATCTAGAGGAAAACCACAAGATTACTGCAAAAGCCAGAGGGCTGGGATTAATGGCGGCTATTGAACTGTTAAAAGATCGTGAGACAGGTGAAGGCTTTGCGCCGGAGTTGTTTGCAGCTCCAGCGGTTGTCGCCGATTGTAAGCAACGCAACCTGATTTTGAGACCCCTTATTTTCGGTGGAATGAATGCTGTGGCTATTGCCCCTCCATTAATCTCACAAAAGCAGGACATTGAAACAATCGTCGAGATTCTATCAGACTCAATTAACGAGTTTGAGCAAAAAGTTCTTTGATGATGGATGAAAGGGCTGTCCCAAAATTGAAACTCTGAAAAGACTTTTGGGACAGTCTTTTTTCTTATGATTATGCTGCTTCTTTACGATTCATTTAGTGTAAACGATTTCAAGAAGATTTATAGAGATAGATATAAGAGAGGAGTGTTATTATGGAAGCTAGCAGGACCTCCGAAGCGGCTTTACAACCTGCTGACACGAATACTGGTACCAATGAATTGAAGAAAGTATTTAAAACTAGAGATTTGGTTGTGTTTGGACTTGTTTTTATGGCTCCGGTATCAGCACAGACATTATTTGGAGAATTGTCGTTAATCTCCCAAGGCCATGCCGTGCTATCCTATCTTGTAGCCCTTGTTGCTATGATTTTCACGGCAGCTAGTTACGGAAAAATGGCAAGCGCTTTCCCAGCCGCAGGCTCAACGTACAGTTATACGGCACGGGCCATTCACCCGGCTGTTGGATTTGTTGCGGGCTGGACTATTTTACTGGACTACCTAATGATGCCTATTTTATTGACAAAGCTAAGTGCCTTATTTTCTTTGGAGCTGTTCCCAAGTGTTCCATATTGGATCATGCTGCTTGTCTTTTTTGTTCCAATCACTCTTTTCAATTATTACGGAACGAAAATTACAGCCCGTGTAAATATGGCCATGACCGTTGCCATGCTGTTTAGTTTAGTTATTTTTATTATCTTTGCGATGTCAAATCTTGTAAGTACTGATGGGGTAGGAAGTCTCTTTTCAATCACCGGAATCTTTAACTCCGGAACGTTTTCGATGGACGCTTTAATAGCGGGGGCTTCCATTGCGGTTTTATCATACCTAGGGTTTGATGCGGTAACGACAATGGCAGAAGATTCAAGGGAATCTGGGAATATCGTTGGTAGGGCAGCGGTGATTGCTTTGCTGTTTGCTTCTCTCTTCTATATTATGCAAGTTTATTTTGCGACTTTGGTTGCTCCAGATTTCAATTCTTTCCAATCTCCTGACACAGCTTTTTTTGAGATTGCCACAACTGTTGGTGGCAGCGGATTAGCTACTATTTGTACTGTTATTATCGCTTTAACTGGTATTGCAACAGGATTGGCTGGGCAATCCTCCGGATCACGAATTCTGTTTGGTATGGGACGAGACAGGGTGTTACCGTCGATCTTTGCTAAACTTCATCCGAAGCATAAAAGCCCATACGCAAGTATTATCATTTTGGCAGTAACTGGGTATTTAGGAGCGCTATTACTTCCATTGTCATTCATTTTTTCGATTATGGTCTTTGGAGCATTAATTGGATTTACTTGCGTTAATATCTCAGTATTTTTGGAATTCTATATTAAAAGAAAGGAACGTTCGGGGAAATATATTTTGTTGCACTTGTTATTCCCTGCATTGGGAGTATTTGTCTGTTTGAACATTTTATTGGGAATGGATGCCATCGGAATTACAGTGGGCTTTTCCTGGATGTTAATTGGAATCATCGTATTGTTGATTAGGATGAATTCTGTCAAAAAATCTGGGGCGGCGGATCCTTTTAAATTAGATATGTGATCTGAAAAGCATGAGCACTCCATCAGATTTAGGTGAGTCTAGTCATCAAGGCTTAATTATTGTAATCATAAAAAGAGGAAAAACATCTGCTCATCTAAAGTGATGTTTTTCCTCTTTTATTCAAGACTTCTTAATCAGTTCATAACCCTTAATCGCTGCTTCTACGGCGATTCTTCGATTTGAGTCCATATAATCCTTTCCAAGTAAGTGCTCAATTTTATCGAGTCGATGATAAAGTGTTTGCCTCACGATAAAGAGCTGTTTTGCTGCTTCTTTTTTCGATCCGCCGCAAGCAAAATAGACTTTTAGTGTCTCATAGAGATCGCTGTCATTTTTGGAGTCGTAATCCAGAAGAGGACCAAGATAATCTTCCACATATGAGGATAATTCACCGCTCTTTCTCAAGGGAAGGAGCAGTCTATATATCCCGATATCGTCATAAGTGATCATCTTCTCTTTGAGGTTTGATTGATTTAAAGCCACTACTTCTTTTGCTTCTGCGTAGCTACTCGATAATTGGTCAATGTGCTGGTATTCCCGTCCAACTCCGTAAATCTTATTATTCCCCAAAAGCACCTTTTGTTCCTTCGTTCGTAGAAGGTGCTGGATTAAAAGTGTCAGCATTTCTTTACCTTTCTCGTGAGCATTAGCTGGGAATGCCGCAATAACAGCAATTTCTTCTTTAGTTGCTGACACAGCGGGGGAAAATCCGAATCTTTTGAAAGACCCGCGGATCATCAATGATCTTTGTAGTTTTATATCTTCCCATTCTTCTTCACTGATCATCCGTTCAGGCGGCTGAATCTCCATGACAAAAACCCGATATCCCATGTCAGGACCTACAAATGGCAAATGGCTGATTAACTCGTCAGTGTTGTAATCCCTGCCCTGAAGTACAGCTCTTACAAATTTGTCTTCGGAATGCTGTTTTCTTTCTTCAATCGTTCTGTTTCTCAAAAGAATTTGGGCAATAGCGAGAGCAGCCCTGTCCAAAATTAAAAAATGAAATTCTTCTGGTGCATCATCAGAGGCATGAAGGCATAAGTAGCCCCAGGTTTGGCCAAGTCCCTCAACCGGCATGAAAACAAATGACTCATTATCAATTGTAAGCATTCGTTGAGAGAAGGACTCCGTTTCTGCTCCTTGAAAGTAATCCAATAACAAATCGTGGAAGTATTTTTGATCAGATGGATAATAGAAGCTTTTGCCTTGTAAAGGAACGAAAATAATAGTCCGGTGAAAGTAATCGTACAATTCATGAAGTATTTTTAAAATGCCGTTTGAAGACATAGATAGCTCAATAAACTTTCTTGAAGAAGAATCTAAGTAGCTTAGCAGATCATGGTGCCGATTAATGATCAAACTATGAAGCTCTTGCGTAATATCAACGAATTTAACAGTCTCTTCAAACATGATAATAGGAAAATGATTGATTTCGGCAAGCTCTAAAATATCTTCGTGAATCTCTTGAAAATAAGGTCCCTTTTCAATGCAAATTCCGGCTGCCTTAGAAGCGATCAATTGTTGGACAAATTTTAGCTGAGTGGAGACGTCAAGATGGAGTCCGACACCAGTTGTTAAAATCAACTCACCTCCATGAATGAGGGAGCCAAAGTCTTCCACTTCCAAAACGTGGACCCATCGGATCACTCTGTCAAGGCCGCCGGATCCAGCAAGTATTTTGGCGCGCTTAAAATGACCTCTTGTAAAAATATCTTTTACTTTCAATGTGAATTCATTCATCATGGCGACGGCCTCCAATATGTTAAATGAAATAGAACGATGATTTTACATAATGTCTAATGATTTAAAAGCGAATAGTTTGTAAAATTGATTATGAAGTGAAAGGAAGAATGAGTCAAATATAAATATTACTAAGCTTAGGAGGATAAAAAGATGAGTACTGTTTCTGAAAAGACGAAAACACTTGCGAATTTTATAAATGGACAATGGGTTAAATCAAAGACAGACAAATATGAAGATGTTCCAAATCCGGCAACTGGAGAAATTCTTGCCCGTGTTCCAATTTCTACAAAGGAGGATTTAGAAGAGGCGACAACCGCAGCAAAAAAGGCATTTAAGACATGGGGGAAAACCGCGGTTCCGCAAAGGGCGAGAATCCTTTTTAAGTATCACCAGTTATTGATCAATGAGTGGGACGAACTGGCAAAATTGATCACCATCGAAAACGGCAAGAATTTTGCTGAAGCATATGGTGAAGTTCAAAGAGGAATTGAGTGTGTGGAGTTTGCTGCAGGAGCGCCAACATTGATGATGGGACATCAACTTCCTGATATTGCAACAAATATTGAATCCGGAATGTACCGTTATCCGCTTGGAGTAGTTGGAGGAATCACTCCGTTCAATTTCCCGATGATGGTTCCATGCTGGATGTTCCCGCTTGCGATTGCTGCTGGAAATACATTCATCCTGAAACCATCCGAAAGAACACCGCTTTTGGCAAATCGATTGGCAGAGCTTCTGAATGAAGCAGGTCTTCCTGAAGGAGTATTCAATATCGTACACGGTGCACATGATATTGTAAATGGAATTTTGGAGCATCCTGATATTCCGGCTGTTTCATTTGTTGGATCACAACCAGTTGCCGAATACGTCTACAAAACAGGCACTGCAAATGGCAAACGGGTTCAGGCATTGGCAGGAGCCAAAAACCATACGATTGTCCTTGAAGATGCAGATTTGGATTCTGCTGCAAATAACATCTTTAATGCGGCCTTTGGTTCTGCAGGAGAGCGTTGCATGGCGTGCTCGGTTGTTGTTGCAGTTGACGATATTGCGGACGAGCTTGTGAAAAAGCTTGTTGAAAAATCTGACAGCATCAAAATGGGTGACGGAATGCAAGACGGTGTTTTCTTGGGACCAGTTATTCGTGACTCTCATAAAGCTAAAACACTCGGTTACATCGAATCAGGAATTGAGCAAGGCGCAACACTTGTCCGCGATGGACGTGAAGATCAATCTTTATCGGAAGGCGGTTACTTCGTCGGACCGACTATCTTTGAGAACGTAACAACCGATATGAAAATCTGGAAAGAGGAAATCTTTGCTCCTGTTCTTTCAGTCATTCGCGTTAAAGATTTGGATGAGGCAATCCAATTAACGAACAAATCTGATTTTGCAAACGGCGCCTGCTTGTTCACAGACAGTGCCAAAGCTATCCGTAAGTTCAGAGAGGAAATTGATGCTGGTATGCTTGGAATTAATTTGGGTGTTCCTGCTCCAATGGCATTCTTCCCATTCTCTGGCTACAAGAAATCTTTCTACGGAGATTTGCACGCAAATGGACGCGATGGAATCGAGTTCTATACACGTAAGAAAATGGTTACCCAAAGGCATGCATATTAATACAGGGATGAAGGTTGGCCGCCTTTAATTGGCGGCCTTAACTCTTCCTAATAAGTGGGGCTTGCGAAAAATAGTATAGAATTACGGCTTCCGTTTAATCTGCCATTCTATTAGTCTTAAACTGGTAAAGTCATAATTCAGGTAATGCTTCCTAATCGGTAATTAGACTTAAAAAGGCTGATTTATTTAGTAGAAGTCTCCCACTTCTGTGGGGGTGAGATGAATGCATATAGGTTTGCATTCAGTGGCGGCAAACCCTGGCTGAAAAAAGTTAAACCCTCCGGCAGATACCACAGGTTTTCAGAGGGGATTTATCGAGTGAAGCTTAATAAAATCTGGGTGTAAATACGTCAAGGCACATTTGATATTAACATAAAAACACATAGACGGTTTGGTCTATCCATACAATTGTGGAAGAACCCAAGCTTAAAAAGGAAAGGGGTAAAACGATGACATCAGTTAAAACGGATACATTGGTTGAAAGAGACCGCCAAAATGTGTGGCATCATATATCTCCATTTAACGAAGCGAGCCCACCGACAGTTTTTACAGAAGCGAAAGGGGCTTGGATGACCGATCACAAAGGAAACAAGGTGTTGGATGGGATGGCGGGGCTGTGGTGCGTAAACGTCGGATATGGACGGGAAGAGCTGGCAAAAGCTGCTTATGATCAAATGATCAAAATGACTTATACTCCGATGACACAAAGTCATCAGCCTGCCATCGACTTGGCGGAGAAATTAAATGAATATTTGGATGACGACTACATGATTTTCTATTCAAACAGTGGGTCTGACGCCAATGAGGTTGCTTTTAAGATTGCGAGACAATACCACCAGCAGAACGGTGAGTCTTCCAGATTTAAATTTATCTCTCGTTACCGCGCCTATCACGGAAGTTCCATGGGGGCATTGTCGGCAACCGGCCAGGCGTTAAGAAAATATAAGTATGAACCATTAGTACCTGGATTTTTACACGTTGCACCGCCAGACAGCTATAGAAGGCCTGCAGGCATGTCCGTTGAGGAGTTCAACATTCAAAAAGCGCATGAATTTGAAGAAAAAATCATCTGGGAACAAAAAGAAACAATCGCCGGAATCATTATGGAGCCTCTCATCACTGGTGGTGGGATTATCGTACCGCATCCGATTTATATGGAAAAAGTTCAAGAGATTTGCAATAAGTACGGCGTTTTGTTGATCATTGATGAAGTTATTTGCGGGTTTGGCAGAACTGGCAAGATGTTCGGACACAAGCATTATAAGGTAAAACCAGATATTATTTCAATGGCTAAAGGTTTGACAAGTGCCTACTTGCCGTTATCCGTCACGGCTGTTAGAAAAGACATTTATGAAACTTTTAAAAAGAGTGAAGAAAACAGCCACTTCCGCCATGTGAACACATTTGGCGGAAATCCAGCAGCTTGTGCCTTAGCCTTGAAAAACTTGGAAATTATGGAAAGAGAAAATCTAGTGGCTCGTTCCGCTGAGCTTGGAGAGCGCCTACAAACTGAGTTGGCTGAGCTGAATGATCATCCTTACATCGGCGACATCCGAATCAAAGGATTTTTAATGGGAATGGAGATGGTAGAAGACAAGGAAACCAAAGAGCCTGCAACGAACGAAAGGGTCGGAAAAATTATTGCAGAGTGCAGGGCGAAAGGTTTGATTATTGGTAAAAATGGGGACACTGTTGCCGGATATAACAACATTTTAACTCTATCTCCTCCGCTTTCATGTACTGACGAAGATGTCAATTTTATTATTTCGACAATTACGGAAGTATTAAATAATAATAAATAAAAAGCAGGTTAAAATACTGTGTACAGAGGTGTTTTCGACAACACCTCTGTGTTGTTCACAAAAATGTTCTCTCAGGGGGCTTTCGTTAACTGAATTAAAGTGATATATTCTATTTGTGATAGTTAGAACATGTTAGGAGGAAGTAATATGATTATTGGTGTACCTAAGGAGATTAAAAGTAACGAAAACCGTGTTGCTATGACACCGGCTGGAGCTTATACATTGTCACAAGCAGGCCATGAAGTACATATTGAAACAGGTGCAGGGCTAGGCTCAAGCTTTACTGATGAGCAGTATGTTGAAGCTGGCGCGAAAATTGTCGACAGTGCTAAAGCAGCTTGGGACGCAGAAATGGTTATGAAAGTTAAAGAACCTCTTGAAGAAGAGTTTGGCTATTTCCGTGAAGGACTTATCCTTTTCACATATTTGCATCTTGCTGCAGAACCAGCATTAACTAAAGCTCTTGTAGAGAAAAAAGTTGTTGCGATTGCTTACGAAACTGTACAGCTTCCAAATCGCTCACTTCCACTTCTTTCTCCAATGAGTGAAGTTGCAGGAAGAATGGCTACACAAATCGGTGCTCAATTCCTTTCCAAAACTTATGGAGGAAAAGGAAAACTTCTTGCTGGAATCCCAGGTGTAGAACGTGGAAAAGTAACAGTTATTGGTGGTGGACAAGCTGGTACAAACGCTGCGAAAATGGCAGTTGGGCTTGGTGCTGATGTAACAGTTATCGACTTGAGTGTTGACCGTCTCCGTCAGCTTGACGATATTTTCGGCAACGATATTAAAACATTGGTTTCTAACCCATTCAACATTGCTAACGCAGTTAAAGAATCCGACCTAGTTGTTGGTGCGGTTCTTATCCCAGGAGCGAAAGCACCTAAACTTGTTTCAGAAGAAATGGTTAAATCCATGTCTCCAGGTTCTGTCCTTGTTGACATCGCGATCGACCAAGGCGGTATCTTCGCTACTAGCGACAGAGTTACAACTCATGACAACCCAACTTATGAAAAACATGGCGTTGTTCACTATGCAGTTGCTAACATGCCTGGCGCTGTTCCACAAACATCAACTATGGGATTGACTAACGTAACAGTTCCTTATGCGCTTCAAATCGCTAACAAAGGCTACAAGCAAGCTTGCCAAGATAACGAAGCTCTATTCAAAGGAATCAACGTTCTTGATGGAAAAGTTACATTCAAAGCAGTTGCTGATGATCTCGGATACGATTTCGTTGACGCAAAAGAATTGCTTTAATAAAGAAAAGCGCATAAGCGCTGAAGAAAACCCAAGCAGGCAATCTTTGTCTTCTTGGGTTTTTATATGAGCTCAAGTTTGTTATCTGAAGTAAAAACAACTGCGGGGATCGAAATCCGCCAGTGCTTTTAATTGCCTTGATTTTGAAAAAGAAGTGAAATCATTCGCACGATTAAATGGTGTTTCGCACGATAATTAGGAAAATCGCACGATAAAACGAGAAATCGCACAATAATTGAAAAGATCGCCCGATAAACGAAAAGGTCGCACGATTAAATAGGAAATCGCACGATAAACGAAAAGATCGCACGATTAAGCGAGATTTCGCACAATGAAATGAGATTCCGCACGATCTCCATATTTTTTGCTTCATAAATCGTTTCCTGCACACTTTCACATCTTTATTCGATGATTTGTAAAGTTTTTGGATATTGGGTTAAAACTTCAACGCCATTTTCTGTTACAAGCACATCATCTTCAATGCGCACCCCGGCAACTCCTGGGATGTAGATTCCAGGCTCAATTGTAAATACCATTCCAGTCTCCAGTTTCATTTCGTTGGTCTCTGTTAAGGAAGGGAATTCGTGTACGCTGATTCCGAGACCATGACCGAGTCGGTGGGTGAAATATTCTCCGAAGCCAGCATCTCTGATAATATTCCTGGCGGTTTGATCCAGTTCTTTTGCTCTTATCCCTGGTTTTGTTAATTTGACTGCTGCTTCTTCAGCTTTTAAAACCGTATCGTATATTTCTTTTTGTCTATTGGATATTTCCCCGAAGGCGAGTGTCCTAGTAATATCAGAACAATAGCCGTTGTAAATGACTCCTAAATCCATCAATACAAGCTGTCCCCGTTCTATTTTCGTCAAACCGGGGATTCCGTGTGGTGAGGCAGCATTCGCTCCAGCTAGGACGAGAGGATCGAATGACATTCCAGCGCTTTTTTTCTTGATTTCATATTCAATGGCAGCAATAATATCAAGCTCTGTTTTTCCTTCCGCCAGTTCGTTAGCACCGACTTCGACAGCAAAATCTACTAATTCGCATGCCTTCTTGATCGCTGCAACTTCCTGTTCATCCTTGACAAGGCGCAATTCGTTTAAGATATGATCAGCATTCACAAAATGAGTATATTCAAACCTGTTTGCCAGTTCTTCATATCTACTCACATTCAAATGATCCTTTTCTACTGCCCACGACTGTACCTTTGGAATACGCGCTTTTATTCGCTCTTCTGCAAGGTTCCACGGATTGTCAGAGTCACTATATCCGAGAATTTCCTTATCCCAACCTGAGCTCTTTGCATCATCTACTTCCATACCTGGACAAATGAGAAGAGGTTCATTGTCTTGAAAGACGACGAGCCCAAGCAGCCGTTCGTGCGGTTCACATCTGAATCTGGTAAGATAAAATACATTATCCGGCGAAGAGATGAAGGCTGCATCAATTTGTTGGTCCTTCAGCCATGAGATTAATTTTTCTAACCTGGAGTTCATAACTAACATCCCCTTGATTTCAATTACTTAATTTGAGATTAGCACTAGATAGTGAAAGAAACAAATAAGAAGGAAAACTATCGGAATACAGGAAGGAAAAAAGCAAGTTATCTCGAAATCAATTGGATAGGGATTTTAATTAAAGGAGTGTTGCAGTAAGATGAAAGTCTCGTATCATGGGCATTCAGTGGTGAAAGTTGTAACAAATGGGAAAACAATTTTAATTGATCCTTTTATTACTGGAAATGAATTGACAGATTTAAAAGCAGAGAATGAAAATCCTGATGTGATTATTTTAACGCATGGACATTCCGACCATGTCGGTGACACTGTTGAGCTTGCTAAAAGAAGCGGTTCACTCGTAATTGCACCGAATGAACTTGCAACATACATAGGGTGGCAAGGTGTGAATACGCATCCAATGCATATTGGAGGGGCGTATGAATTTGATTTTGGGAAAGTAAAATTCACGCCAGCTTTTCACGGCTCTGCTATTTTTACTGATGATAAACAAATCATTTATTTGGGCATGCCTGCCGGAGTTTTATTGATGTCGGAAGGGAAAACGATTTATCATGCTGGAGATACCGCGCTGTATTCGGATATGAAATTGATTGGAGAGCGTCATCCTATTGATTTGGCCTTTTTGCCGATTGGTGACAATTTTACAATGGGGCCGGAGGATGCTGCGCTGGCAGCAGAATTTGTACAGGCTAAGACAGTTGTCCCAATCCACTACAATACATTCCCGCCTATTAAGCAGGACCCACAGCGCTTTATCGAATTACTAAAAGAGAATATTAACGGGAAAGTTATGAACCCTGGGGATTTAATCGAGCTATAAGCAAATCCCTCTGCATATATTAATACCATTAGTTTATGCAGGGGGGATTTTATGAATAACCGTTATTTGCTCTGCCTTCTAATCTGCTCCGCTTTGACTTACTTTGCAGTACCTCGAATAGACCCAGCAGCTTCAGGGATGGAAGGGATATTTGCAGTAAGTTGGCTGGCGTTTGCAATCCTTGTTTTTGCAGGGAACCTGGCAGCTCTTCTATTTCCTCATAGACATAGAAAGAGATATGCTGAGAATTCAGCAGGGGACAGAAAAAGAAAGGAACGCATGAGAGCAAACTAAAAGAAAGAGAAAATTGATGAACCGGGCTTTTCACTATATAATAATCTTAATGATTGTACGGTAAATGAAAAGGGTGAAAAGCTTGTCGACAAAGCATGAACAAATCATTCGGCATATTGACGGATTGCCTGTAGGGGAAAAAATCTCTGTAAGGCAAATTGCAAAAGCGTTGAATGTCAGCGAAGGAACAGCCTACAGAGCTATAAAAGACGCTGAAAACAAGGGGTATGTAAGTACAATTGAACGGGTCGGAACGATCCGGATAGAACAGAAGAAAAAAGAGAATATAGAGAAGCTCACATACGCAGAGGTTGTTAATATTATTGACGGCCAAGTATTGGGTGGAAGAGCCGGCCTTCATAAAACGCTCAACAAATTTGTGATTGGCGCCATGAAACTTGATGCAATGATGAGGTATACGGGTGCGAATAATCTGTTGATTGTTGGAAACCGGACAAAAGCCCACGAATACGCATTAATGGCTGGTGCTGCAGTTTTAATAACTGGTGGCTTTGATACAGAAGACCATGTGAAAAAGCTTGCGGATGAGTTGGAGTTGCCAATTATTTCAACAAGTTATGACACTTTTACTGTGGCTGCTATGATCAACAGGGCTATCTACGACCAGTTAATCAAGAAAGAAATTATTCTGGTTGAGGATATTTTTATTCCTCTTGAAGATACCATTACGATTACAACAAAGGAAAAAGTATCAGACTGGTATAAAAAGAAGGAAATGTCCGATCACAGCCGTTATCCGGTAGTTGATTTGAACAATAAGCTACAAGGGATAGTCACTGGGAAGGACGTCATCGGGCAGGATCCAGATGCAGGCATTGATAAAATGATGACGAAGAATCCAATCTCTGTTGGCAGAAAAACCAGCGTAGCCTCAGTCGCCCATATGATGATTTGGGAAGGAATCGAGGTGCTTCCGGTTGTAGATGAGCACCAAAGACTTGAAGGGATCATTAGTCGCCAAGATGTCTTGAAAGCGTTGCAAATGATCCAGCGTCAGCCACAGGTAGGAGAAACGATTGATGACACAATCTCAAAACAGCTTTCCAACAGCAAATATGCAGGGGAGCCTTCCTTTACATTCGAGGTGACTCCGCAGATGACCAGTCAGCTGGGAACAATTTCCTACGGAGTTTTCTCGTCCATTATAGCCGAGGCCTCCAACAGACTATTCAGGCTACAGAAAAAAGGAGAGCTTGCTGTTGAAAGCATGACTATTTATTTCTTGAAACCGGTCCAAATGGATACAACTCTGGAAGTTGTCCCTAGAATATTGGAAGCTGGCCGTAAATTCGGGAAAGTGGATGTTGAAGCCTTCAATAATGGAGAAATTGTTGGGAAAGCGCTGATGATGTGCCGCTTGATTGATCGATAATTCCGGAAAGTACAGGTACTCGTTGTATTGGACTGAAGCGCCTGGGTTTTTAACTTCATTCAGTAGAAGTCTCCCACTCTGTAGGTGGTGAGATTTATCAAGCTGAGTTCGAGAAAAAAGCCTTTGATACATCATCAAAGGCCCAGATTTGCTGGATAGCGGGATCATGGGAAGGATGCCCGTGTTTTCGGTTATGCCCGCTCACGGGAGCGCGCTTTTTCACAAATAAATGTGACGCGCCGTTAATAAATGGTTCCAACATAAAAAGCCGCTTTTCAGCGGCTTTTCAATTCAGCGGGTTTGTCCATCAAAATGTTTCGCTTCCTCTTTTACATATGGAATATGATGGCGGAAAGATTTAAATCCCACCCATGCACTGGCGCATCCCAGTAAAATAAAAATGGCAGCAACAATATAGGTTGTTGTTGTACTGAACAAAAAAAGCTGGTTTAATCCAAATAATGCAACAAACAGACCTAGGGCCATGCTGGATTTTCCGCTGAGCAACTTTCTTTCCATCGGCCGTCTGCTTCGAAAGTACTTTATTTTATAGTAAATATAAAACGAAGCTGACAAGATGATCAGAAAAACTAAAAATGGCATTTTTCCATCCTCCAAATCAATAACTGGTCATCCATTTTATTGTAACGTCAATCAATTATAAATGCTACTTGCCCAATAGCGAATATTTCATGAACTTCCTTGATTGTGCAAGGTGAAAGGAGCTTCTTATGAAAGAAGAGATTTTTGAAGCTATCAAAAGCTATAATACCATCATTATTCATCGCCATGTCCGTCCGGATCCTGACGCCTATGGATCCCAAGGAGGATTAGCTGAAATTTTGAGAGCATCCTTCCCTGACAAGCAGATTTATGCTGTAGGAAAACATGATCCATCCTTGGATTATTTACGTAAACCAGATGTTGTTTCTGATGAGGTGTACAAAGGAGCTTTGGTCATCGTTTGTGATACAGCCAACCAGGAAAGGATCTGCGATTCAAGATATCATTTAGGTGATAAGCTGATTAAAATCGACCATCACCCAAATGAAGATCCGTACGGGGATATTTTATGGGTTGATTTGAAAGCATCTTCCGTAAGTGAAATGATCTATGAATTTTATAAAACATTTAGCGATGAAGGTTTAATAATGACCGATGAAGCAGCTAGATTAATATATGCTGGAATTGTCGGGGACACCGGGCGGTTTTTATATCCGAGTGCCACAAAGAAAACATTTGAATACGCTAAAGATTTAATAGGTTATTCCTTTGATCGGGGACTTCTGTATAACAGCATGTACGAGCTAGAACCAAACATGATTAAACTGCAGGGATATGTGTTGGAAAATTTCACAATGAATGAAGACGGAGCGGCAGTAATATCCATTCACAAAGGAACCCTTGAAGAATACAGAATTCTCCCGTCAGAGGCATCCCAGCTTGTAAGCTCTTTGGGGATGGCAAAAGGAATCAAAGCATGGGTCTTTTTTATCGAAGAAGATGATCAAATCCGTGTTCGCCTGCGTTCAAAGGGGCCAGTCATCAATACAATTGCCATGAAATATAATGGCGGTGGGCATCCTCTTGCGGCAGGAGCTTCGGTTTACTCATGGGACGAAGCAAAAGAAGTGATAGAAGATATAGAAGCGGTGTGCAGACAAAATTAATGGCCGATTCTTAGTCAGCCAGTTTCAATTCCAATACAAGGCTGATCGTTGTGTAAAAATATAACTCATTGACGATCAGCCTGTATTGCTTTCCGTTTATGTTCAATGTTTTATTTTCAACCGTCTTTTTTATAATCTCTTTATTTTTATAAGCGGTTGTCAAATCTTTGGCGATCAGCGATTTTAAATCCTCTTTAATGGATTCCTCTGCTTCATAAATACTTTGGCGGTCACGGATTTCGTATCGTTCAAAGTTTTGGATTTTCACATCAATCTCTTGGACGATCAGCATTTCTTCATTCTTTTTATTCAGTTCCTGGTATTCCTCTTCCCAAATTTGAATATAGCCATTTAATTCTTTGATCCGGATAGCTTGCCTTTCTATGATTGTACTATTTTTTTGCTGGGCAATTCCAAATATGAAGAGGAAGATAAGCCAGCTAATGCATCCACCGACAGCAGCACCTGCAAAAAAACGCTGCCATACCGGATGGCGATACAATGGAGGAATTCTCATGATATGTGCTCCTGGGTAAGCCAAGAAATGATCAAGGAGGCTGTTTTGGCACCGCCCATTGCAGACAATATCAATAAAAATTGCTTGAACAGATCAGTTGTACCACCTTCCAGAAATCCTTTTTCAAAACTATACACTGTGTCGAAGGTACCTCCAATGGCTGCAATGATGGCCCAAATCCTTACCCGTCCCGCTATGTTGGCTATTTCGGCCAACAACGGTGCTCCAGTAATAAAAGCAGCTAATCCGCCGATCAAAGAGCCTCCAAGCATGACTCCAAAAGCAATAAAATAACTATTAAAAAAAGCTGGAAAAAATGGTTCTTGCATGATTACCAACCCCAAAGATTAAATTATTCTTCCTTTGTTATTACTTATATGGGACAAACCGTTAATGTATGTAAAAATAAAGGTTATAATAGAGGGGAACGAATATTCCATTTGAACTTTATTGACAGGAAGTATCGGATAGAAATGAGGTAAATCACTTGAACTTTGTTCAATTGCAAATAGCTACTGCATACAGTTTGCTGTCAAGTACGGTTTCCATCTCTGAGTTGGTTCAGGAAGCGAAGAAGAACAATTACTATGCTTTGTCCATCACAGATCATAATGTTTTATATGGTGTCTTGTCTTTCTATCAAACTTGCAAGGAAGCAGGGATTAAACCAATTATCGGGATGACTGCGGATGTGGCAGTGGAAGAACAGCAGGCGTATCCTTTGGTTTTATTGGCCAAAAACAATGTAGGCTATACCAACCTTTTAAAAATCTCAAGTGCTATTCAAATACAGCAAGATAAAACCATTTCATGGAAATGGCTTAGGTCATACAGCGAGGGACTAATTGCTATTACACCAGGAATCAGGGGAGAAATTGAGCAGCTCTTGAAGGAAGGGAACCTGGAACAGGCAAGAACAGCTACAGAGCGCTACATCTCTACGTTTGATGAGGACTCCTTTTATATTTCATTGCAGGACCATCAAGCTAATCCTTCGTCTGGTTTTATTAAGGTCATTGATGAGTTTGCAAAGGATCTGGGAATCAAGACGGTTGTGACAAATGATGTTCGGTATTTAGATAAAGAGGATCACTTTGCCTATACGTGTCTTGAGGCGATCCGTGATGGAGAAAAGCTGGACATTGCGGATGAACAATTAAATAAAACCGGAGAATATTATTTCAAAAGCAAGGAAGACATGTGTGAGTTATTTTCCGAGTACAAGGAAGCACTTGAAAATACCTTTCGGATTGCCGAAGAATGCAACGTCCTCATAGAAACAGACAGACATCTGTTGCCAAAGTATCCCGTTTCTGAAAACCAGACAGCGCAAAGCATGCTTTTGGTTCAATGTGAAAAAGGGTTAGAGAAAAGGGGAATCGATAGTCCTGAATACAAAAGAAGACTGAAGTATGAACTGGAAATCATCAACCAAATGGGGTTTAATGATTATTTTCTGATTGTATGGGACTTTATGAAGTATGCGAGAGAGAACGGGATTTTGACAGGGCCAGGTCGTGGATCGGCAGCGGGATCACTTGTCTCTTATGTGCTTGAAATTACGGATGTTGATCCAATCAAACATGGCCTATTGTTTGAGAGATTCTTGAATCCAGAAAGAATCTCCATGCCGGATATTGATATCGACTTTCCGGACGTCCGTCGTGATGAGGTAATCGAATATGTGGCTGACAAATACGGAAAAATGAATGTGGCTCATATTATTACATTTGGAACATTTGCTGCGAAGGCTGCGCTTCGTGATACAGCGAGGGTTTTTGGTTTAAGCCCGAAAGAGATCGACCGGCTTTCGAAAATGATACCATCCCGTCTCGGTCAAACATTGGCAGGAGCTATTCAAGAATCTGGAGGATTGCGAGACATGATTGCATCCTCTGAGCAAAACCATTTGATGTTTGAGACGGCATTAAAGTTGGAGGGACTTCCAAGACATACTTCCATCCATGCTGCTGGGGTAGTCATTAGCGAGGAACCGCTCGTGAACATTATTCCGATCAAAGAAGGACCAGATGGTGTGTATGTGACACAGCTTCCTATGGAAGATCTGGAAAAAATAGGCCTCCTGAAAATGGACTTTTTGGGGCTGCGGAATCTAACCCTTTTGGAGCAGGTGATCAAAAGTATTAAAATCCATACAGGGAAAACGATTAATTTAAAGAATATCCCGTTTGCAGATGAAAAAACATTTCAGTTACTGCAAAAAGGTGACACGACCGGAATTTTTCAACTGGAATCTGAAGGGATGAGAAAGGTCCTAAGAGAACTTCGGCCGACAGAGTTCGAAGACATTGTAGCGGTTAATGCGCTTTTTAGGCCGGGACCGATGGAGAACATCCCGACTTATATTAAAAGAAAGCATGGCGAAGAGAAAGTTGAATATTCTCATCCTGATCTGAAGCCAATCTTGGATTTCACGTATGGAGTCATTGTCTATCAAGAACAAATCATGCAAATAGCGGCGGTGCTTTCCGGCTATTCTCTAGGGGAAGCTGATCTTCTTAGAAGAGCTGTTAGTAAGAAGAAGCGTGAAGTCCTCGACCAGCAGAGGAAGCGGTTCGTCTCCGGAGCAGTTGAAAAAGGATACGACCAGCATACTGCCAATACCACATACGATTTAATTGTTCGTTTTGCAAATTATGGTTTCAACCGCAGTCATGCAGTGGCATACAGTTTTATTGCTTGGCAGCTTGCCTGGTTAAAAGCTCATTATTCAAAATATTTCATGGCTGCTCTCTTGACGTCTGTAATAGGAAACGAGGACAAAATTGCTCTTTATACCGCGGAAGCTAAGCAAAAAGGAATCGACGTCCTTCCTCCGTCCATTAATAAAAGCCATTTTCCTTTTCTTGCTGAAAAAGGAGGGATTCGCTTTAGTTTAAGAGGAGTTAAAGGACTCGGTGTTGCTGCAATGAAAGAGATTGTCCAGGCACGAGAAGGAGGCCCATTTAAAGACCTGTTTGACTTTTGCCTTCGGGTGTCTCCAAGAATCATCAATAAAAAAATACTGGAGTCGTTAATATATGCGGGCAGCTTTGATGAATTCGGAAAAGACAGAGCTGTTTTACTTGCGACGCTTCAAGTAGCTGTTGAGCACGCTGAACTGATGAGACCTTCAAGTAGTACATCGGATCTTTTCATCGAAGAAGAGATGTTTCAGATAAAACCGATGTATGTGGAAGCGGAGCCGATGCTGCTTCCAGACAAACTGGCATTTGAAAAAGAAACGACTGGGATTTTTTTATCCAGTCATCCGGCAACTGCCTTTGAAGAAGGATTCCTATCAGCTGGTGCCGCCAAATTGATTCATCTGGAACCGGGGCAAAGAAATAGATCAGTAGGTATTTATTTGACTGGAGTCAAAACAATCCGTACGAAAAAGGGCGACGTCATGGCTTTTATTACGATGAGCGATCCTTCAGGGGAGTTGGAAGGGGTTGTTTTTCCAGACGTTTACAGGCGAAGCAGTGAATTATTGAAGCAGGGAGAAGTTGTTCTTCTCAGTGGAAATGTGGAGGAGCGTAAAGGTGCCATTCAGTTTATTGTTCAAAAAGTTGTTTCAGTAAGAGAATTGAAAGATAACGTCAGCGAACAAATGAAGACATTGTATGTGAAAATTCCAGCTGAAATGCAAGTGCCTGCTATATTAAATAAACTGCATTCCATTTTTGAGAAATATCCAGGACAAACACGGGTCATCCTCTATTATGAGAAAGAAAATAAAATGATCAAGCTAGGGGATAAAAAGCGCGTTGATCCTACTGATACATGTTTGAAAGAGATTAGCGGACTTCTTGGAGCAGATTGTGTAAAGTTAAAATAATTTTCTCAAATAGACGATAATATGGTATATTGTTTTATAAGCTTTTTTATTGGTGTATAAAAAACTGGGTATGGTTTGTATGAAGGAGTGAATATTGTTGTCATTGCGTGATGAAGCATTGCATATACACAAATTACATAAGGGGAAGCTTGAATCAAAGTCCAAAATTGAAGTGAAAAATGCAAAAGATTTGAGTCTAGCTTACTCCCCTGGTGTTGCTGAGCCATGTAAGGAAATTTATGAAAATCCAGGAACTGTGTATGATTATACAATGAAAGGCAACATGGTTGCTGTAGTTTCTGATGGAACAGCAGTGTTGGGACTGGGAAATATCGGCCCTGAGGCAGCTTTGCCAGTTATGGAAGGTAAGGCAGTATTGTTTAAGAGTTTTGCCGGTGTGGATGCTTTTCCAATCTGCCTAGATACAACAAATGTAGATGATATTGTCCAAACAGTTAAACTGCTTGAACCAACATTCGGCGGAGTGAATCTTGAGGATATAGCAGCTCCAAACTGTTTTGAAATCGAGAATAGATTAAAGAAAGAATTAAGCATCCCTGTTTTTCATGATGATCAACATGGTACAGCCATTGTTACAGTAGCTGGTCTTATGAATGCATTGAAAATTACAGGAAGAAGAATGTCTGAAATAAAAGTGGTGGCAAATGGAGCCGGTGCAGCGGGAATTGCGATTATTAAACTGCTTCATAGCTACGGTGTTCGAGACATCATCATGTGTGATTCCAGAGGGGCAATCTATGAAGGCCGTGAAGAAGGAATGAATGAAGTGAAGGCAGAAGTTGCCAAATTCACTAACCGTGATCGACTTGACGGTGACTTGTCCTATGTCATCCAGGATGCTGACGTATTTATTGGGGTATCTGTAGCGGGTGCATTGACAGAAGAAATGGTCGCTTCCATGAAAAAAGATCCGATTATTTTTGCTATGGCCAACCCGGATCCAGAAATTATGCCTAATGTTGCCAAGGCTGCGGGTGCGAAAGTAGTCGGAACAGGAAGATCTGACTTCCCGAACCAGGTCAATAACGTATTGGCATTCCCTGGACTTTTCCGCGGAGCGCTTGACGTACAAGCTACAAAGATCAATGAGAGAATGAAACAGGCTGCAGTAGAGGCTATAGCGAGCTTGGTTTCGGAAGACGAACTGTCTCCTGATTTTGTCATTCCAGGACCATTTGACCCGAGGGTTGCCCCTTATGTGGCGGCTGCGGTTGCCGAAGCTGCTATGGAATCAGGAGTGGCACGTATTAAAGTGGATCCAGATAAGATCAAGGAAAAGACTATGCAACTCGCTGTTATTGGTAAAGATAAATAAGTTTATACTGGAAACAAAGGAAAGGCCGTGCCGATTTGAAGGCCGGTCTTTCCTATGCGTGTTCAATCCTTAGAAAAATAAAAGGATAGGAAAACTGTCCATTATTCAGACGACCAGATTGTTACAGAATCTTTGATACTACAACAAGTGTCGCCTAGCTCGCAAGAACAAGAGCTTCTCTAAACGTATTGTGTACATTTACGAGGGAGGCTTCTTGTCTTGCCGAGGCTTATCAAGGCGCTTGCACTTTTCTGATTTGAAAGGAGGGCCTGCTGTGCTTAAAGATTTTTTTTCAAAGCAAAAGAATGCAAAGCCAAAGAAAAGGAAATACGCAACCATTCCTTCTGAATCTGCCAAGCAGGATGTTCCCGAAGGAATTATGTCGAAATGCCCGGAATGTAAGAAGATTATGTATACGAAAGAGCTCCAGAAGAATAACAAGGTCTGCCTTCATTGCGGTCATCATTACAGAATGACGGCTCAAGAAAGAGTTGAAAGCTTGTTTGACGAGGGGTCCTTTGTGCCATTTGATGAAAAAATAGCAACAGAAAATCCGCTTGGTTTTCCGAATTATTTAGAGAAGCTGGAGCAGGATAGAGAAAAATCAAAGATGGACGAAGCAGTCCTTACTGGTTCAGGGACAATTAATCAGATTGAAGTGGTAACAGCTATTATGGATTCCCGTTTCCGTATGGGAAGTATGGGTTCGGTTGTAGGTGAAAAAATCGCGAGAGCTATTGAAGCTGCGGCTGAAAAAAAAGTGCCATTCATTATTTTTACTGCTTCAGGTGGTGCCAGGATGCAAGAGGGAATATTATCTTTAATGCAAATGGCTAAAACGAGCACGGCACTTAAAATGCTCAGCAATCAAGGCGGTTTAATTATTTCTATCATGACTCATCCTACAACAGGAGGGGTTTCGGCAAGCTTCGCTTCGCTTGGCGACTTTAATTTTGCGGAACCAGGGGCTTTGATCGGTTTTGCCGGTCGGCGTGTTATTGAGCAGACCATAAGGGAAGAACTTCCTGATGATTTCCAGACGGCTGAATTCCTATTAAATCATGGTCAGCTTGATGCAGTCATCCCGCGTTCTGAAATGAAGGAAAAGCTGACGACAGTGCTTGAAATTCATCAACAAGTAGGTGATATTGCATGGTGAACGAGCTGGAATTTGAAAGACCTGTGCTTGAACTTCGAGAAAAAATAGCGGAATTAAGAGAGTTCACGAAAAACTCGGATGTAGATTTGTCAGATGAAATCGACAAACTGGAGTCCCGGTTGGAAGTGCTTGAGAAAGAAATATATGAAAATATGCGTCCTTGGGACCGTGTTCAGCTTGCCCGCCATCCTAAAAGGCCGACAACGCTTGATTATGTTGAGCATTTATTTACTGATTTTCTGGAGCTTCATGGAGACAGGCTGTATGGCGATGATCAGGCCCTTGTAGGTGGAATTGCTAAATACAAAGGTCTTCCAGTGACTGTGATTGGCCACCAGCGAGGCAGGGATACTAAGGAAAATATTCGCCGGAATTTTGGGATGCCGCATCCGGAAGGCTATCGTAAGGCCTTACGTTTGATGAAACAGGCTGAAAAGTTTCGCCGACCTGTTATTTGCTTCATCGATACAAAAGGAGCGTATCCGGGAAAATCAGCGGAAGAGCGGGGACAGAGTGAAGCCATTGCACGGAATCTTTTTGAAATGGCCGGCTTGAAGGTGCCGATTATTTGTATCGTCACTGGAGAAGGAGGAAGCGGAGGAGCTTTGGGTCTTGGAGTCGGAGATCGGATCTATATGCTGGAAAACTCCACGTATTCGGTCATTACCCCTGAAGGGGCGGCAAGTATTTTATGGAAAGATGCTTCCTTGGCGAAGCAGGCGGCAGAAGCAATGAAAATCACTGCGCCTGATCTGAAGGATCTCGGAATCATTGATGCAATCATTTCTGAGGTAAGAGGTGGGGCCCACAAAGATATCCAAAAGCAGGCGGAAGAGATTGACAAAGTCCTGAAAAAAGCTTTGAAGGAGCTTATTCATCAAGACTCCGATACCCTTATAAAAGATCGTTACGAGAAATTTAAAAAGATGGGTAAATATGCTGAACAAAAAGAATATGAAAATGTTCAAAATTAAGAGGCTGGGACAGAACCATTTTAGGTAAAGGAAAATCCGAACTTTGATTCAAATTTCTTCTAGGAGAAATTGAATCAGTTCGGATTTTCTTGTTTAAAGCTATTAATTTCTATAAATCATTCGTCTTTTAGGTTGATCTTTTTAGTTATGTCCCAGCCTCTTTTTTAATGTATTCAATCGTGTATTTCGTAACTCAACAATCGAAATGAACGGTTTCCAATCAGCACTAAACGTCCCCGTAAAAGGTGTGTTTTGCAACACAGGCATCAATTAGAATTAAATGGTACATTTATGGGGCGGCTATCAAAAAAAACGTCACCAGCAACCGCCTGAAATTCTAGTCTGCTAAGCCCACATTTCGCTGGGTTAAACAAGCCATTTCGACCTTCTTGATCCCTGTTCCTATATAAAATTTGTTAATAGCATGATGAAATGGTATTTTTAACATATAAAGTCTATTCAAAAATACATATTTTTTGTCCAATGGAGTGACTCAGATGAGAAAGATAGGGATATTGACAAGTGGTGGAGATGCTCCAGGAATGAATGCGGCCATCCGTGCAGTGGTAAGAAAATCAATTTACCATGGGCTTGAAACGTACGGTATATACCAAGGCTTTAGTGGATTAATAACGGGCAATATAAAGAAACTGGAGCTTGGATCAGTTGGTGATATTATCCATAGGGGCGGTACAATCCTGCAGTCGGCCCGATGCGAAGAATTCAAAACAATTAAAGGCCAGAAGCAAAGCATTACATGTTTGAAAAAACATGGCATCGAAGGATTAATCGTAATAGGAGGAGACGGCTCCTATTTGGGAGCTAGAGCGCTTAGCGAACTTGGTTTTCCTTGCATTGGTGTGCCAGGAACAATAGATAATGACATACCTGGAACCCAATATACAATTGGATTTGACACTGCATTGAATACCGTGTTGGATGCTGTCGACAAAATTCGCGATACTGCAACATCACATGAAAGAACATTTGTCATTGAAGTAATGGGACGGGATGCGGGTGACATTGCACTTTGGGCAGGACTCGCCGGCGGCGCTGAATCAATCCTTATTCCAGAGGAATCCTACGATATAGAAGATGTCGCTAATCGGATTGATAATGGGCTTAGAAGAGGGAAAAAACACAGCATTATCATTGTTGCTGAAGGAGTCGCGAGCGGTGCTGAATTTGCAGAGAACTTAAAAGAAAAAACAGGGCTGGAAACGAGAGTCTCTGTCCTTGGCCATATTCAAAGAGGTGGATCACCAACAGGGTTTGACCGCGTTCTTGCCAGCAGGCTTGGAGCAAGGGCAGTTGAATTATTGATGGCTGGAGAAGGAAGACGGGCTGTCGGAATTGAAGCAGGTAAAGTAGTAGATGCTGATTTGCTGACTGTTTTTGATAAGCCGAAGCATATGGATCATGACTTATATCAATTATCGAAAGAATTATCTATATAGATGACTTTCAACAAGGAGGAGTATTAATGAAAAAAACAAAGATAGTTTGTACGATCGGACCGGCAAGTGAAAGCCCCGAACTGATTCAACAATTGATAGAGGAAGGAATGAACGTTGCCAGACTGAACTTTTCACATGGCAGCCAGGATGAGCATCGTGAGCGCATCATTAACATTCGTAAAGCTGCGGAAAAAGCTGGCAAGGAAATTGGAATCCTGCTTGATACAAAAGGTCCTGAAATCAGAACACATGATATGGAAAATGGAGCTATTGAACTGGAAACTGGTCATATCCTTACTGTTTCCATGGCAGAAGTAGTAGGTACGAATGAAAAAATATCTGTTACTTATGACGGTTTGATCAATGATGTACAAGTTGGTTCAAAAATTTTACTAGATGATGGATTAATTGAGCTTGAAGTAATCGACTTGAAAAAAGAGTCTAGTGAAATAAAAACAAAAGTTTTGAATAACGGAACTTTAAAAAATAAAAAAGGTGTAAACGTCCCAGGAGTTTCCGTCAATCTGCCTGGAATTACGGAAAAAGATGCAAAGGATATTCTTTTTGGAATAGAGCAAGGGGTTGACTTCATCGCGGCTTCATTTGTAAGAAGGGCCTCTGATGTGCTCGAGATTCGACAGCTGCTGGAAACAAATGATGCTCCTCATTTGTATATCATTCCAAAGATCGAAAACCAAGAAGGCGTCGACAATATTGATGAAATATTGGCAGTATCGGATGGACTTATGGTCGCTAGAGGAGACTTGGGTGTGGAAATTCCGGCTGAATCGGTCCCTATGGTACAAAAGCGGCTGATTAAAAAATGTAACGAAGCTGGTAAACCGGTTATCACTGCTACCCAAATGCTCGACTCCATGCAGAGAAATCCGAGGCCGACAAGAGCGGAAGCAAGCGATGTTGCGAATGCCATCTTTGACGGTTCAGATGCAGTCATGCTTTCTGGAGAAACCGCGGCGGGAGCTTACCCAGTGGAAGCTGTCCGAACCATGAATAATATTGCCCTTGAGGCGGAAAAAGCACTGAACCACAAAGAAATTCTTTCTCAAGTAAGCAAGTATAATGAACACAATATGATGGATGCTATTTGCCAATCAGTGGCTCACACTGCAATCAACCTTGGTGTAAATGCCATTGTGGCACCAACAGAAAGCGGTCATACAGCTAGAATGATTTCCAAGTATCGGCCAAAAGCACCGATTGTTGCTGTAACGTCCAGTGTGGGAGTAACCAGACGTCTGACTTTGGTTTGGGGGGTATCGCCTCAAGTTGGTGAAAAGGTGACAACAACAGATGAGATGCTTGATCTAGCAGTAACCGAGAGTCTTAACACTGGTATAGTAAAGCATGGAGACCTCATCATTATCACAGCAGGGGTTCCAGTTGGGGAAGCGGGGACAACGAACTTAATGAAAGTGCATGTTGTTGGGGATGTCTTGGCAAAAGGACAAGGAATTGGAAGAAAATCTGCTTATGGAAAAGCAGTCATTGTTAAAAATGCCCGCGAAGCTTTAGAAAAAGTAGAAGAAGGCGACATTATGGTTGTCATTGGAACAGATAAAGAAATGGTTTCGGCTCTTGAAAAATGTTCAGCTCTTGTTGTGGAAGAAGGTGGACTGACGAGCCATGCAGCTGTAGTTGGAATCAATCTTGGGGTTCCGGTCATAGTAGGAGTCGACAATGCAACGAGCATTTTTCATGATGGGCAGGAAATAACTGTCGATGGCATCCGCGGAGTAGTGTACAACGGTCATGCGAGTGTTCTATGAGGTCTTATGATATAATAGAGTAAAGACCACTAGGGAAGTGACAAAATTTGAGATTTTTACTTTTCTTGTTCATTGTCGTCCCAGCTTTGGAAATTGGTCTGTTCATTTTGGCAGGCAAAACCATAGGGGGCTTCACAACAATCGCTCTTATTATTGCAACTGGGATTCTCGGTGCTTTTCTTGCAAAACAGCAGGGCTTGGGAGTATTGAGAAAAATGCAGGAGCAAATGAGATTCGGATATCCTCCTGGAGAGGCGCTGATTGAGGGTGTTTGTGTTTTGTTTGGGGGCTTGCTTCTATTGACACCGGGTTTCGTTACAGATTTTGCAGGGCTGTTGCTTATCCTTCCGCCTACAAGAAGAATGATTCAGCCTGTTCTGTTGAAAATCTTTAAAAGATGGTTTTCAAGAAAGCAGATTTATATATATCGGTAAAAAAAGAGCGGAAGCTCTTTTTTTCGTGACAGAACAGATTGAAAAAATGCTTATCTCGATTATCAGGAGAAGAAAACACCGATTGATGCTGGAAGAGTTTACCCATCATGATAATTTCCATGAAATAAATGAGCCGGCAACTTTCGCAAGGTACGAACAGCTGCTGGCTCCTGGAATTTTTATTTCGTAATGTTTTGTGGGGGACCTTTAATATAAGCCCAAATATCCCGAAAAACATTGGCCTTATGAAGAGTAGTGAGTAAAACCAATGTTACAGGTCCTAAAATAAGTCCGAGAAACCCAATCAGTTTAAAGCCTACGAATAGAGACATGAGTGTTCCTAAAGGAGACAAGCCAATATTGGAAGAAAGGATTTTTGGTTCCATCAATTGGCGCTGGACTATTACAACTGTATATAGAATTCCGAGCCCGACAGCAAGCCCAATATTGCCTGTTACTGCTTCATAGATAACCCATGGTACAAATACTGTTCCGGTTCCCAAATATGGCAGTAAATCAAGCAAGCCTAGAATAAGTGCTATGGTGATAGCGTAATTGATGCGTAGAATCAATAGGCCGACCAATACGATAACAAGAGTGATGGAAATCAGTGTGATTTGTGCTTTGACAAATCCAACAAGGGCTTTTTTCAAATCAGCAAACACTCTTATGCCGCTGCTTTTCACTTTATCCGGAAGAAGGCGACTGGTAAGAACGGATAGTCTCTCCCAATCCTTACTGATAAAGAAAGTGGCTAATAAGGAAAAAATGAGTACTGTGGCGGCGTTTGGAATCCATGATACAAGGCCAGGTAATTTAAGAAAAAAGTTTTGGAGGAAAGCAGTCACGCTCTCCGTAATTCGTCCGCCAGTCTCGTCAATGCTGTTCATGATCGTATCCCTTTGGCCGCTGTCCAGGCTTTGGAACATGCCGGCCAGCTTGTTATAAAATGGGATTACTTGGTTTGCAAACATCTTTTCTAAATATTTGATCAGAGTAGCGACATGCTCAGGAACGACTGTTGCCAGATAAGAAGCACCAGCAACAATCTCGGCTATCAAAAGTGTGATAAGCCCGGTAAAAATCCCGATCAAAACGATTAAAGTGGTTAAAACAGCCAAGGTGCGCGGGAATTTCCATTTTCTTTCTAACACTCCCACTACGGGATTAATAGCAGTGGCAATAATCAGAGCTATGATAAATGGGTAAATAACTTTTGAAGCATAGTATATGGTTAGAAGGGATGCGGCCCCAACGATAATGACAATAAAAAAGCGGATAACCCTATCTGCATTTTCACGATTCAAAGGAAACACCCACCTTATCAATCTATTTACATATTATGATACCATGATAGGATAAAAAATTGTATGAATTTGGAAGGATGAGCTCTATGTTCAATCAAGCTTTTTTCTTTTTGATTCTGTTGCTCGGAATTGGGATAGCCGCAAAAAACCAATCACTTGTCATTGCAGTGGCCGTTTTAATCATTCTTAAATTGGCTGGGGCTGATGAAAAACTTTTCGGCATGATCCAAGCGAAGGGGATCAACTGGGGAGTTACTGTTATCACGATTGCTGTTTTAGCACCTATTGCAAGTGGGTATATCGGTTTTAAGGAGCTTGGTGGAGCGATTAAATCCCCGTACGCTTGGATTGCTCTGGGCGCAGGGATGGCGGTTGCCATCATAGCAAAATTTGGCGTAACATTATTATCTGAAGACCCACATATCACAACCGCACTTGTCCTTGGAACCATTATGGCAGTTTCCCTCTTTAAAGGTGTAGCTGTCGGTCCATTGATTGGCGCAGGCATCGCCTACTTGGCAATGAAATTTTTCGAGGTATTTCGCTCAGGGTCGGGCATGGGAGGTTAGAAAATTTAACCATCTATAAAGAAAATCTTATTGCTAGGTATAAAAAATATGAATCATTATAAAATGTTGAAAAATAGACAAGAATTTAGTTTTGTTTATAATAGAAGATAAGTTCATTACAAATTGCATGATTTTCCACATAACTATGTTCTTTGTCTGAAGTTTTCCCCTAAAAATGTGTATTACGTGCTTTCCACTAAAAGAAATTTTTAAAAAAGAGATAAAGGAGAGGTTTACAATGACAGCAACACGTGGGTTAGAAGGGGTAGTAGCCACAACGTCCTCTATTAGTTCCATCATTGATGACACGCTTACATACGTTGGCTACAATATTGATGATCTAACTGAAAATGCAAGTTTTGAAGAAGTCATTTATTTATTATGGCATCTGGAATTGCCTACAAAGAAGCAGCTCCAGGAATTAAAGGAGCAGCTAGCTGAAAATATGGAGTTGCCGGAGGAAGTCCTCGACAGCTTTAAAACATATCCACTGGATAAAGTACATCCAATGGCTGTTCTTAGGACAGCAGTCTCCGCTCTTGGAATCTTTGATGAAGATTCAGAAGTGATGGATAAAGAAGCAAATTATCAAAAAGCGATCCGTCTCCAAGCAAAAATGCCTGCAATTGTCGCTGCATTTGCCCGTATTCGCAAAGGGCTTGAGCCGATTGCCCCACGCAAAGACCTAGGTTTTGCTGCCAACTTCATGTATATGATTAAAGGAGAAGAGCCTGACCAAATCGAAATTGAAGCGATGGATAAAGCGCTGATCCTCCATGCAGACCATGAGCTTAATGCATCTACTTTTACTGCGAGAGTCTGTGTTGCAACCCTTTCAGATATTTACTCAGGAATCACAGCAGCTATCGGCGCATTAAAAGGACCTCTGCATGGCGGTGCGAACGAGCAGGTTATGAAAATGCTTACAGAAATCGGTTCTGCGGACAATGCTGAAAGCTATATCAAAAATAAACTTGAGAACAAAGAGAAAATCATGGGCTTTGGCCACCGTGTTTACCGTAAGGGAGACCCTCGTGCCAAACACTTGAAAGAAATGTCAAAAAGACTAACTGAAATCACTGGCGCACAGGAATGGTACAACATTTCTGTTAAGGTTGAGGAGGTATTTACATCTGAAAAACCATTGCCTCCTAATGTTGACTTCTATTCAGCATCTGTTTACCATAGTCTCGGATTTGACCACGATTTATTTACGCCGATTTTTGCTGTAAGCCGTACTTCAGGATGGCTTGCGCATATTTTGGAACAGTACGAGAACAACCGTCTGATTCGACCACGGGCAGAATATACTGGACCGGGAATGCGATCATACATCACGCTTGACGAGCGCAAGTAATGATGAGTTAGAATTTTAGATTGTATTTTGATATGATAGAGCGGGGAGAAGGTTAGGAGCTTATGCTTACTAACCTTTGATACTGAAATTGGAGGGATTTAGAATGTCTCAAGCTGAAAAAATTACAGTTTCAAATGGTGTATTAAATACGCCTGACCATCCAATCATTCCTTTTATTGAGGGAGATGGAACAGGCCCTGATATTTGGGCTGCGGCAAAAAGAGTTTTAGACGCAGCTGTAGAAAAGGCTTATGGCGGCAAAAGGAAAATTGATTGGAAAGAAGTATATGCGGGTGAAAAAGCCCATAATAAATTTGGTGAATGGCTTCCTGAGGAAACCTTGGATACAATTCGCGAATACCTTATCGCTATTAAAGGACCTCTTACAACACCAATTGGTGGCGGCTTCCGTTCATTGAATGTTGCGTTGCGTCAGGAGCTTGACCTGTATGTATGTCTGCGTCCAGTTCGTTATTTCGATGGAGTTCCTTCCCCTGTCAAGCGTCCGGAAGATACAGACATGGTTATTTTCCGTGAAAATACAGAGGATATTTACGCAGGAATCGAATATCAAGAAGGCTCCGAAGAAGTGAAAAAACTAATCGATTTCCTTCAAAATGAAATGGGCGTAAATAAAATCCGCTTCCCTGAAACTTCAGGTATCGGAATCAAACCGGTTTCTTCCGAAGGTACAAAACGCTTGGTACGTGCGGCTATCAATTATGCGATTAAAGAAGGACGTAAATCTTTAACGCTTGTACATAAGGGCAATATTATGAAATTTACTGAAGGTGCCTTTAAAAACTGGGGTTACGAAGTGGCTGAGCAAGAGTTTGGAGATAAAGTATTCACTTGGAACCAATACGACAAAATCAAAGAAGAACAAGGAACTGAAGCTGCGAACAAAGCACAGGCTGACGCAGAAGCTGCTGGAAAAATCATTATCAAAGATGCGATCGCTGATATTTTCCTACAGCAAATTCTCACTCGTTCCAAAGAATTTGACGTAGTGGCAACAATGAATCTTAATGGGGACTATATTTCAGATGCATTGGCAGCACAAGTTGGAGGAATCGGTATCGCTCCTGGTGCAAACATCAACTATGATTCTGGCCATGCGATTTTTGAAGCTACACACGGAACAGCTCCTAAGTATGCAGGATTGGATAAAGTGAACCCATCTTCAGTTATTCTTTCTGGAGTCCTTATGCTTGAACATATCGGCTGGGTTGAAGCTGCTCAATTAATTACAAAATCAATGGAGAAGACAATTGAATCAAAAGTTGTCACATATGATTTTGCCCGCCTAATGGAAGGCGCGACAGAAGTAAAAACTTCCGAATTCGGTACAAAATTGATCGATAATATGGATTAATTTTCTTTCATCAAGGGAAAAATTGGATTTAAGAGCATAAAATTTGGAGACTGTTTATAAAGCAGTCTCCATTAGTGTGAAATTTAATGAAAGAAGGGACTTTCCCATGTCATTAAAGCGGAAAAAAATATCTGTTATTGGTGGAGGATTTACAGGAGCAACAACAGCGTTCCTGGCGGCACAAAAAGAACTTGGAGATGTTGTTCTGGTTGATATTCCAAAAATGGAAAACCCTGTAAAAGGGAAAGCACTGGACATGTTAGAGGCTAGTCCGGTCCAAGGTTTTGATGCAAGCATTACTGGTACATCCAACTATGAAGACACGAAAGACTCCGACGTTGTCGTCATTACTGCTGGCATCGCCCGAAAACCAGGAATGAGCCGGGATGATCTTGTGCAAACAAACCAGAAAGTCATGAAAAGCGTAACACAGGAAATTGTGAAATACTCTCCAAACTGTCATATCATTGTGCTGACAAATCCGGTGGATGCCATGACATATACCGTGTTTAAAGAATCAGGATTCCCGAAAAACCGTGTAATCGGCCAGTCAGGTATCCTGGATACTGCACGTTTCCGTACATTTATCGCACAAGAATTAAATCTTTCTGTGAAAGACATTACAGGATTCGTTTTAGGGGGCCATGGAGACGACATGGTTCCGCTAGTTCGCTATTCCTATGCAGGAGGAATTCCGCTTGAAAAATTAATTCCACAGGATCGGCTTGATGCAATTGTGGAAAGAACCCGAAAAGGCGGAGGCGAAATCGTAAATCTGCTTGGCAATGGAAGTGCCTACTACGCTCCCGCTGCATCACTCGTTGAGATGGTTGAAGCCATTGTGAAAGATCAGCGGAGAGTGCTACCTTCTATTGCCTACCTTGAAGGAGAATATGGGTACAAGGGCATTTATTTAGGTGTACCTACCATCCTTGGCAAGGATGGGATCGAGCAAGTAATTGAACTGGAACTGACAGCTGAGGAAAAAGCATCTCTAGATAAATCAGCAGAAGCAGTCCGAGAGGTAATGAACGTTTTGGAATAAATGCCGTTGAAGAACCAATCATTTATAATGGTTGGTTCTTCTTTTACTTTGTTTTTAATAATAAAAATGGTATTATATTTCAAAATAGATTGTAAACTTTAAACTTTTCGGGGGTGCTCTTATTGTTATTGGGGAAAAAGCGTAAGCTGGGACGGCAGATTGGTGAAATCTCACGAGGCGAAAAGCTAAAGCTGACAGAGAAAATCGAAGATAAGGATCTATTGCTGTATCTTGGTTTGACAAATGACGCCAACCCGCTTTATATCCAGCATGACTATGCTTCCCAAACACCATATGAAAAGCCAATCGTACCATCGATTATGTTGACTGGCATCATCATTTCAGCTGTTACAAAGTACTTGCCTGGTCCGGGATCCAATATTCTAAAGCAGGAAATAGAGTTTCTGAAGCCGGTCTTTCATTATGTTACAGTCGAATTTTTGTTTGAGATTATGGATGTTAATGAACAAGATCGCTTGGTTACTGTAAATGTACAGGGGACAGAAAGTGGAGAAACGGTCATAACCGGTACGCTCCTTGTATCTCCGCCATATCCATCTGTAGAGACATAACAAATCATGAGAATAAGCGCAGGCAATTGGGCCTGTTTTTTTATTTATGTGAAATGAAACCTTTTTTCTGTTGTAGCGTAATACAATAGTATTAAGAGAAAAAGAGAAAGGAACGTGGGGAATGAGTTTAAAAAGGGTATACGCAGCAGTAGGCATTATAATTGCAGGACTTTTGCTCATTGTCGCGCTTTTTACTTCCTGGTATACGCTTGACGAATCGGACCAGGCGGTGATTTTGACGTTCGGCAAAGCCGAGGATACGGTAACTGATCCGGGATTGCATTTCAAACTACCTTGGCCAGTGCAGCGGGTTGAGAAGCTTGCGAGAGAGACAAAGAGTTTACAGTTTGGTTTCAAAGATTCAGAGGGAAAAAAGGAATTGTCTGATGAAACAAAAATGATTACTGGAGACGAGAATATCGTTTTTGCTGATCTTGTGGTCCAATGGAAGATAACAGATCCAAAGAAATATTTATTTAATGCGGACAATCCCGAAGAGGTGTTGTATGACGCGACATCTGCATCCTTAAGAAGTATTATCGGAAGTTCGAAAATTGATGATGCCCTCACTTCTGGAAAAGCTGAGATTGAAGGGAATGTTAGAGATCTTTTAACTGATCTCATGGAAAAATACGATGTAGGCATTTCTATTTTGGCTGTTAAACTCAAAGATGTAGAGCTTCCCAATAAAGAAGTCCGAAGTGCTTTTACAGCAGTGACGGATGCGAGAGAAACGATGAATACCAAAATGAACGAAGCCAAAAAATATGAGAATCAGCGGATGAATGAAGCAAAAGGAGAAAGGGATGCTATTATCTCCAAAGCGAAAGGGGAAAAGGCCGCAAGGCTGGAAACAGCACGTGGGGATGTGGCGGTTTTCAATAAGCTATATAAAGAGTATAAAAGCAATCCGGAAGTGACAAGGGAACGTCTGACAATTGAGACGCTGGAGCAAGTGCTCCCAGGAGCGGAGATTTACATCATGAATGATGAAGGTAATACATTAAAATACTTCCCAATCCGGCCAATGGAAAAAGAAGAGCCGAAACCTGCGGAGAAGACGGAGGGGGATGAGTAGATGGATAAGAAAGTAGTTGACTTCGGTTCACGTAAGGCTACCGAACTGGAGTGGAGGAAATATACAAAGTTTGGTCTGTTATTGATTATTCTAGTTGCACTTCTTATGATTTTTCTTTCCAGCCTATTTATTGTAAAAGAAGGGGAGTTCAAGGTTATTCGCCAGTTTGGTGAGGTGGTTCGCATCAAAACAGAACCTGGGCTTGCCATGAAAGTACCATTTATTCAAAGTGTTTCAACCCTTCCCAAATATCAAATGACGTACGATGTTTCACAGGCGGAGATTAATACGAAAGATAAGAAACGGATGATTATCGATAATTACGCGCTATGGAAAATCGTGGACCCGAAAAAGATGATATCCAATGCACGTTCAGTAGAAAATGCTGAATCAAGAATGGAGGAATTCATTTATTCCGTTGTCAGGACGGAACTGGGGCAGCTGAACTATGATGAAATTATCAATGATGAAAAATCCTCGCGTGGAAGCCTGAATGATAGAGTGACGGAAAAAGTCAATGAATTGCTGTCCCAAGACGAATACGGAGTCATTGTTACAGACGTTCGAATGAAACGTACAGATTTACCGAATGAGAACGAAAACTCAGTTTACACTCGGATGATTTCCGAACGTGAATCAACGGCCCAGGAATATTTGTCACGAGGAGACGCGGAGAAAAATAGGATCACTGCAATAACTGACCAGAAAGTAAGGGAAATGCTTTCTAAAGCACAGGCTGATGCTGAAGTGATCCGCTCTGAAGGTGAAGGGCAGGCAGCAAAAATCTACAACGACTCTTTTTCAAAAGATCGTGAATTCTATCAGCTTTTCCGTACCTTGGAATCCTATAAAAAGACAATTGGCGAGGACACCGTTATTGTTCTCCCTTCTGACTCTCCCTATGCGAAGCTGCTGATGGGATATACCAAATGATGAAATGCCGGGGCAGAAGCACCCGGCATTTTGTTTTAACCTCATTTATTAGAAGTCTCTCACTTCTTTAAGTAGTGAGGTGAAAGCATATTTTGGTACTCCATTCAGTGGGGTTTCAAACTCTGGCTGAATAAAGTAAAAGCCTTCGGCGGATGCCACAGATTTTCAGTGGAAATTTATCTGCGGAGCTCGATAAAATCTGGGCGCAAATAGGCCAAGGCGGATTTGATAGAAGGATAAAATGATTTTTTGGGAGGAATGAATATTGAATAAAGTGCTTTTACATATAGAAGGGTTCGTAGTATTTTCTTCAAGTATATGGCTTTATGGACATTACCATTTCAGCTGGATACTGTTTATTGTACTTTTATTTGCACCAGATATTTCTATGTTTGGATACATAGTCAATAACAAAGTCGGTGCGATCATATATAATGTATTCCATACATATACGGTAACAATCCTTGTTGTTGTCTTTGGGGTGATCTTTTCGGCCCCATTAGTCTTGGCAATCGGTTTGATATGGACAGCTCATATTGGGATGGATAGGATGTTCGGTTATGGATTGAAGTATCCTACTGAATTCAAAGACACTCATTTAAACCGTGTATAATTATAGGCTTCTATCATGAAGTCTTTTTATTTTGTAAAAAGTGTAGTGGCGAAAGTATTCTTCAAAATCTGGAAGCTCCGCGTAATTTTTGGTAAATGCACCTTACTCAAATTTTAGAATAGCCCAAACTTTAGCCTTTCCACTTTCTTCTCTTTTTTTCACATTCCCGAACACACATGCTAGAATAAAAATATCAGACAGGCGGACATTCTGCTTGCTTAGGAGGTATTTGGCTTGGGAAAAAATAGTAAGAAATTGATGCTCATAGACGGGAACAGTGTTGCTTACCGCGCTTTTTTTGCGTTGCCGCTGCTGCATAATGAAAAAGGTGTTTATACAAATGCTGTTTATGGCTTTACCACGATGCTAATGAAGGTGCTGGAGGAAGAGAAGCCAACTCATATTCTGGTCGCATTTGATGCTGGAAAGACGACGTTTCGCCACGAAACATACAAGGAGTATAAAGGTGGCCGTCAGAAAACGCCGCCAGAGCTTTCTGAACAGTTTCCATTTCTGAGAGAGCTGCTGGATGCATATGGAATTAAACGGTATGAGCTTGAAAATTACGAGGCGGACGATATCATCGGAACTCTTGCAATCGAGGCGGAAAAGGACGGTTATGAAGTCAAAGTCATTTCTGGAGACAAAGACTTAACACAATTGACGAGCGATCACATAACAGTAGGGATTACAAGAAAAGGCATCACTGACATTGAAAGTTATACCCCAGAACATATTAAGGAAAAGTACGGTCTGACACCTGAACAAATCATTGATATGAAGGGATTGATGGGAGATCAGTCAGATAATATCCCTGGGGTACCTGGAGTGGGAGAGAAAACAGCCATCAAATTGTTGAAGGAATTCAGTACTTTAGAGAATCTGCTTGGATCCATCGACAAGGTCAGTGGTCCCAAATTAAAAGAGCGCCTAGAGGAATTTAAGGATCAGGCTGTTATGAGTAAGGAACTCGCCACCATTTTAACGAAAGCTCCGATAGACATCAATATACCTAATTTAATATATGAAGGGTATAATCCTGCGGCTTTGAGAACTCTTTTCCAGGAGCTCGAGTTCAATTCCCTTCTTGGAAAGCTTGAAGGCGGCGAAGAGGAAAATGAAGATCAGCAGGAAAATATAGACATTGAATTTCAAACGGCCGAGTCAATTGATGAAGGACTTTTTGCTGATCATACCGCACTATATGTGGAAATTCTTGAAGATAATTATTATACCGGCCCCGTTGTCGGCTTTGGCCTTTCAAGTGAAAAAGGAAATTTTTTCCTTTCGACGGAGACTGCATTGCAATCGGAAGCTTTTAAAAAATGGGCGGAAGACGAAACCAAGAAAAAGCATGTTTTTGACGGAAAGCGTTCAATTGTTTCTTTAAGGCGACAGGGAATTGAATTAAAAGGGATCGACTTTGACCTGTTGTTGGTCTCATATTTGCTTAATCCATCTGAATCCACGACTGATTTTGCAGGTGTAGCACAGCGTCATAAATATATGAACGTACAAACAGACGAAGCGGTTTATGGGAAAGGCGCCAAGAGAAAAGTAGCTGAAGGAGATGTTCTTGCTGAACATCTTGCCAAAAAGGCATTGGGCATTGCTTCGCTGTACAAGCCTTTGCTTGATGAGCTAGATAAAAATGAACTGCTTGATCTTTTCTATGACTTGGAGCTTCCGTTGTCGTTCATTCTAGCAGATATGGAATATACAGGCGTCAAAGTGGATATTGATAGACTGAAGGACATGAAAACTGAGATGGCCGAACGGCTATTGCAGATAGAAGAAAAAATATATGACCTGGCGGGGGAAAAGTTTAATATCAATTCGCCAAAACAGCTCGGTGTTATTTTATTCGATAAACTAGGCTTGCCAGTGATTAAGAAAACAAAAACAGGCTATTCTACTGCAGCGGATGTACTAGAAAAATTAGCGCCTTCACATGAAGTGATCGAAGAAATCCTGAACTACAGACAGCTTGGAAAACTGCAGTCAACTTATATAGAGGGTCTCCTGAAAGTAGTGCATAAGGATACTGATAAAGTGCATACCCGTTTTAACCAGGCGTTGACACAGACAGGGAGATTGAGTTCAACGGATCCGAACCTGCAAAATATCCCTATCCGCCTGGAAGAAGGGCGGAAAATTCGCCAGGCATTCATCCCTTCGCAGGATGATTGGGTGATTTTTGCTGCGGACTATTCGCAGATTGAGCTTAGGGTGCTTGCTCACATCGCGGAAGACGAAAAACTGATGGAAGCTTTTAGGGAAGATATGGATATCCATACAAAAACAGCAATGGATGTTTTTCATGTCAGCAAAGATGAAGTGACACCTAACATGAGGCGCCAGGCAAAAGCGGTTAACTTTGGGATTATCTATGGGATTAGCGACTATGGTCTTTCACAAAACTTGGGGATCACCAGGAAAGAGGCTGGAACTTTTATTGATCGTTATTTGGAAAGTTACCCTAGTGTAAGGAATTATATGAAGGACATAGTGATGGAAGCTAAACAAAAAGGTTATGTATCAACGCTTCTTCACAGAAGAAGGTATATTCCGGAAATAACCAGCAGGAACTTTAACATCAGAAGCTTTGCAGAACGGACAGCCATGAACACTCCAATTCAGGGAAGTGCAGCTGATATTATAAAGAAAGCAATGATTGATATGTATCAAAAGCTTGAAGAAGAAGGATTAAAGACTAGCCTTTTACTTCAAGTACACGATGAATTAATTTTTGAGGCCCCTAAAGATGAAATTGAAAAGCTGAAAAAATTGGTTCCCGATGTGATGGAACATGCGATGGAGCTTAAGGTTCCTCTGAAAGTCGATTATTCATACGGTCCAACATGGTATGATGCAAAATAGAAAAGCGGAGGTGCCTGTCCATCGACGTACAGACTGGAGCGACTTCGACGAGATAAAGGAAACACGCGAAGCAAAGCGGAGCGATGTTGACTTATCGTAGGAGAAGGAGTGAAGTCTGCTAGTCGATAGGCACCGGAGCTAGACACAGAACAAATCATTTCTAAAGGAATACTTATAAATAAATCAATCAACATGCTTGAACATCAGGGAGTGAGGATATGCCGGAGTTACCGGAAGTTGAGAATGTAAGAAGGTCATTACTTCAATTGGTACAGGGGAAAACCATTCAAGGCGTTAAAGCCAGTTGGCCCAAAATTATTAAGCAACCCCTTGAGGTTGAGCAATTTTATGATGCTTTAAAGGATCAGACTATCTATGATTTACAACGAAAAGGGAAGTTTTTGATTTTCATGCTTGACGACTATGCGCTTGTTTCACATTTGCGGATGGAAGGTCATTACAGTGTGAATCAAAATGGAGATCCGGCAGATAAGCATACACATGTGACATTTGTATTTTCTGACGGAACCGAATTGCGTTATCGCGATGTTCGGAAATTTGGTACGATGCATCTATTCAAAAAGGGGGAAGAAGAAAAAGAGCTGCCTTTAGCGAAACTTGGTCCAGAGCCGTTTTCCCCTTCCTTTTCAGCAGAATATCTTAAGTCGGAGTTTCAGAAAACGGAACGGATTATAAAGGCAGTGCTGCTTGATCAAACCATTGTGGCAGGGCTTGGAAATATATACGCGGATGAAGTTTTATATAAAGCGAAAATACATCCGGAGAGGAAAGCCAAAACACTGAAGAAAAAAGAAATCGAGAAGCTAAGCCAAGAAATGGCACAGACATTAGAAGACTCTATCGCTGCAGGAGGAAGTTCAGTAAACACCTATATGGATTCAATGGGATTGAGCGGAACATATCAGAAAAGGCTAAATGTTTACGGACGAAACGGCGAAGCTTGTGTGGATTGCGGGACCATTTTTGAAAAAACAAAAGTGGCGGGACGCGGGACACACTATTGTCCAACGTGTCAAAAGAATCCATAATTATACGTTAAACTCAGCTTTTTAACCATCAGCAAGTATCCTTCATATAATAGTTTATCGCAATTTGAAGGGGAAGGAGCTTGCAGATGGGCTATACATTTTCGCTTTTATTATTAGCAATTGCGATCAGTCTTGACAGCTTTGGAGCCGGATTAGCATATGGATTGAGGAATATTAAGATTCCTCTTAAATCAATCATCATTATTGCATCCTGTACCGCTTTATCACTTGGAACAGCTATGATTTTGGGACAGCTGATCCAAGGGTTGCTGTCTCCTGCAGCCGCTAACCGAATTGGCGGGGCGATTCTCATTATGATCGGTGGTTGGGTTATTTTTCAGTTTATCAGGTCTGAAAGAGAACAAGCAGGACAGCAGGAAAAAATTGAATTTAACTGGGAAATCAAATCGCTTGGAATTGTCATCCATATTTTAAAAAAGCCGACTAGAGCTGACTTCGATTCTTCAGGTACAGTCACAGGTATCGAAGCATTCATGCTGGGGACCGCGCTATCTCTTGATGCTTTTGGAGTGGGGATTGGTGCCGCGATGCTCGGATTCAGTCCAGTCATCTTGTCCGGAGCTGCGGCTGTGATGGGCGGGTTGTTTTTATCTGGAGGTATTGCTTTTGGCGGATTATTCGCCCATATGCGCGCCATACAGAAATTTACCTTTTTTCCCGGAGTACTGCTAATTGTCATCGGACTATTAAAAATGTAAAACGAAAGAGGCTGGCATATGGCATTTATTGTAGGATTAACAGGAGGAATTGCAAGCGGTAAAAGCACTGTTTCCAAGCTTTTAGAAAAGCGGGGCTTTGCCATTGTTGACGCAGATATCGCATCAAGAAAAGTTGTCGAGCCAGGAGAAAAAGCATATAGAGAAATTGTGGAGACGTTTGGCAATGAGATCCTATTGGAAGATGGATCACTTAATCGAGCTAGGTTGGGATCCATTGTTTTTCAAAACGAAGAGCAGCGAAAGATATTAAATAGCATCGTTCACCCTGCGGTTCGAAAAAAAATGAAGGATTGGCAAGAGGAAGCAGTCAAAGCCGGAAAATTGACCGTTATTCTTGACATTCCCTTGCTGTATGAAAGTAAATTAACCCATCTTGTTGAAAAAATAATTGTTGTTTTTGTCAATAAAGAGACACAATTAAAAAGGCTGATGGAAAGAAATGCTTTGACGGAGGAAGAGGCGTTAGCAAGAATCGCTTCTCAAATGTCTTTGCAGGAAAAAGTAAAAATGGCGGACGCTGTGATAGACAACAACGGTAGTATGGAAGAAACAGAAAGGCAGCTGGAACAGCTGATTGTAAAATGGAAAATGAAACCTTGAACGGGAGCGAATGGGCGCTTCCGTTTTTGGTTAATTTAAGTAAAGTATAACTTGCTATGGAGAGTTTAACTTCATTCAGCAGAAATCTCCCACTTCTGTAAGTGGTGAGATGAATGCATATTGGTATTCCATAAGTTGGGGTTCAAATCCCAGTTGAATCAAGTTAAAGCCTCCGGCGGATGCCATAGATTATCAGAGGAAATTTATCGAGCGGAGCTCGATAAAATCTGGGCGCAAATATGCCAAGGCGCATTTGATTTCAAAGGAAGGTTTTTCTTTGTCCAGCTACGACGTACAGGAAGTACTAGTGCAAGCGAAGCGACAGGACGTCGCGTTTCTGAGCCTGTCGATAGTGCCACCGAAGCCACAGGATGTGGCGGCCAGCGCCAAACCGCAAGGATCAAGCCGATTCCCTGTGTTGACTGAAGAACCGCCACTCGGGAATCGTCTTGTGCTAGTCGGGCCTAATCAAGGCGTTTTCGCTTTTCTAATATACCGTAAAAGTCATCATTTTGTAGTTTCTTTTTATCTTAAATATGTTATACTATTTACGATCATATGAAATTAAGTATAACACTATATAGGGGGCTCCCGGTTATTATGAAGGCTAATGTTGCAATTAATGGATTTGGCCGTATCGGCCGCATGGTTTTTAGAAAAGCGATCATGGAAGACCGATTCAATATTGTTGCGGTCAATGCAAGCTATCCTGCTGAAACACTTGCCCATTTAATCAAATATGATACAACTCACGGTACTTTTGGTGCCGATGTACAAGCTAAAGAAAATTCTTTAGTGGTAAATGGAAAAGAGATTAAATTATTGAGCAACCGTAATCCTCTCGAACTTCCTTGGGGAGAGCTCGGTATCGATATCGTTATTGAAGCTACTGGAGTTTTTAATTCCCGCGACAAAGCAGCGATGCATCTTGAAGCAGGCGCTAAGAAAGTCGTTTTGACAGCTCCTGGTAAGAATGAAGATGTAACGATTGTTATGGGCGTAAACGATAAAGATTTGAACATCAACAAGCATGACATCATTTCCAATGCATCTTGTACAACAAACTGTCTAGCACCAGTCGTAAAAGTCATTGACGATGCGTTTGGCATTGAGAATGGCTTGATGACGACTGTTCATGCGTATACAAACGACCAAAAGAATCTTGATAATCCTCATAAAGATTTACGTCGTGCACGTGCATGCGCACAATCCATCATTCCTACGACAACTGGTGCGGCAAAAGCATTATCACTTGTTCTACCTCATTTGAAAGGTAAATTGCATGGAATGGCACTGCGTGTTCCAACGCCTAACGTGTCACTCGTTGACCTTGTTGTAGATGTTAAACGTCCAGTAACAGTTCAAGATGTTAATAGCGCATTTGAAGCAGCAGCAAAGGGTCCGTTGAAAGATATTTTATCCTATACAACAGAGCCGCTTGTTTCAATCGACTTTAACTCTAACCCGAACTCAGCGATTATCGATGGTCTTTCAACGATTGTCATGGATGAGACAAAACTGAAAGTTCTTGCATGGTATGATAACGAGTGGGGCTATTCTTGTCGCGTAGTGGATCTTGTGTCTTATGTAGCATCTATGCTTGATAAAAAAGAAGCAAAAGCTGGTTAATACGAATAAATGAAGGGACAAATCCATTGCGGATTTGTCTCTTTTAAGTTGTGTGTGGATAATGCTGCTTCGTCAAATCTTAAAGCCATCAAGTCATATGCATGGCGACCAGGAATTTACCTATCGTTCTTCCATCTATTTAGGCATACCGATTTCATTCAAAGGATAGAATCGGAATTTCACTTCTCCAATCACTGAATCATTAGAAATGAACCCGAATATGCGACTGTCCTTGCTATTTAAACGGTTATCTCCCATTACAAACAGCATATCTTCAGGGACTTTGTTTTTGCCTGTTTTCTCAAGCAAAGAAAAGTCTTCAGTCAGGCTGTTGCTTGGATTGTTTCTTTTATTTTCATCTAAATAAGGCTCTTTATAGGCCTTTCCATTAACATAGAGGACATCATCTTTCATTTCGATACTGTCACCTGGCAATCCAATCACACGTTTGATGTAATGCGCATTTTCAACATCGGGTGCGCTGAAAACAATCACATCAAATCGCTCAATTTTGGATGTTTTACTAATGATGACTCGATCGTGATCTAAAAAGGAGGGAGTCATCGATTCTCCAAAAACAGTCGTGGGTGAGAAAAGAAACTGCCTGCAAATAAAAGCGAGAATGATAGCAATTGCAAGTGTTTTAACCCAGGAAATCATTTCTTTCTTTGTACTTTCCTTCATGTCTTTCCCTCCAAGGATTTTATTTTGATATATTTACTGTATACTATTTTTACAACTAAGAACAAGGTGTTTCTTATGAATGACTGATCCAAAGTATTTTTTCTACGATTAGCTGAGTTCTGTTTTTCTCTTTTTCTTTCGACATTAATTACTGTATAATGGGGAGAAGCATATTGGAACGGAGCTGAAGAAGATGAAATGCCCTTCATGCAAGCATAACGGCACGCGTGTCGTGGACTCAAGGCCTGCAGATGAATGGAGATCCATTAGAAGAAGGCGTGAATGTGAGCGTTGCTCTCATCGTTTCACGACCTTTGAACGTGTGGAAGAGATGCCCTTAATCGTAATTAAAAAAGAAGGCACTCGCGAAGAGTTCAGCAGGGAGAAAATTTTACGAGGCCTTATCAGGGCTTGTGAAAAAAGGCCAGTTGCATTGAAACAGTTGGAAACGATCACCAATGAGATTGAAAGTGAACTCCGCAATCTGGGACAAGCTGAAGTCAATTCAGAATCCATCGGAGAAATGGTAATGGATAAGTTGGCGAGAGTTGATGAGGTCGCCTATGTCCGCTTTGCTTCAGTTTACAGGCAGTTCAAAGATATTAATGTATTTTTGGATGAGCTGAAGGATTTAATTAAAAAAGATTAGTGAAAGTGTGTTTGGCTTGAAACAATATTGGAACGAGGTCCAGCCTATAGATAGTTTTTATTCAGTGATGAACGGAGTCATTCACGATCATGACAGGAAGGTCATTTCTTTTTTGTATCAGCCTTTAATGGGAGTTAGCTGTACGAATTTGTATATGACTCTTGCCTATATGGTGGAGGAAAACCGTTTATGGTCTGAAGAATGGAATCATTATCATCTGATGGGTCTTTTGGACTTGAATCTGGATGATATTTATCATGCGAGGTTGAAGCTTGAGGGGATGGGTCTTTTAAAAACATTTGTTAAAGAGGCCGAAGATCACAGAATATACATCTATGAGTTGCAACCGCCTTTATCAGCGGAACAATTTTTTACCGACGGCATGTTGAATATTTACTTATATCAAAAGCTTGGACAAACCCATTTTCTTAAATTGAAAAGGGCTTTTTCCGATATGTCTATCAATAAAGAAGAGTATTCAGAGGTTACCCGTTCTTTTCAGGATGTCTATACTTCTATGAGTATTCAGGCATTGAAAAATTTCGAAGGGCAGGAATACAGCTCGCCGGATGCGGATACGAGGTATATTCACAGAGAAAAAACGGAAACAATACAAATTTCGGCGGACAGCTTTAACTTTGATTTGCTTCTGTCTGGATTGACGACTGCCATGGTTCCAAGAAAAGCTTTTAATGCGACAGTCAAGGACACGATAACAAAGCTCTCCTTTTTATATTCTATTAATGAAATGGATATGCAAAAAGTGGTCCTGTCGAGCATGACAGCAGATGATAAAATTGATTTGGACGAATTGAGGAAGGCGGCACGGGACTGGTATCAGATGGAAAATGATGACCAGCTTCCGCAGTTGGTCAACCGGAAGCAGCCTGTTATGTACCGTGAGAGTGATGGTGCCGGGTTATCAGAGGAAAGTAAGCTCATCTTTTATTTGGAGACCACTTCGCCGCGGCAGCTTTTAATAGATTTATCTGAAGGCGCACAACCTGCTATGTCCGATTTGACAGCGGTGGAGGAAATCATGCTGGGCCAGCAGCTTGAACCAGGAGTTATCAATGTGCTGATTCATTATGTTATGTTGAAGACAGATATGAAGCTGTCGAAGAATTATATGGAGAAAATTGCATCCCATTGGGCACGAAAAAAAGTTAAGACAGTAAAAGCTGCTATGGAGCTGGCAAAAAATGAACATCGGCAATATCAAACTTGGGCAAATGAAAAGAATGAAAAGACTCAAAAGCGCAAAAAGCCTATCCGTACCGAGAAACTGCCGGATTGGTTCGTTATGCAGGAAAAGAAGCAGCCTGATGTTCAGTCCAAAACTTCAGCCGCAGAGAATGACAAAGATTTTGTAGAAAGAAAACGCAAGCTGGAGGCTATTCAAAGAAAGTATCGAAAAGATGGAGGTGAAAAAGGTGGAAAGCATTAATAAAACGGTGAACAACCTGTATCAGACGCCTGAATTCCGTAAGAGATATGAGGATTTAAGGCAGGAAGTACTGGAGGACCCAGGTATCCAGGCTTTTTTAGAGGCGAACAAGGAACTTGTTACTAATCGGATGATTGAGAGCAATTTAATGAAGTTGTATGAATACAAGTCTCAGACGATCAATTGCAATGATTGCCCCGACCTTTCCAGATGCGTAAATCTCATGAAAGGCTATGAGCCTTCACTCATGATTGAAAATAACCGGATTGACATTCACTATCGTGCATGTCCTGAAAAGCTCGTGGATGATGAGCGGAAGCGAACAAGGAAATTGATTCAAAGCTTTTACATGCCGAAGGATATATTGAACGCATCCTTTGCTGATTTTTTCTTGGAGAGTGAGGGCAGGATGGACGCTTTTGAATATGCTGAGCGTTTTACGGCGGAATATGCACAAGGAAGCAGCATGAAAGGACTTTATCTTCATGGAGAATTTGGCGTCGGCAAATCATACTTGCTGGGGGCTATAGCCAATCAATTGGCTGAGAAAGGCATTGCCTCATTAATTGTATATGTTCCGGAGTTTTTACGGGAAATGAAACAGTCACTTGGAGACCAAACATTGAATGAAAAACTGGAAACCGTAAAAAAAGCTCATGTCCTCATGCTTGATGATATCGGTGCAGAAGCAATGTCGAGCTGGACGAGAGATGAAATTTTAGGCTCGATCATGCAGTATAGAATGCAAGAGCAGCTTCCCACCTTTTTTACATCGAACTTTGATTTCAGTGGCTTGGAACACCATTTGACATATACTCAAAGAGGAGAAGAGGAAAAGATGAAAGCCCGGAGATTGATGGAGAGAATCAAATTTCTTTCCATTCCAATCAAACTTGGTGGACCGAATCGAAGACATCTGTAAGAGGAAGTTCATGAGGAAATCGGTGTATTTGTCGCACCTTCTTTATGGTGAGGCATGAAGGTTAGTCCATATAACTTCATTCAGTAGAAGTTTCCCGCTTCTGTAAAAGTTCCATTCAGGGGGGCAAACCCCGGCTGAATAAAGTTAAAGCCTACGGCGGATGTCACAGATGTTCAGAGGAAATGTATCGAGCGAGGCTTGATACATTCTGGGCGCATTTGATAAATAAGGCCAATGAATAAATATTTTTATAGAAAAATTTTAAATATCACATCAGAAAAGCGCAAGAAATCAACGTTTCTTAAATTGATTTCTCGCGCTTTTTAGGTTTCAGGCGGTTTTTGTCCAATCCTCATTTTTTCATGTCTAAGGTATAGCCGGGACGTGCCTCCCATATACATGAATCAATGATAAGAAAGTGTCAATCAAAGGAGGGGCCCGGCATGGATATCATCTTTTTATCAGAAGAAGAAGCGATACAATTGCAAACTTTTTTTTATAAATACGGTCTGGATGAACCGTTTTCCAAGGATAAGGACTTTTTTGTTTTTTCATTCCCGGAAAAACGCTGCTACATGGACGCACTTGCACATTTTATCATTCATGTTAAAAAAGGCGAATTCCTTCACAAGATACTTTCTGAACAGTTTTATTTTGAAAATCAAGAAGAACGTGATCAAATTATCGAGATCGTATCTGAGATGTGCAGCGGAAAGAGGGAAGAATTAATCGCATTGACAGGAAAAATGGATGAACTGGGAATGGTCCGAAAAGCAGTGGGGTCTTTTTTGGATTCATCAACATCTTTACGATTTGATTCACTCTTGACTTTCAGGCTAAAAGATTATCGAGAAACATTAAGCCGGTATTTGTATGTGGCTATAGATGAATATAAGATGGAACAGGAATACCAGATATTTATCCATATGTTAAGGGAATATTTGAAGGATCGTACCCCAAGAAAGAAAATGGTCCATCTTTCAATGAATGAAGAAGTAAAGTTTTATGATGAAGACTTTCGAGTTATGGAAAAAGACAAAGTTCTCAATATGGTGGACCGCCAGCTGCTCGCGATTCATCCTGTATATATCGATTCAGCTGTTATTGCACCTCTTTTATCCATGGCTCCTGAAAAAATACTTCTTTATACTCCTTACGATGAGAAACCGCTGGTCAGAACATTAATTAATATTTTTGAAGAGAGACTGGTTATCCTTCCTCCAATCAAATAAATGAATCCTCTTGATTTTCTACAGACAACATTCTATAATACGTACATAATCACATTAACCAATAGTTATGACAAGGACAAGAGTATTCTTTTACGGTTTGCAGAGAGGGAAGGTGTGCTGAAAACTTCCTAACACGATTTGAATGCTTACCACCTTTGAACTCCGGCCATGAAATGAAAGTAGTGGGCGGCGGATCAAATCCGTTATCGTATTCTAAGTCATAAGACGGCTAGGCCGGATTATGTAAATTAGGGTGGAACCACGTGCGTTACAACTCGTCCCTTTGCCAGGGGCGGGTTTTTTTATTTTTCAATGAAAGAAGAAGGAGTAGATTGTATGTCTGACCAATTAAAAATCATTTTTCCAGATGGATCCGTCAAGGAATTTTCTGATGGAACGACAACTGAAGAGATTGCCGCTTCCATCAGCCCTGGTTTGAAGAAAAGTGCGGTTGCCGGAAAGCTGAGCGGTGAAATGATTGATTTAAGAACACCGATTAGCAAAGACGGTTCTATAGAAATCATTACGCCAGGGAGCGAGGAGGCTCTTGAAGTGCTTCGGCACAGCTCTGCTCACTTAATGGCGCAGGCAGTATCACGCCTTTATCCCGGTGTAAAGCTTGGCGTTGGTCCAGTTATTGAAAATGGGTTTTATTACGATATGGATATGGAACATTCATTGACACCGGACGATTTGTCTGCCATTGAAAAAGAGATGAACAGAATCATCGGTGAAAATTTGGAAGTCGTGCGCAAAGAGGTTACAAGGGATGAAGCGAAAAAACTGTTTGCACATGATGAGTATAAGCAAGAATTGATTGACGCCATCCCTGCGGATGAAAAAGTGACGATTTATGAGCAGGGAGAATTTTACGATTTATGCCGCGGGGTTCATGTTCCTTCTACTGGCAAAATTAAGTTTTTCAAATTGTTGAGCATTGCTGGTGCATACTGGCGTGGAGACAGCGACAATAAGATGCTGCAGCGTGTTTATGGAACTGCATTCTTTAAAAAGAGCGATCTTGAAGAGCATCTGAAAATGTTGGAAGAAGCGAAGGAACGCGATCACCGCAAGCTTGGGAAAGAACTTGGCTTGTTTACAAACTCACAAAAGGTAGGGCAAGGGCTGCCGCTTTGGCTTCCGAAAGGCGCAACGATCCGCAGAATCGTTGAACGTTATATTGTTGATAAAGAAGTTGAGCTTGGTTACGATCATGTGTACACTCCAGTAATGGGAAGTGTGGATCTTTATAAAACAAGCGGACACTGGGATCATTATCAAGAAGACATGTTCCCGGTTATGGATATGGACAATGAGCAACTTGTTTTGCGTCCGATGAACTGCCCTCACCATATGATGATTTTCAAAAATGATATTCACAGCTACCGCGAGCTTCCGATCCGTATTGCTGAGCTGGGGCTTATGCACCGCTATGAAATGTCAGGAGCACTTTCTGGTTTACAGCGAGTTCGTGGAATGACATTGAATGATGCTCATATATTTGTTCGCCCAGATCAAATTAAGGAAGAGTTTAAACGGGTTGTTGAACTGATTATTGCAGTATACGGAGATTTCAACATCGGTGAATACTCATTCAGGCTTTCCTACCGAGATCCAGAAGATAAAGAGAAATATTTTGATGATGATGACATGTGGGAAAAGGCACAGTCCATGCTGAAAGAGGCGATGGATGATCTGAATTTGGACTATTATGAAGCAGATGGAGAGGCTGCATTTTATGGACCGAAACTAGATGTTCAGGTGAAAACGGCTCTTGGAAAAGAAGAGACACTATCCACCGTCCAGCTCGACTTCCTGCTTCCTGAAAAATTCGATTTGAACTATGTTGGTGAAGATGGTAAACAGCACCGTCCGGTTGTCATTCACCGTGGAGTTGTATCAACGATGGAAAGGTTTGTTGCCTTTTTGATCGAGGAATACAAAGGAGCATTCCCGACCTGGCTTGCACCTGTTCAGGTTCAAGTAATTCCTGTATCCCCGGATGCACACTTCGATTATGCTAAGCAGGTTACTGATAAACTGAAGGCAAGCGGCTTGCGTGTAGAAATGGATAAGCGCGATGAGAAAATCGGCTACAAAATCCGCGAAGCACAAATGCAAAAAATCCCTTATATGCTTGTCGTTGGTGACAATGAAGTCGAGGCTAAAGCAGTCAACGTAAGAAAATACGGAGAGAAAAAGACAGAAACTGTTCCATTGAACAAATTCATTGAACAAATCCAGGAAGAAGTAAAAAATTATAACTAATGGGGTCACTAATGGGGTCAGACCCCCAGCGAGGTAACGCGTTAAAGCGGTGGGGGTCAGACCCCACAAAAAGACCCCAAAAAACCAGGTAAAGAAGCACCAAAATGCTCTTCTTCACCTGGTTTTGTTATTGTCTATCTTCAAATTCTATTTTCTTTCCATTTTTCATTGTGTATTCCAAATCGAACTTTGTGTAGTTGGTATCAAGCTGGAATGTGTCAAGGATCTGTTGGATAGCGTCTTCCTTTGCTGTATTTTCATCAATCCTTACGTCCTGCATTAAGGTGTATAACGACTGAAATGCCTCTGCACCTTTCAACTTTTTGTCATGAATAGCATCATTCAATTCCGCGCGGTACGAGCCAGTACCAGCATCCTTTTCTTCATATTCATAATCATATTCTACATCCGAAGCATAATCGACTTCCAGATCGAACTTCGTATAAGGGAAATTGTCCATCAGCTTTTTAGCATTCATATCTTGGACATTCCCATCATCGGATTTGTTTCCGCTATCTTCTTTGCTGATGATATCGTCATTTGTTGTTGCATTTTCATTTGGCGGTGGGACTACCTGCTCTTTTGGATGGTTATCTATTGATGGATCGTTGGAACAAGCGGCTAATCCAATAGCAAACAAAGGGATCGAAAAGGAATAAATCCATTTTTTCATATACGTGAACCTCCTTATCACTTGACCTATATTTATAAAGTTTTTCCTAATCATTGAAAAATAAACATTGCAGGCTGATCATAAATTTGGTATGATAAAAAACGTTGTTATCACAAGGCTTCACATGCCAGTCATTTGACAAATTTATGCAGCCATGATAGACTAAATAAGGTTAATCGAATACTTGTTTGTGTAAGAAGGAGCTGCCCGCTTCTCGCCTGATTGACGCATCAATGCTGTTGCCAGGCTATGAATGTAAGCAATTATCCACACTATGTTATGTGTGATTAAATGCGGGTCCCTTTTGCGGCCTGCATTTTTTTATGAAATCAAATCAGATAAAGATAGGCGAAAGAATTTCATATATAAACAGATCAGCCCTATTTTTACTCAAACTCAGTATTCTTGAAAATACCTTGGAGGTGGCTAACTATTAGCAAAGATATGTTTGTGAATGAAGGCATTCGTGCCCGTGAACTTCGTCTCATTGACCAAAATGGTGAACAGGCGGGTGTCAAATCCCGCAATGAAGCGCTCGAAATTGCTGTGCGTGCTAACCTTGACCTTGTTTTGGTTGCGCCGAACGCAAAGCCCCCAGTAGCCAGAATCATGGACTATGGGAAATATCGTTTTGAACAGCAAAAGAGAGAAAAAGAAGCGCGTAAGAACCAAAAAGTGATCAACGTGAAGGAAGTTCGTTTAAGTCCAACAATTGATGAGCATGATTTTAATACAAAGCTCCGCAATGGACGCAAGTTCCTTGAAAAAGGGGACAAAGTGAAGGCATCCATCCGTTTCAGAGGACGTGCTATCACTCATAAAGAAATTGGTCAGCAAGTACTGACACGCTTTGCCGAGGAGTGCAAAGATTTGGCAACTGTCGAGTCCAAACCACGAATGGATGGCAGAAGCATGTTTCTAGTACTAGCACCGATTAACGAAAAGTAATGTTTTGAGGAGGAAATTCATATGCCAAAAATGAAAACACACCGCGGCGCAGCAAAACGTTTTAAAAAGACTGCCTCCGGCAAATTAAAACGTTCACATGCTTACACAAGCCACTTGGCCGCTAATAAATCCACGAAACAAAAGCGGAAACTCCGCAAGTCGGCAATCGTCTCCAAAGGCGACTTCCGCAGAATTCGTCACTTACTTGATAACATTAAATAATTAGGGAGCATTTAGGAGGGAAATAATATGCCACGCGTAAAAGGCGGAACAGTTACCCGTAGACGTCGTAAGAAAGTTTTAAAATTAGCAAAAGGTTATTATGGTTCCAAACATACATTATATAAAACTGCCAATCAGCAGGTCATGAAGTCTTATATGTACGCTTATCGTGACCGCCGCAACAAGAAACGTGATTTCCGCAAACTATGGATTACACGTATCAATGCTGCAGCACGCATGAACGGTCTTTCCTACAGCCGTTTGATGCACGGCTTGAAAGTTGCCGGTATCGAAGTAAATCGTAAAATGCTTGCAGACCTTGCTATTTCCGATGAAAAAGCATTTGCAGAACTTGCAGACAAAGCAAAGGCGGCTCTTTAAGAGCAAAAGCGTCATAGACAGAACGAGACATCACTGAGCAGTGCTTTTAGGCACTGCCAGGGTTGTCTGTCTTGTGCCCTGTGAAGTCGGAGTTGGGGACAGGCTTGAGCGAGATATCCTGTCTCTTTGTCTAAAAAAGACCAACACTTTCTGTGCTTGGCATGACATAATGAAAAAAGCTACTCTTCATTTTAGAAGAGTGGCTTTTTTGTGTATCATTTGTTTATCAGATTATGCTGAGTCCAGATCCAGTACCTATCGACCAGCAGACTTCACGTTTCCTCCTACAATAAGTCAATCGGCTCCGACGGACAAGGATGTCCTAGTGCAAGCGAAGCGACAGAATGCAGCGTTTTGTATAGGAAGTACTAAGTCTCCGAAGCCAAAGGCTGTGGCGGCCTTTGGCGCCGTGTTTCCTTTATCTCGTTGAAGTCTCACTATTCTCTAGTTGCAGAAAGGCAGGGGCTTGAGGTCACTTTCTGTTAATCCAATGAAGTCACAGAAAGATTTTATTGGAATGCTCTCCGATGGACAGGATCCTAGTGACGCGAGGCTTGTCGCTCCTAAACGCCGTCTTCCACATTTCAGCTCAGTCTGTACTTAAATGAACAGGCGCTTGCGCTTTTGTTTCTGTTAAGATATAGGTTCATGTCATAAGCGAGCAGGAAAAAAATACATATGTATAGAAGAAAGCAGGTGATCATCATGGATGAGCAGTTGTTAATCATGCTTTCGGTTATGAGTGGAATTGGAATTCTGGCACCAGTGCTATTTATACTGTTCCACGTCGTCCGGCAATTTATGTTTATACCGGTTGCGTTAGTTTGCATGGCAGGTGGGATACTTTTCGGCAGCTTTCTTGGGACAGTCTATTCAATGGCAGGTTTGTTATTATTGTCCGCTCTATTCTATTTCTGTATCAGAAAGATTCCGCGAACGTATGGTAAATTGATGAAAGTCAAGCATAACTGGTTTGGGGCGCATACAAAATTGACAGTGGGCCAGATTGCCGTATTGCGATTGATTCCATTTTTTCACTATCAATTGCTAAATGTCTGTCTGCTGGAAAGAAGGCCGGACTTTCGAGGGTTTATGAAGGGGGCATTCGCTACTAATTTACCACTTGCTTTTTTTTATACGATATTTGGTGAATATATCACCCAGTTTTCTCCTAGAATGGCTGTCCTCATTGTAATCGCACTTTTTATTCTTTGCTATCTTCTTCGCGAGAAAGTAGTCACTGTCAAATGGCATGAGTTCTTTTCACACCACTCTGCTTAAATGATAATTCACAAATAGTCAAGCGAACGAAACTTTTTCTTCGCTTGTTTTACTTTGCTCGAAAGCGGATCTTTGGAGGAAAGGGCTGCCACAGAGAGAGCAGCCTTCTTAAACATGCGAACGTTATTCTTTACCCCTATTTTTCTCCACCAATTCTTTAACAGGACTTTTCCAGTCAATGGCAGCATTGGGATACCTCAGCTTCACTTCATTTTCAATGAATGTGAAATCCTCGTAGCTTAGCCCCTGCAGTAGATCATTATTGTGTGGAAAAATGAAAATGGAAACGACTTCAAAAGCACGCTCGGTTGTCCCAAGATATTTCTCACCTTCGAACATAACGCCTTCATAAGTGATCAAAAAGTTTTTTCGAATATTATCGGGAATATCGTAAAAGAAGAATTTCTTTTGTTCATGGGCACTTTCCAATTTTCTTTTTGGATCCAATATAAATTTAATGGCTATACAAAAGAGATAAATAATTAAAGCCAAAATGACGAGTCTAAATAATAAGATCATGACGAGCCCTCCAATCCATAATCTACCTAATATACGGACAAACGCGATAAAAGGTTTCAACTTTGTTATAATTTTTTTATGGAGGATTGATAAATGATGACAATACAGGAATGGTTTGCTATGCAATATGAATTGGACCAGTATATAGAAAAGGAACACGATCTGCAAAGAGAAGATTTATTTGAAAAAAAGATACTAGCTTTGCTTGTTGAAGTTGGTGAATTGGCAAACGAAACAAGGAGTTTTAAATTCTGGAGTAAAAAGGCTCCATCCCCCCACGAGGATATTTTGGAGGAGTTCGTGGATGGCGTCCATTTTATTTTATCCCTTGGACTGGAGCTCGGTTTTTCAGATCGCGAATATTCTCTTGTATCCCAGGAAGGCAATGAAGATTTGAACCGCAGCTTTTTAAAGGTTTACAAGCTGATTAATGATTTTCGCCAGTCAAAAGATGCAATGGATTTCGAGGAACTCTTCCGTCAATATATTGTTCTAGGGCAAACGCTTGGCTTTACGCTGCATGAAGTACAGGAAGCGTATAAGAAGAAAAACGATGTGAATTTCAAGCGCCAGCAAGACGGATATTAAATGAAATAGCAACAACTTCTTTGTGAATACTTCAGTTTTTCAGTATAATTTTAAAAAGGAAAAATTTTCTAAAGCGAGGGATAAGAATGAAACAGCTCGATGAAAATTTAACAATGCTAAAAGACTTGACCGACGCCAAGGGAATTCCAGGTAATGAGCAAGAACCGCGCAACATCATGAAAAAGTACATAGAGCCATATGCAGATGGGATCGAAACGGATGGCCTGGGAAGTTTAATTGCAAAAAAAACGGGTGATTCTAGCGGACCCAAGGTTATGGTGGCTGGGCATTTGGATGAAGTAGGCTTCATGGTTACACAAATCGATGACAAGGGATTCCTTCGATTCCAAACAGTTGGAGGATGGTGGAATCAGGTGATGCTTGCCCAGCGTGTGACGATTGTTACTGCAAAAGGCGAGATTACAGGTGTTATTGGCTCCAAACCGCCGCATATTTTATCAGCAGAAGCACGGAAAAAGCCAGTGGAAATCAAGGATATGTTCATTGATATCGGAGCATCAAGTAAGGAAGAAGTGAGAGAATGGGGAGTCCGTCCGGGTGACATGGTTGTTCCTTACTTTGAATTTACTGTCATGAACAATGAGAAAATGCTTCTTGCCAAAGCATGGGATAACCGTATTGGCTGCGCCATTGCCATCGATGTTCTAAAAAATCTCAAAGGCGAAAATCACCCCAACATTGTATACGGTGTAGGTACCGTACAGGAAGAGGTGGGTTTAAGAGGAGCCAAAACAGCCGCAAACAAAATCGCACCGGACATTGCATTCGCAGTGGATGTCGGTATTGCGGGTGATACTCCGGGTGTCTCCGACAAGGAGGCGCAAGGTAAAATGGGAGAGGGACCACAAATCATGCTATATGATGCTTCAATGGTCTCCCATAAAGGTCTTCGTGATTTCGTAACAGGGGTAGCGGATGACTTGGGTATTCCCTATCAATTTGACGCTATGCCTGGTGGAGGAACGGATGCAGGATCTACGCATTTGGCAGGTGAAGGTGCTCCGTCATTGGCCATTACAATCGCTACTCGCTATATCCATACACATGCAGCTCTTTTGCACCGTGATGACTATGAAAATGCGGTTAAACTCATTACTGAAGTAGTTAAGCGTCTGGATAAAGAAGCAGTGGATAAAATCATATTTGATTAAGTTGCTGAATAAAAAGTACATCACACCTAGTGGTGTGCTTTTTTGTTCGCTCATCTACTAGGTGCATGATTTTCTGCTTTTTTCTTTTCAGAAAATCAATTTTGCTGTATTGTCTAATAAGAATACAGATAAAGGGAGAAATGTATGGGGAATCTATGGGAATATATTGTTGTTTTCCTTTTGGCCGGAGTGCCGTGGATTGAAATAGCTGCGGTAATCCCGGTTGCCATTATTAGCGGGCTGCAGCCTGCTTTTGTTGTGATATTCAGTTTTGCGGGAAATTTATTAACAACTATCTTGGTCATCTATTTATTTGAACCTATCAAGAATTATCTTTTCAAAAAAAGAGGGGAATTAAAAGAAAGCGGTAAACGGGAGGCGCGAGCAAAAAGAATCTGGAACAAATATGGACTGCCAGGACTGGCTTTGCTTGGTCCTATTTTGATCGGCATCCACGTTGCTGCATTTATCGGGTTGACTCTCGGCGCTGCAAAAAATTGGACCCTTCTTTGGATGACAATCAGTCTGTTGATCTGGTCGATTGTGTTTGGGGTCGCAGCCAATTATGGAGTGGAGGCATTCAAGGTGTTTTTTTAGCGGCCAGGCTAAGAAAAGTTTGAGCTGTTGGCTCATAAAAGCTAATAAAAAAAGCGGCTGGTCAACACCGCCGCTTATCCCTGTTTCAATCCATTTTCAAGTGTGCCAAGCATCATGTTTTTCTCCTGATCATCAGCGTTCTGCCAGATCACTTCAAAAAGCACTCCTAATCCAGGCAAATATTTTTCCTCGCCTTTCTGCATGGCATCCACTATCGTATCACGCAATTGATCTTGATTGTTTTCAGCAACATTATGGATTACAGCTCTTCTAATGTTAAGATCCATCCAATTGGCTCCTTTTCAAAAGATTCTTCCGTTAGCTTTTCGCAAACGAGCTGAATTATGCATAAATGGTAGTGGTGAAAGTTGAAGACGGTAGAAACAAGCCAATTATTATTTGGTGACTGTTAAAATTTCCTCTATAATGAAAAAAGAATTGTCCCGGAAAGGAATTGGATAATGAAGGAAGAACTTAAATCCGCGAAAAATACGCGGGTCAAGGATTGGAAAAAATTACTTACCAAAAAAGGGCGGGATCAATCCGGTCAATATTTATTGGAAGGCGCTCATTTAATTGAAGAAGCTTTAAAAACTGATGAGATTATTGAAATTATGGTTCGAAGCAATTATACTGCCTTCGAATTTGAACGGTTGAAAAAGTTTCCGGTAACATTGATTTCTGAAGAAATCAGCCAATCTATCTCAGCAACTGAAACTCCTCAGGGTATATTTGCAGTATGTAAAAAAAGAGCTGCGGGAGTGGATCTTGCCATTCATCGAAAACTGCTTTTGCTTGACGGGGTACAGGACCCAGGTAATATTGGAACGATGATCCGGACGGTAGATGCGGCAGGAATCGATGCTGTTATTTTTGGAGAAGGAACAGGGGATGTTTATAATCCAAAGGTAATTCGCTCAGCTCAGGGAAGTCATTTTCATTTACAGATGGAAACCGGAAATTTAGTGGAGTGGATAAAAAAATCAAAGGCTGCTAATATTTCGGTTTACGGAACGGCCCTTGAAAATGCGGAGCCTTTTATGAATGTTCCCGCATCAGATTCCTTTGCTTTGATTATGGGGAATGAAGGAGCAGGAGTAGCTCCCGATGTTCTTCAGCAGACAGATAAAAACTTATATATTCCACTCTATGGAAAAAGTGAATCCCTTAATGTTGCAATAGCTGCGGGCATATTGCTTTATCATTTGCGAAAACCGATTTGAAATTATTACTTGGAACGTCTATAATGTGAATATCTTAATATAGTGAACGACTATGATGGAGAAAAGTAACCGGAGGACGCTTACAGGGAGAAAGTGCCATGACTGCAAGCACTTTTAGCTGGGAATCCAGGTGAAAAATTCACCTCCTGAGTCGGCATCGGGACCGTCATTACAAATGTTTATCTGTAATTTCGTAAAGATGCACCGGCCTTGCCGTTATGACAATGAAGTGAACATGAGAATGTTTATAAGGGTGGTACCGCGACCATAGCCTCGTCCCTTTTTGGGGGCGGGCTTTTTTTATTGTCTTCGTTTCGGCTTGACCGTAACTTTTTATTGGATTAAAAGAAGGAGGATATATAAATGGAGCAAAAGTTGAAAGAACTGGAGCGGAAGGCTCTTGAGGAAGTTAGAGCTGCTTCAGATTTAAAAGAGTTGAACCAAGTGCGCGTCTCTTATCTTGGAAAAAAAGGACCGATTACTGAAGTATTGCGGGGAATGGGGAAACTGTCGGCAGAAGAGCGGCCAAAAATGGGAGCTCTCGGAAATATGATCAGAGAAACCATTACAAAGGCGCTTGAAAACAAGAATCGTGAACTTGAGAATGAGGCTGTAGCCAAGAAACTGGAAGCCGAAACGATTGATGTGACACTTCCGGGAAGGGCTGTAGCAACTGGAAATCGCCATCCACTTACAAAAATCATCGAAGAAATCGAGGATTTGTTCATTGGGATGGGATATAAAGTAGCGGAAGGGCCTGAAGTTGAGCACGATTATTATAACTTTGAGGCTTTGAATTTGCCGAAAGGGCATCCGGCTCGCGATATGCAGGACTCTTTTTATATTACTGAAGAAATTTTAATGCGTACCCATACATCGCCGGTTCAGGCCAGAACGATGGAAAAGCATGAAGGTAAAGGGCCTGTTAAAATCATTTGCCCGGGAAAAGTGTACCGGCGTGACAATGATGATGCCACACACTCTCATCAATTCATGCAGATTGAAGGACTTGTCGTCGATGAAAATATCACAATGGGTGATTTAAAAGGAACGCTTGAAGTATTCGCGAAAAAGATTTTCGGTGCTGACCGTGAAATTCGTTTGCGCCCAAGCTTCTTCCCATTCACAGAGCCTTCTGTGGAAATGGATATTTCCTGCAAAATTTGTCATGGAGAAGGCTGCCGGGTATGTAAACAAACTGGTTGGATCGAAGTGTTGGGTGCAGGTATGGTTCATCCAAACGTTTTGGAAATGGCTGGTTTCGATTCGAAGAAATATACAGGTTTCGCTTTTGGAATGGGGCCTGATCGGATTGCTATGCTGAAATACGGAATTGACGATATTCGCCATTTCTATACGAATGATATCCGGTTCCTCAAACAATTTGCTGTTCAAGAATAATTCGGGAGGTTAAACACATGTTGGTTTCATATAAATGGCTGCAGGATTATGTCAATTTAAATGGTGTTTCCGCAGCTGAATTAGCTGAAAAAATAACAAGAAGCGGTATTGAAGTAGATGGAATTGAAAAATTAAGTGATGGAGTGAAGGATGTCGTTGTTGGTGAAGTCCTTGATTGCACTCAGCATCCACAAGCCGATAAATTGAAAATGTGTCAGGTGGATATTGGTGAAGAAGAGCCTGTCCAAATCATTTGTGGGGCGCCAAATGTCGCTAAAGGACAAAAGGTACCTGTCGCAAAAGTGGGCGCCGTTCTTCCAGGTAATTTTAAAATAAAAAGAGCGAAGCTCCGCGGCGAAGAATCAAATGGAATGATCTGTTCACTTCAGGAGCTTGGCTTTGAAGGAAAGCTTGTACCAAAAGAATTCGCCGAAGGAATCTATGTATTCCCTGCAGACGCAGAGGTTGGCTCTGATGCTTTGTCATTTTTAAACATGGACGATGAAGTACTTGAGCTTGATCTGACTCCCAATCGTGCAGATGCGCTTAGTATGATTGGCGTTGCTTATGAAACAGCAGCTATTTTGGGGAAAACGGTTCAGTTACCGGAAAGTACCTATGAAGTTTCTAAAGAGAAAGCTTCTGACTATATTTCTGTTAAAGTAAAAGCTCCGAAGGAAAATCCGCTTTATACAGCAAAAGTTATAAAAAATGTGAAAATTGGACCTTCGCCATTATGGATGCAGGGACGTCTAATGTCAGCAGGTATTCGGCCTCATAATAATGTCGTTGATATCACAAACTATATTTTACTTGAATATGGTCAGCCCCTTCATGCTTTCGACTATGACCGGTTCGGTTCAAAGGAAGTGGTTGTCCGTCTAGCAACAGAAGGTGAGAAGATCACAACGCTTGATGATACGGAGCGCACATTGACTTCTGATCAGCTTGTCATTACGAATGGAACTGTTCCAGTAGCACTCGCAGGTGTGATGGGAGGAGCGGATTCAGAAGTATGCGATGAAACTACAACCATTTTGTTGGAGTCCGCTTATTTTACAGGTGGATCGATACGGAGCACGTCAAAATATCATGGCCTAAGAAGTGAAGCGAGCAGCCGCTATGAGAAAGGTGTAGATCCGAATAGGGTAAAACCGGCAGCAGAGCGTGCAGCTGAGTTAATAGCAAAGTATGCTGGTGGAGAAGTGCTTGAAGGGCTTGTGGAAGATGACCAGTTAACAATCGAGCCAGCGATTGTATCGATTTCTTTGGAGAAAATTAATCGTGTTCTCGGTACGGACATCACTTCAGCAGAAGTTATGAAGATTTTTGAAAGACTGCAGTTCGAAGTAGTAGTCGAAGAAGATGTATTTACTGTCACTGTACCAACCCGCAGAGGAGACATTACAATCGAAGAGGACTTGGTTGAAGAGGTTGCGCGTCTATATGGATATGACCAACTTCCGAAAACTCTGCCTAGAGGAGAAGCAACTCCAGGTGGTTTAAGCAAACTCCAAGAAAAACGCAGAACAGTAAGAGGCGTCTTTGAAGGAGCTGGCTTGTTTCAAGCAATTACCTACTCTTTGACTAGCGAAGAAAAGGCAGCAATGTTTTCAATTGAAAAGCGTCCACCTGTCACGCTGTCTATGCCGATGAGTGAAGAGCGAAGTCGGTTGAGATTAAGTCTTGTTCCACAAATGCTTGAAGCCATATCGTATAATGTGGCCAGGAAAAATGAATCAATTGCCCTTTACGAAATCGGCTCGGTCTTTTTGAATGAAGGTGAAGGCAAGCAGCCGGAAGAACGGGAGCATATTGCCGGAGCTGTTACAGGCTTGTGGGTGGATAATGCTTGGCAGGGGGAGAAAAAGCCGGTTGACTTTTATGTAGTCAAAGGAATCCTGGAAGGCTTATTTAAGAAGCTGGGGCTTGAAGAACATATCTCCTGGCAGGCTGTTCAAATGGATGGTATGCATCCGGGACGAACAGCGGAAGTCTTAGTGGATGGAGAAGTTATCGGATTTGCTGGACAGGTTCATCCCAACTTGCAAAAGGACCTTGACCTGAAGGAGACTTATGTATTTGAAATTCAGGCTGAACCAGTTTTTGATTACGAGCTTCCTGAATTGCGATATGTGCCAATCCCGCGTTACCCATCAATTACACGAGACATTGCACTTGTTGTGGATAAGGATGTCCATGCAGCAATGCTCGAATCAATCATTAAAGATTCTGGTAAAAAGCTGCTGACAGACGTTCATGTATTCGACCTCTATGAAGGAAAAAATATGGAAGAGGGCAAAAAATCAATTGCTTTCTCATTGACCTATGCTGATCCTGAAAGAACGCTAACGGATGAGGAAGTTACAAAAATCCATGAAAAAGTGTTGGCAGCATTAAAAGAAAAAGCTGGTGCAGAGCTGCGCAGCTAAAGGCAAGAAGTGTTCATCATCTCTAATCGGGCTTTCTAAAAAGCTTCTTAAAGTAAATCAGTCGGACGAAAACGATTTTTGTTTTTTGACCGACTGATTTTTGTAATTTGGGTTTGAACTACGTTTAATGATGAACATTCTTACTGAGACCTTCTCCAAACAATCGTGCCCCAATTTTACCGAAAGCTTTTAATGGCAGCTGCAAAGGACCTGACCTTCACTTTATCCCTTTTTTAATGATTTTTATGGATTGAGGGAGATGCTTGGCTGAAATGTGATAGAATGTCCTTATAAAGGAAATCGTTCTATTAAGTGGCGCCGGTTTGTTTTGTCTAAAAGGCATAGGCCTCCATGATCTAATGTTTTTTTAAAACCCCTAAACCTGTTTCATCCTTCATGGTCATCCATGGAAGGGGGAGGAGGATTTTTGTGAATTGGAATGTTTTCTCAGGCTTTACTTGGTACGAGATGTGGAGCCCGATAACGTTTATAGTCATTGCATTAGTTTCAGTCATTTATGCAAAAAAAATCATGCATTCTTCCAACTATAAGGTGACGAAGAAACAAATGGCTTACTATTATACAGCGGCAGTTTTGTTTTATATTGTTAAAGGAAGTCCGTTCAAAGTAGCTGCAGACTCTTTTGCTTTCAGTGCTCATGTAATCGAGGTCATGACAGTATTGTTCATTGTACTGCCATTGTTTATTTTAAGTATGCCTCCCCAATGGATTCGACAATACTTCTGGAACCATAGGCTGAAATTTACGATTAAGCTGCTAGGACACCCATGGATGGCTGCATTGCTGTTTAACGGAGCGTTAACAGTTTATTTTGCTCCGCCAATATTCAACCTAATTCAGCAAAGTACAGTTCTTTCGATTAGCAGCCAAGTTTTTCTGGTTTTTACGGGCTTTTTGATGTGGTGGACGATTATCATGCCATTACCGGAGATTAGCAAATTCTCGTATTTTACGAGGGTGGCGTATATTTTTTTGAACTCAGTTTTGCTGATGCCGATTGGAATTTTTCTGCTTATTGGGATAACAGAGGAACATTATACGTTATATACAGCAGTGGCTGGAGAAATGTTCCCATCGCTGTCAGCAGTTTACGACCAGCAGCTTGGCGGAGGTATTTTGAAAGTCATCCAGCTCACAAGCTATGGGATTGCACTTTTTTGTCTCATCGGAAACTGGAGTAAGAAAGAAGATGAGCGTGAAGGACAGATTGATGATGAAAATATTCGTGTTGTCCAAGGTGTAGTGATTCATTTGCCGAAAAAATAAAAGCTGCTGTGGATTAAAAATGCCGACAGCAGCTTTTTAGTTTTACTTAGATATAAACGTGAACTCTTTCTCATCAATCTCATGGGGCATAAACGTCTTTTCAATAAAATGGATTTTTTGATGTTGATCAATGGTCAGAACAGTTGAGCAGCGTGTCCCATAATCAGGACTTTTAATAAAAATGGATGATAGTGTTTTTTCAAGCTGTAATGGAACGCCGGTTTGCGGTAATTTCTCTTCCGGAGCTGTTTCTTGATCACCAAGGAGAGAGAATAGCCGTTCATGATTGAATTCGTTATCAAGTATTTGTTTTAATGTTTGTTTGCCTTTTTCAACTTTAGGCCACGGAGTATCTAGCTGGTCATTGCTCAGCCCATAAATTCCAGGTTCTAGCTGTTTGATTTCATTCCCGATATTAGAGTAATACATCAAGCTGTCCCCATCTGAAACGAATAAATTGAACCCTCTATAGTCCAAACTTACTTGCTGAAGCTTTTTTAAAAATTCGAGAGAGGTTTCATCACCGGCCAAAAAGTCGCGAACGATATGTCCCCTTGATTTTTTGTCTGTTTTATCGAATTCCGAAGGGTTTCTATAATTGGTCAGCGCGGCAAATCTGCCAGTCCGGGTGACGCCCATCCAAGTGCCCATTTTCTCCAAATCCCTTCCGGCTAAAATGGAAGGATGGTCCTTCCAAAAATATGCCGCCTTAGCAGGACGTTTGTAAAATTCGTCTCGATTTGCTGCTGTAATCAAGTTATATTGTGGATGGCAGCGATAAGCAATAAAAATGATACACATAAAATCTCCCCAATTTTGAAAAGGAATGTCCTATCCTGCATTAACGCGTTACCGCATCGGGGGTCAGACCCCTATCCTACTTTAACGCGTTACCGCACTGGGGGTCAGACCCCTAATTTTTCTAATTTTGTTCCACGGCCCGGCAGCCTAATTGATAGGAAAAGTACTAGAGCACAGAAAACAAGGCAGATCAGCGCGACGTTATGCAGGTGCTGGATGTCCAAATGGCGGTTAAAGGCCAATCCCAGTAGGCTGGATGATAGGATAGATCCCAAATATCGGCTTGTTTGGAATAGCCCCGATGCTGATCCTGTATCCTCCGGCCTGACGTGCTCATAAAGGGCTGTCTGCATGGAAATGTTGCTGAATCCGTTGCTCATTCCCAAAACGGCCATGATGACTAGCAGCCAAGAAAGAGATGACGTGTCATGCAAGGTAAGCAGAAGTGCTGTTCCGGTTAAAAGAATCGACGATCCGATAATCAGAGCGGGCTTAGGCCCATGGCGGTCAATCAGCCTTCCTACAAACGGCGATACAATGACGCCGAATCCTGCCAAGGCAAGCATAATTAGGCCGGTATCTCCAGGACTGTATTTTTTGACTTGTTGTAGGAACGTCGGAAAACCGAAGAAATAACAATAATAAACAAGATTAACAGTGATAAATTGAAGGTAAATCAGCGTGACAGTTGGATTCTTTTTTAGTCTATTGACATCAATAAAAGGCTCTGTCTGTCTCTTTTCATAATAATAAAAGCTAACAGATGCAACAGCAAAGATTATAAATGCCCACCAATGAATCTGTGTATCCAATGATAAAAGAAACAGAATTAGACCAATCACTGCAATGATAAACAGGCTGATGCCAAGAAAGTCGATACGCGCCAGCTCGAATTTTCCTTGTCCTTTTTCAGGTAAAATAAAAATGGCCATGATAAATGAGACAATGATAAAGGGAAAGTTTACAATGAAAATGGAAGGCCAGTCCCATGAATCAATTAATAGTCCACCTATGGATGGACCAAAAGCGGCGGAAGTAGAAGCAAAAATTGAAAGCGTCGCCAAGGCTTTAGCCTGTCCTTTTGTAATGCTTGTTCGCACCATACTCATTCCACTCGGAAATAAGGTGGAGCTGCCAATTGCCTGAAGTGCCCGGCACCCAAGTAAAAAAGGAAAGTTGGGAGAGAATGGTGCCAACATTGAAGCGGTTGCAACCGTAACAAGTCCAGCAAGAAACATTCTCTTTGGTCCGAACATATCGCTCAATTTTCCCATGACGGGCTGACCTGCGGCACTGGCAAGATAAAATACTGAAATTAGCCAGGAAGCATCGGCAAATGTAAGTTCGAAATCCTCCTGCATCCGTGTCAAGGCTACAGAAATCATAGATGAATTCAATGGGTTCAATAATGTGCCGAGACCAATGGTTAAAACAAGAACCCATGGTTTATGCGTTTTCTTAGTTCCTGCCATTACGAATCACCTGACTTTTCTCATCCGTTGCGTTAAAAATCATCCTAACGATTTATTTAAATATAGTCAATTAATTGGCATTTTTAGCCTATTTAATTCAATTAGAATAGTTTTTTTTCATTTTACGGAGGTCAGATTATTGTAGAGTGAGACCGCGTCTTTCGGGATGCAGGACAGCATTTGACAAAAGCCTGCCTACCCAAAGGTTGCAAGAATACGCAAAACGGCCCATTGATGGTCATGTCAGTTATATTTCAGATGTATATCGATTGTTAGTGGAGGTCTATCATATTGGATGAATCATGAAGGAAATGGATCAGGTCGTAAGAAAATATCTAAAGATTGTCTAGGGAATGGAGGGCTAAAATGAAAAGGTTTTTTCTGATTTCGCTCATATTATTTCAGGCTGCTTGTTCACAATCCAAATTGATTGATGATAGTGAAGAGGAGAATCAGCCAGCATCTGGAATGATTATTGAGGCTCGGTTTGCTGATCAGCTGGAAATACCTTGGTCCATTACGAAGAAAAACTCTACTTTTTTTATAAGTGAACGAAATGGAACAATAGCCGAAATAGCAGTTAAGTCTGCGAAGGTAAAACGTGAACCAGTCCTATTGAATAAGACTTTATACACTAAGGGAGAAGGGGGCTTCCTTGGTTTTGAGCTGATACCAGATACGAATGTTGAAGCATTGGCCTACCATACCTATATAGAGGATGGCGAGGTTTTGAATCGTCTGGTACGATTGCGAAAAGATGAGGATCAATGGTTTGAAATGGCAGCATTGTTGGAAGGGATACCGGGTGCCGATATCCATAATGGGGGCAGGGTGAAACTAGGTCCGGACGACAAGGTATATGTGACAACTGGAGATGCAGCAAAACCTGAGCTTGCCCAGCAATTGGAAAGTTTTGCAGGGAAAATCTTGCGGTTGGAAATGGACGGTTCTGTTCCAGAAGACAATCCATTTACAGGCTCGCCGATCTATTCACTCGGACACCGTAATCCCCAGGGCCTGGCATGGGACGAGACAGGTCAGTTATATGCAGCTGAGCATGGACAAAGTGCCCATGATGAAATCAATAAAATTGAATCCGGACATAATTATGGATGGCCGATTATTCAAGGTGGTGAAGAAGGTAACGGAATGGAGTCTCCCTTATTTCATACAAATGGAAATACCTGGGCGCCAAGTGGAATAGCTTATCACGATGGTAGACTCTATATCGCTAATCTCCGTGGAGAGGCTGTAAGAATTTTTGATTTGCAAAATAAGAAGGAGGAAATTTTTGCAAATGGAAATGGCCGTATCCGAGATGTTATCATTGAAAAAGGAACACTATATTATATTACAAATAATACAGATGGAAGAGGTAAGCCTTCAGCAAACGACGACCAATTGATCGGTATGTCCCTGCAATAGGGCGCATTTTTAACTTCATTCAGCAGAAGTCCCCCCACTTTCACTCGTGTTGTTGCACTTGCTGACTTAGAAGTGGGAGACTCCTTTCGAAAAGGTGTTAAAGATCACTCTACTGAATTAAGATTTAATAATCTAGCTGTGCCGAACAGGAAGTACAAGTGCCGGCGAAGCGACAGGACGTCGCTGGTGCAAGGATAAAGCTTGTCTAATCAAAATCGGCTAAGCTGCGCGCTTAAGTCTTTCTTATGAAAGCCGGAATTGTTGAGAGGCTGACGTCGACTTCGCTTGACTCATACAAGTGAAGTGGCAGTGCACAGCCAGCCTTCCGTCTTTTCTACATCCTCGCCAGCTTTTTGGCTTTTTCTGTATTTGCAAAATGCAGTTTTGTGAACTTGTTCAATGCATGAATACCTTTTTCTTGAATGAGTCTGGCAGCAGCGTGGTCAACTTTTGCTCCTGCTCCTTTTGGTATTGTAAACCCGGCTTGTTTGCTTAATCCCTCAAAGGCGCGAATAAAAGCGTAACGGGCTATGATAGATGCCGCAGCTACTGCTAAATGGATACCTTCTGCTTTCGTGCTGAAATAGACTCTTTCTTTCTGAATTACTTTTTGCCCTTTTAAGTGCTTGTAATAGACAGGAGCCTGGGCAAATTGATCAACCAGGATGGCATCTGGCTTTTCAGGTAAAATCTTCTCGAGAAGATAATGATGTACTTGGTTGTGCAGGATAGCCGTCATTTTTCCTTGTGTCATGCCTGATGCTTGAAGTTTGTTGTATTTTGGATTATCCAGCTTCAGTAGGCTATAAGGTAAAAAAGTGAGCAAGTCTTTGGCTATTTTAACAATTTGGGGGTCTGTCAAGTCTTTTGAGTCCTTAACGCCCAGTTCTTTCACGAGAGGAATCTGGTCGGATTTTACATATGCTGCCACGACAATGAGCGGCCCAAAGTAGTCGCCTTTTCCAACTTCGTCGGAGCCTATGATGGACAGACTTGAGATATTGTCTGGCAGTGGATTTCCTGATACCTTCGGTGAAGAAGAATGTTTTGCCTGTTTTGAGGCAGGTTTGCCCCATTGTGATGCTTCTTCTTCGTTTCTGGCTCCCTGAAACAGGACTTTCCCTGATTTATAGGCAGTGATGACGCAGCTGTTTTTCTTAGCAAAAAAGACACTTCCGGGAGGGGTTTTTTCCGATAGGTAAGGCTGATAATGTTGTTTCATCTTCTTAATTTCTTCCATTGTTGTTTGAATTACTGTATTGGCCATAAGAGCATCCTCCTGATTTATAATTGCTGTATCCTGATAAATAATTCCCATCTTTTTTTATTCATGCTATGATATAAGATAGGATTTTTCACATGGAAAAATATTTTAACTTCATTCAGCAGAAGTCTCCCAGCTTTGTAAGTGGTGAGATGAATGTATATTGATATTCCATTTAGTGGGAATTTTAAACCCAGGTTAAATAAAGTGAAAACCTCCGGCGGATGCCACAGATTTCAGAGGAAATGTATCGGGCGGAGCTCGATAAAATCTGGGCGCATATGAGAGGGAAGTTCAAAAAGTCACCAAAATTAAGTGGCAAATCTTTTCGATGGCTTGCCTCTGTGTTGCTCATTAAAAGCGTACATTCCGAATCGACTTTTTGCTTCTAAATTTGGAAACTTTTTAACACGCACTCTAAAGCTTTACATGAAGAAATGGGGGCATTACGTTGTCGTCAAGTGAAAAGACCCGCACTCCAGTTACAATCTATGGGCAACATTATATCATTACAGGGACAGAGACGTCAGCGCATATGAAACTAGTAGCAAAGCTTGTTGATGAGAAAATGCGGGAAATCCGATCGGTGAACCCCAGTCTTGATACTAGCAAGCTGGCTGTTTTAACGGCTGTTAACGCTGTCCATGAGCAAATTAAACTTCAAGAGCGCTTGGAGCATCTGGAACAAGAGCTTTCGCGTTTAAAGGAATGAAATATGTATGTTAAGTTTAGCTTTATTGATCATTTTGATCATTGGTTTTTTTGTCGGACTTAGAAGGGGATTTATTCTTCAACTGATTCACATGATTGGCTTCGTTGTTTCTTTTGTCATAGCCTATATTTTTTATGATGATTTGGCTCCCAAACTCCGCCTTTGGATTCCATATCCGGACTTTGATCCGGGAAAGACATTGCAAATGGTTTTCGATGGGGTAGGGATGGATGAGGCCTTTTATCGTGCTATTGCATTTGTCATTATCTTTTTTGCTGTCCGAATCGTTCTCGGTATCATCGGGTCAGCACTTGATTTTGTTGCGAGCCTTCCAGTCTTAAAAACACTGAATGTCTGGGCTGGCGGCATTCTTGGATTTTTGGAAGTTTATTTAATGATTTTTATATTGTTATATATTGCGGCATTACTTCCGATTCCGGCAATTCAGGAGGCCATCAATGGTTCATTCCTTGCCAAAGGGATGATTCATTATACACCTTTTTTATCTGCTGAATTGAAAAAATGGTGGATTGACTATATCCAAAGCTAACTTCTCTTTGCGAAGAGAAGTTTTTCTTTTAGCAGTCTTATTTGTTAAAATGAGAGGCAGGAGAATGGAGAACGGTTGGTGACAGAAATGGGAGTAAATAAAAAAGATGTCATTCGTTTATTGGAACAAATTGCGGTTTATATGGAGCTCAAAGGGGAAAATCCATTCAAGACGGCCGCATTCAGAAAAGCGGCTGCTGCAATGGAAGCGGATGACAGGAGTTTATCAGAAATTGAGGACTTTACAAAAATTCCATCTATTGGAAAGGGAACGGCGGCAGTTATCGAGGAATTTATTGAAAACGGCGTGTCTTCTGTCCTACAGGAACTTCAAGAAACAGTGCCTAAAGGATTAATTCCCCTTATGCAAATTCCCGGGCTCGGTGGCAAGAGCATCGCAAGATTATATAAAGAACTTGACGTTGTTGATGTGACATCATTAAAAGAAGTTTGTGAGACAGGCAAGATTAGAACAATCAAAGGCTTCGGCAAAAAAACGGAAGAAAATATAAAAGAGGCATTGGCATCAATGGGCAAACAGCCAGAGCGATTACCTATTTCCTATATGATTCCGATGGCGGAGTCCATTGAAGCTTCCTTACAAGAGATTAAGGAAATTTCCCGTTTTTCAAGGGCCGGAAGCCTTAGGCGGGTAAGGGAAACAATCAAGGATCTTGATTTTATCATTGCAACAGACCATCCGCAGACTGTCAAAGAAAAGTTGCTCAAGCTTGAAGGAGCTGGAGAAGCGACGGCAAGCGGGGGTACTAAAGTGACCCTTTTGATGGAAGGCGGTCAGTATCGTATCTCCGTTGATTTTCGCATTGTCACTCCCTGTGAATTTGCAACGGCACTGCATCATTTTACTGGTTCTGCTGAACATAATGTCCGTATGCGCCAGCTTGCAAAAGCAAGAGGGGAAAAAATCAGTGAATATGGCGTGGAGAATACAGAAACAGGTGAAGTCAAAACCTTTCAATCCGAAAGCGACTTTTTCCATCACTTTAATTTACCGTTTATTCCACCGGAAATTAGGGAGGACGGTAAAGAAGTTGAGGAATATGATAGCAGTGCAAAGTTCATCCATATTGACGATATAAAAGGCGATCTTCACATGCACACAACCTGGTCAGACGGTGCTTTTTCCTTAGAGGAAATGGTGGAAGCTTGTAGGGAGAAAGGCTACCAATATATGGCGATAACGGATCACTCCCAATTTTTAAGAGTGGCCAACGGCTTGACTGTTGACCGTATCAAAAGACAGAATGAAGAAATTAAAGAGTTAAATGAGAAGTATGATGATATATTAATTTTATCGGGTATTGAAATGGATATTTTGCCAGATGGAAGCCTTGATTATGATGATGGTCTGCTTAGAGAGCTTGATATTGTCATTGCATCCATTCATTCAATCTTTTCCCAGTCGCGGGAAAAGATTATGGAGCGATTGAGAAACGCTTTGGAAAATCCCCATGTGGACATTATCGCTCATCCGACTGGAAGGCTGATAGGTAGGCGTGAGGGTTATGATGTAGATGTTAAAAAGTTGATTGAACTGGCCAAGGAGACGGATACAGCATTGGAGCTGAACGCTAATCCCGCTAGGCTGGATTTAGCAGCGGAACATTTACGGCATGCTCAGGAGCAAGAAGTGAAGCTGGTAATCAATACAGATGCGCATAATATCAGGAACCTTGACTTTATGCTACTCGGTACAGCATTTGCGAGAAAAGGCTGGGTGCAGAGCTCATCTGTTATTAACACATGGGAGCCAGAGCAATTAGTTAAGTTTTTACAGCGGAATGATTAGGCTTTTGGGAAAGGGGACTTAAAGCAAAGTTCATGAATGAAAAAATATTAAAGACGCTAGAATTTAATAAAATTCTTCTGCAACTGGAGGAATTCGCGGCCTCTGAGCTGGGAGTGGAAAGGATTAGAAGGCTGAAGCCGTCTACCTCTTTTGAGGAGGTTGTCTTGCTTCAAGAGGAGACAGACGAAGCAGCTCATGTACTTAGGTTAAAGGGACATGCTCCTTTAAATGGGATCTTTAATATCACCCCGCATATTAAGCGTACGCAAATCGGTGGGGTGCTAAATCCCATTGAGCTTGTACAAATCGGAAGCACGATCCATGCAGGTCGTACAATGAAGCGTTTTATAGAGGAAATGATTGAAGATAACGGATTGGAGATTCCTATTTTATCAGGAAAATCCGATCAAATTGCTGTCATGACACCATTGGAGCATGAGATAAAGAACGCCATTGATGAAGGCGGCGAAGTGTTGGATTCTGCAAGCACGGAATTAAGGAGCATCAGGCTTAAAAAAAGAAGGGATGAGAGCAGGATAAGGGAGAAGCTTGAAAGCCTTATCCGCGGAAGAAATGCACAGAAGATGCTTTCCGACGCTATTATCACCATCCGGAATGAGCGCTTCGTTATTCCGGTTAAGCAGGAGTATCGCTCTAACTATCCAGGGATCGTACACGACCAGTCATCTTCAGGACAGACTTTGTTCATCGAACCGCAGGCAGTCGTTGATTTGAATAATGGTCTTCGTGAATTACATGTGAAAGAAAATCGTGAAGTTGAACGGATACTCATCCAATTATCCGGAAAAGTGGCTGAAGTAGCTGACGATCTGTTTGTCCTAGTGAAAGTTATGGAATCCCTTGACTTTATTTTTGCCAAGGCGCGTTTTGGAAAATCGATGAAGGCAACTAGACCTGGTATTAATAAGGAAGGGCGCATTCAATTGTTTAAGGCTAGGCATCCGTTGATTCCTCCAGAAGAGGTTGTGGCAAATGATATTACTCTTGGAATAGATTTTTCCACGATCGTCATTACCGGACCGAATACGGGGGGGAAGACGATTACATTGAAAACGCTCGGGCTTCTTACTCTGATGGCACAATCGGGTCTGCTTATTCCTGCATCGGAGGAATCGGAGCTGGCTGTTTTCAAGGAAGTATTTGCAGATATCGGCGATGAACAATCTATTGAGCAGAGTTTGAGTACCTTCTCTTCACATATGGTCAATATTGTAGATATATTGAAACTTGTAAATGATGAAAGCTTGGTTCTTTTTGATGAGCTTGGTGCTGGGACAGATCCACAGGAAGGTTCGGCGCTGGCCATTTCTATATTAGACGATGTATATAGCCGAGGGGCTCGCGTGATCGCTACAACACATTATCCCGAATTGAAAGCATATGCGTATAATCGTGAAGGAGTTACCAATGCAAGTGTGGAATTTGATGTTGAGACTCTAAAGCCAACTTACAGACTTTTGATTGGTGTGCCCGGGCGAAGCAATGCATTTGAAATTTCCAAGCGACTTGGATTATCTGAAGCCATTATTACACATGCAAAATCGTTCATAGATACGGAAAGTAACGAAGTGGAAAACATGATTGCATCTTTGGAGAAAAGCCGAAAAGAGGCTGAGAGTGATTATGAAGAGGCTCATTTTTATTTAAAAAATGTTGAAAAGCTTCATCAGGATTTACAAAAGCAGATGATTGAGTTTTATGAGCGGGAAAAAGAAATGTATGCAAATGCCGAGCGAAAAGCAGTCGAGATTGTGGAGAAAGCAAGGACTGAAGCTGAAGATGTAATCAGCTCATTGCGAAGAATGAGAATAGAAGGCAACGCACAAGTAAAAGAACATGAATTAATCGAGGCGCGCAGAAGGCTTGATACCGCTGTTCCTGAATTGAATAAAGAAACTGGCCGGACTAAAAATTCCAAACAAAAGCGCGAGCTGCAGCCGGGTGATGAGGTTATGATTACTACATTCGGGCGGAAAGGGACTTTGCTGGAAAAAATGGGCGAGAAAGAATGGCAGGTACAGGCGGGTGTTTTAAAAATGAAAGTGGCCGAAAAGGATATGGAATTCATCAAATCTGAACAAAAGCCTGAGCCAAAGCCTCTTGCCACCGTCAAAGGAAGAGACTATCATGTGGGGCTCGAACTCGACATACGCGGTGAGCGGTATGAAGATGCCCTGCGTAAAGTTGAAAAATATATTGATGATGCTCTTCTTGCCAACTATCCGCGTGTTTCTATCATTCACGGGAAAGGAACAGGTGCACTTAGGTCGGGAGTTACGGAATATTTGAAACATCATCGAGCAGTTAAACGTATAAGACTTGGAGAAGCAGGGGAAGGCGGGAGTGGCGTAACAGTTGTCGAATTTAAGTAACGCCCGCTGAACCCCCTGTTAAAAAGGGGAATGATTTGAATGGACTCTTTTTGGGAAAATTCATTTGTACAAACGGCGGGCTATTACAGCGTCACAGTCCTTTGCATGGTTCTGTTCTTGTTTATATTTGAGATTGTAACCAAATATAAAAACTGGGAAGAAATAAAAAAAGGAAATGTAGCGGTCGCAATGGCTACCGGTGGAAAGGTTTTTGGGATTGCCAATATTTTCAGGCATTCTATTTTGCATCATGATTCTTTATTCGTAATGATCGGTTGGGGGATGTACGGTTTTTTCCTTTTGTTGACTGGGTACTTTATCTTTGAATTTTTGACGCCAAAGTTTAGAATTGATGAAGAAATAGAAAAAGACAACCGCGCTGTTGGCTTTGTGGCAATGGTCATTTCCGTCGGATTGTCATACGTCATCGGTGCTGGCATTTATTGAGGAGGAAATCGTGGAAAAACTGGCAAAAGTGCTGTTTGTCGTCTGCAGCATCTTTATCATAATTGGAATCATTTATTTAATCCGAGTATAAAACCGTCTGTCCAAACAGGCGGTTTTTCCTTTTAGAGTAAGCAAGTATAAAAATTCGATGAAATATTTAGTTCGAATTAAGTTATCCAATTACCTAGTCTAGCTGCGACGCTAGTGCGAGCAAAGCGGCAGGACGTCGCTGAACTAAGCCCGCTGATGCCTAGCCCCTTAAGGTCATAAGGCGACTTTCGCTTAGTTGATGTGAAAAGCTCACGCAACAAAATTCAATAGGCCTTTTCCTTGTATTGTTCCGATAATTTAGTCAATTAGTTGTGCTATCGCCTATCATTGTAATATAATATTTATAAGTTTAAATTTTCTTACTGTTCATTATAAAAGGAGGAATGTAAATTTATGAAGCCTTGGTTGGAGCTTTATCCGGACACTATTCCCAAAACTCTGGATTATGATCGAAAACCAGTGCAGCAATATTTGACAGATGCAGCCCAAAATTATCCTCACAAAACAGCTATTCATTTTATGGGCAAAGAACTAACATACCGAGAGCTCTACAAAAGCTCTCTCAAGATGGCGACATATTTGCAAACGCTGGACATCAAGAAAGGAGACAGAGTTGCAATTATGCTTCCGAATTCTCCGCAAGCTGTCATCAGTTATTATGGAATTCTTTATGCAGGAGCCATTGTTGTACAGACCAATCCACTTTATACGGAAAGGGAACTCGAATACCAAATGAAGGATTCGGGTGCAAAAGCAATTATTGGGCTAGATATCCTTTACCCGCGGATTATGAAAGCGATCGGTAATACAGATCTGCAGCACGTTATTGTAACCGCCATCAAAGATTACTTGCCGTTTCCGAAAAATGTCATTTATCCTTTTATACAAAAACGTGATACTGGCATCGTTGTCAAGGTAAAACATGAAGGCAATCAGCATTTGTTTAAAGAGATAATGACTAGAACATCTCCTAAAGAAATACCAGTGGACTTTGATTTTGACAAGGATCTAGCACTCTTGCAATATACAGGTGGAACGACAGGAAATCCGAAGGGTGTCATGCTCACTCATAAAAACCTGATTGCCAATGCAACTGCGTGTGATGCCTGGCTCTACAAAATGAAAAAGGGAGAGGAAAAAATTCTTGGTTTGCTGCCGCTGTTTCATGTTTATGGAATGACGACTGTACTGATTTTAGGGGTTATGCAGGGCTATGAGATGATTTTGCTTCCCAAATTTGATGCGGAAACGACTTTAAAAACCATTCAAAAACAAAGGCCTACTTTGTTTCCAGGAGCACCAACCATTTATATCGGTTTGATGAACCATCCAGATATCAAAAAATACGACTTGTCTTCTATTGAATCATGCATTAGTGGATCAGCTCCTTTACCTGTGGAAGTCCAGGAAAGATTCGAGAAGTCAACAGGTGGAAAGCTAGTTGAAGGATATGGATTAACCGAAACTTCCCCAGTAACCCACTCTAATTTCCTTTGGGATCGTGAACGAGTGAAGGGCAGCATAGGCGTTCCGTGGCCTGATACCGATGCAATGATTATTTCTATGGAAAACGGGCAGCCCTTGGAGCCGGGAGAAGTTGGGGAAATCGCGGTAAAAGGCCCGCAAGTCATGCAGGGATACTGGAATATGCCTGAAGAAACAGAGCAGACAATAAAAGACGGATGGTTATTGACAGGTGATTTGGGATATATGGATGAAAAGGGATATTTCTATGTTGTTGATCGAAAAAAGGATATGATTATTGCAGGAGGGTTCAATATATATCCACGCGAGATAGAAGAAGTGCTTTATGAGCATCCTTCAGTCCAGGAAGTGGTGGTTGCTGGTGTACCGGACGCGTATAGAGGGGAAACTGTCAAAGCCTATGTTATTTTAAAAGAAGGAGAAAGTGTTACCGAACAACAGCTGGATGAGTTTGCGCGAAAGCATTTAGCAGCATTTAAAGTACCTAGAATCTATGAATTTAAGGAAGAGCTTCCGAAAACGGCTGTTGGAAAAATTTTGCGGCGCACTTTAGTAGATGAAGAGAAAAAGAAAATGGATCAAGAAGAAAAGCTAGGATAATCAATGTTGTTGGCATCAAGGTTTTAGCGCCTATCAGCCAATTCCGCTTCGCTTATAATCGTTTCATTTTCATTTTACGTCGAGGATCAGGCGCTTGTTTTTTATCATAGTAGCCAGATATTTTGAGACGTGTGATTTCTTGACAGAAAATTGTATAAGATTTATTATATTTTTATGAATGAGCAATCATTCATTTTGCCTTTATTCAGCAGAAGTCTCCCACTTCTGCAAGTTGTGAGATGAATACCTGCTGGTATTCCATTAAAAAGCGGGGGTTCAAACCCAGGCTGAATAAAGATAAAGCCTCCGGCGGATGCCACAATTTTCAGAAGGATTTTATCGAGCTAAAGCTTGATAAAATCTGGGCGCAAATACGCCAAGGCGCATTTGATTGTACAGAAGGTGAAATAAGTGAAAAGAAACAGACCAAAGTATAAACAAATCATTGAAGCGGCCGTTGTTGTTATTGCTGAAAATGGCTACCATCAGGCACAAATTTCCAAAATAGCTCGGCAGGCAGGAGTGGCAGATGGCACTATTTATCTTTACTTTAAAAATAAAGAGGATGTACTCATCTCAGTTTTTCAAGAAAAAATGGCCATGTTTGTTGAAACAATCAATGAAGTGATTGCAGGAAAAGAAACAGCTTCGGAGAAATTATTAGTAATGTTTGAAAGCCATTTCAAAATTTTATCCGCGGACACAAAGCTGGCGATTGTGACTCAACTGGAATTAAGACAATCCAACAAAGATCTGCGGTTTAAAATTAATGAAGTGCTGAAGGATTATTTAAGCGTATTGGAAAGCATCCTGGAATATGGAAAAGAACGCGGCGAGTTTGCGGCTGACCTCGACATCCGGCTGGCAAGGCAAATGATTTTTGGAACGATAGATGAAACAGCGACAACTTGGGTGTTAAACGAACATAAATATGACTTGGTCGCGCTCGCTCCCAAAGTACACAAGCTAATTTTGAATGGGTGCATATCCGAGAACGCTGCTTCATAAAAAAAGCGTCTTGAAGGGAGCTAGCTTATATGGAGTTTTTAACAGTTTCAAAGGAAGACAATGCAGCTTTTATCAAAATCGAAAGGCCGCCTGCTAACGCACTTTCAACAGCTGTAATACAGGAGCTTGGCCAGCAAATGGAAGAACTTGAGAACGACAACAGCATCAGGGCAATTCTTTTATATGGTGAAGGCCGCTTCTTTTCCGCAGGAGCAGATATAAAAGAATTTACAGAAGTACAAAGCGGTGAAGCATTTTCCGAATTGGCCGCGGAAGGCCAAAGGGTATTTGAAAAAATTGAAACGTTCTCGAAGCCGGTTGTCGCTGCCATCCATGGAGCCGCGCTTGGAGGTGGCCTTGAATTGGCAATGGCTTGCCATATCAGACTTGTTAGTGATAATGCGAAGCTCGGACTTCCGGAACTTCAGCTGGGGCTAATTCCGGGTTTTGCTGGAACACAACGCCTTCCGCGCTATGTAGGAGTAGCCAAAGCAGCGGAAATACTTTTTACTAGCAAGCCGCTCGTTGGAAAGGAAGCCGTGCAATGGGGATTAGCTAACCAGAGCTATCCAGAAGAAGAGCTGTTAAAGAAAGCGAAAGCGCTAGTGCGCTCAATTGCGAAAAAGAGTCCAGCCTCTCTCAAGGCAGCTATTGAACTTCTCCAATTTGGAAAAGGAAGGAGCTATTACGAAGGAGTTAAGCTGGAAGCTGAAAAGTTTGGTGAAGTTTTCACAACGAGGGATGGACAGGAAGGTATCCGTGCCTTTGTTGAAAAAAGAGAGCCAAGATTTACAGGAGAGTAATAGTTATCATTTATCAGTTTCATATTATAGGAGGTTCGATCATGAATATTTACGTGCTTATGAAAAGAACATTCGACACAGAAGAAAAAATAGCCATTTCAAATGGCCAAATTGAGGAGGATGGAGCAGAGTTTATCATCAACCCTTATGATGAGTATGCGATAGAGGAGGCCATCCGTATTCGTGATGATCATGGGGGAGAGGTAACTGTTGTTAGCGTCGGTGGGGAGGATACTGAGAAACAGATTAGGACAGCGCTGGCAATGGGAGCCGATAAAGCAGCATTGATTGATGTTGAAGATGATTTGGATAATTATGATGAGTTTTCAGCAGCTGCGATTTTGGCTGAATACCTGAAGGATAAAGACCCAGATCTGATTTTGGCAGGAAACGTTGCCATTGACGGAGGCTCTGGACAGGTTGGGCCGCGTGTTGCAGATATTTTGGATATTCCATATGTAACGACGATCACTAAACTGGAAATTGATGGTGAAGCTGTGAAAATCGTTCGTGATGTTGAAGGGGACTCTGAGATTATTGAAACATCTCTCCCATTACTCGTGACAGCTCAGCAAGGATTAAATGATCCACGGTATCCGTCTTTGCCTGGAATCATGAAAGCGAAGAAAAAACCTTTGGAAGAATTAGAATTGGATGATTTGGATCTGGATGAGGATGATGTTGAGCCGAAAACGAGAACGGTTGAAATATTCCTTCCACCAGAAAAAGAAGCGGGCAGGATTCTGGAAGGCGAATTGACAGACCAAGTAAAAGAGCTTGCAGGTTTGCTTACTAAAGTAATATAACATCCCTTTTACAGAGAAACAGGAGGTATGAAGCAATGGCTAAAAAAGTATTGGTACTCGGTGAACTCCGGGATGGTAGTTTAAGGAATGTTTCATTTGAAGCAATAGCGGCAGGAAAGAAAGTGGCTGAGAATGGAGAAGTGGTTGCTGTTTTAATTGGTGATTCCGTGAAGGATAAAGCGGGTGAAATGATTCATTACGGGGCGGATCGTGCAATTACAGTAGAAGATGAACAATTAAAATATTATACTTCAGATGGTTTTTCACAAGCGTTTATGGCAGTTGTCAATGAAGAAGAACCGGATGTTATCGTCTTTGGGCATACATCTCTGGGAAAAGATCTTTCTCCGAAGATTGCCAGCAAATTGAACACGGGCCTTATTTCTGATGTGACAGCCATTGAAGAAGGCAATGATGGGGTACTATTTACCCGGCCCATCTATTCAGGAAAGGCATTTGAGAAGAAAGTCATTACGGATGGCATCACATTTTTTACAATCAGACCAAATAACATCGAACCACTGGCTAAGGATGAGTCCAGAAGCGGTGCAGTTACGCCAGTTGGCGCAGAAATAAAAAATTTGCGAACGATTATTAAAGAGGTTATTACAAAAGCAAGTGAAGGAGTGGACTTATCCGAAGCGAAAGTCATTGTTGCGGGTGGACGCGGTGTAAAAAGTGCAGACGGCTTTGAGCCGTTGAAGGAACTTGCAGATGTTCTGGGCGGTGCAGTTGGAGCTTCACGTGGCGCTTGTGATGCTGATTATTGTGATTACTCATTGCAAATCGGCCAAACTGGAAAAGTTGTTACACCGGATCTTTATATTGCTTGTGGAATATCTGGGGCCATTCAACATATGGCAGGTATGTCCAACTCAAAAGTGATCGTCGCCATAAACAAGGATCCAGAAGCAAATATCTTTAATGTAGCGGACTACGGAATCGTCGGCGACTTGTTTGAAGTGGTTCCACTTTTAACTGAAGAATTTAAGAAAATAAAAGTATCCTCATAAAAAATTTGACTGTGGGAATATTAAAATTGCAGGCAGATTGTTAGCGTGGATTGAATCCTGATGATATACTTGCCTTAGTTTCGGATAGTATATTAGGAGGTAAAGATATGGCTATTGTTAATGCAACCGACGAAAATTTCAAAGCTGAAACCGGCGAAGGAGTCGTTCTCGTAGACTTTTGGGCACCTTGGTGCGGTCCGTGTAAAATGATTGCTCCAGTTCTTGAAGAGTTGGACGGTGATCTTGGTGATAAAGTGAAAATCGCAAAAGTGAACGTAGATGAGAACCAAGATACAGCAAGCCAGTTCGGTGTCATGAGTATTCCGACATTAATCGTAATGAAAAACGGAGAAGTCGTTGATAAAACTGTAGGCTTCCAGCCGAAAGAAGCGTTGGCAGATTTGGTGAATAAACACCTGTAAGCCACTGAAAAGTCCGAGCGAACCCGCTCGGATTTTTTTTTTGAAAAAAAGAATGTTTGAGTCTATGATAAATATTAATGAAGGAAAAAACAGTTTTGTTCAACTTCGACGGGCGTGCGTCCCATAAAATGAATGCTATTAGGCTTATAATGGCTTGATAGCGGCGTGGAACAGGTCTCGACGTGAGACATGAACTTTTAACTTCATTCAGCAGAAGTCTCCCACTCCTGTAAGTGGTATGATGAATGTGTATTGATATTCCATACAGCGGGGTTCATGAATAAAGTTGCAGCCTTCGGCAGATGTCACAGATTTTATCGAGCGGAGCTCAATACGCCAAGGCGAATTTGATTATTTTTTGGAAAAAATCTCCCTCTTCAAATATTTGCAAAGCAAAGCAATTGGTAAGGGGAAGATAAGTTTCAGTTGGGCGTTAGCCCAAAGACATTTTCATGTTGTCTTTGTGCTGATTCGAAGCATTTGTGCAATTCAAATTGGGAGGTCACTTCCTTGAATCATTTAATAAAACATAAATTGGAAATTTTACCTGACCAACCTGGCTGTTACTTAATGAAGGATAGACAGGGGACTATCATCTATGTAGGGAAAGCAAAGAAGTTAAAAAATCGAGTGCGCTCCTATTTTACAGGGTCTCACGATACCAAGACGCAGCGGCTCGTTTCTGAGATCCAAGACTTTGAATATATTGTCACTTCTTCTAATGTTGAAGCACTTATCTTAGAAATGAATCTGATTAAAAAACACACTCCCAAGTATAACGTCTTGCTCAAAGACGATAAGAGCTACCCATATATTAAATTGACGAATGAGCGGCATCCAAGACTGATCATCACCCGAAAGGTGAAGAAAGACAGAGCAAAATATTTTGGGCCATATCCAAACGCACAGGCGGCTCATGAAACGAAAAAACTGCTTGATCGGTTGTACCCCCTCAGAAAATGTCAGTCGCTTCCTGACAGAGTCTGTTTGTATTACCATCTTGGGCAATGTTATGCGCCGTGTGTCAATGAAGTCAGTCAGGAAACGTACAAGCAGATTACAGATGAAATCACGAAGTTTTTAAACGGCGGATATAAGACGATCAAAAATGAACTCCAGAATAAAATGATCGAAGCTGCTGAACAACTTGAATTTGAGCGGGCGAAAGAATATAGGGACCAAATCAGCAATATTGAAACAACAATGGAAAAGCAAACAATCATTTCTTCGGATTTCATCAATCGGGATGTGTTTGGATATGCCATCGATAAAGGATGGATGTGTGTCCAGGTATTCTTTATCCGTCAGGGAAAATTAATTGAACGGGATGTATCTTTGTTCCCGGTCTACGGAGATCAGGAAGAAGAATTCCTTACATTTTTAGGCCAATTTTACCTCCAACCACAGCATTTCAAGCCAAAAGAGATCCTTTTGCCCGAATCGGTAGATGAATCCATGGCAGAGCAGCTAGTTCAGACAAAAATTCTGATACCGAAAAGGGGACAAAAGAAGGATCTTGTTCAGTTGGCTGAAAAAAATGCGAAAGTCTCCCTCCACGATAAATTTGCCTTGATCGAAAGGGACGAAGAGAGAACAATCCGCGCGGTTGAGAAGCTTGGGGAAGCGATGGGCATTTATACGCCGTATCGGATTGAGTCTTTTGATAACTCTAATATTCAAGGAGCTGATCCGGTATCAGCAATGGTTGTTTTTATAAATGGAAAGCCAGATAGGAAGGAATACCGCAAATATAAAATCAAGACTGTGGAAGGACCCGATGATTATGAGTCAATGAGGGAAGTTGTCAGAAGAAGGTATTCCAGAGTATTAAAAGATGGTCTTCCGCTGCCCGATCTGATTCTGATTGACGGAGGAAAAGGGCAGGTTGAGGCAGCAAAGGATATATTGGAACAGGAGCTTGGATTGGACATTCCAGTGGCAGGATTGGCAAAGGACGAAAAACATAAAACTTCTCAGCTTTTATTTGGAGATCCACTGGCTGTTGTTCCGTTAGCAAGGAACAGTCAGGAGTTTTATTTGATGCAAAGAGTTCAGGATGAAGTGCATCGATTTGCCATCACATTTCATCGCCAACTCAGAGGGAAATCCGCATTCCAGTCAGTCTTGGACGAGGTGTCCGGCATTGGCCCGGCAAGGAAGCAGAAGCTTCTGAAGCATTTTGGCTCATTAAAGAAAATGAAAGAAGCAGATATTGAGGAAATAACCAAACTAGGCATTCCAATGCCTACCGCAGTCAATTTGATTGAAAAATTGAAAGAATAGTTGAATATGAAGAAACTGCGTGCTATAATGAGTCGAAATCAATAAATTGATAGAGGCGCAAACCTTAATGAGTAGTAATCTGGAGAAGCGTGGGCTTCGAGGAAGGGTTTATGAAAGGGAAGGATTGCCGAAGTGAAAATAAGTCCCATGATTATTTTTGCTGGTTCTGTTATTGAATAAATACAGAATTGTCAGTATGAACTGATTCATACTGGAGGGCTATCTCATGTTGTGGTTTTTTCACTTTTATTTAATTGTGACTCACAAGCAATGAGAGGAGACTCTCATTGCTTTTTTTAATGCGAAGGAAAGTATAAAGATAATCTGAACTTTCCTTTCAAAGTCTAAGAGCAATAGCTAGCTCCAGCGTCTATCGATTAGCAGGCTTTGTGTTCTCTCTTACGATAGTATCAACATCGGCTCCGGTCGACAGGCGTTTGCGCTTATCTTAATTATTAAAGAAAGAAGGTAGATTATGGGTACCGTAGTCATCAAATTCGGAGGCTCATCGCTTAGCACAACCGATAAAATCAAAAATGCTGCAAGAAGGATTATTGCAGAAAAGGAAAATGGAAAAAAAGTCGTGGCAGTTGTTTCGGCAATGGGCAAAACGACTGACCAGCTATTGACCCTGGCTGGTGAAATTACAGCACGTCCTGCAAAACGCGAAATGGACATGTTGCTTGCCACTGGGGAACAAGTATCCATTTCATTATTGTCGATGGCATTGACAGAAATGGGAGCTGAAGCTGTTTCTTTGACTGGCTGGCAGGCAGGAATCATCACGGAAAAAGTGCATAATAATGCAAGAATCGTTGATGTTAAAGCGGATCATATAGAGAAAATTTTACAAGAAGGAAAAACAATCGTAGCGGCCGGCTTCCAAGGTGTAACGGAAGACGGGGAAATCACTACTCTTGGTAGAGGTGGATCAGACACGACTGCAGTAGCTCTAGCGGCTGCACTCAAAGCCGAACGCTGCTCCATCTGTACAGATGTAACTGGGGTCTTCACGTCCGATCCGCGTTATGTCCCACAGGCGCGCAAGTTAGCATCCATTTCCTATGATGAAATGCTTGAGCTTGCAAATCTTGGCGCGGGTGTACTCCACCCACGTGCTGTTGAGTTTGCAAAAAATCATTCCGTCTCACTAGAAGTAAGATCAAGTAGTGAAAATGAAAAAGGTACAGTAATTGAGGAGGAAGCTTCCATGGAAAAGAATTTGATTGTACGTGGTGTAGCGTTTGAAGACGACATTACAAGAATGACAGTATTTGGGTTGAAAAATGAAATAACTGGACTTTCGTCTGTTTTTTCTACCCTAGCTGCCAATCAGATTGATGTAGATATTATTATCCAAAGTCAAACAGAAAATGAGACGAATCTCTCATTTTCTATCAAAGATAAAGACCGCCAGGAAGCGGTAGAAGTATTGGAAAAAGAAAAAGGATCAATCGGATTTGACCATATTGAATGTGAGACCGGTCTTTCCAAAGTATCCATTGTTGGATCAGGAATGGTTTCCAATCCTGGTGTAGCAGCGAAAATGTTTGCTGTATTGGCGGAAAATGGAATCCAATCAAAAATGGTCAGCACTTCTGAGATCAAAGTGTCAGTACTTGTGGATGCTGAGCAAATGAAACCGGCTGCCCAGCATTTGCATGATGCTTTTGAATTAGGTGTACTTGAAGAGACGGCCTCAAAATAAGAGAACAGCCTGCCTCTAATTGGAGGCAGGCTCTGCTTATGCAGCGATACATACTCATCATTTGAAATTAATCAGACAGGCCAGCTTTATGATCCCAGCGAACGACAAAAGTCACTTTACCTTGTTTTTTATTGACTTCTTCAAAAGCCTCGGCTGTCGCCTGTTTTATGCATTGCACCTGTTCAGCAAGAAATCCTGCTTCAAGGCGGAAGCTGGGGTCTGACCCCATGACAAGACGTCTTTCGACAATGTCGCCACTTAATTCCAGGCGAAATTCGTTTTTCTTTTCATGGACTATATGTAGGTGTCCCCAGCCGGATTCCTTAAAGAACTCAATGGATTCGTCCACTGATAGGAGCGGAAACCTCCGGGCAATATGTTTTCCCGCCCAATAGGAAATTTCATGAGTATCGCCGCCAAGCAGCTCGGGAATGAGTATGTCTCTTAACAATTCATACGCAAAAACGGGTACTACTGACTGTTCTTTGTTTTCTAAGGGAGGGGCTTCATGTTTGGATAATGATTTCACTATAATTCCTCACTTTCAAATATGAGTATATTATAAACGAAGGCAAAGTGTAAGTGGGCAGGAAACTTATTACGAATTGGATTCTTTATTCAATTTAGAATAAATTAAGAAACCCCTTATCTTGACGAGGCAGGGCGAGGGGAGTAGAATGAAATATGGTCACAACTTTGTTACAAACATTTATGTTGTTCGACATGCCCAATCGGACAAAAACTGTCAAAGGAGCAGACGCTTAATTACTAAGGGGGGTAAATCGTGGCAGGAAAAAATGAGTTTTATTGGCGCAGGTTGCACTCTTTACTTGGAGTAATTCCAGTAGGGGTCTTTTTAGTGCAACACTTGATCATCAACCATTTCGCTACACTTGGCGAAGAGGCGTTCAACAATGCGGCAGGATTTATAGGAGATGTTCCTTATATCATTGTCCTAGAATTTGTTGTTATCTACATACCATTATTGTTTCACGCCATTTTAGGGATTTATATCGCATTTACAGCGAAGAATAATCCGGTCAGATTGAGCTTTTTTCGTAACTGGATGTTCGCCTTGCAACGAATAACAGGAATTATCTTATTGTTCTTTATTGCGTGGCATGTATGGGAAACACGCATCCAAAAAGCACTTGGAGCAGATGTGGACTTCCAAATGATGTCGGATATTCTGTCTAACCCGGTCATGTTGATCATCTATATTCTTGGAGTCTTGTCCGCTACATTCCACTTATCAAATGGACTATGGGGATTCCTGGTAAAATGGGGCATTACACAATCACCGAGAGCCCAATATATCTCTTCTTGGGTAATGGGAATTATTTTTGTGATTATTTCTACTGTCGGAATTCGTGCGGCTCTTGCTTTTGCCTATCCACAATGGTTTGTATGATGGACCCAAAATGACTTTGTTGCGGGAAGACGACACAATTAGATGTATGAAAAGGAGTGTAACCTTTCGATGAGCAAGGGCAAAATCATTGTCGTCGGCGGTGGATTAGCCGGCCTGATGGCAACTATTAAAATTGCAGAAGAAGGAAATTCGGTGGATCTTTTCTCCCTTGTACCCGTAAAGAGATCCCACTCTGTCTGTGCGCAGGGCGGTATCAATGGTGCGGTTAACACAAAGGGTGAAGGCGACTCGCCTATGATCCATTTTGACGATACAGTTTACGGTGGAGACTTTTTGGCCAACCAGCCGCCAGTCAAGGCGATGTGTGAGGCAGCTCCTTCAATAATCAATCTTTTGGACAGAATGGGCGTTATGTTCAACAGAACACCGGAAGGCTTGCTTGACTTCCGACGTTTCGGTGGTACTCAGCATCACCGTACAGCTTTCGCGGGTGCTACAACAGGCCAGCAGCTGTTATATGCTCTTGATGAGCAGGTTCGCCGCCATGAAGTGGCTGGACTTGTTAACAAGTATGAAGGCTGGGATTTCTTAGGTATTATCCAAGACGATAATGGCGAATGTCAAGGAATCGTAGCCCAAAACCTAAATACAATGGAAATCCAATCATTCCCTGCAGATGCTGTTATTATGGCGACTGGCGGACCTGGAATTATCTTTGGTAAGTCAACTAACTCTGTCATTAACACAGGATCAGCGGCTTCCATCGTCTACCAGCAGGGTGCTACCTATTCGAATGGTGAATTCATCCAGATTCACCCGACTGCTATCCCTGGTGATGACAAGCTTCGTCTGATGAGTGAGTCAGCACGTGGTGAAGGTGGACGAGTTTGGACATATAAAGATGGAAAACCTTGGTATTTCCTTGAAGAAAAATATCCGGCATATGGAAACCTCGTACCGCGTGACATTGCTACACGGGAAATTTTCCATGTCTGTGTAGATATGAAACTTGGTGTAAATGGGGAAAACATGGTTTACCTTGACCTTTCCCACAAAGATCCAAAAGAATTGGATATTAAACTTGGCGGAATCATCGAGATCTATGAGAAGTTTACTGGAGATGATCCTCGAAAAGTTCCAATGAAAATCTTCCCAGCAGTCCACTACTCAATGGGCGGTTTATGGGTTGACTATGAACAACATACAAACATCAAAGGTTTATTTGCAGCTGGTGAATGTGATTATTCACAGCACGGTGCGAACCGTTTAGGTGCAAACTCATTGCTTTCAGCAATTTATGGAGGAATGGTTGCGGGTCCTGAAGCTGTTAAATATGTAAATGGACTAGAGAAGAGTGTTGAAGATCTTCCTTCTTCATTATTTGATGCAGCAGTTAAAAAAGAAGAAGAAAAATGGTCAGATATCACATCTCTTGATGGAACAGAAAATGCTTATGTACTCCATAAAGAGCTTGGTGAATGGATGACAAACAGCGTAACGGTTGTTCGTGAAAATAAAAACTTGAAAGCAACCGACGATAAAATTCTTGAGTTGATGGAACGCTGGAAAAACATCAATATCAACGATACAGCCAGCTGGAGTAATCAGGGTGCTATGTTCACAAGACAATTGTGGAACATGATGCAGCTTGCGCGTGTTATCACAATCGGTGCTCTGAACCGTAATGAAAGCCGCGGCGCTCACTATAAGCCTGAATTCCCTGACCGTAATGACTCAGAATGGCTGAAAACAACTATGGCTGATTTCAACCCTGCTAAAAATCAACCGGAATTCAGCTACGCGGATGTAGATGTATCCCTTATTAAGCCTCGTAAAAGGGACTATACTAAGAAGAAAGAGGAGAAATAAGGATGAGCGAAAACAAAACTGTCACTTTTATTATCACTCGACAAGATCATCCTGATTCCCAGCCATACGAAGAAGTATTCAAACTGAATTACCGCCCGAACATGAACGTCATCTCGGCGTTGATGGAAATTCGCCGTAATCCGGTAAATTCCAAAGGGGAAAAAACTACACCAGTCGCATGGGATATGAACTGTCTTGAAGAGGTTTGTGGAGCATGTTCTATGAAAATCAATGGCAAGCCGCGTCAATCTTGTACGGCTTTGATTGATAAGCTTGAGCAACCAATTCGCTTACAGCCAATGGATACTTTCCCGGTTGTCCGTGACTTGGTCATCGATAGAAGCAGAATGTTTGATTCATTAAAACGAATCAAAGCCTGGATTCCAATCGATGGAACGTACGATCTTGGACCTGGCCCGCGCATGCCAGAAAGAAAACGCCAATGGGCGTATGAGCTTTCAAAATGTATGACTTGCGGCGTATGTTTAGAAGCTTGCCCGAACGTTAACAGCAAGTCCGATTTTATTGGACCTGCATTCCTATCATTGCCACGTCTGTATAACACACATCCAACTGGAGCAATGAACAAGGACGAGCGTCTTGAAGCACTTATGGGGGATGGAGGAATCACAGGTTGTGGTAACTCCCAAAACTGTGTTCAAGTTTGTCCGAAAGGAATTCCGTTGACAACTTCAATTGCTGCGATGAACCGTGCTACAAGCATACAAATGTTTAAGAAATTCTTCGGAAGCGACCACATGGTGGATTAATTCTAAATATATCTTGCTTGTTTACACAAAAACAGCAGCTGTCCACATTGAGGCAGCTGCTATTTTTTAACTTCATTCAGCAGAAGTCTCCTACTTCTATAAAGTGGTGAACTGAATGCATATTGGTATTTTGTTAAGTGGGGCTTCACCCCCCGGCTGCCGCAGATTTTTATTGGAGATTTACCGAGCGAAGCTCAATAAAATCTGGAGGCAAATACGTCAAAGCGCATTTGATTAAAGGGAGGAAGATAGGGATATGTCCCGAATGTCATACATAGAAGACTTGGAACAATGGAAAAATGACTTTTCATTTTACCAGGAAGTGAAAGTCCGTTTTTCAGAAACCGATATGTTCGGACACCTGAATAACACAGTACCGTCGGTCTATTTTGAACAGGCGCGTATCGGTTTCTTTAAAAAAGCGGGATTGATGCAGAAATGGGTGGAGTCCTCTCAGGAAACGATGCCAGTTGTGGCGGATTTGCAGTGTGATTTTTTGTCACAGGTATATTTTGACGAACAGTTAAAGGTTTTTGTAAAAGTCAATAAAATAGGAACTTCCTCGGCAGACCTTCACTACATGGTGGTGCGGGAGGATGGCTCTCTCTGTTTTACTGGCAGGGGAGCAATCGTTCAAGTTTCCAAAGCAACCGGGAAGAGCGTTCCTTGGTCGGAAGAATTCAAAGAGCGACTGATGTCGAGAGTTTAACTTTATTCAGCAGAAGTCTCTGACTTCTGTAAGTGGTGTGTAGGTATTCCCATTCAACCCCTGTCTGAATAAAGTTAAAGTCTTCGGCGGTTGCCGTAGATTTTCAAAGGCAATGTATCGAGTGGAACTCAATACAATTTAGGCGCAAATAAAATTTTTTAAAAAAGGAAGTTGAAATGTGAAAAGACTTGTACTGTTTCCTTTGCCGATCGCCATTATCGTATATTTAATGGCAAGTTGGTGGTTGAATAAATATTATACCGACATTGAATTGAATATGCGGACATATCTTGCGATTGGTGCTGCCCTCATCTCAGGGGTTATTTCTTATTTTCTGTTTACAAATGATACAGATAAGTTCGATTCCACTGATGAAAAAAGAAAAAAATAAATGCTGTATGCATATTGTGGCAAAAAGCTGCGAGGAAGTTCATAACAGAGAAAAAGGACTTGAACAAAAGAAACCTAAATAAACGGAGCCGCTCTCCGTTTATATCAAAATAGTAATCCGCTAAGGGGCAAAGTCTCTTAGCTGATTTATTTTATGCTCATTTAGATTTTTTTACGGTGCGTATAATCAATTGAGCATGAAAGTACTTAAGAACATTCTAATTTAAGTAAGTAATCTCAAAAAATGATCGACTAATTGGAAGAGATTTCTATATAATAAATTAAGGAAGCGCTATAATGTATTATTCGATGAAAAATGGAGGTGAAAAGCAATGAATAATGATAATGAAATTGTATTAGATAAGGAGAAAGAAAAGCACCCAAAAATCAAAGTAGAAAGAAAAGAAGGGGAACCAACCTCAGCTTTTAAAGGGGCTGCCTGGGCAGCGCTGTTTGTGGGTGCTGTAGCTTATCTAATAGGATTGTATAATGCAGACATGCAACTGAATGAAAAAGGATATTACTTTGCAGTTCTAATATTTGGACTATACTCAGCTGTATCTTTACAAAAAGCAGTAAGAGACAAAGATGAAGGAATACCAGTCACTGGCATTTATTATGGCATTAGTTGGTTTGCACTAATTGTATCAATTTTATTAATGGCGATTGGTTTATACAATGCAGGAAGTATTGTTTTAAGCGAAAAGGGATTTTATGGCATGGCATTCGTTCTCAGCATATTTGCTGCTATAACAGTTCAGAAAAATATTAGAGATACAAATAGAGCAAGAGAAAGAGATTGAATTGTTAATAGGGGGCTCAGAAAATCGTTAGCTTTATGGAAGTCACCCTTAGACTTTGAATACGTCACCAAATAAAAGAACTCCAGTTCATCCCTGTATCCCAAAGAAATGGGACAGGGATGAAGTTGTTTATTGATCGAAAAAGCGTGAAGCTTATTGGCTGGTCAACTCCATGGTTAAAGCCGGCAGCGAAGGAAAGCAGGGTTGCAGCAGTAAAGGAGATCAGATTCACACATGAACTGCTGCTTCTAGAGCTACAAAGTGAATCGCGGACGAGTTCAAAAGCGAAAAGACAGTTCGCAATCACATATACAACGAGATGTATACCCTATGCAAAGAGAAATCAGTCAAAGCTTCTGACTGACTTTTTACTAAAGTAACGAATGATGCAACAGAATGAGCGTATTAGATAGCCTTAATATTCTTGTCTATCCTATATATCTTTTTACCCTTATAGTTTTGATCTCTGCTTTGATTCTGCTAGACTCTCTGGATTTATATTTTTTTCCCTACACTTATCCCTAGTGGAAACGTAATAAAAACATACAATGCTCCAATGTATGCCGGCAAAATTAGGACTGTCTGTAGTCGAATACACATTCAAAAAAAGGTTGAATACGCTGGTAATACTACAAATGACATTTAGATTGGAGTGAAGGATCGTTGCTACAAATAGCAGGAGCGCAATTTCAACAAAGTGACCTGTGGCCATCTGGTAGTATTGAAAGTGTCATCATTAAACGAATGCAGGAAGATCCAATTATTTATTCGTATCAATCAATGGATGAATTATTGTTTGAGGTTAAGTTGCGGAAAAACATCGTAATAAGTGCAAGAACCATGAATCAAAGCAATTTTCAGTTTGCAACCTTAGAAAAATCTCGTTGTAATCCCCAATATTGGATATTGACAAACATAGGTGGATTCCAGTTAAGGTATGGTGTAAAGCCTTCTGAAGCGATTCGAGATATTTACAAAAACAGTTCGCTATATGCGTTTGAATGTGCTACTGCAATGATGATTATCTATTACCATGCTGTTCTAAATAGTATTGATGAACATTTATTTGATCAATTATTCCAAAACCTCTATTTATATAGCTGGCATTCTGATTCTGACCTCGGAATACACAACGTTAATACGAGTCATTTCATACCTGGAGATGTCGTCTACTTTAATAATCCAGATTTTAATCCAGAAACCTCTTGGTGGAGAGGAGAAAATGCGGTTGTTCTCGATGATGGCACATATTTTGGACATGGAGTGGGAATAAGGAGCGCTAACCAAATGATTCAAGCTTTAAATAAGACCAAAAGGCCGGGAAGTAATCAATCAGCCTATCTGGAAAATTTAGCAACAAGACCATCGTTCCAACACTTGGCACAGTATGCGATGCTGCCACGTGATTATATAACTCATAAACTTCAACATATTGTAGTCCTCCATAATGAAACTTCAATTTCATATAATCGATACCTATACTATTTAAATAAGGTTTATCATCAGATGAATAATGTGAACTTATCTCGATGAAAATGCTTAGTTTGACGGCAGGATTCCAATGAGGCCTTGATTCGAATGAAAGTGCCAAAGAATTGCGGATGCTAGCAGCCCCGTTTATTTTTCCTTTGTGGGACCTTTCCGATTTGGATGGGTCTTTTTTGAATGGGCAGACTGATTGATGAACAATAGATGTAAATAATCAGCATATTTATAGATTACTGATCAAGTTCAACATTTCTATAAAGCATCTTTACATCCCGTATTCCGGACATCAGTAACACTAATCATGGCTATATGGATTTGATTGTAAACTGTAATGTTGCTTTTTTTATCAGCTTTTTCAAGATTTACCTGCTTGAAAACAGTTTAATCGACCCGCGTTTCTTGTAAAGTCCGCTGATTTCCGATGCGTTTATTTTTTGTATCGCTCTACACACCTGTTGATTTGAGATGCAAATCAACAGGTAACTCTTAAATGATATGTACGTTTAGAAATTTATACTAGAATGTTCACCTATTATTAATTTAAACTCTTTTTCGTTAAGAATTTTTAAGTCTTTTCCTTTCTCAATAAATTCACAAGCTTTACGTTCCTTGGAACTCATCCCACTTTCTCCAACAATCTTTTTATCTTGTTTACCAACGACAAGATAATCAGTCGTTCCACTTACTCCACTTTTAATTATTCCGCCAAGGTTAACAACTGCTTGCATCGCATCTTTTCGATCAAAATTCTCAAGCTCTCCAGTAAAAACGATATTTTTATTGTAAAATAGATGATTGGCGTCAAAGCTTTCCGTGGTTGCAGTAATATCCGTAACTTTTATCTTTTTAAAATTACCAATCCCTTGCCTAAAGGTGGAATTAGCTTTTAATTCTGTAAAACTTCTTACAGGGATGGAGGAAAAAGTACTCAAATATGTATGAATTGATCTTCTTCTTTTTGTTTCAATGGATTTAATTACAAGCTCCGCACATGCCCTAGCATCGGAAAGGGCGTTATGGTGATCCTTTAATGTTATTCCGAACCTTTTGGTTCTTTCTTTTAAGGAACTACCAATCCCTTCTCCTCTGCAAGCTCTAGTACTAATGGGGATACTACATATATAGTTAAATTCTGGCATCTCAAAGGAATAGGTGGTCAGGCAATTTTTAAGTACACTCATATCGAATTGAGCATTATGTGCTATCACGTAATTTTCTTCGTTGAAGTAATATGAAATTTCGTTCCAAACCTTATCAAATTTAGGGGCATCTTTAATATCTTCTAAATTAATACCATGTACTTTGGAAAAGTCCGGATCCATTACTAGAGTGGGAGGTTGAATTAAAAAGTACTTTTCGTCAATAATCTTTTTCTCCTGAACAAATACGACCCCTAATGAGCATGCACTATTCAGTTTATTGTTTGCGATCTCAAAATCAATAGCGATAAAATCCATTTTTTCATCATCCTCTATTTTAAAAGTGAAATTTTTATTCTATACAAATAAACACGACCTTTTCTCGATCGTGATCAACCTCGCCGCATATCTCTTTTTTAGCTTGAAAATTTCTAGTTCGTTTTTCGATACATATTCAGGTAAGGCCAATACAATTTCTCTAACGCTTCTAGTTTTTGAAAAATTAAATCTAGCTTATTTTCCAAGGAAGTCATCCAGTTCATCAACAAATTCCTTGCTATTCTTAATGAATATTCATGTCAATTTAGATAACTTACAATCAGCTCTTTAACCTTTTTCTCTGGATTTTCCGCCAAATTATATAATATTCCAGGATGTTTCGTTGATTTTTCAAAAACCTTTAAACTCTTCGGAGAAAGATTTGCTTCTAGCCTGGTTACAGTCACTTTATGATTTATTTTATTATCAGTTCTTCCGAGAAAATAGTTGTCGAAACTTCAAAAGGACTTGTTTTTTGATTAACAGTATCAATTGATGTCACTTTAGAGCCATTCTCGTATGCTGTAAATGTTGTCCGCGCTACCCTTAACTTTTCAGCTACTCTAATCGACTTGGAAAAACTCCCTTAATGTCACCAAACCTTATTTTATTTACTCTATTATGACTGTTTTTATTAGTAACTTCAATTGATCTTCTTAGGCTTTGAATGCGTCATTCAAAAATAAAGAACTTCATTTCATCTCAGGTAATCAAATGAGGATGGAGGGATGGGGTGTGCTTAATCGCAAATGCGTGAAATAATGTCAAATTGTTCTTTGAATACATATGATGGAATTAAGGACATTTCCTGCTCCACCTTGTTTTGAAGGCTTTTCCTATGGAGAAAAACAACGGGGCAGTTTGATGAACCAGGCACTTGCTTGAAAAAAGTAGTGAATCATTGCCTATTTATGTTTTTCTTGCCATTCCCATGTCACTCCCATTATTGGATTCACATATGATGTTGATGACAAAGTTAATACCCATCCCCACGGTTGAAGCTGGCGAAGGCAAGGAGGGTTACAATAGTTGAAGGAGAACGAATTCACTCATAAACCGCTGCTCACGAAAAGAGAAAAAGAAGTATTTGAGCTATTAGTTCAGGATAAAACTACAAAGGAAATCGCGAACGAACTGTTCATAAGCGAGAAGACAGTTCGAAATCATATATCCAACGCCATGCAAAAGCTTGGAGTTAAGGGGCGTTCTCAAGCTGTAGTTGAACTTTTACGCATGGGAGAACTAAAGCTATAGCTGAAAAACCGGCTGTCCGTATGGAGGCCGGTTTTGTTGTGTTTTTATAAACTAATTGAAGAAATATTGAGGAGAATGAAGTAATGACCTTTTACGTGTGTAAGGAAGGTTGATTAACAGGAAGAGGGGAAAGTTGTTATATTTATGATGGTCATTTTTAGAGCATCATCATATAGTGTAGGAAGGTCTAATATTGTTGTCCTAGAAACACTGTAGTTTTTTCCTCAAGCCTTCTGATTGGACACATTATAAAAATTTTAATAGAAAGGAATTCACATTTCGTCTAATGTAATCGTTGGTGTGTATTGTTAAAATATAATTAAACATTTAGAATTAATAGAATTAATTTCGTGATCAATGGCGGGTTTGTGGGTTGGGAGAAAATAATAACGATACAAGGAGGTCTCATCATTGGATAGAGAATATCTTTTTATCAACGGTGAAATCATTACGGTTAACGAGAAAGATCAAGTAGCAGAAGCTGTGGCTGTATGCGGAAATAAAATTACAGCAGTCGGGTCAAACGAAAGTATTTTAAAATTAAAAGATGATCATAGTGAAATCATAGATTTGAAGGGAAAAACTCTATTGCCGGGTTTCATTGATTCACATTTACATATTTCTGTCTACGGAACAAATTGTTTATCCATTTCTTGTCAAAATGAGAAGATAAAATCCATTAGGGAGCTACTTCAAGAAATCCAAATGAAAGCAGATCAGACACCAAAAGGCCAGTGGATCAGAGCTTGGGGGTACAATGAATCTCTTATTTCGGACAAGCGGTTTCCAACTAAGGAAGAGCTGGATGATATTACGTCAGAGCATCCAATTATGATTTCCAGAATATGTGGACATATTTCATTGGTAAATAGCTATGCTCTTAAGGTGGCAAATATAGACAGAAATACCCCAGATCCCCAAGGTGGAATAATTGATAAAACGGCAGCGGGGGAGCTTTCTGGGTTATTATTGGAAAATGCACATATGAAGATGTTTAATATCGCAGCTTTTTCAGAAGAAGAACTATCAAAAGCACACATAGTAGCCTCAGAACATTTCGCTGAAAAAGGAATTACTTCTATTCATGATGCGACAGGCTATGGCCTCGACAATCTAAGAGTGTTACAGGCCGACAGTAAAAGAGGGTTAATAAAACAAAGAGTCTACGCTATGGTCGGCGCGCTCAATAATGCTCAGGATATTGTTAAACATATTGTCAAGGCGGGAATCTTTACCGGCTTAGGGGATGAAAGGTTCAGAATAGGTCCAGTAAAGCTTTTTCTCGATGGCAGCAGTAGCGGGCCTACTATTTGGACTCGTGAACCTTACACTAGTGACCCCAATAATTATGGAGTGCACTATTTTTCACAGGAAGAAGTGGACGAACTGCTCATACATGCCCATGAAATAGGGTGGCTGTGACTGATAAACTAAAGTGGACAGTTCCCGCCAAATAAGATTGAACACTTTATCTGAGGGAATGGGAGTTCAA
>NZ_JACSPV010000013.1:0-54013 GCF_014836955.1 Bacillus norwichensis
GGTGTATTTTTTTGTTTTTTCAGATGTGCTCCCAACTGCTTAGCAGTAAGGGAGACCACCACATTCAGTATAGAACCTTTATAATTAAAAAAGTCAGCCCAATGGACCGACTTTCATCTTATTCAAAGAAATGGATCGGTTTCGGATCCAAATTGATATTGATTTGTTTCGTCTCTTGATATTCATCCAAGCCAAATGTTCCAAGGCTTCTTCCAATTCCACTTTGTTTGTAGCCACCCCACGGAGCCTGAACGTTTGTCAGGTGATAAGCGTTCACCCAAGTAATTCCCGCGCGAACTTTCTTGATAATGCGCATAGCTCTGTTTTGATCTTTCGAGAACACTGCACCTGCCAAGCCAAATTCCGTATCGTTCGCAATACGGATTGCTTCAGCCTCATCTTTAAATTTTTGAATGACGACAACAGGGCCAAAAATCTCCTCCCGTACAATCCTCATATCACTTGTTACATCCGTGAAGACAGTTGGCTCGATAAAAAATCCTTTCTCCAAGCCGTCCCGCAGAATTCGGTTGCCGCCACATGCAAGATGGGCGCCCTCCTCTTTTCCAATCTGGATATATTCCAAAATGCTTTCCATGTGTTTTTCGCTGACAATTGCTCCCATTTGAGAACTCTCTTCATTCCCTAGACCGACTTTAATCCTCTTTGCTCTTTCCACATATTTTTCAATAAATTCTTCATAAACACCTTCTTGCACAAAGATACGGCTGCCAGATGAGCAAACCTGCCCAGCCCCCATAAAAATGCCAAATAAAGCGTAATCAACAGCTGTTTCCAAATCTGCATCATCAAAAATGATGTTCGGCGATTTTCCTCCAAGTTCTAAAGAGACTTTCTTCAAATTGCCTGTGGCTGCCTGCATGATGTTCCGGCCAACTCCCGTACTTCCTGTAAAGGAAACGATATCCACATCATCACTTTCAGCGATTACTTGGCCCACAATCGAACCAGATCCCATCAATAAATAGGCGACCCCTTTTGGCAAATCAGTCTGATCCATCAGTTCAAATACCTTAACAGCCGTTATCGGGGTAATTTCAGCAGGTTTTAAAATAATGGAATTTCCTGCCGCAAGTGCAGGAGCAATTTTCCAAACGCTCATCAACAAAGGGAAGTTCCATGGAACAATCAGCCCAGCAACCCCCATCGGCTCTTTGACAATCATTGTTTGCAAATCCCCAGTTGCTTGGTACGTAACGCCATCGGGATGATTGAGAAGCCCCGCATAATAACGGAAAGTGTTGGCTGCATCCGCAGCATCCGACCGTGCCTCCCTCAAAGTCTTACCGTTGTTTCTCATTTCAAGTTGCGCAAGCTCGTCTAAGTTTTCTTCCATTTTCACCGCAATTTGAAGCAATACTTCTGCTCTTTCCTGTGGAGTGCGGTCGGACCAAACGCCGCTTTCAAATGCTTTTTTGGCGATTTTAATCGCTTCTTTAGTCTCTTCCTTCGTTGCTTTCGGGGCTTTGGCAATGACTTCCTGATTTGCAGGATTTAGAATGTCTTGCATTTCCGGATTGCTTGAATCCACCCATTCCCCGTTGATATATAGTTTCAAGTTTTGTGTCATACCCCTGATGCCTCCCTAATTCGCAGCTTTGGTAATATTTCTTTTAAAATAAAATTGGCAAAGCCGTGCTCACTCCAGTCCCCGTATGAGCGCCAGTTACCATTATCCTCCATGTGGTCGGAAAGAACGGATATATTCGTCGGAATCTTCATAATGAAGAATTCCAATGGCATGTACATCCACAACAACCATATAAGGTTTTTTACTAGCAATAGCATTGGCCAATCCTTTTTCAAACCCTTCGACGGATGTTACTTTTTCCGATTCGAAGCCCATGGATTGTGCCATCATGACGAAATCTGGATTTTTCAAATCAACAGCCGTCTTTCTGCCATATGCTGCCTCTTGGTAATATTTTAGAATTCCGTATCCTCCATCATCGAACAACAAGACAATAATGGGTGTATCTTCCTGTACTGCAGTAATCATCTCACCTGCGTTCACCATGAACCCACCATCACCTGCAACAAGCACAACTGGTTTTTCAGGCTGACCCATTTTGGCACCAATTGCCATTGGCAGGCCTTGTCCAATTCCTCCGCCAGTCATATAAAGATAATTTCTTGGCTCGTGAACGTCGACCAGTTTATTTGCCCAAGTATAACCAGGTATTGTCACGTCAGTTACAAGGATCGTATTCTCAAGAAGCTGGTCATTCATGATTGAAGCGATATCTCCATAAGGCTCTATTGTGCTGCAAAGATCATCGCGAACACCCTGGCGACAAGCTTTTACTTCTTCCACATAACTTATATCAGGATTGATTTTCTTTTTTGCCAATTCCTTGTTGATTTCATGTAAAACAGCTTTAGCATCGCCTACCAATCCGTATAGCGTATCAAAATTGCGGTTAAACGCAGTTGGATTCAAATCAATATTGATATGATTTTCAGGCACGGGAGATGTCCAACCATTTGTTTCTCCACCTCGGAAACGCACTCCGATGCTAATGAGTAAATCTGACTTGCTTAAGAGTTCCTCAAATCGGGGGAACCACGCAAAATTTCCTATACAAAGCGGGTGTTCTTCAGGAATAGCCCCTTTTGCGGATTCACTTGTTACAACGGCAGGTTGAATTTTTCCCACTAAAGACAAGAGCTCCTCAGAAGCACCTGAATGAACCACTCCATCTCCAACCCAAATAACAGGTCTTTTGGCTGACGCAATTGTTTCAATGATTTCTGCTGGGAGAGTGACTTTCGCTTCTGGATTCTCCACTGTTTGCACTTCGACCAATTGATTTTTTGGAATAATCATCGCTTGGAAATTCGTTGGGATCTGAACAGTAACAGGCCCTGTTGGCACAGTCTGAGCCTCTTTGATTGCTTTTCGCATGAATGGTGTGATCAATTTCGGTCGTTTTAATAGATAAGCGGCTTTGTTTGCCCCATCCATCATTTTCAATTGATCTTTACATTCATGAATATAGCGTTGGTCCGTTCCGATATAGTTGGAATCAGCTTCACCTGTAATATGAAGAAGTGGTGTGCCGGAATTCCACGTTTCCGTTAATGAACCCGCACCATTTCCTGCACCAGCTCCCGTACTTGTCAACACAACGCCCAACTTACCAGTCGCTCTCGAATATGCATCCGCCATATTAACCGCGCCGCTTTCTCCTCGGGCAGTCGCCATGCGGATCTTTCCATTACGAAGCATTGCATCATAGATTGGCATATTATGAATACTAACGATACCGAAGATAACCTCTACACCTGCATCCACAAGCTCTTCCACAAGTGCATCTGCAACTGTGTATTCAGTTTGGTTATTTTTGAGTCCTAATACTGTATGTTCTACTTGATTATCCATTGTGATCCTCCCAAAGATGTTTTATAAAAATGTATATAGCAATTACTGTCGACTTCCATTAGCCTTTGATTTATAAAAATACTTCTCCTCTTCACTCTCTCATTATAAACGCAATTTTTATGTCAAGTTCCCACTGTAAAACTTTAATGCTCAAATTCTTTTGCTGAAAAAAGACTTCCGCTACCGCCGACATCGATCAAGATACCTCGGCCAGAGCTACGGAATCTACGATTTTAAAAAACTTAAATTATTTTATCTGTTTGCCCTAAGACAGCCGAATCTACTTTATTTCTGGTAAATTTAAAATAGTAGAACACGTAACAAAGTACTACGAAGCCGAAACCAATATATAGTGATGTCCTTTGAGTTGGATCGAATGCGGTGAATATAACGATTCCAACACACATAAGCAGACAAAGGATTGGGACAAGAGGGAAGAAAGGAACTTTGAATGCCAAGTCCGCCAATTTTCCACCTTTAGCGATGTATTGCTTGCGGAAACAATATTGCGCCCAGGCAATTGCCATCCATGTAACAACGCCTCCAACTCCGCTAATCGCCAAAAGTACTACGAACAATGTTTCCTCTGCGATGACACTTGTCAGCAGGGACAATAATGCAAATACGAGGGTAACTAGCAGTGCATTCATCGGCACTCCACGCTTATTTACTTTTCCAAACACCGGCGGAGCCTGTCCGCTTTGTGAAAGCGAGAAAAGTATCCTTGTACAGGCGAATAATCCTGTATTTCCGACTGATAAAATTGCGGTCAAGATAACAAAGTTCATAATGTCCGCCGCAAAAGGAATACCGATCATATCGAATACGGTTACAAATGGACTCTCCAGCACTCCAGCTTCTTTCCATGGAACGATGGCTGATAGAACAAAGGTTGCCAATACATAGAAAACTAAAATCCGAATAATGATGCTTCGAATTGCTTTTGGTATATTCTTATCCGGCTCCTCTGTTTCACCCGCTGCGACACCCATGATCTCCGAACCCATAAAAGCATACACGACTGTCATCATTGAAACAAAAACTCCTGTGAACCCGGTTGGAAACAATCCCTCACTGAAAAAATTTGAAAGGAATGGTGCTGATTCTCCTTTGATTGGAACAAGCCCAAAGATGGCCGCTCCGCCAATGACGATAAAGAAGAGCACAGCAACAACTTTAACAGCTGAAAACCAATACTCCGTCTCCGCAAAGCTTCTCGTTGTCAAAGCATTAATACCGAAAAGGAGCAAGGCGAAAACTGTACACCACACCCATACCGGCACATCCGGAAACCACCTAGCCATTAACAATCCCGCCGCGATAAATTCAAGACCAACATAAATAGCCCAACTCAGCCAGTATGTCCACCCAATCATGAATCCAGTTGCAGGACCGATACATTTTTCAGCATGGGCTTGAAATGACCCCGATACTGGCATGACCACTGACAACTCCCCTAGACAAACCATGACCAAATACATAACCAGACCGCCAAACAAATATGCGGTGATCGCTCCTGCAGGACCAGCTTCTCCAATTGCATAGCCTGATCCTAAGAATAACCCTGTTCCAATAACCCCGCCGATTGACATCATAAATAAATGCCGACTTTTCATTGAACGTTTCAATTCTTTTGGCTGATTCCCCTGCTCTTGCATCCAATTCCCCCACTTCAATGATTATAGCGCTTTCTTTTTTAACCAGGCGGTCAATGGCTAGATGCACTTTTCCGCTTGGTCTTTATTTATTGCACAGCTGCTGTTGGACACGGTGACGTATATTCCAATGAATCGCTTTTTATAGGTTCAAAAATGTCATAAGCCACATCTCTTTGATATCGGTTTTGCTTTTTGGCTTCTGTAAACAAACGGAACACATTTTTTCTACAGAGTCTTTCGATATCATCAATAACAGCTTGTGGCTCTGCTTTTACAAGCCCGAAAATTACGGCATCGTAAGCTCGAATCGCTCCCAGGTTTGCAACGAAATCGTTAACGATATCAACGTTTTTTTCTTTAAGGATTTCGTCACCTTCAGCAGAAACAGGAATATTCGCCGCTTCCACAAGCAAGCTCGCTTCTACCTTATCTGCGTTGGACCCGTTAATAACATCTTCCAAAGCACAAGGGATCAAAATATCGCTGGCAACATCAAGCCATTCAGAATTTGGTCTGATCTTATAATGAGATTCAAAAAAGGCCTTATCCATTTCACCGTACACATTTTTATGCTCAATTAGTTTTGGGACATCTAATCCTTCTTCACATGTTACAAGCAAATTGGCATCCGAGATTCCGACCACTTTATAACCCAGTTGAGACAGCTTCAACGCACAACTTGCACCAACACAGCCAAACCCTTGGATGACTACCTTCGCACCTTCCTGTCCCTTCTTATATTTCCATGCTTCATCTGCTGAAAAAGCAACGCCATATCCAGTTACGACATCATTGACAAGCAGGCCGTCAATTCTCTTTGTTAAAAGCTCATCATAATCCTTGATTCCTTGAAGGATAGCCGGATCCTTCTTCATGGATTGTGTCAGTGGTATATCGATGCCAAATTCACGGAAAATTCCCAAAACATCTTCATACTTTGTTCCAAGATCACTCCCAAGAGAAACACCATTATCAACATAAGGCATCATCGCGATCATGAACCTTCTTAATACGTCGTATGCATCAGGAGCTTTATAATCGTATGAGATTCCTGCTTTACAGCCCCCTGTAGTTTCAGACTCGCTGGCAACATATTTATAAGCCATTGCTTCTGCAAGCCTTTCAACTTCCTCCTTTGTCACCGTAGGATGCATCCTTGTACCGCCACCGGTATAGCCTTTTACAAAATTGTGAACAACCATCCAACCTTTTGCATCAGTTTCTGTATCATTCCATTCCACAACTAAATATGGTTTAGACATTCTGATTCCTCCTAAGATGTAGTTACAAAACTCTTTATCAAAAATAGATATAAAACTAACCATATCATAACAACATGTAAATGCATGAACTCCCTTCACCAAGAAAGGAGTCCTGCCGTAATTTTTAATCCACTTTCATTTTCTCTCGATAACGCTGATGGAAATATTTAATGGCGTATTCGGTCGGTGAATAGATTCCTCTTTCAAATGCCTGCGTATCGAACCCTTTTTGTAGTAATTCTACAAGATCAAAATCTTCCCGGCGGACCTGATCCACAAATCTGATTAACTCTTCGTTCTCCTCAGAGATTTCGTCAGATTTAAAATAGTAGCTGTAAATAGCCAGGGATTTATCGGGAGCTAGTGGTAAAATTTGACTAGTCGTCATATTTCCATCTTTTCCTGGATAAATGCTGACCATCAAGTTGGGCCATACCCAATAGAAATTTGCATGTTCTGCACGCTCTTCATCCGTCTTACTAGTCATCTTGGAGTATTGGCATGAAAAGTTGTCATGCAGATCGATATAGTAATTTTTCATATCAAACGTTTTGGAAAATTCTGGGTGAGCAATTTTACAGTGGTCACACTCCAGATAATTGTCCACAACTGCTTTCCAGTTCGCATCAATGATCCTTGTTGTCACACGTACTTTTTTCAACGATTCAAGAAATGTGTATTTTTCAATATCTTTTACGAATTCTCCGAGGGTTTCAGCCATTGGCTTAGCTTCCGGGTCAAGGTTGATGAAAATCATTCCTTTATATATTTCCAGGCTCACCTTCGTCATACAGCTGTGTTTGCCCAACTCATTCGTGTCAAAGTTGGGAGCCTTATTCAGTTTTCCATCCAATTGGAATGTCCAGCCATGATATTGGCACATGAAAACCCTTTTATTTCCGGACTCACTTTTTTCCACTTTTGAGCCCCTATGAGGACAAATATTATAAAACGCATGGATTTCATTATTTTTGTCTCTACTGATGATCAACGGCTGGTCAGCAATATCAAAAGTGAAGAAATCACCGATTTTTTCAACTTGGCTAGTATGCCCTGCCAAAACCCAGCTGCTACGGAAAATCTCTTTTTTCTCTTCCTCAAAAATTTTTGGATCAACATAATTTTTATAGGGGAGGGTGTACTCCAAAGTGTGTGTCGTTGTAGCCATTAAAAAAACTCCCTTCTCTTCTCAACACTCTTGTATTTTATAATTGCAAAATCTGTACCAACTTCTTAGGTAGGCAAAAGCTTATAAGCACAAGGTTTTATAAAAATGAAAACGAGTTCATTTGTGTTCACAGAGTGCCAATGCACTCACATGATGATGCTGGATCGAGTTCCAAAACTGGATAGTAGCTTCAAAAGACGAACAGTTTCTTTTTTAAAATCAGAATATCGAGGTACAAATTTCTTAAACATTTATCAAACAGCCTCTTCTTCTAATGAAGGGTCTGCGAACGGCTCCTCTTCCACCATGATTGAGCTTGTTGGACATTCGTCTCGTGCATCTTCCAAATCTTCAACCAAATTTTCCGGTACCGGAACAGCACCAACGTTCAAATCCAACAGACTGAATGAAACACCTTCCTCGTTATAATCGAAGATTTCAGGTGCTACCTCCCCGCATGCTCCGCAACCGATACAGGTATCCTGGTCAACTTTTACATATAAAGCCATATCTATAACTCTCCTTTATACTCTAGATGTCTTCTTTTCTTCCATCAGGCTCGTACTATGAACCGTTTGTAGCTTCGCATTCGGATCTAAATAGACCTTCGCATTGCTGACTGCGACCGGTGCTTCTCCGAACCCGGTGGCGATCAGTTTTACTTTTCCATTGTATGTGCAAATATCACCAACCGCATAGATCCCTTCAATATTTGTCTCCATTTTGGAGTTCACTAGAATGGAGTTCTTTTCGATGTCCAATCCCCAATCCTTGATTGGTCCTAAAGAAGAGATAAAGCCATAGTTTACGAGTACTTCGTCTACTTCCAGCTCGACACTCGCTTCACCCTTTGCTTCTTGGACGATCACTTTCTTTACTCTTTCATCGCCGATAAGCTCAACAGGCACATATGGTGTTAAAATTTCCACCTTTGATTGCTGAAGTAATTCAACACTGTGTTCATGGGCACGGAACCGATCTCTACGGTGAACAATCGTCACTTTCTCTGCAATTGGTTCAAGCATCATCGCCCAGTCGACCGCTGAATCTCCGCCGCCAAAAACGACGACCCTTCTGCCTTCAAACGGCGCCAGGCTTTGAATGGAATAATGCAAGTTCGTTTCCTCAAACCTTTCTTCCCCTTCCAATTTCAGCTTGCGAGGCTGGAATGCACCGTTTCCTGCAGTAACAATAATTGACTTTGAATAATGGATCCCTTTATTCGTGATTATTTTAAATTGACCGTTTGCTTCTTTAACGACATTTCCCACTGTCTCCCCAAGACATGTTTGTACTTCGAACTGATTCATTTGTTCAGTCAAATTGTTGATGAGTTCCTGGGCCCTCACTTTTGGAAAGCCGGCAATGTCATAAATATACTTTTCCGGGTAAAGGGCCGCCAGTTGTCCACCCAATTGTGGTAGGCTTTCGATGATTTTTACCGAAGCCTGCCGCATGCCGGCATAAAAGGCGGTAAATAGCCCTACAGGACCACCGCCGATAATTGTAATATCTGTTATCTGATTACCATCTAACATGTTTTAATGGCCTCCTCTTTCTAAAACAACTTATATTTACAATTCAAAACAATTCATCTATATTTAGTTAATGCAAGTTCATCCCTTGCAAATTGTTACTCCTTTTGTTGCGGCAATCTTAATTGCTCTCTATAATCTCATATCTCGCAAAAACCGTGCCAACTTCAAATAAGTGAGAGTTCGCGCGGTTATTCATAAAAAAAACACGAAAATAATTTTTCGAACATTTTTATGCTCAGTGCGAGTTTTTCCAAACTCAGATTATAATTTTTAAGGAGGCCGTTAATATGGACATGTCCAACTTAGATTTCGACCTTGATACACTCGTCAAAATATTGGATTATTCCTCAGATGAAATTTTTGTCCTTGATAAAAACATGAAAATCATCTATGTAAATGATGCCTGTAAAAAGCATTATGGATTGGATAAAGAGGATGTCTTAGGCAAGAAAAGCGTAGAACTTGTTGAGAACGGATATTGGGCTCCATCCATTTTCCCCGAAATTTTCAACAAAAAAGAGCCTTTTGTTATGAAACAAAAAACAATACTTGGAGCAGAACTGCTCACATCCGCCGTTCCTATATTAAATGAAGTAAATGAAGTAGAATTGGTTGTCACAACAGCAAGGGAAATGCAAAGCTATAAAATCATTAAAGCAAGAGAGGAAAATCTAGATACAGTGGAACAGCCTGATAGTCCTTTCGCTATCATTACAAACAACGAAAAAATGAAAAATGTGTTGAAATTCTCCCAAAAAGTGGCACTGGCAAATTCCACCATTCTCATACTAGGCGAATCCGGTACTGGAAAAAGTGTACTTGCCCAATATATCCACGAAAACAGCAAAAGAAAAAATGGACCATTCCTGACGATTAATTGCGCTGCTATCCCAGCCGAACTAATGGAGTCCGAGCTATTCGGATATACCGCTGGTGCTTTTACCAACGCCAGCAGGTCCGGAAAAAAAGGACTGATCGAAAGTGTGGATGGCGGCACACTCTTCCTGGACGAAATTGGAGACATGCCCTTACCGCTGCAGGCTAAAATGCTACAAGTCATTCAGGATAAAAAATTCATTCCTATTGGGGGAAATAAAGAAAAGAAAGTCAACGTCCGCATCATCGCAGCAACCAACAAAAACCTGGCTGACATGGTCGCAAACAAAACATTTCGCGAAGATTTGTACTATCGCCTGAACGTTGTCGACATTCACATGCCGCCATTGCGGGAAAGACCTGATGATATCGTTCCGCTCACATACAACTTTCTATATAAATTCAACCGTATGTACGAAGTGAACAAATTAATTTCAGAAGAGTGTCTCGAATGGCTGACTTACTTTTCATGGTCCGGAAATGTGCGACAGCTTGAGAATCTCATTGAAAAGCTTGTCATTACAAGCGAGGATGTCATCGGGATTGAAGATCTTCCAGAAGGTATCTACACTCACGGAAAACGACAAATCGAAAAAACAACCCCATCCTCTCTTAACGAAGCCGTCGAGCAGGCAAAAAGAGAAACAATCAGAGCCTCATATAAAGTGAATCGAAGCTCACGCAAGGTTGCGGGTGATCTCCAAATCAGCCAGACACAGGCAGCCAAGCTCATAAGAGAATATTGTCAGGACTTGCAGGAAAACTAATGAGAAAACGGAAAGCCCGATGAAATGAGGGTTTTCCGTTTTTTAAACAATGTTTGCCCTATCCAATTTTGTTTTAACACTGGATGGTTTGAAACAAATGGTCTAACTTTAGGGGGACATTAGCCAGATTCTCCAATAATGATTTTCTGGATTTGGAAAAATAGCCGGGTAATTACTGTCTTAACTTTGAGTAACGATTAAGTTTTTCGGATTACTCTCCTGATTAAAGGGATACTATCCAGATTTTTGAATTACTATCCGAACTTAGGCAATATTTTCTGAATCTAAGATTTGCTGGCCAAAATTAACAAATATTATCAAGGTTTAAGATTTGCTATCCAAACATAAACAAATACTTTCCGGCTTTAAGATTTACTGCCAGATTCAAGCAAACACTATTAACTTCCAATATTAACCATTCAAACTTAGATTGCTGTCCACGAAACACTTTTTTCCACTCATCACTTTAATTCTGAAGATTTTTCACTTCAGTTATGAATGACGACTTTCGTTCCGACCGAGACTATTGAGGACAGTTCCAATACATCATGGTTGTGCATTCGGATACAACCGTGTGATACATTTTTTCCAATAGATGAAGGATTATTCGTACCATGGATTCCGTAATGAGGTTTCGAAAGCCCCATCCAGAACGCCCCAAACGGACCACCCGGATTCAGCTGCTTATTCACAATTGTATACGTTCCTGTTGGAGTCGGCGTCAACATCTTTCCTATGGCAACAGGATAGGTTTTCACCAGTTTGTTGTCTTGATAAAGACTCAATCTATGCGTTTTTGTCGATACATCAATCCAATATGGCATATACTCCCTCCGTCCTTTTTCATCATAGTATGTGAAAAGACTTATGACTGTTTAAGAATATATTATCAAATCCATTTTGACGTAACTTTATTCAACAGGAGGTGAGTTGCCCCCCCACTGAATGGAATTCCAACACGCATTCAGCTCAACACTTACAGAAGTGGGAAGCTTCTGCTGAATGAAGCTAAAAAGAGAGCTTCACCGCACAAATAAACGAGAGGTATAAAATGATGATAAATCACCACTCTAATGAAAGAAGGAGGCGTATAAAATTGGATCAAAACATAAACCACGGCCAGGCCCTGCTTAGAAAAGCGATTTTTACCCTGCCGATTGTATGGGTGATTCTATCCCTGTTTAATCATGTATCTTTTGTACATTCCACATTGCTTGGTATCGCCCTGGCGTTGATTTCGTATTTTCTAGGAGATTTAATGCTCTTGCCGAGAATGGGAAATACTTCCGCTACCATCAGCGATTTTATCCTTTCTCTGCTTGTCATCTGGGGAGGGCTTAATCTATTTGGATATGATGAAGCACTAGGAGAATCTTTGCTAACGGCCGTAGTCCTGACTATCGCGGAGTACTTCTTCCATTTATGGATGGAGCGAACTCAATTTAGCGGCCCCACGGACGTAAGACAATCATAATTTTCAAGGGCAGCGGCTTTCAATTTCTTCCGCTGCCCATTAATTTTAATTTTTTTACCATCCGATTCATATAATGGGAGTTAGTACGAGCCATGGGAGGAAATCGGATGTTCACTTTTTTAGAAAAAGCTGTAGTGGGTATGGCTTTATTAAGACTGCTGTCCGGCGGAATCGAAGTATTTGCCGCCTTTCTTATGATCCGTTTCAATGCCGTGGAGAAAGCCATTATTATCAATAGTTCACTTGCACTTATCGGGCCGCTCATCCTAATTCTTACAACTGCAATCGGGATTTATAGTATCGCCGACAGGATATCCTTTGGAAAATTCATTTGGATTTTCATGGGAGTCGGGTGCATTCTTTATGGCGTAAAAGGAAATTGATTGGTTTGCAATAAGACAAAATAGAGTCGTTCCCTTACTGTAATCCAACTATGACTGCAATGATAAGTGCAGCAACAGCAATCACTATCCACCCGAGAATAAGTTTCCAAACAAATCGGACCCACCGCTCATAGGGTATACCAGCAACCGCCAAATATCCCATCAGTACTGAGGAAGTTGGAATGATTGAATTTGTGATCGCGTCACCATATTGAAACGCCAGTACCGTTACCTGCCGGCTCACTCCAGTTAAGTCCGAAATGGGCACCATGACCGGCATAGTTGTTGCCGCCTGAGCTGGCCCAGCCGGTATGAAAAAATTCAAGAAGGTCTGTGCAAAAAACATGCAGATGGCTGTATACGTCTGCGGCAGTCCCTCAATTAAGTGAGTCAATGAATAAATGAGGGTATCAATGATATGCCCTTCTTCTAGAACAATGACAATAGCTCTTGCAAATCCGACCATTAAAGCACCGAACGTCATGGCTTTTGCACCTTCTACAAATGAATCGAAAATTTTATAAAAAGATAGCCTGCCAACCACTCCCGCAGCAATACCCATAATAATGAAAGAAGCCGTTAATTCAGTCAAAAACCACTCCCATTTCATTACACCGTATATATTGATGAAAAGACCAATTCCCACCACTGAAATAACAAGATAATGCCGATCACTGATTTGGGGAATTGAAGCCGAAATTGTGCTGTTTTTTTCAATATCAAAAATAACACTGCGGGAAGGATTTTCTTTTACTTTGGATGCATAACGGGCAACATACCAAATTGCGAACAACAGAACAACAACATAAACTGAAAGACGAAAGGCAAGCCCCGAAAATAGGGGTACCTCCGCTATTTCCTGCGCTACTCCAATAGTAAACGGGTTTAACATCCCTCCGATAAAACCGCTCGCGGCCCCTAGAGTGACCATAGCTGTTCCGACCACCGCGTCAAACCCAGCAGCTCTAGCAACGGCCATTCCGATTGGTACGAAAATGATCGTTTCCTCTGCCATGCCGAAGCTGAAACCTCCAATGGAAAAAAGAAGCATAAAACCGGGAACCAAGAGCCTTTCCCTTCCTTCCATCCTTACCATGAGTTGGTCAATCGCCGCTTCAATCACACCTGTTACCCGAATGATCCCAAAAACCCCGCCAACAATAAATATATAGAAAATGATATTCGCTGCATTTTCCATTCCTAATGGAATCGCCTTGAACACCTCAAATAAGTGAGTGGGATTCGAATCAATAATCCGATAGGTTCCTTCAATAACCGTAGTCTGGCCTGTTTCTTTATTGGTCTCCCTTTGAAACTCCCCAGGCGTTATAAAATAAGTCGCAATCCAGGCAATCAGCAATATTGAAAACAAAAAAGCATATGTATGCGGAAAAATAGTTTTTTTATTGGCCACGCGCTCGTTTTCAGACACATTCTCACCTCTAAATACAAGAAAATTGCAAGGCGCGCAGCTTTAGGCGACAAGCACAAGGTAAATTGCGAGGAGGCAGCCCCTCAGCCACCACAGCAAAGCTGCTAACTTAATTACACCGTGAGAAGCATCTTTGAATATGCTTCTTGTAGCTTTGCGACGAGCTGAACAAGACTTCCTCGAATAAGCTTCCTTGCGACTTGTGACCTCGAGCCGATAGCGCCTAGCCGCCTCAGACCGCCACATCCTGTGGCTTCGGTGGCACTAGTACTTCCTATACGTCGGCAGGCTCAGGGCACGACATCCTGTCGCTTCGCTTGCACTAGTACTTCCTGTACGTCATCGAAATTTATACTTTCTTACTCTTTAAGAAAAACCCCTGCAACAGGAGTTTCCATCTAAATTGAGTATTACCAATAGGTTGAGTACTGTCAAGGTTAGCTGGAGCGGTCAGAGCCTTTTCCGAAAGTTAAGAGGACTTTTTAATGAGCAAAACATCTAAGATCATGGCTATTTCCAAAAATTTGGAGATTTTTAAAACAAAGAACATAAATAGCTGCCCCACTTCACGCAGGACAGCCTTTTTATTGAATAAATTCAGCGAACCTTTCTAACTGTTCCCTCAGTTCTCCTATCGGGACAAATCTTGCTTTTCTGATCAGCTCTTTTCCTTCAACAAACACAAGGACAACAGGGACTGTAAAAATTGAATATTCTCCTGCTATTTCGGGGATTCTATCCGCGTCTGCGTGTATAGAAGCAACTGACGGAAATTCCTCCAGAAGTTCCTCAACCTGCGGCAGCAGCCCGTGGCAAACAGAACAATCAGGTCTGGAAATATATAGTAGAGTCAGCTTATTCTCATTGATTGTTGTTTGAATTTCTTCCAAAGAATGGACAGAGTTCACGTCCTTCATTTCCCCTTTCGCTTCTGATCATACCAATTATATCCTAGCTCCTCAGGCAAGAAAAAGAAAATGGAATAAGAGGCATAACCTTCCTTGTCAATGCAGACATTCAAAAGCTTAAGCCCCCTTTTTCTAGGATTAAACCCTGCTTATCTCTATAGCGAGTATTTATCTTTTTTTCAATATTTTCATCAGATTTACTAGCAAATCCTATGCAAAAAATTTACAAGCTTATTTTCGAACATTGTGACTACATTCAAACGATATTTACAGGAGCTCTCTCGCCCCGAAATGATATATGGTCGTGGATTTCCCTTATTGATTTTCCTAGGATCACACTCCAATCAACAGCCCAATCACTTATATTCTAATGTCAAGTGCCTCTTTGCGCGAATGCTGCTATTATTGATTTGCCTCACTCTCCGTTGCTGAAACCACTGTTGAATGGATTTATCTGGGATCGTGTCGTACTCTTCCTTAAGCATACTTTTCAACTTCTCGTATTGCTCTTGAACTGAATAACGATCCCCAAGTGCATCGTATAGTTGCATCAATATGATATAACTATCTTCCTGATACGGAAGAATTTTTTGCACGCGCAGATAAAGAGCAATTGCTTCGTAACGATTTTCATTATAAATCATATAATCCGCCATTTTTTTGACATGACTTAACCAAAGTGCTCTCAATCGCTTCCGCTCATTCTCCGCCCAAGAATAATCTTCTTCACCGACAAAATCCCCTTTATATAAATCAAGAATTTTCCTTTGCTTTAAAAATCTGCTTCTTGTTATATATCGTGTTTCTCCCTCCATCCCCTTTTCCCATACATCTACATCCAGCAAGACATCATTTAACTCCAGCCTGTAACTGTTTTCCAAACTGTTGATCGTAATATTGAAGCCGATTGATTTCAACATTCTTCTAATATGATATATAGCTGTATACAATTGTGAATAACCACTTTTCAAATCCTCCTGGTTCCAAAAAAGTTCCAGAAGAACATCTTTGCGTATAGATTGGTTCCGGTGATGTATCAGATAAGCAAACAATTCTTTGGTTTTGGCTGTTCTCCATTTCACTTCAATTTCTTCGATATCATTTCCGTAGTATATAAAATGGATAGTATGAAAGCAGGATACCATCGGAAAAGACTCGGTTTTTTTACTTGTTAATTCCAACAGGCGATTGATTGTTTCTGATAGTCGTTTTACCTGAACCGGTTTCATAATATAATCAGCAGCCATTAATTCAAATGCATCTACAGCGTAACGATCATTGCTTGTAACGAAAACAATCTTGGTATCTGGAAGTTCTTTTTGAATTTGTTTGGCCAGTTCAATTCCGCTAATTCCATCAAATTCAATTTCAAGAAAAACGACAGCTGGTTGATTTTTCACACTTTCTACCAAACCTTGATAGGGATTCGTATACTTTCCAATAACTTCAATCTTCCCATTTTGTATTAGCTTTTCTTCCAATACATTAAGCGCTAATAAATCATGGTCTATAAGAATTGCTGTCAAACTAGAATTACCCCCTCATTAAATCCATGTAACTCATCAACACAATGATCTGAAGAAATTTATGGTTTGTTTCTAACTACAACAGCAATGTGTTTTTCTACAAAACCTTTCGCTATGGCTGAGACGGAATCTTTTTTATCTTTTTCTACTATTCTTCGCCACTTTGATACCGAGTTCATTTTCAATCTACCGTATGCAATGCAAATAGCACCCTTCACTATTATGATTTTCAAGCTTTACATTCTGTTCAAAGAGAGAGGGCTTTTTTCAAAGCCCTTCTCAAAATTGCTAACAACACAGTGGATAGAGTTTTTCCTCTAGTTTACCTTCATCACCAGCACCCTTACTTATCAGTTCCAACTAAGCAAGAAGTTTATTTTCAATTGTACTCATGTTCCTTGACCCAGATTAACCATCCTTGGGCTTTCTCCTTCTTAGAACTAGTAATCCGACCAGGATTGCGAAAATACCAATTAGACCATAATTAAATAGGTTTGTAGCGGTATTCGGCAATTTTTTGCCCCCTCCTTTATCCGTCGTATCAGAGGAAGGTGTTTCCGGTTTGTTGCCCTGTTCCGGAGCTGGTTCTGGATCCTTTGGCTCAATAGAGATTTTCGCTTCCGGTTGATTTGGATCTGGTCCATGATCACTGCTTACAGTGGCGATATTTTTAATGGTGTTCCCAAATTGATCGGATTGGATGGTTGCTTCGAATGTAACAGTTCTCCACTCTGCATCCTTCACATCTCCGAAGTTCGCTGCAATTGTACCGTCTTTGAACTCACCGCTACCTTCATCGCTCACTTTTAGACTGTCTGCCACGTATTCCAAGCCTGCTGGAAGTTTGTCTGTAATCGTCAAGTTTTTAACTAAACTATCTGATTCTTTGTTGCGGGCCTTGATAGTGTAAACAACGGTATCTCCCACTTCGAATTTCGTTTTCCCTTTTTCAGCGTTAGCCGCCGTCTTTTCAGATTCGAAAGCTGGAGTTTTCGGATCGACTATTACTTTCTCGCTTGGCTTATCTGGTTCATCAATATTATCTCCAGTTACTGTGGCAATGTTTTCGATCGTTTTTTCAGATTGACCCGACTTAACTTTTGCTTCGAATGTGACTGTGCGCCATTCCGTATCCTTCACATCTCCGAAGTTCGCTGTGATTGTACCGTCTTTGAACTCACCTGTACCTTTGTGGCTTACTTTCAAACTACCGTCTACATATTCCAAGCCTGCTGGTAATTTATCTGTAATCGATAGGTTTTTCACTAGGCTATCAGTGATTTTGTTACGGGTTTTGATTGTATAAACAATCGTGTCGCCCACTTCGTATTTTTCTTTGCCTTTTTCAGCGTTCACCGCTGATTTCTCAGATTCTAGAACTGAGTGGCGTGGATAAATTTCCACTTCTTCTTCTGGTTTGTCTGGTTTATCAATATTGTCTCCGCCAACTACGGCAATATTTTGAATGTCTTTGCCTGCTTGGCCGGGTTTAACTTTTACAAGGAATTCTACTGTATGCCAGTTTGTATCCTTGATGTCACCAAATAGACCAATGATTTTACCATTTACTGCATAACCTTTGTCGTCGTCTTTTGTATCAGTAGCAGATTGGCCATCAACTTTCAAACTGTCTGTTACATATTCAAGTCCTTCCGGTATCTCATCCGAAATCACTAAATTTTTCACTAGACTGTCTTCTATTGTGTTCTTTGTCTTGATTGTGTAGAGAAGGGTATCGCCGACTTCCGGATGGTCCTTATCTGTGTTGCCTTCTGCTTTTGCTTCCAGCTTCGCAGATTTTTCGGATTTCAGTACAGGACCCTTCGGATCGACTATCACTTTCTCTTCTGGCTCATCCGGCTTGTCTACATTATCACCATCTACAGTAGCAATGTTTTTAAGCTCTTTACCTGATTGACCGGACTTGATTTTCGCTTCGAAGGTGACCGTACGCCATTCCGTACCTTTCACATCACCGAAATTCGCTGTGATAGCACCAGCTTTAAACTCCCCGCTACCTTCATGACTGACTTTCAAGCTGTCTTCGACATATTCAAGTCCAGCTGGAAGTGTATCAGTAATGGATAGATTTTCTATCAAGCTATCAGATACTTTGTTGCGCGTCTTGATTGTATAAACAATCGTGTCGCCCACCTCGTATTTTTCTTTGCCTTTTTCAGCGTTCTCAGCTGACTTCTCTGATTCAAGCTTTGGTACTCGTGGATAAACTTTCACTTCTTCTTCCGGCTTATCTGGCTCATCTATATTGTCACCATCTACGGTGGCAATGTTTTTAATATCCTTGCCTGCCTGGCCTTCCTTGACTTTCACCAGGAATTCAAGTGTATGCCACTCAGTGTCCTTGATGTCACCAAATTGGCCTGAAAGTTTGCCATCGACCGCATGTCCATTATCTTCGTCTTTGGCATCTGTGACTGATTGACCATCAACTTTCAAGCTGTCCGCTTCATACTCAAGTCCTTCCGGTATTTCATCCGAAATCACTAAGTTTTTCACAAGGCTGTCTTCAATAATATTTCTAGTCTTAATCGTGTAGAGAAGCGTATCTCCTACTTCAGGGTTCTCCTTATCTGTATTGCCGTCCGTTTTTGCTTCCAGCTTCACAGATTTCTCCGATTGGAGATCCGGATCCTTTGGATCGACTATCACTTTCTCTTCTGGCTCATCCGGCTTGTCTACATTATCACCATCTACAGTGGCAATGTTTTTAAGCTCTTTACCTGATTGACCGGACTTGATTGTCGCTTCGAAGGTGACCGTACGCCACTCTGTATCTTTTACATCACCGAAGCCCACCGTGATAGTTCCATCTTTAAACTCCCCGCTACCTTCATGACTGGCTTTTAAGCTGTCTGTGACATACTCTAGACCGGCTGGAAGTACATCGGTGATCGTTAAGTTTTCTACTACGCTATCAGATACTTTGTTGCGCGTCTTGATTGTATAAACAATCGTGTCGCCCACTTCGAATGTCTCTTTGTCTTTTTCGGCGTTTATCGCGTTTTTTTCTGACTCTAATTTCGGTTCACGCGGATAAATTTTTACTTCCTCTTCCGGCTCATCTGGCTCATCTATATTGTCTCCATCAACGAAGGCAATATTTTTAATATCTTGGCCTGCTTGACCTGCTTCGACTTTCACCAGAAATTCAAGTGTATGCCACTTCGTATCTTTAATATCGCCAAATTGCCCAGTAACTTTACCATCAACGATATAACCGTTGTCACCATCTTTAACATCCGTAACAGATTCGCCATCTACTCGCAAGCTACCTATTACATACTCAAGGCCTTCCGGTATTTCATCCGAAATCACTAAATTATTCACAAGGCTGTCTTCGATCGTGTTTTGAGTCCTAATTGTGTAAAGGAGCGTATCCCCCACTTCAGGGTTGTCCTTATCTGTATTGCCCTCTGCTTTCGCTTCCAGCTTCACAGATTTCTCCGATTGGAGATCCGGATCCTTTGGATCAACTATCACTTTCTCTTCTGGCTCATCCGGCTTGTCTACATTATCACCATCTACAGTGGCAATGTTTTTAAGCTCTTTACCAGCTTGACCAGACAAGATTTTTGCCTCGAATGTGACCGTACGCCAATCCGTATCTTTTACATCACCAAAGTTCGCTGTGACAGCACCAGCTTTAAACTCCCCACTACCTTCATGACTCACTTTCAAGCTGTCTGCGACATATTCTAGTCCCACTGGAAGTGTGTCGGTGATTGTTAAGTTTTCTACTACGCTATCAGACACTTTGTTGCGCGTTTCGATTGTATAAACAATCGTGTCGCCCACTTCGTATTTCTCTTTACCTTTTTCAGCGTTCACCGCGAATTTTTTCGACTCTAGTTCCGGTTCACGCGGATAAATCTTCACTTCTTCTTCCGGCTCATCTGGCTCATCTATATTGTCTCCATCAACGAAGGCAATATTTTTAATATCTTGGCCTGCTTGACCTGCTTTAACTTTCACCAGAAATTCAAGTGTGTGCCAATCAGTGTCTTTAATATCACCAAGTTGACCTGAAAGCTTGCCATCGACCGCATGACCGTTGTCATTGTCTTTTTCGTCAGTAACAGACGCACCGTCTACTTTCAAACTGCCCGCTACATACTCAAGGCCCGCCGGTATTTCATCCGAAATGACTAGATTATTCACAAGACTGTCTTCGATCGTGTTTTGAGTCCTGATTGTATAAAGAAGTGTATCCCCCACTTCAGGGTTGTCCTTATCTGTATTACCCTCTGCTTTCGTTTCAAGCTTCGCTGATTTTTCAGATTTCAGAACAGGAGCCTTCGGATCAATAATCACTTTTTCTTCTGGCTCATCCGGCTTGTCTACATTATCACCATCTACAGTGGCAATGTTTTTAAGCTCTTTACCAGCTTGACCAGACAAGATTTTTGCCTCGAATGTGACCGTACGCCACTCCGTATCTTTTACATCACCGAAATTCGCTGTGACAGCACCAGCTTTAAACTCCCCATTACCTTCATGACTCACTTTCAAGCTGTCTGCGACATATTCAAGACCAGCTGGGAGTGTATCTGTGATGGATAGATTTTCTATCAAGCTATCAGATACTTTATTGTGCGTCTTGATTGTGTAAACAATCGTGTCGCCCACTTCGAATGTCTCTTTGCCTTTTTCAGCGTTCACCGCTGACTTTTCCGACTCTAATTGGGGTCCACGCGGATAAATCTTCACTTCTTCTTCCGGCTCATCTGGCTTATCTATATTGTCACCATCTACAGTGGCAATGTTTTTAATATCTTGGCCTGCTTGACCTGTCTTGACTTTGACTTCAAAAGTCAAGGTATGCCAGTCCATACCTTTGATATCACCAAATTGACCTGAGAGCTTGCCATCGACCGCATGGCCGTTGTCATCGTCTATTTCATCAGTAACAGACTTATCTTCTACTTTCAAACTGCCCGTTACATACTCGAGACCTTCCGGTATTTCATCCGAAATCACTAAGTTCTTCACAACACTGTTTTTAATAGTGTTCTGCGTCTTGATTGTGTAAAGAAGAGTATCGCCGACTTCCGGATTTTCCTTGTCTGTATTACCTTCAGCCTTCTCTTTGATCTCTGCTGATTTCTCCGATTTCAGGACAGGAACCCTATACTTAATCGGTGTTTTCGTTTCATTTGTTTCAATTTCTTCATCTTCATTTTTTAGCAAATCTTTATATTTAACCTGTGCTTTGTTGTCCACATCTTTTCCTGCATGATCGGACAAAGCTATCACTTTAAATTGAACAGTCATTCCGTCAGGTAATGTGGTTGTGTTCGGTAAATCACCTATTTTAAAGATGACTTTTTCACCGTTAAAATGACCGGCATCATTATCTTCCACATCTGTTAAGTCGCCCGCTTTGGGACCGTTTAAAATTTTCATTGATCCAGGTACATATTCTGTACCTTCTGGAATTGCGTCTTCAATGGTCGTATTTGCCGCAATGTCTCCGCCTGAATTTTTAATGGTCATCTCATATGTTAATTCATCACCTGCAAATACATCCCCTTCAGGGCTTACAGATTTCTCAGCTGTCACACAAGGTTCAGTACCTAAGAAGATATCATCTAGGAAATTTCCTGCTGCAGTTGATCCATTTGCACTGGAAATAGCTTCAAAACCAAAGCGAGTTACTGTTTGTCCTGCTGGAACAACATATGAACCAGAATAGTATTTCCATTCATCTTTACCACTCGTCATTGTTTCAATAGTTTTCAAGTTTTTTGGATCAACAGTGGCTGAATCTATCTTTAACGCCATTGTATCTTGGCCAACACGGCCTTTGTGGGCCAAACGCCAATAAATCGTTTGGCCTGGTGTCGTATCTACATCTTGATAAAGCTGTGCCGCTTCACGGCTGTTCAATTCCGCGAACTGTTGCCCATGTGCTGGAGTAACCTTCAAAGCTTCATATGGATCACCAGATGGAATTTCATCTCCCAAAGATTTATTCATTATTTCGAATAAACCCGATCCATCGGTAGTTTTCCACCCAGGGACAGCACCTTGCGGAGCATCAAACCAACCTCTCTGCTTTTTCAATCGCGTATCATTAGGTGAAAATGGTGGTTCCTCAAAACTACCATTAATCAGAGCCACTGGTGCCGCGCAAGCGTCTGGAGAATCCGGGGCTTCTACCACCTTATTTATTACTTCATTGGAAGGAATCTCTGCTATGCTGTCTCCACCGGCTGTAGCTGTGTTACTAACCTCTGTTCCAGGCTGCACATCTTCATTCACTTTCACTTGAAACGTAACAACTGCCGCATTCTCTTCTCCCGCGTATAATACTCCCTCAAGGGATTCACCAGATGAACCAATCGGCATCCCTGTAAAAATAGGACTTGCCCCAGCAACATCTGCTACTTTCTCACCATTCAATGTAGTTGTGCCCGGTACATACGAAGTACCTTCAGGCAATTCGTCATATACTTTCGTCATGGTCGATGCTAAAGTTCCGGTGTTTGTTACCTTCAACGTATAAGTGATAGTATCTCCCGGAAAGACCTCATCAGAAGGGTCATTCTTTTTTTCAATTACTAAGTCAGGCTTAATCGAAGGATATACTCGCGAAGCAAAATCTGTCGTTCCCGTGTAGTTTTCCGTCAATTCTGTTGCAATCCCCGTTGCAGGATCGAGTTCAAATAGATAAAAGACATTTTCATTAATATCACTTACAATTTCATACGCACCTAGTAATAAAAATTTGCCATTCGGTAAAAAGCTCAGCGCTCCAGACCTTGTGAATTTTTCACCATTATCTGCAACAATCGGAATAACACTTTCTAATATGCCCTCTTCTACATCCACTTTCGCTAAAACAGATTCTACTGGATCATCGCTCCATCTTGAAAACCAGAGGTTTCCATCTGCATCAAAAGCTAAATCTCCTCCGCCAAAACTTGCGAATCCAGATTTGTCTTGGATAGGCACGCTGTTCTTTTCTTTTGTGACTAAGTCGACAGATGAAATGTATATTTGTCCATTTTTCAGCAAGAAATAAACATACTTTGTACCATCTGGTGATATTGCACCTGCCAGTGTGGTCCCTTCTAAACTTGTTATGAGCTCAGTTTTACCATTGGGATGTATTCTATATAAATTTGCACCTGCATTGGCATAAAAAACATCTTCATTTTTGCCTAAGGCTAATGAGTTATTTATATTAGCGTTATCAAGTTTGACTTTTCCTTTGGGAGGTGCAGACGGATTAGTCCCATCATATTGGATGATGTACTTTTCACCGTCTATATTAGTGATCGAATAAGAATCAGTATCGTTAATGGTAATACCATCTGCTGCTTGTACTTGATTTAAAGGAGCAATAGATTCCTTCTTGGCGGAAGCTTGATTATTAGTCTGAATGTCCTGAACATCTGCTTCGACTTTCTCTTCAGGTTCATTATCCTTTTCTTCTTCTACTGCTTCATTTGGCGTCTCTTGATCCTCTTCGTCTGATTCTGCCGAAAGGTCAGCTTCCTGATTTTCTTTCTTCGAATCTACTGGGATCACAATCGCCGGGTTCGTTTCCAGGATAATGTTGCTGTTTATCACAAATTGAGCGACGTTTTCAATTGCTTCATTAGTCGCATCTTCTTCCCTCACTTGGGCTGTGATTTGCAGAGTCAATTTTTTTCCAGCAAATTCTTTTACTTGCTCATCCTTCAATTCTAAGGAAACTTTCTGACCATCTACAGTTGCAGTAACACGATCATCAATTTCCTCGCCGATCAAGACTGCTGTATCCTGAACAGCTAACCTTTTATCGAAATCATCCGATATTTCGATAAACTCATATCCAGTTACATCTTCGGGAAGCTGAATGTTTATGTTGTATTGATAGTCTGTTTCCAGTTGGATTTCTTTACTTTCTTCACCATCAACATCTTTTGAGATAATTGGCTGTTCCAACTCTTTCATGTCAGTCTTTTCCACAGCTTGAACTGACAATGAAGCAGGAACCATTCCATTAAGAGTAACCAAAATCATTGCAAGAAAGACTATGTATCTCTTAAACTTTCGTTTCAATCTGTTGGTTACTATCTTTGAAGTACTCAATATTCCCACCTCCAGTTACTATCGGATCTAGATAGCCATCATCTAAATAGTAAAAAATTTTGTTGTGACTAAAAAACAACCATCAGCTTTACCCTGATCGTGCATAAGCCCTCCCTTCATTTTCAAAATGTGCTGCCTAACATAAGCAAATCTACATATAATTCATATCACCTCCTCTCGTTAAATTCATATCACCTCCTCTCGTTAATCAATAAAACTAGAAATAAGCCTTTATTTTGAATAGAGTGAAACGAATAAAAGAGGCATGAAATCATTCGGAAAAAATTCTACATATTTCGCTATAAACCAGCGCAATTCACCTATTTACTCCACTTTTCCAGCAATTGTAACAAGCTTCTCTATTCAACTTCTTTTCAAACCTATACAATTTCTATACAGTTTCCAGGAGATAATACCTTCGTTCTAAGTCAATCATCCTAATGAATACAAAAAAAATATCCTTTCCTCTTTGAATAAAAGGTAAGGATTTACAGTGATATACAGCGATTGAATTTAAAAATGCAATTACGAATTAAAATAGTCCAAAGGAACTGATGAAAGGATACTCATTCATTCCACACAAAGCAGTACTCCGTCTAAAGTCATTTTTTCAATTCCCCCTTTCTAATTGAGAATTCACCCTTGCTAAAATAGGAAGAGTACACAAAAGCTCGGAAAATCTGAGATCGACTTTCCGAGCTTCTGAGAATAACTAGTATTTTGAGAAGGCCTCTTCCACAATGTAATACGATTGTTTCAAGCGTTCTTTTGATGCAGGCTCATTCCAACTTTTCCACGTGTAGCCTGCCATTTCCTTCAGAACTTTGTTTTCAATGAATGGGAATGAATCCTGTGGATTTCCTTCCGCATCAATATCTAAAGCTCCTATATAAATTTGATCAACGAATGCACTTGCTTCCATCCCGTCTTTATAAATATCTCCCGTGAATTCTTTTTGGCTCGGATCTTTTGACTGGATAAGCAACCATGGAATTCTTATCTCTATGGTTCCCTCGTCATTTATAAAGTAGTCTGCCAATGAATCATACTTATCGGAAACAGGGTTGCCGTTCCCTTCCCTTAGTTTTCCGGTTTCATATGAACTAAACGGGATTGTCTTTTTTTGATCAGGAAGATAGTACTCTTTATTCAGAGCATATTTAATCGGTGAAAATTCTCCGCTGTTCTTGGAAGGAGGCTCCCCGTCCGTTTTTATTAGCTTCAAGATATGCTCGTATTGATAGGTAAAGAAGTCGTAATATGCATCCACTTTAATTCGAGATTCCTTTTTACTGAGGTCAACAATAAAATCAATCCCATTGGAAAAGCGGACATCATCGTTTCCTTTGATAAACGTATTCCCCTGTTTCGGGATGACATCCAACAAAATAAGGGGATCTCCCTTGAAGTTCTTGTGACGCTCCAGCCGGATGTATAAATATCGTTCATCATGATCCACATATAATGCTTTCAAGCTACCTTTATCTTTCTTATAAAGCGCCTCTTTCTTCCACTCATCTATTTTTCCATCCACCAGGATTTTATGGCGGTCAAAACTGAGCAAGCCAAATTGTTCTTCGTTGGTTTGAGCATTCGACCAAAATGGCCGTCTGTCTGGATTATCATAGTCCATTGTATTCCAAGTCCGCTTGAACCATTCATCCTGCCATGTAAAAATCAGCCCGCCCAACAGCTTTTCTTCCATAATATCCTCAAACAAGTGCCGAATGATTTCCCCTTGCTGCTTCTCGGATAAAAATCCCTGATTCCATCCAAATGGATTTTCATGGGTTAATCCCCGTGAACTTGGCACACCGAATTCCGCCACTAAAATAGGGAGCCGATGAGCAGCATGCAATTCTGCCAAATACCCGGCGTAGTTATTGTTTTTTCCACGATGGTCTATATATGTTTGATACTTTTCATCATAGTTTAAGAAATCGGGATAATACGGGTATATATGATAGGAGGCAAATTGGTCTGTCAGCTTTGTTTCTTTTTTTGTATAAATAACATTTGGATCGACACTGACGATATCCTCCTGACCAGTAGAATCGGAAGGGTGCTCCAAGATGTCCGTTGTTACCCAATTGGTAAAGCTCATCGGCCGCATCCAATGATACTGCTTCACTTCGTACTTAGTGATGAAATCCATCTGCTGTGCAAGCCAATATTCAAACGCTTTACCATTTTTTGTTTCGAAGTATTTTCCATCATAATCACCCTTGTCAGGATATTTTTCATTCGTGTTTTCAACCATGAAAGGATACCACTCAATTCCCAATACCCAGCCAATGACATATTCCGATATATCCGCCCGGTATGCTCCTGATGCATGCCCTGCCTTCTGTTCCACTATTTTATTGCCATGAATGACATCAACGATGGTTTTCATTTCTTTCTGAAAATCCTTCAGATTTTCCTTTTCAAAAGCGTCCAATGATTCTTCTAGTTTTTCTTCATTAATCCAAACACCATGCAGGACATATATTTTCTCTTCATGTTGGTCGTTGTAACGCTTCAACGCATTATAAAAACCGGGAGGATGCAGGGTATATATACGAATCGTATTGGCATTCATTTTTCCAATCTGCTCGAGCCATCTATAATATTCCTCTTCTGTTATAGCGGCTTCACCAGGGAAGGTACCAGGTTTCCCCATTCCGATATTGACACCTTTAATCGTGAGCGGAGTCCACTTGCCATCCTGCATCACCTCAAAAGCATCCTCTTTAATTCTTGCATTATATTGAAGGTTATTGGAACGTATCTTTTTCTCCATTTTTGGTGACTCCTCGAACTGCTCTAAAATGGATGTCATCATTGGAAGATAAGTAGACCAATAAAAAGCCTGGTCGGAAAACTTTTGAGCTACCTTATATATTTGCTTTAAGCCTTTCATTTGGTAGAAACGGGGAACATCCGTTACATCATTGAAATCACCCGCAAAATAGTAGCTTAAAGATTCTCCATGTTCACTTTTTGAGACAGCTGCAAATTCAGCTGGAATCCCATTTTTTTCAAGTATTTGATTTCCTTCATCCGTGAGTTTCCATTCATAATTTGCCAGAACTGTCGTGCCTTCTTTCGGCGTCACAATATCAAACCAATATTGATAATCAGGGCTCGCTTTAAACCCAAACTGTTTTTTTCCCTCTGCCGTAAATGAAAGGCTGATACCATCTTTTTGTAAATGCTTTTCTTTCTCCAATACGATGACTTGATAATCTAGGTCATTGACCAAAATAATCCCGGATCCACTGTAGGTCCATGAATCTTTGAACTCATCCAGTATCCATTGAGGAATTTCTTCATTTTTACTCGGATCCAATTCATCAAAATACCGACCAGTCCAGCCTGACCAGTCGACCCCCAAATAATCGGTGACACTTTTTCGAACTGATTCACTTGTTGGCGAGGCAAATGTATTAAACTCTGCAACCAGCAGACTTTTCTTTTTCTTATTTAACCGATCAGTGATCGCCTTCCACTCTTCTTCCTCAAGTCCACCATATACTTTTCCCGACCGTGAGCCCTCTCTGGACTTTTCAATCCATGGCAAATCTTCTTCGTAAACACCATATGTATCCGCCAAATAAATCACATCATATGGATCATAATCATCAGGAAGCTGACGAATTTGGTAACTTTCCTTACTGTGGTCCGGCTGGAATCCAAAATAATTACTCACAGGTTCGGATATACTCTTGTTCTCGTCAGTAATTTTCAAATGTTTTAAAAGCCATGTAATTCCGAGGTGCTCTCGATAAGTTTCATTTGGAACAGTTTTATCAATAATAGCTACTCGAAGCCCTTTTCCAGGCTCTATCAACCAAAGAATAATAGGCAAAGCTAGAGCTAGGATGAAAAACAGTCCGGCTATATAAATGCGTTTCATTCTGAAGTTCCTTTCTTCGAGAGACCTACCCTTTTCATTTGTCCCCAGTCTTCTTTTCCGCGTAAAAAGTGGATAAACCCTTCAAATCTCCAAATGAGTGTCAAAGGTTTATACCAGAAAACTTCTGTCAAAGACATAATCATCAGCCGAGCTACATCTTTCAGTTTAGGATAGGTATTCATACTCCATGCTTCAAGCAAAATGGAGGCCACAGAAAAGACTGTTCCATACAAAATAAAAAGTAAAATAAGCAATAATGCAAATTCGTAGTAAATATCTCCCAAAAAGAAAGCTATGAGAACATATACATATCCCCCTAATTCAATGATAGGGCCCAGACCTTCAATCAGCCAAAAATACGGAAACGAAATCAGTCCAATTCCTCCGTATTTCGGATTGAATGTCATTTTTTTATGTGTCCATAAACTTTGTACCAGACCTTGCTGCCATCTTCTTCTTTGCTTTCTTAATACGGAGAGGGTTTGAGGGGCTTCTGTCCAGCACACGGGTTCAGGCACAAACTCGATCCTCTTCTTCTCTTTTTTTTCTTTAATCAGCCGATGCAGCCTGACAACTAATTCCATGTCTTCACCAACAGTGTTTGTATTGTATCCTCCTGCTTCAATTACCCATTTTTTGGAGAACACACTAAATGCTCCAGAAATAATAAGAACCAAATTGAATTGGCTTAATGCAATTCTCCCCATTAGGAAAGCTCTTAAATATTCCACTATTTGTATAACAACTAAAGCATTTTTCGATAAGTCCGTCTGAAAAACAGCCCCTAACTGAATATCAAGTCCATTGGCGATTCTTATATTACCGCCGGCCGCAATTACATCTCCATTTGACTTCATGATGGGTTTCATCACGCTTAAAAGGGAACTTTCTTCTAAAATTGAATCACCGTCAATGGAGCAAAAATAGGGGAAGCGCGAAGCATTGATCCCAACATTAAGAGCATCCGCTTTTCCACCGTTCTCTTTGTCAATCAACAATAAATTCGGATGAATTTCCGACCGATAGATTTGTTTAATAGGCTTTGTTGGAACCTGTTCTAACATGTCCATTTGAACGGGGATCATGCGAAATTTCTCGATAGCCAACAGCTGGGTATGATCAGTTGACCCATCATTGACAATAATGAGTTCCGTCTGTGGATAACGGAGATTTAACAGCGAATGAATACTGTCAATAATACCGGCTTCTTCGTTATAAACCGGAATGATAATGGAGACAGGCTTCCAATGCATGGCATGGACGTAATCCTCCGCAAATTCACTTTTATCTATCATGTACTGTTTTCTTAAATGAATGAGCGCCAATACCAGCATAGTGCTGTAAACCAGAATGACGACTGCCATATAAATGAAAATCAGCCCGCCAAAAAATGCGATTAATCCTTCAAGTATAACTCTCATATGACTTGCAATCCTCACTCAACATCGTTTCGTGGATTGACCTTTCATCTCCTTATTTTTCGATTGCTTGGGCTGCTTGAGTACGGACAAGCCATGATTCATCCTCCAACAGCTTTTCTAAATAGGAGAGCGAACCTTTCAACGGCACATTTTGCAGTAATTTCGCTGCCATTAGACGTTCTTCCCAAATATCTGAAGAGACAAATGGAATATATCGATCTAAATTCACAATGATCCCAATTTCATGCAACGCTTTTAAAGACCGAATTCTAATTTCAGCATCATTCTGACCCAATTGGGCTTCAAGAAAAGGAATGTAATCCATATTCCTTTTCTTTCCGATCGTATCAATCAAGGAATATTGACAAGCGGGTGGTAATTGGTCAAAACAATTCATCAATCGCTGGCGAGTGTTCGGCTCGATTCCTGTTAAGAGCTTTTTATACTCAAATTCAGATAGTTTCATAGTATTCGTTATGATTTTCTCAACAAATACATCAGGTTCAAACATAGAAAATATTTTCAGTAATTGAAAGCTCTCTTCATGAGTTAGTTTCCTTTTTCCCATCTCCCGATATTTATCGAGCAGACGATATAATTGAAAGTCGGCAACCCGATACAAAGCATTCATTCTTTGACTCCATTTCCTGCTATCAAGGAGTCTTTGATAATAGTCCATTAGGTACTGATTGGAAAAATCACCGATTTTGTCTTGTATCTCTGTACTGGAAATGTTTTTCAAATAGGTAAGAAAGATCTTTTCAATCCCTTCAATTTCATGCTTATGTTTAGGAATCAGCTCATCTGAAAAGGGCTCCTCACTCTTGAAATACCGATACCATTTATGTTGTTTCTCCTCTATGTATCTATCTATTTTCCGTAACCGTGATACTTCTTTCATCCGTTCAGATGCCAAATAGAGCCCAAAACCGATGAGCAACACTAAAAAGAAAACAATCACCCATATTAAACAGTCGATAATGATGTCCATCATGACCAGAACCTTTCAAACACCCTTTTAATCTGTGCCTCAAAAAGCCGCAGGCTAAAAGGTTTAACCAGATATTGGTCAACGCCACTTTCATAAGCGTAGACCATATCTTCCTCCGAATTCCTTTGGGTCATCATAAACACGATAAATTTTTTATTATTAGGCAAGTGGCGAACTGTATGTAAAACCTCCAGTCCATTTTTCCTCGGCAAGATATCGTTCATAATCAGTACGTGCGGATGACTCGATAAATACCAGTCGGAATTGAGAAAGTCATATCCGTCTTGAAACGTTCTAATTTCCAGTTGAAATCCGTCTATTTTTAAATCTTCCAATGATGTTTGAATGACATTTCGCAAAATATCATTTTCCTCTAAAATACTCAACTTGAGGTGCACCAGACTCTTCTTCTTAAAATCTTTGACATATTCAATATGCCCAGGTCCAGTTTGCAAGGCAAGTTTCAATGATTCTCGTCCTTTTTCGACGACCTTGTCGAAAGCTGCATCGCTATTTCCAATCTCAACAATACTTGCCGAGAAAGAGAGATCGTCCTGCAAGCTCATATCGGAAAATAAACGATTGAGGAATGCACATGCTTCCTCTTCACCGCTTTGGGACAAAATCAAGCCCCATTGAAATGGAGCTTCAAAATGACAAAGCACATCACTTTGTCGAATTTTATTTTCTAAAAATACTGTAATGTCTTCTTCCTTCTGATCCCGGATATCAACAACTGATAAAAAGATGACGGAAACTGCCATTCTCGTACGATCAATACTTGCCGTTAATACCTGGAAGAAACGACTCATGTATTTTTCTTCAATTATGTCTTCATGAGGGATAAACGACGTATCCATATATTTCATCCTTGTTTATTTATTTGAATTTTCTAATTTTTATTTTCTTTCGTACATCGCTTAAAACGTGACATTCATCAAAACAAATTTAGCGAAGTAAGCAGGATCTTTTGATCCGAAGTATCTATTACTTTTATCACACTCATTATACCATATAGCGCCATAATTACTTTTTAATGTGTTTTTTTTCCTAAACTTTTTAAATGTTACATGATAAATCTGCACATTTTCTGCACAATCAATATTCCTCTCCCGAAAGTGGGAGAGGAAAGAGAATCTGAATTCTAATACATATCTGTGTGAATATTCCCCCTCATTTTTTCTATCGCTCCTGTCCGCCATTTTTTTATAGCTGATTGTGAGACTTTCTCTTTTTCGGCAATCTCCCGAACGGACAGCCCGAAATAAAACGTATAGATAACCCACTGCTTCTGTTTGTCCGTCAAACCATCACAATATGAGAGTAACGCATCAAGCTCCAGCGGCTTCTCCTCATGATCATCCTTTTTCATCTCCCAAAAGACCTCGTCCGGGTAAACATTCACTTCCTCAGCCTTCGACTGCCTCGTCATCTCCGTCATCATCCGGCCCTTCATATAGGAATAAGCAAATGTGCTGAACTTCCCTTTCTCTGGATTAAATCTTTGTTGCGCCTCCCATAACGCAATGAGGGCGATTTGAAAAAATTCATCTTCATTTTTGTAAATGTTTAGCGAATGAATAATGTGATAAATCATCGGTCTGTACTGATTAGCCAATTCGGTGAAACCTTCCATTCTGAAATCCTTTCTGGAAGCGCGCTCATTTTATTCCCGGGTACCTCCACATTAATCAGAAGTAGCCTCTCGGGCTAATCACCGTTCTGGCAAAAATTTAATTTTCCGCAGTCAAAACCCTTTGAAAGTTCCGCACTTTTCATTTTCCCCCTAAGGAAAACCCAACTTTCTTATGAAACTTTAATGAAGTTACCTAGCAGCTGTAAAACACTGTGAATTCTGACTTCCATCATTTTATGACAAACTAAATTGAATCCAAATCAAATGCACTTAGCATGCTTGCTCCCAGATTTTATCGAGCTCAACTCGATAAAATCTGGGACATCCGCAGGAGGCTTTGGAATTTGAGCCCCGACCGAAATGGAATACCAATATGCATTCATCTCACCACTTACAGAAATGTGGGGCTTCTGTTGAATAAAGGTAAATACATAAAAAACCACATTCCAATTGTTAAACTATGTCTAACAATTGGAACGTGGTTTAGATTGAGCAACGAATTATAAGTCTAGGTGTCAGATCACCACAGCCGTTCTGTCCCTGAACAGTTCCTTTGGAACCGCCACTCTAACAGTAACAAGCTCGTTCACGATTTGGCTAATCTTCAGATCGCAAAGCATAGTCAACAGACGATATGCTTCCCCAAATTCCAGTGACAGCTCCCGCTGCAAATGATCCACTACAATTTCGGCTCCACGACGAATAGCCGCATGCATGGTCTTCGCTGATGAAATAAACATAAAGGCATCTCGCGTTTCAACAACCGGAGCGATTAGTTGAAGGCCTTCCTTTTTAGTCACCTTCAGCTTTACCTTTCCACCAATCTCAACACCGGTTCCATCCATTTCCCCGTCCCCCATAGAGGCATGCAAATCGCCTAAAGCGAACAATCCGCCATCTTGGAAAACTGGAAAATAGACTTTGCTGCCAATTCCGATGTCTTTCGTATCCATGTTTCCGCCATGATCGCCAGGCACAGCACAATGAACAGAGCCCTCACGTGGAGCAACACCAATGACCCCAATCATCGGTGCCGTCGGAAAAACCAGTCTATCGTCAAACAAAATCTGTCTGTTTTTCACTGGAATGATTTTTGTTGTAGGCTCATCCACCAAATCCCCCAACACGCCGAGCCCTTGTGACATCACCATCACACCGGACTGCTCCAACTCAATATCCAAAATATCGATCGCAAGAACATCCCCAGCTTTTAGTTCATTTACATAAAATGGGCCCGTCGATTGGTTCATCACAGACAAATCAATATCCGGCCGCAAGACACTTTCATCCGTAATCTGTCCGCCGTAGCAATCATGGGTTTCGATTATCACCGTCTCACCAAGCTCAATCGTATGAACCGGTTTCATATAAGCTGAGAAGTGAGTAATTGTTCTATCTTTGCGAAAAATGCGCATCCGCCTATTTACCAGCCTTTCGGTAGGACATTAAAGATACCGAGCAGCGTGTAAAGCCCTGCCCCTGTATATAAAACGATAATCAGTGTTTGGATAATGGGATGTGACAATTTTCCGCAGGTCCACTCCGGCTCCCTTTCTTGGAGCTTCCGTGATTTATTCAGCATCATGACTGGCACAATCGCCATCATGATTCCCGCAAACGCACCCGCAATTGACAAGGCGTCGACGAATCCAACAAATCCACTGTATGCAAGAATAAACGGAGGTACCGCCACAATAGCTAACGCAATACCACGATATTTTTTATCAGTTTCTGAAGGAAATTTAAAACGGTCAATAATATTTGTAAAATAGCTTTGTCCCAATGCCCAGAATGATGTCAGCATAGCCAGTAATGCAAATCCGTTTGCTGTAAAAAACGCCCAGCTTCCCAACGCATCTGCCCAGGCGATTGTAACAACTTCCGTTACCTTATCAGGTCCTGTTAATCCCAATGCCGCCATCGGAACTAGTGCCAATAAAACTCCAGTAATCAGCATGCCAATAGAAATTGCTTTTGGTAAGTTCTTAATGTCTTCTTTTGAGTATCCGCGAGATAATTCAGGAACAATGTATTGAGCCAAGAAGGAAAATACAGTCAAACTAAATACCGGAATCGCAAACTTCGGATTATAAAAAGTAAGATATTCTACTTTCAATCCCGGTCCTATGATGGACGCCACAACTAAAAGAACAACCAAGAACAACATGCCGAACGTAATAAATTTTTCAGCTACACCAGCAGCTTTCAACCCCAGCCAAATGACTCCAACCGCTGGGATGAAAAATAAAAAACTTCCAAGCATATTCGGTATTCCAAATAATTCTGCCAAAATTTGACCGCTTCCAGAAGTATAAGCGACCAATGCCCCTAAAGCATTTACAGCCACTGATAAAAAGATAAGCCATGACCCTAAATTCCCAACATATTTTTCAGCCAAACCACTTAGTTGAAGGGCCTTATTCGTCCTAAGCGTCGTTTCTGCTACATATAACATGGAAATCGTTGTAAGCACTCCGGCGACAACGACCCAAAATACCAATACAGGCCATCCAGCATTTTTGGTACCATAGGCCAAACTCAAAACTCCCGCTCCAATATTGGCCCCCACTATTAAGGCAATCCCCTCCAGCAGGGTCAATTTTGTTCGCGTTAAAGCCGAACCCTCATTAGAATCTGACACTCATAATCTCTCCTTGCTTCATGATAAAAAAATATATAAAAAAAAGTATATCAAAATGGAAAAACAGATACCGTTTTCAATGACTGAAAGAGAATTTTCCATGTCTAAGCCAGCCATTTTAGACCATGAATACTATTTTATATTTCCCATGTCTAAAAAAAATATCGTAAATCTATATCCACCCACCCCCTCTTGATTTTCGCTCAAAAGTAATATATTCTTAACCTAACATTTGTTAGGTGGTGAATTTTTTGACAAAAGAAAAAATTTTACGAGCCGCTATCAATCAGTATTCTCTATACAGTTATCATGGAGCTACGATGCGGAACATTGCCAAAGAAGTCGGTATCAAGCCTGCTTCTATCTACTTTTTTTATAAAAATAAGGAGTCACTGTTTTTAGACGCTTTCCAAAATCTTCTGAAAGATCATCTCGGCCAAATGAAGCAAATTCTGGAAGACGTTCATGATGAACCGATTCTTTCTATATTTGAAGCCCTTCTGAAAGGGACAGTTAATTATCACAAAAAACATGAGGCAGAGACGAATGTCTACATTTCTTTAGTCACTTCACCACCAGAAGAGATTCATCAAACTTTATTGGAACACATTCAAACATTCGATAAATGGATGAATGAGTCATTATTGGAATTAATCCGCCGAGACAAACCGGAAATTGACGAGGCCCATTCACAAAAATTAATTAAACAATTTTCAGTCATATTGGATGGGATATTTTGGGAAATCAAGCTGTATAACGAACAGGAACTGAAGCAACAAATAGACGAGGCTCTTTACATCATGAAAGTTTTACTGGGAGGAATTGAAGAATGACGAACGATTATGCAAGAGAAGTCGTCCCTATGAGTGAAAGAAAGGCTTGGTTTTCAATCAGCCTCGTCTGGATCGCGGTAGGAATTGATTTATCAGCCATGCTTTTCGGGGCTGAATTGGGAAAAGGTATGGCATTTAATGATGCTTTATGGGCCGTTATTATCGGCTCTGTCATTTTGGGTGTATTGGCGGCATTCTGCGCCTATGTTGGTGCAGTAACAGGACTATCAACCTCCATGATATCAAGATTTACTTTCGGAATTTCGGGAGCGAAGCTTGTATCCCTTTTTATTGCCGTTTCTTTAATCGGCTGGTTCGGTGTTCAAGCTGGATTTTTTGCCGAAAATGCGTATGCCGCAATCGATGGAGCGTTAGGTATACAACTGCCCGTTCCACTGCTGGCTGCCATTGGCGGAATATTGATGATGACAACTGCCGTCATCGGATATAAAGCCATTGAAAAATTAAGTTCTTGGTCTGTTCCATTACTTCTCATTCTTGTCTTTCTAGCAGTTGGACTGGCGCTTAATAAATATGGTACAAGTGCTCTGCATGCACCTGTCGAGAATACTTTTACTTTCGGCATGGCCATCTCTCTTGTTATTAGCATTTTCGTTGTGGGCGCAACGATCTCACCTGACATTTCCAGATGGGCACGTACGAAAAAAGATGCCGTTCTTGCTTCTTTCTTCGGGTTTTTCTTTGGAAACAGCTTCATGATCATCATTGCGATGATTCTATCGCGCCTAATGGATGAAAGCAGTCTGACAACAATCATGATCACAGTCGGATTGGGAATTCCGGGAATCTTAGTTCTGATTTTGGCCCAGTGGACAACAAATACAAGCAATGCTTATTCTTCCGGGCTGAGTCTTTCCGTTATTTTTACGAAAAAAAGCAAAGTATTCCTAACTCTTATTGCCGGGATTATCGGAACATTGCTTGCTGTACTTGGCATTTATGATTATTTCATTAATTTCTTAACAATTATGACAATGTTTATCGCGCCAATCGGCGGTGTATATACAGCTGCTTATTATGTGGGAGGCATAAAGCTTTTCAATGAAGACAATGACCAGGCATTCAAATGGCTTGCACTGACAGCGTGGGCGCTCGGAACCCTTATCAGTTGGTTAACTATGGAAGGGCCAATCGGCCTCGAGCTGTTCACATTGACCACCATTTCGTCTCTGGACAGCTTCCTCATTGCTTTCATATTCCAGGCATTATTCATTGCTTTATTCAAGAAAAGGAGCGTAATTCAATGAGATGGTTAACAGAAGAAGATATTGAACATATTGCAGTCGGCGCGACTGTCCTTGGAACAGGCGGCGGCGGTGATCCTTATATTGGAAAAATGATGGCACTGTCCGCTATTAAAAAATATGGGCCAGTTCAGGTAATCACACTTGATGAACTTACCGACGATCAATGGGTACTTCCCGCATCAGGGATGGGTTCACCGAGCGTGCTTGTAGAAAAAATCCCTTCATTTGAGCAATTGGAGGCACCTCTGAAAGCTTTTGAAAATGCGTGCGGCAGGAAAACAGATGTCGTAATGCCGATTGAGATCGGAGGCGTAAACTCGCTCATACCTGTGGCTGTTGCTGCCATGAATAATATTCCCATTCTGGACGGTGATGCAATGGGACGTGCATTCCCAGAAGCACAGATGGTAACCTTCCATTTGGATGGACTGAAACCTGAGCTCGTCACCATTGGCGATGAACAGGGAAATATCGTAACAATCGAACCTGCTGACGGATACTGGAGTGAAAAATTGTCACGTAATGTGACCATTTCAATGGGGGGATCCTCCATTGTCTGTGATTATGGAATTACCGGAAAACAAGCAAAAGAAAGCGTCATTCCAGGAACTCTATCATTGGCTCAGGAAATTGGAGCTTTATTAAAAGAACAGCGGCATGAGGTTCATCCCATCACACAAATGGTCGATAAACTGAATGGCTATCTTCTTTTTAAAGGAAAAGCGATGCTCATCCAAAGAAAGATTGAGGGTGGCTTTACAAGAGGAGAAGCAAACTTTGATGGAATCGACTTTTTCCAGGGAAAGGGCTGTAAACTACACTTCCAAAACGAGCACTTGCTCGCAGAAGTTGAAGGAAAACCTGTAGCCATGGCACCGGATCTCATTGCTGTATTGGATGAAGAAACAGGGATGCCTATTACCACGGAAGGTTTAAAATATGGAGCTAGGGTCGCGATTGTCGCCTTTCCTGCAAACGAAAAGTGGCGGACAGACATAGGGATCAAAACGGCGGGACCCCGTTATTTCAAATACCCATATGACTACATTCCATTGGAAACATTAGTAAAGGAGCAGCGTGCAAATGATTAGACTTGGAATTGATGTAGGCGGAACAAATACAGATGGCGTTATTCTTGATCATGATAATCAAGTCATCGGAAGCACGAAATCGGCAACTACGAAAGATGTATTTACTGGAATTCAGCAATCAATTAAAAAGCTGCTTACAGAAACAAGTGTGGATGTGGCAGATATTCAAGTCGCGACATTGGGAACAACGCACTGTACAAATGCGATTGTTGAACGAAAATCGCTGGACAAGGTTGGAATCGTCCGTATCTGTCTACCTTCGGGATCGACCGTCCCTCCCATGTTGGGCTGGCCTGAGGATCTGGTAGCAAAAGTTCAAGCGGAAAGCGTGTTAATTCACGGCGGCTATGAATATAACGGATCCCCTATTGCTGATTTGGATTATACAGAATTGAAGAAAACTGCGGAGCTTTTCCGTGGAAAAGTAGATTCTATCGCAATTTCAGGCGTCTTTTCCCCAGTTTTGAGCGACCAGGAAAAAGAAGTCGCGGCTTTCTTTGAGAAGGAACTTCCTGGGATTCCAGTGTCTCTATCAAGTGAAATTGGAACAATCGGCTTGATTGAACGCGAAAATGCGACGATTTTAAACGCAGCCTTGATGACTGTAATCAATCGAGTAGCCCAGGATTTCGAACGTGCCCTGAAAGATGAAGGAATCAACGCGCACATCTATCTTGGACAAAATGACGGAACCTTGATGACAAACAGCTATGCGCAAAAATACCCTATTTATACGATTGCATGCGGACCAACCAACTCTATCCGTGGTGCCGCACACTTATCCCAAGAGCCTGATGCCATCGTAGTAGATATCGGGGGAACGACAACGGATATTGGCGTGCTGGCCAACAGCTTCCCTAGGCAGACATCTATCGCTGTAGAAGTCGGCGGCGTTCGTACAAACTACCGCATGCCAGACATCTACTCTATCGGTTTTGGTGGGGGAACGCGGGTATATTTAGATGAGAATTCATGGAAAATCGGTCCGGAAAGCGTTGGATACCAGCTCACAGAGAAGGCGATTGTTTTCGGAGGAGAAGAATTGACCGCAACAGACGTGGCCATTGGTGCGGGATTCATGGAAATCGAAGGCACTGATCCAACTAGATTGAACGAAGTTCCATGTTCAGATATCTACCGCGACTTCATTACAATGGTCGAAAATGCCATTGATCGCATGAAAACCAGTGCAGAAGATTTGCCCGTCGTCCTCGTCGGCGGAGGTGCTGCATTAATGCCAGAATCACTGAAAGGCGCCAGCAGAGTTATCCGTCCAGAGCACGCTTCTGTGGCCAATGCAATTGGAGCTGCACTTGGAGACATAAGCGGAACCGTCGAACGAATTTATTCTTTAGAAGAGCAAGACTACCAAAAAGTAATAAAAGAAGCACGAAACGAAGCTATTCAAGAGGCTATTGATGCGGGGGCAGACCCCGAAAAAGTGGATATCATCCAATTAGAGGACTTCCCATTGGCCTACATGCCGGGAAATGCTATTCTTGTAAGAGTCAAAGCTGCGGGACCATTAGCTCTGTAGAAAAAGTGTCGGCGGGGGCCGACACTTTTTTTTGAGTGAGCGGCTCAGGATTTCGTCTGTCTGGACAGTAATTCCGACTATCTGGACAGTATTTGCTTTTCTCGGACAGTATTCTGATTATATGGATAGTATCTTAATTTCCTAGACAGTGTTCCATCCTTCTCGGATTGTATTTTACTTTTTTAGACAGTATTCCGTCTTTCTTAGATCACGTATTTCCCATTATCCAGACGCCATTTAAGGCAGGGTTCATCAAACTGAACCCTGCCTTAAATGAGAATTTAATATATTTTTTCCGTAACGGGTCTCATCGGATCGTACGCTGAGATATCCATTTCTAGTTCTTCGCCCAATGCAACTTTTGCTGTGATCATCCCAGCATATGGCCCCATGGTTAAGCCTGATGAACCCAATCCGTTTGCGATAATCAGTCCTTTTATAGACGAAACCTCTCCAAGTAACGGCAAGCCGTCTTTGCCAAATGGCCTAAATCCAATACGGATGTCCTCCACTGTACCGTCTGAAAGTCCAGGGGCAACTGACAGAGCCTCGTCAAGCACTTCCTTTACGCCGCCTGCCGTCATACGGTAATCAAATCCAGAACCTGTTTCTCTCGTTGCGCCTGCAACGACGCGAGATTCATCGAATGAAACCAAATAATGACTGCTCTGCGGGATAATCACCGGCCATTCAGATGTATCCTTTTCCGGAATCCGCATATGTACAATCTGGCCTCGCTGTGGCTCCACAGTGATGTCTAAGCCTAGTGGTTCAAGCAAATTGGACATCCATGAGCCTGCGGCAATAATCACTGCATCCGCGGAACTGAATTCATCATTCACACGAACACCAGTTATCTTTCCTTCTTTTACTTCGAGACTAGCTTCGCCGGATAGAAACTGGGCACCATGCTTTTCGGCTCCTCTTTTCAAGGCATCTCTCAATAAAATTCCATCAACGCGGGCTGCTCCCTCAATATAAACGGCTTCTAAATCATTTCTTAATAGCGGGAAAAGCTTTTGTGCTTCTTGAGCGGATAACCTCCGCAACTCTCCGACTTCTGGACAATCCACTTTCCGCTGTTCGATTTTCTGCTCAATCCTAGCCAGCTCTTCTTTTTGATCGCTAACAGCCAAAGCTCCTACTCGGGCATAGCTTAGATTGGTTTCACCATCTTCTTTTAACATTGAAACGAGTGACGGATAGTAACATGCCCCAGCTTTGTAAAGCACATACCGTTCCGGTTGCTCCTCTAACCAAGGGCAAATAATCCCGGCTCCCGCTCTTGTGGCCTGCCCCTCATGATCTTGATCAATGACTGTCACCTCAACGCTTTTTTTTACCAGATGATATGCTGAACTAGCTCCTACAATTCCTGATCCAACTACTATCACTTTCATATGTTCACATCCTTCATGTAAAAGTCACTTAAGTACAGTTTATCAAAACCTATGTCACATAAGAATAAAATTCCAGATTGGCCGAACAATATGAACTGGAGGTGTAATTATGAAGCGCAATGATAATGTGCAAAGCAACAAAAGAGTCGTTACAAGTGTGAATCCGCAAGGAATGACTGAAGATATTGCCAACCAGGAACCAAAGACCAAACTGGAGGAACGAGCAAAAAAGTCAAATACAAAGATTTGATCCATAAAAAAGCCTTTTAGCTAAACCATCTCGTTAGCTAAAAGGCTTTTATCAAATTTCTTTGCCTCCAAAGGCAGATCCTCATTTTAGAAAATCCAATGCGCAATGAGCACAACAATTGGCAGCGTGATAGCTGTCCTTAACAAAAAGATCAAAATCAAATCTTTTAGATGAACAGGCAGTTTGGAACCGAGCAGCAATCCACCCATTTCAGATAAATAGACAAGCTGAGTAACCGAAACACAGCCGATAACAAAACGTGTCATATCACTTTCTATGCCACTTCCAATAATCGCTGGTAAAAACATATCCGCAAAGCCGATGATCATGGTCTGTGAAGCAGCAGCAGCTTCCGGAACCTGCAGTATAGAAAGAATCGGGATAAACGGCATTCCTAAATATTTGAACACTGGCGTGTATTCAGCGATAACCACACCGACCGTTCCGATCGCCATGACCACAGGTATGACACCAAGCCACATTTCAATTACGTTCCTAAAACCTTCTTTAATAATGGATGATACATTTTTATTTTTATTCGCTTGTAAAACAGCTTCGCTGATTCCCCATTGAAGCGGGTTCGTATTAGAAGGAATTCCTTCTTCAACTTTTAAATGCGTATGTTCATATCCTGTATCTGGTTTTCTAGATAAAGGTGGTATTCTTGGCATAATAATAGCAGCCGCCAAGCCTGCAATCACAATCGTTGCATAATATTCGAGAAAATAATCTTCCAGATGCAAATATTGGTTTACTACAATAGTAAAAGTGATTGAAACGACTGAAAATGTTGTCGCAATGACAGCAGCTTCACGCTTTGTATAGTAGCCTCCTTCGTATTGCTTGGAAGTGAGCAGCACTCCGATTGTACCGTCGCCTACCCAAGAAGCGAGACAATCCAGCGAAGATCGGCCGGGAATTTTAAATAATGGACGCATAACCTTAGCCAGTAAAGCACCAAACAATTCAAGCAGGCCGAAATTTAGCAATAACGGCAAGAAAAATCCAGCCAACAAAAAGGTTGTAAATAAAACCGGAATCAAATCATACGCGAGCAACCCACCCGTATTTTCATTGCCAATCCATTCAGGCCCTACTTTAAATACTGATATCACAGAGAAAATAGTCCCCAAAATCCGAGTCACGAGCCAACCATTAGACACATGAAAAACCGTATGAAGAAAGGAGTTTTTCATGATAACTGCCGGTTTAAAAACCCGTGAAATAACGGACACCAAAACGGATAAAATCATTAGCCAAGTTGCTGCAACGGGAACATAATCAACGAATAAATTGTTGATCTCACCTGCTAAAAATGCAACGGGAATCGTAATTCCATCTTCTGTTTTTACTGGAAGCATGAACAAATAAATACCTATAAGAGAGGGAATGATAAATTTCAAATATTGGACAAAAGAATAGGACCTCAATGATACAGGCCTATTCTGGGAAGAAGTTCCTTTAGCTTGATAACTCATGTATCTCACCTTTCATATAAAAAAACCTATGCCAGAATAATTTTTAAAAATCCATACCAATGCATTATTATGCATGATTAACTATAGTTTGTCCAGTGGAAATTACTATTTTAGTATAGACTATGAAAGATAAATTCTTCGGATTTTGAACAGGTTGTTCATCTCAGGAAATTATTATGCACCTGTCCCCGTTTGCGGGACATATACAGATCATTCCATGCTGGACGCAGACTATTTTTTCCTGAGTTGAATTGTATCTTCCCAATTACTGAGGATACTCAATCCATGAAAGATCTTTTATACCAATCACGGAGCACATTTTCTGAGTCAGATCTAACTAGATCATTACGGATTGTGCTCAATTCATGAAAGTCACGATCATTTTTTCCTATAGCTTAAATCATATCTGCTAATTACAGATTATGCTCACTCCGTTCTGGACCATTTATGCAAGTCTCAAAAATTAGACTAGACCCACAATTATTGCAACCCTGTGCCGGATCATCAATACCAAACTCGGATCGTATTTTCTCTCAGTAGGCAAGATCACATATATCTCCAATGAAAAAATCTGCCAGGATTTACCTCCTGACAGTTTTTTCATAATCCTTATCAAGTTCACACCAATCTATAATCGTCGCCGCAATGATTTTCGCCGCTTCAAATATCTTTTCTACCTCAATGGCTTCGTTTGGAAAATGCGCGAGATTCGTGATTCCTGGACCGAAAACCACGCTCGGTGTGTCTCCGACCTGTGATAGAAGCCCGCCGTCTGTACCCCAAGGTGCTGCCTCAATCACAGGCTCTTCCCCAGCCACTTCTTTAAAATTGTTGATCAATGAGTTCATCAATGGATGGTCTGTTTTGATTTCTCCAGGGACCCACCTCGCCCCGAACCACTCGACTTCAACAGGATGTTCTTTAAACCATTCATCCTTCTCCGCCAGCCTTATCAGCCATATTTCCATTTCCGCTTGAACTTCTTCCATTGTCTCGTTAGGCGCAATTCCAATGCGCCCTTCCAGTTCGACGATGTCTGGAACGGATGATGGCCAGTCCCCGCCTTTGATAGCACCTATATTAATAGGGACAGGAATCGGAATATTGTCGTATAACGGGTCCGTAATTCGATCGTTTCTTATTTTTTCTAATTCCTTCACATGTTCAGTGACGATAAACGTTTTATCAATCGCGCTGACCCCGTGATATCTTGTGCCGCCATGTGCCGTTCTTCCTGTCACAATGAGTCGGAACCACTTGGACCCCTGCTGTTTCGGAAAAATTTTCATATTGGTCGGTTCCGGAATGATCGCTGCATCCGCTTTGTACCCTTTAAGAATTGTATCCAAGGTTCCAGCACCGCCGCTCTCTTCTTCCACAACGCTTTGAAAAATGACGTCGCCTTTTAAACGGATTCCCAAGGATTTGATCGCATCAAGGACAATCATCAAGGAAGCATTGCCTCCTTTCATGTCAGTCGCGCCCCGACCGTACATTTTTCCGTTCACGATTTCCCCGCTGAATGGTCCATTATCCCATTGTTCGTGGTCACCTTCAGGTACTACATCCACATGTCCATTTAGTATGATCGACTTTCCTCCGCCGCTTCCTTTTAAAACGCCCACCACATTCGGGCTGTTCTCAAACGTTACACGATTCGAATAGAAATAAGGATGCTTCTGCAATCTTTCACCATCCAATTCCCAGACATCAACATCTACATTAAGATTGGTTAAAAATTGGGCGACGTTTTCCTGAACTTCTTTTTCATTTCCTTGAGTGCTCGCAAGTTGAACCAATTTTTGTAAAAATTCTATATGTGCTTGTCTATTGTCATCAATCCATCGATTAATCCTCTCTTTAACTATCATGATTTACCACCTTCACAAAGTCATATTTTCATAGATTACCGAAATTCCCATACCTCCGGCCATGCACATAGTCACCAATCCATATTTCGTTTTCGAGCGGATCATCTCATGGATAAGTGTAACACTCAATTTGGCACCAGTTGCACCAACAGGGTGACCGAGCGCGATCGCTCCTCCGTTAACATTCACGCGGCTGTCATCCAAACCGAGCTCCTTGATCACAGCTAGCGCTTGGGCAGCAAAAGCTTCGTTCAATTCAATCAAACCGATATCATCGAGCGTTAATCCCGCTTTTTCCAACGCTTTTTTTGTCGCTGGAACTGGTCCAATCCCCATGATCGAATGGTTCACACCGGCACTTGCATATGCTTTTACTTTGACGAGCGGCTTGAGACCCTCTTGTTCAGCGCGTTTAGCGGACATCATCAACAATGCCGCAGCCCCATCATTCATCGGACACGCATTCCCTGCCGTTACGAAACCATCCTTTTTAAAGACCGGCCTTAAGGTCGCCAGTTTTTCCTTGTCGATGGATGCCCTTACACTTTCATCTGCTGTAAAAAGTTGTTTCCCTTCCCTTGTCAGGAATTCAACGGGGACAATCTCATCCGAAAATTTATTTTCCTGGATCGCCTTCGCTGCCTTCACATGGCTGTCATAAGCAAATTGATCCTGTTCTTCTCGTGAAATTTGATATTGTTCAGCTAATCGTTCAGCTGTTATACCCATATGTTCATTCCCAAGCGAACAAACTAGGCCATCTGCCATCAGCGCATCTGCCATGACAACATTACCAAACTTGGAACCCCAGCGGTTCTTGACAATGTAAGGAACATTACTCATGCTCTCCGTTCCGCCGACAACAATCACTTCGTTCTGCTCTGTTTGAATAGCGGCAGTCGCATTTGTGATGGCTTTCAGGCTTGAACCACATGCTTTGATGACAACATAAGCCGGTGTTTCCTCAGAGAATCCCGCCTTCTGTGACGCGATTCTGGCTGAATTTAACCCGCCGCCATGCACATACCCGTGTCCGAAGATCACTTCTTCTACACTGCTTTTAGGTAAACTTGTTTTTTCCATTAATTGTTCTAAAACTTGTTTCCCCAGCTCTGCGGCCTCTACGTTTTTTAATGATTTGCCAAAGGCACCAACCGCCGTTCTGACACCAGCCACGATCACTGCATCCTGCATCGTAAAACCTCCTTTTTTATTCACCTAACAACCATTTTTTTGGTTCGCTCTATTTGATTTTTGGTAATTTCATTTTTAGAGAGGGTGCCACTTTTTAATAGCTGTTCCATTCAACCAGTGGATCCCTCACTATTCCGATTTTTTGTTAATTGCTTTCAATGTGGGAAGCTGTCATTTTGTAATTGTCGCTACATTTCTTACGTGGATAACCCCCCATTACAATTTTTACCCATCTCATTTCAATGCGGGAAGTTGCATTTTTTAATTTTCGCTACTGTCTCTCCGCACATAATGCGCTATTTTACATAATCAGGAACATGAAGTTCCGCTCCTGTAGCATTGATTACATCTTCAACTGTGTACGGGTCTTTCACTTCTATTAAACTTAATCCTTGTTCAGTGACCTCGATGACGGCCATGTCTGTAATAATCAGATTGACACATTTCTCTGCAGTAAGAGGCAAGGTGCATTTTTGTACAATCTTCGGATTGCCATGTTTGTCCGTATGATTCATCAGTACGATCACCTTTTTGGCTTTTTGCGCCAAGTCAACCGCGCCGCCCATTCCTGACACGATTTTTCCTGGAACAATCCAATTTGCTAAATCGCCGTTTTCACTCACCTCAAACGCTCCTAAAATTGTCACGTCCAACAACCCGCGGCGAATGATTCCAAATGCAAGGGTACTGTCAAAATAGGAAGCACCCGGCACAACAGTTATCGGAATTCCGCCTGCATTGCATAAATTAGCATCTTCCGCACCTTTTAACGGAGACGGACCCGTACCCAGAACACCATTTTCAGCATGGAACATAACATTAACATTCGGAGAAATATAGTTGGCAACCAAAGTAGGAATGCCGATTCCGAGATTGACAACCATTCCATCCTTAATTTCTTCCGCAGCCCTCTTTGCAATGGCTTCGCGTACACTTACTCCCATGCCCATGTCCAGTTCACCCCTTCACTTTTTACAACAATATCTACAAACGCACCCGGTGTAACGACTTCTTCAGGATCCAGCTCGCCAACCGGTACAATTTCATCCGCTTCCGCGATAGTGATTTTTCCAGCCATCGCTACCAATGGATTTGTATTCCTAGCACTCTTATCAAAAATTAAATTTCCAAACTCGTCAGCTTTTTTCGCATATACGATGGAAACATCAGCTGTAAGCGGCTTTTCAATCAGAAAAGTTTTCCCTTCAACAACAACTGTTTCCTTGCCTTCTGCAACTAGCCCATCCACGCCAATATCAGTTAAAATGCCGCCTAACCCCACACCGCCAGCCCTGATCCGTTCGACTAACGTTCCCTGAGGCGAAAACTCGATATTCAATTTTTCTTCATGCATGAATTTGCCAGCATTGGGATTAGAGCCAATATGAGATGCGACAAGCTTCGCCGCCCTTCCCTCCGTAACGAGCTGGCCGATCCCAATATGAGGAAACCCTGCGTCATTACAAATCAAAGTCAATTCGTTGATATCGCGTTCCAAGATTGTTTTGATTAAGGTCGGCGGATTCCCGATCCCCCCGAAACCGCCGACCATCAAAGTTGAACCGCTTTTTATATATTTAACTGCTTCTTGAACTGATCTTACCTTTGCCATTACCAACGCTCCTCATATCTATGCTTTTGAAAAACAATTTGCTTTCCTGGAATAGGTTCCATTTTCAAAAAAGCTTGGGGATTTCCGGATTTACCTTTACTTCCTAAAAATGCTATTAATTTTTTCGAATCTACTCTGTACATTCCTGAAACACTCTTAACTTTCCTGATTTACTGTCCAACTTTCTAGGAATACTAGCCAAGTTTTCGATTTACTATCCGATTTTCCGATTTACTGGCCAACTTTCAGAAATACTTTCCGATTCCATGATTTACTGTCCGAATTTCTGATTCACTGGCCAATTTCTCGATTTTCTGTCCACTTTTAAGAAATACTTGCCACTTTTCTAATTTACTGTCCGATTTCAAGATATACTTTCCGATTCATTGGATTTACTAGCCAATGTTCGAAAATACTTGCCACTTTTCCGGTTTACTGTCCATATTTCAAAAATACTATCCAATTTTCCGATTTTCTGGTCAACTTACGAGAATACTGGCCGCTTCTAGCGCGCTTCCCCTCATCCATTCTTCGAAAGTTCTCTCTCAACTTTTCTAAGTGCCACCGCAAACCTTCTGACCAGTTCATCCACTTCTTCTTTTGTAATAGTAAGTGGAGGTGACAAGATAACAGCATCGCCGATTAATCCATCCGTCCCCGCGTTTGCCGGATAGACAAGAAGGCCTTCTTCGAAATTCGCCTGAACAATTCTACTGACAACATCCAATGCCCGATCAAACGATTTTTTCGTCAACTTGTCTTTGACAAACTCGACACCTACGAATAAGCCCTTTCCGCGGACATCGCCAATGATCTCACTTTCTTCAGCGAGTTCGCGAATTTTTTCTTTTAAATAAGCTCCGTTCACCGCTGAGTTTTCGACGACGTTATTTTTCTCGATATAATTCAATACAGCCAAGCATGTGGCGGCAGATTGTGGGTTCGCACTGAAAGTATGGCCGCTCATGACAATCTTGGATCCTTTCAAAATCGGCTCCATCACTTTTTCGCTTACGATTGCTGCCGCCATTGGTGTATAGCCGGCACTCATTCCTTTTCCTGTAGCTATAATGTCAGGTATCACATTAAAATGCTCCATGGCGAACATTTTCCCGGTTCTTCCCACCCCGGTCATGACCTCATCCGCAATGAATAAAATGTCATACCGATCGCAGACGGCTTTCATTTTCTGGAAGTACCCATCTGAAGGAGTCAATGCCCCTCCCGCTGCTCCAACCATCGGCTCTGCGATGAATGCAGCGATATGATCTTTTCCTATTCTCAAAATCTCTTTCTCCAATTCTTGGGCATAAAAATCGTCGCATTCCTCTATTGTTCTCTGATCTGCATCCCGGTAATAGTAAGGTGCTGAAAGAGAAGGATAGTTTTCAAGCATGGGTTCAAAGCGTTCCCGTCGCTGGATATGCCCGGACATCGATAAAGCACCCATTGTAATTCCGTGGTAGCTCATCCATCTGGAGATGATTTTATTTTTTGTTTTCATTCCTTTTTCTTGCCAATACTGGATAGCAATTTTCATAGCAGTTTCTGTCGCCTCGGAACCACTGTTCACAAAAAAAGACCAGTTTAGATCACCAGGTGATATTTCACTGATTTTTTTCGCCAGCTGCTCTGCTGCCTCAGTTGTAAACTGCGAGCGATAAACAAAGGAAACTTTCTTGGACTGCTCTGCCATCACATCAATGACTTCTTGTACACCATGTCCAATACTGGCTGTTACGGCCCCGGAAGAACCATCAATATACTGCTTCCCTTTTTCGTCATATAGATAGATCCCCTCACCATGCGTAATAACGGGATATTTATAATCCAAAACAGGTTTAATGAGATATGTTCTTGTCATGATATCCACCTCAATTTTCGTAAGCGTTTACTCTATAAAAATGTTATTATGTGTATAAGAAAATTATAGCCGACACAGAGATGCCGTTCTATTCGACCAAAATGCAAAAAACAACGGCATTCATTGTACTTTGTGTATAAAAGGGGTTGCTTAAAATAGCTATCAGCATTCATAACGCACTTCAATTGCCAGTCATGAAAAAAACAAGATTGGTAGCAGGCCAGCGAGGGGGCGAAAACAGTATAAAATGGGTGACCATTGTTGAAGTTCTGGAAGATATCGGCCGATTGCAGCCCGGGGAATTTTTGATTACGACAGGGTTTGGATTATCGGAAAACGAGGAGAAGCTTGAGGTATTCCATCAGCTGCTAAAATCCAAACTGCTGTCGGGAATCGCCATCTATACAAGTTTTTATATGAAGGAAATTCCGGCTAGCTTCATTGAATTAGCCAACGAAAATGATCTCCCGTTGATTGAAATTCCAACAGACATCAATTTTTCCGAAATCACCAAAGCGATACTGGAACAAATTGTAAACAACCAGATGCATCTGCTTGAGCAGGCGGAAAACATTCATCGTGAATTGACGAATCTTATACTAAATGACCAAAGTTTAACGGAAGTGACCGAGAGGTTGGCCCAACTGACGAGCTCGCATATTGTCATCTTTAATGAGTTTTACGACACCATTTATTCAAGCGATAACGACAATTTGACATGGAACCCAGTCAATGGCGACGAAATTGACATCTCGAAACACCTTATTGCTAGCTTAAAAAGAGAATCTAAAGTGAATTTTACGTTTAAAAATCACATTTCCACTGTTTATCCTATCATCGCGAAGCAATCGTGTTATGGCTGGATTGTCATGACGAAACCGGAGTCCGATTGGCAGGAGCTTGACGATATCGCCATAGAGCAGGCTGCCCCCATCTATGCTATGGAATTTTTGAAAAAACAGGCGATCGAAGAAACCCAATTACGGATTCAAAGCAATTTTATCGAGGACATATTCAATAAAAATTATATAAATGAAAGAATCATCATTGACCACGGATTGAAGCTTGGTTATGACCTCACTTTAAATCAGTCCGTTTTTCATCTGACTTTTAAACACCCTGAAAAAATTGACGTCAATTTGACAGACAGGCTGTACCATTTGACTGATCAAATTCTAGGTCAGAAAAAAAAGCAACATTTGATTCAAACAAAATTAAATTCCATTATCTTTTTGACAAATGTCATAGGGGAAACCAAAGAAGAAACATATAAACATTCCATTAGTCTCGCGAAGGATTTATTAAAAAATTGGACGTACTATTTTCCAAACGTGGATTTGATTATAGGGATTGGAAAAGATTACAAACAGGTGGATGAATTGGGAAAAAGTGCGCAGGAAGCTCATTACGCAGTAAAATTGAGTGATTTAGTCAGCAAAAATGTAAATATTGTACATTACGATGATCTGGGAATGTACGACTTGCTGTTAGAAATGGAACGCTCGGGGATTTCTTTAATGTCCATTTATGAGCAACACATGAGCGGTTTGCTTAGTAATAAAGAAATTGATTTAATCGAAACGCTGGACAGTTATTTCAAGAATAACCAAAGCATTCAAAAAGCTGCGGAAGAATTGTATATTCACCGACATACATTAAGATATAGACTGAATCAGATTGAAATCCGTACAGGTCTGGATATCAAATCCACAGAAGACCTGCTAAAACTTCAGCTCGGTGTTATGGCATATAAATTAGTGAACATATTGAAAAAAGAGCCGTGATGGCTCTTTTTAAAGCTGTAACATCCAGCGGCAAGTTCACTGAATACCCCAAAGGATAGCTTATTCAGGAATTTATGTTGTCGCAAGGCCGCGTGAAGTTTACTTAAGGTATGTTCACAAGACATTGATTGAATTAAGCTGCTTTCTTACAATAAGCCACCATCGACTCCGACGGGCGCAAGTTGTCACGCCCTCAACCTGTCGAGTGCATAAGCGCTAGGATAAACAAGCACTCTCTTTCTCTCGTCAGGAGGGGGCCAGACTATAGTTCTTACTTTGAAATATCTTCTCCAAAGTATTTCTCGCTGATTTCACCGTATTTTCCATTTTCTTTAAGTGTTTTCAAAGCTTTATTCACATCTTCCAGCAGTTTTTCATCTTCTTTCCTGATAGCTATTCCCATTTGATCCAAGTAAATTGGTTCACCAACTTTTTTGATCTTCAAGTTGTTCTCTTTGATGGCGTACATTCCAACGAGTTGGTCAGTAAGCACAGCATCCAAGCGCCCTTTAACCATCAAATCTTGCAGTGCGGTCACGTCACTGTCGTATGTTTTTACATCGTCTGTATATTCTTTGGCATTTTCCTCAAACGTACTGGAAACAACGACACCGATTGTTTTGCCTTTCAAGTCATCCGCACTTTTAATAGAATCATTGTCTTCACTCACGAAAATTTGCGCACCCGATTCATAGTAAGGATCAGTAAAATTGACTTCCTTCAATCTTTCATCCGTTATGGCCATACTTCCGATGATGGCATCAAACTTGTCCGTCTGCAAAGCAGCGATGATTGTTTGCCATGGATTCTTTACAGGTTGAGGATTCATTCCTAATTCTTCTGCAATCGCAGTACCAATTTCCACATCAAAACCGGCCAATTTATTATTATCAGAATAGTTGAACGGCGGATAGAGGCCGCTTGATGCAAAGACAAAGTCCTCTCCTTTTTTCCCTTCACCTGACGATGTTTCTTTGCCCTTTGACCCACACGCAGCTAGAAGAGTCATAAAAATTAGCCCCACCAACATTACATAAATTGATTTTTTCATCTTGATTCCCCCTATTTTTATAAAACTTTTCCTAAGAATTGTCTGGCTTTCTCGCTTTGTGGGTTTGTAAAAAATTGCTCAGGAGTGCTTTCTTCGGCGATGACTCCGTTATCCAGAAAAACAATTCGATCGGCCACCTCGCGGGCAAAGCCCATTTCGTGCGTCACAACTACCATCGTCATGCCTTCTTGAGCAAGTTCCTTCATAACAGTCAATACTTCCCCAACCAATTCAGGATCTAACGCAGATGTCGGTTCATCAAATAATAGCACCCGCGGATTCATAGCCAATGAGCGAGCGATTGCTACTCTTTGTTTCTGCCCACCGGAGAGCTTTTCTGGATACACATGAGCCTTGTCAGCCAAGCCGACTTTTTTCAACAGTTCCATCCCTTGCTGAATCGCCTTTTCCCTTTCCATCCTTCGAACAATGATCGGAGCCTCAATGATATTTTCAATCACTGTCTTATGAGGAAACAGATTGAAATGCTGAAACACCATACCAATGTCCTCTCTTACTTTGTTCAGTTTAGTGTTTGTGGGATCTACCTTTATATCCTCAAACCAGAGTTCTCCTTCGTCTTTTACCTCCAAATAATTCAAACACCGAAGGAGAGTACTTTTACCTGACCCACTCGCCCCAAGAATAACAACAACCTCTTTGTTTTTAATCTCTAAATCTATCCCTTTTAGCACATGTAAATCCAAGAAATATTTATGCAAATTTTTTACTTTTATCATCTTATACTCTCCCTGTGTCCAGCCGTTTTTCAATTTTGTTTGTAATAAGTGTGAAAATGACGATCAGAACCAAATAATAAATCCCTGCAATTGTATAAAATTCCAACTGTCTGAAGGTGGCAGCGGCTTGGCTCATAGAAAGGTTGAAAATCTCTGTAATACCAATGAAAGCGACAAGTGAAGAGTCTTTCAAACCGATAATAAACTGATTCCCAAGAGAGGGAATGGAGCGCTTGAGTGCCTGTGGAAAAATAATCCTTCTCATCGCCTGCTTCCTCGTCATACCTAGAGATTCAGCTGCCTCCATCTGCCCTTTGTCAATTGATTGTATAGCTCCCCTGAAAATTTCCGCAATATACGCCCCACTATGAATAGCGAGCGCGATGGCTCCAGCCCAAAATGCAGATAACACAACAACTTGCGTAATTCCGAAATAGAGCCACATGATTTGAACAATCAACGGCGTTCCGCGAATAACCCCTATATAAAGATTCGCAATCCAGGAAAGGATTTTCTTATTGGATAGTTTCATCAATGCAACGAACAACCCGATGATGCTCGCTAAGATTAAAGAAACAATCGTAATTTGCAGAGTAACTAAGGCGGCTTGCATAAAACCGCTGAACGTCGAAACTAAACTATCCATAAACTGTCCCATTTTTACAACACCCTTTGCTTTTTTTCAAAACTTCGGAAAGCCCTTACACTAAAGTTCACTATCCGTATCAAAAACACACTTATATAGTAACAATAAGTTGACAGCGATTTCATTATCCAATTTATCATAATGTAGGAATCGTTTTTATACGCGTTGTATAAAAGAAAAGTGAGATCGAGGGGAAATTTGGAAAGTGGAGAGTATTTCTGAATTCTGAAGAGTATCTGCGATAAGTTGGGAGTATTTCTTGAATCTGAAGAGTATCTACAATAAGTTGGGAGTATTTCTTGAATCTGAAGA
>NZ_JACSPV010000013.1:54113-108312 GCF_014836955.1 Bacillus norwichensis
GTATCTGCAATAAGTTGGGAGTATTTCTTGAATCTGAGGAGTATCTGCAATAAGTTGGGAGTATTTCTTGAATCTGAGGAGTATCTGCAATAAGTTGGGAGTATTTCTTGAATCTGAAGAGTATCTGCGATAAGTTGAGAGTATTTCTTGAATCTGAGGAGTATCTGCGATAAATTGGGAGTATTTCTTGAATCTGAGGAGTATCCCGGCAAACTGGATAGTATCATTAAAATTTGAGAATGTCCCGGCAAACCGAAAAACTAAATAGCTTTCCGAGCAAGTCAAAATCCCGTAAATAAAGGATTTTACCGAAATCCGTCGAATTATTTCATAATAAATCAAATTGAGGTGTTTAAATGATTAAGAAATTCAGGAGAATGCCCTTAAAAATCCTGATAATGGAAGCACTTTTAAGAAGAATCCCCCCAAATCATCCGAGTAAATTCCACATTGAGAAAGAGCTAAGATTTAGGAAAGCCGGTTACCGCGGGGAATTGTCCCTCGACTATCATTTGTCACAGTTGCCTCAAAACGAACACTTTATCCTCCATGATCTTCGGCTCCCCCTGTGGAATAACACTTTTTTTCAAATAGACGCTCTCCTTTTATCGAGACGTTATTTCACAAATTATGAAGCGAAAAATCATACCGGCACGTTGACCTTCGAGGAGCAGCAGATGCTCCAAACGTATGAAGGTCGAACAGAATCGTATCCCAATCCCATTACTCAGGCGGAGAACCAACAATATCATTTGGAAAATCTGATAAGAAAAAACCTGGATATTATTCTTCCCGGCACCTCGTTTGTTGTCGTCACAAACCCTTCCTCCATTATCAAATTTGATCCCCAATATGAGAAGATCGCCAGTAAAAAAGTAATACGTGCAGCTGCTATTCGGCAAAATTCCGAGTTGTTTTGGACAAAACAACAGGTGCATCTCATATCATACGCTGACCTTCAAAAGATTTCCCAACTCCTATTAAAGCTTGATACTCCTTCAAAACCCGATATTTTACAAGAATTTCGAGTTGATAAAAGTGACATTCACCCAGGCGTTTATTGTGATAAATGCAAGCTTTTGTCTTTTAAAAGGGCGTTTGGAACATGGAAATGCAATAAGTGCGGATTTGCAGATAAAATGGCACACGTTCAGGCTTTAATTGATCACCTTCTTTTGAATGGAAACACCATTACAAATTCTCAATTCCGCTATTTTTTGCAATTCGATTCCGTTACTGTTGCCACCCATCTGTTGGGATCACTAAATCTGCCCTTTGAAGGAACCTTTAAGGATAGAAAATATCATTTATCATTAGATGCGTTGAAAAAGTGGATTTAATAAAAAGGGAATGCCAACATGCAATGGTTGAAAAAAAGACCGTGCTCTTCGAATCGGGAGGAACCTTCAAAAAGCTAATTGTAGTTCTTAAATCCGAAGAGTATTTTTCAATAGTCGAGAGTATTTCTCAAAAGCCAAGAGTATGCTCCTAAGTCCGAATAGTATCTCTCAAAACTTAAGGTTATCACTGAATCAAAGGTGCTCCTCATTAATAAGGAATCCCCACCTTTCCAATAAAAATGAGGCTGGAACATAAGTTGAAACCTAATTGATTTTAGTACAAATCGTGAAAATAAAACCGCGTGAAATCAAGGTTTAATTTGATTTCATGTGGTTTTATTCATTTTTATAGGGTTTTGAACCAGCCTCGGCCTTTCTAATACAAGAAGAAAATTAACACGCTTGTGACAATTCCTACTACTGCACTCAATAGAATACAATATCCCATAATATCACGGATGTGCAGACCAACCACTGATAGTATTGGCAATGCCCAAAATGGCTGTATTAAATTAGTCCATCCATCTCCCCATGCAACAGCCATTGCGGTTTTGGATGGATCGACCCCCAATTCCATTGCTGCAGGGATTTGTAAAGGCCCTTGCAATGCCCATTGTCCGCCACCTGATGGAGCAAAAATATTAACAAATCCAGCTACCCAGTAAGTGAAAACATTGAATGTTTCAGGTGTGGCTACAGAAATCATCCCGTCTATAATAAGCTGTCCTAAACCTGAACCGGATAATATCGCAATGATCCCAGCATAAAAGGGAAATTGCAGGATAACGGGCGAAATAGATTTAGAGGCTTCCATAAAGGACTTTGCATATTGGCCCAAAGAGCGATGTAAAAACATTCCCAACGACAAGAAGAAAAGATTGATAATATCCAAATCCAAATCCCTGCCGCCCCAAATCGATATAACCGTGTAAACGATGCCAATTGCTCCAATTAACATTCCTAAAATAGGGGTATATTCTAATTTTAAGGCAGGACTGAGCGAATCTTTTGCGACTGCAGTTTCGGTTTCCGGTTGCTGATCCAATTCCGTAGTATGATAACTGATAATATTTTTCTTAGGTGACATTAAAACAATGAAAATGGACATGATCACAACTAAAGTTAGGAAAATTATAATCGTTGAATAATGAAATAATGTTTCTGATGTCGGAATCACTCCCATTATTTCTTCTAAAAAGTGCCCTTCTGTGGCAATTGTCAATCCAATCGAACTCGAGATTCCTCCAGGAAACAGCACTGTCGCGGAATAAGCACATGCCACTAAAAGTGGAAAATGCGCATCTTTATTTCTTTTTCCAATTTCTCTAGCAATGATGGCTCCGACAACAACTGCCAAGCCCCAATTTATGTAGTAGGCCGCCGCGGAAACTAGGAAAGTAAGCAAATAAGCTTTCCACGGTTTGTTCGCTAGCTTTGCTAAACTCTCCAGCCCTCTGCTCACAAAGGGAACTGCTGCCAACGCCATGCCAGTCATCAATAACAGGACCATCTGCATTGTAAATGCCAAATACGTCCAAAATCCGTCACCCCATGCTGAAAAAATAGTACCGGGTTCCGTTGGATTCATTGCTAATGCGATGGCAAAGACAAGCATCGTCATAAGCACTGCAATGACAAAAGCGTCTGGTAAATAACGCTGTACAACTCGTGAGAAACGATCTGCGATACCCGCTAACATAGATTTACCTCCACTATTTTAAGTTACATTAAATGTTAAGGGAGGATGCAATATTTTAAAATTATCAAAAAGTATGAAAGAAAGGAAGATTTTTATACATGCAGGATAAGAATCTTAAAAAGAATCACTCTAGAACACAATTGTCCTTCACGAAGTTGATTTGAACCTGTAGCTGACGAATCAATCCGATGGAGGATGGTAACTGCGTAGCGTTGTTATTCCTTTTCTACTCATCACTCGGCAAGATTACACGTGTAGCCACCGGTGTTCCCAACAATATGGAAGTTTTGGTATTCCCGTAAGGAATTAGCTTTTCAATCAACCGTGTTAATTCATCCATTCCTTTCAATGCTGCCTTAATATAGTAATGGACGTGGCCCGTGGCCCGATGGCATTCAATAACCTCAGGTTCACCTTCAATCATTTGTTCAAACTCAGAGAGGGGGACCTTAATTTCACTAAATTCAATCATAACCAATAGCTTTCTTCCAACAGATGCTGGAGACACTTGGGCAACAAAACCTTCAATAATGCCCTTTTCTTGTAGGCGTTTCAAACGCTCTGACACGCTGGGTCGGCTGAGAGCCAATCTCTTTGATAGCTCACTGATCGACATTCGTCCATCTAACTGCAATAACTTGATCAAATTTCTATCCACTTGATCCACCTTTCACCCACTCCTTCAAAATGAATACTGATTACATAAATTCTCTTCATATAAAAGTCTTATAATCCAAAACAACTTCATTTTGGTATGTAAATGATCATTAATATATTCTATTATTATACTCGAGAATGAATTGTTTGAAAAATTTTAATTAGGAACCGAAAGATTGTAAGTCTGAGCGTTGCCGAAATTGGTAAACAAATCTTGCCCGCGATTTTGCTTTCTATGAAAGCAAGGTTAAACCACAAATGAATTTTCAAAATTTTTCTAATAAAGGAGGGTAACATGAACAATACATTTAAAATCATTGTTCTGGCAGGGGCCTTTGTATCATTTATCCTAGGTGCAGGAACTGCGACAGGGCAAGAAATACTGCAATTTTTCGTATCACATGGATACTACGGTATTGGCGCTATCATCATTGCAGCCGTTTTGCATATGTGGTTTGGTGCATATGCAATGGATGTAGGTCTCCGATTGAAAGCTGATGACTCAAAAGCTGTTTTCAGCTATTTTTGCGGTAAATATCTCGGCACCTTTTTCTATTGGTTCTCGCAGTTATTCATCTTAGTTGTTTTTGTCGTCATGATTTCTGGAGCTGGTGCCACTGTTTCAGAGTACTTTGGTACAGGTATTGTCACTGGTAGAGCCATTATGGCCATCCTGGTATTAACTACTGCCTTATTACGTCTGGAAACGATTATTAAAATATTAGGAATTGCCGGGCCGATTATAGTCATTTTTGCAGTTATTGTAGGGGCTGGCAGCTTTGATCCAGCAGGATTTTCACAGGCAAATGAAATTATGAAGGAACTCGACTTATCATCAGCAACCAAATACTGGTGGCAATCAGGGTTTGTCTACTCTTCATTTGTTTTACTCGTAGCATTGCCGTTCCTGGCTAATCTGGGCAAGGATGAGGTCAGGAGAAAAAATGTGATCATTGGCGGGAGTTTGGGTGGACTTATTATGCTGATAGGAGTCTTTGCCATCTATATTGGCATCCTGTCAAATATCGAAAAACTTCATACAAAAGATATTCCGACCTTATTCCTGGCGGATCAAATCAGTTCTGCACTAGCATTTTTCTTTTCTATTATTTTACTCATTGCCATTTATACAACCGCAGTGGATATGCTATGGACTGTTTCAATTCAATTCTCAAAAGACAACATATTAAAGTATAGAATCATTACAATTGGCTTAACAATACTTGGGTTTTTCGGCGGATTATTACCCTTTGCCAAGATTATTGATTTAGTATATCCGATTGTTGGATATATTGGATTAATCTTAATGGTTGGAATGCTTTATCGACAATTTATCAACAAGGGGAAAACGGGAAATCAATCTTATGATTTGCAGAATATAACGAAAAAATGGGAAACTGAGAGGGAAAATTTATGAGTAAATATGCTAAACATCCAGATTACACAAGAGTAAAACTTGATATGCCCTTCACAGGGATTACATCATTTAGAAAGTATCCAATCTGCACTGATTTAGAAGAATTAGACGCTGACTTTGCCATTATCGGTGTTCCAAATGATATGACAACTGCATGGCGTTCCGGAGCCCGTATGGGACCAAGATCCATTCGTGAACAATCATCCCTGTATGCGTTTGGTTCAGGTTATGATCATGAAAAAGACATTGTTTACAATAATGATGGCTGGAAAATTGTTGACTGTGGTGATGTTTCAATTATTAATGGAGATGTTGAGCAAAGCCATGAAAATACCGAAGAAGCGATTAGAAAAATCATTTCCAAAGGTGCCATTCCAATTGTTTTAGGTGGGGATCACTCAGTAACAAACCCGATTGCATTTGCTTTGGAAGAGAGTAAAGAAAAAATTAATGTCGTCCAAATTGATGCCCATTTAGACTGGTTAAAAGATGCATCTGGCCAACGCTTTACATTGAGTAATCCAATGCGAAGAATGTCTGAAATGGATCATATCAATAAAATGGCACAGCTTGGAATAAGAGGAGTTGGAAGTAGCCAAAAAGAAGACTTTGACGATGCCCGCGCCTATGGCAGCACCATTTTATCACCAAAACAAGTTAGAAAAATCGGCATCGAAGACGCTTTAAAGGATATGCCGGAAGGTGAAAAATACTATGTAACCATTGATATTGACGGTTTAGACGCTTCTATTGCACCTGGGGCCGGTTCTCCTTCACCAGGCGGATTCTATTACGACGAGGTAAGTGAGATTTTAGAGGCTGTGGCAAAGAAAGGTGAAGTGATCGGTTTTGACCTTGTGGAAGTTAATCCACTCTACGATCCTACCGGAGTGACTTCACAGATTGCTGCTAGATTAATAATTGATTTTATTAATTTCATCATAAGAGAAAAACAACTTAATTCAGCGAATTAAAGCTTTTGAAAGGGAAGCCCGAATGGAGGCTTCTCTTTTTATTGCGGTTAACGATTATTCAGCAATGAAACTTTCATAGGAAAGAGGTATAGTGAAAATATAGACTATCTCTACAATGTCACCAAGCCTCTCCCTTTCAAATATCAGCAAAGATTCGTTACTATAAGGCGCACTTCTCTTCATACTTGGGCATCTTTAACTGAGATTCGTTCCAAGAGTACACACTCTCCTTCAATTATAGGTATCTATAATGGCAATTAGTGACCATATTTCGCACTTGCCACCACAATAGCCCCTTTGCCCAAAAGACCCTCCAAAAACACTGCAGCATCGAAGTTTGGAGTAGTCTATACTAATCTTTCAAATAGCCAAAGCCCGGTTCTAAACCGAACTCAGGCCTTAGCTGAAAGTCATATTGATAACTTGTCCTACCTAAATTTATTTAGCCAGACCTCATTTCGTCTAAAAGCGCTCCTTCTCCCAATCTACTTTGTATAGGTGTCTCGTAAATGAATTGAGCATTCCAATTGGCATCCAGAGTCTAATCTCCCCTTCCCCCTGTAGAATCAACCCACACAATGAATTCGCTTTCATCACATGTTACTTTTGACTACGGCGTCTGTCGCAGATTATTCTTCAACTTATCCTTACTCCAATGATTTTTCTGCACTTGTTGAGTCATCCAAATCTCGTCTTGTAAGAGCTTATGTTTAAGTCTCTCTAGCTGATTTTTCACCTCTCGGGAGACTGATCCGCTTTGAACTTTTTTTGCTTCTACTTTAGTAACAGAGCGCAGGGCATTTTCAATTTTCTCTTGAGGAACAGAAATTCTCTTTCCAAACATTTGGATGGATAATTGTTCAATCAACTCAGCATCCAATTGTTTGAATGACATTTGGTGTTGAAAGATATGATTGATCAGATGGCCGATCAACTGGTGTGCCCGCCGTATCGAAATTCTGGCTTCTCCAACAAGCAGATCTGTTAATTCCGTTACAATTGAAAAGTGATCAGAAGCCCTTTCTAACATTTCTGGCTCTTTAAATTCCATCGTCTGCATGGCCTCTAATAATAATTCTACAGCAGCTTCCACTTCATTTAATGCGCCCCAGAAATACTTGGTACTTTCCCCCGCCAGGCCCCGGTAATGTCCATAAGGTATATGAGTTGCCGAAACAACTGCAGCCAATACATGAGATGATTTTGCTTTGATATGCTCAGCAGTAATCAGACTTTTTTTCTTGTGCATCATTCCGTCGGTCACAGTATCTGCGTCTCCAAATTCAACAATTCCATACTCTTCCCTCGACAACATGTACAAATCATAGCTTAGGCGATTGATGTGACTCATAAAAATGTTCATTGCAGATAAAGACTCCAGAATATAATCACATGAAGCAATGCCATCTAACGAGTTTTTCATCGTATCCGTGAATCCTAATAATCTGGCAACCTTGTCTCGATTGATGGAAAAAGCTGTGCCCGCCATTCCCCCTAATCCCAAAGGTGATACATTAGACTGTTGCAATGCCTTTTGAATACGAGTAAAATCCCGCTCCAATGCATGAAGAGTCGCTGAAAAATAATTCCCTAGAGTAACCGGCTCCAATGACTGCATATGTATATAACCGTTTAAGTCTAAATCACAATAATCGTCAACCCGTTCTATAAGGATAGCGCGTAGCTTTAATACAAGCTTACAAACCTTCTGTAATCCGTCACGGCTATTCATCCTTATAACCACAGCATCAAAATCATCCCTGCTTCTACCTATGGATAATTGTCCGGCAACCTCTATGCCGACTCTATCAATCAGTCCCTGTTCAATATTGAAATACAAGTCCTCCAGATGATGGCCAATCTTCAACTGCTCAACTCCAGCAGCTTGTATTTCTATCAGTGCTTGCATAATGGTGTGACCTGCTGTTTCAGACACAATGCCTTCAGACATCAACATGCTTAAATGCGCTTTGTTCACATCCATCATATTTTGAAAGGAACGCTCCATCTCGTTCTCAATCGCAGGTTCGAATAAATAGCGAATGACTTTTTCCGGCAACTCTGAAAAAAGTCTTTCTCTCACTTCATTCAACTCCTTCTGAAAAAAATACAATCATTTGGTTATATGGATGTTCGAACAATTACATTCATGAAAGGAGAGTCACTTAAACTTTGTAATCAAATGCGTCTTAGCGTATTTGAGCCCAATAAATTGTGGCATCCACCGGAGGCTTTAACTTTATTCAGCTGTGGCTTGAAACCCACTGGATGGAATACCTAGATGCATTCATCTCACCACTTACAAAAGTGGGAAACTTCTGCTGAATGAAGTTAAACCGGTCATTGCAAAAACTTAACCATTTGCTACTGCGAAAACGGCTCTTTTAACTGCAAATTGGGATGTATCGCTGCGTTCAATTAGGGAAGGATATACTCAACACACTCCACATTTTAACTTTACGTTTATTATTCTTCCTCTCGAAAAAATAGTGATACTGGTACATCCAGCACAGCAGCAATCATTTCTAACTCAACTGTCGTTATAGGGCGTCTCCCTCTTTCTTTCATACTGTAGGCCTGTACAGTAATACCAAGAGCATTGGCTATCACGGCTTGTTTTACATTTTTGGATCTTCTTACCTCTCTAATTCTCTCATGTAACAAGAATAGATCACCACCGTTATTAAACGAAAAGTTTAATATATAGCTTCATTATATATACAAAAAGTTTAAAGTCAAGTAATAAAATAAACTTTTTGTTTAAAATACTTAACATAGCGTTTATTTGATGTAAACTACTTATATATAATATAAAGCGGTGATGTATGATGAGCTTAGGATCTCGTTTAAAAAAAGAAAGAGAAAGAAGAAACTGGTCGCAGATTTATGTAGCCGAAAAGATCGGAATAACCAATGCAGTCTTATCTAACTACGAGCGGAATTATCGTGATCCTGATACTGAGACCCTAAAGAAACTAGCTCTACTTTATGAAGTGAAAACCGATTATTTACTTGGCATTACCGATAACCCCATTGCCTATGAAAAAGATGGTACATTTCCAACCATCATTAAGGACCCTGAACTTGAACGATGGCATAAGGAATTGCCGAAATCCGATGAAGAGGATTTGCGTAAACTGAGGCAAATGTGGGAGATTATCAAAAGTAAGGGAGACAATGACTAACCGATTTTACCCGAAACAATAAATCCCTTACGATCGGGGGACAGACGGATCCCTGCCCCAATCCAACGTAAAGGATCCCCTGTTCCACCTTTTAACACACAGCTGTTTGTATACTAAATCATGCTGATTTCGTCATTCTCTTGACAATTTTTTTATCATTTTTATCCCATCAACTACTTCTCAATGAGCATTCTCTAGCGTAGTTTTTTTGGCTTTCATCCGTCCTCTCAAAAACATTATAAATATTCCCTAAGGTAGTAAACCATGCACCATTAGACTCCATATATTGAATAAAACGTTCTAATTCTTTTATAAAATGTGCTCTACCACTTGTTTGAGGATGTAATGTTAAGATGAAACAAGCGCCATCTAGCTTACAAGCATAATCATAAGTTGATTTCCATCTTTCAAAAACTTCGTGAACAGATCTTAATCCATCTTCTCCATGATCACCCACAAACTCTTGTGTAGGAAAATCATCCAAATACCATGACACTGGTATTTCTAATATTTTACTAGGGGCGCCATATACATTCCCTTTGTTTACATTTACCTGAACTGGACGAATCCAATAAGGGTAAAAATCATTCCCCATTAGACTGCTATCATAATTAAATCCATATTCCTCTAGTATACCGAGCGTATTCTCACTAAAATCCCACGCAGGGGAACGATAGCCCCTTGGTGTAACACCGATTTTTTGTAATGCTTCTAGGCCCTTTTCCATAATAGTTTTTTCTTCATCATAAGTTAATTCCGTTACATTCTCATGAGCGTACCCATGATGACAAATCTCGTGACCTTTAGTAACTACCTCTTTACAAATATCGGTATATGTATCGATGGTATGGCCAGGAATACACCAAGACGTTTGTACATGATACTTTTCAAATAATCGGAGCAATCGGGGAGCCCCTACTGCTGCTCCAAACTCTCCCCTCGACATATAAGCAGGAGAAAAAAGCTTATAGGTTCCCAACCAAACAGAGGCCGCATCGAAATCGCACCCAATATTAACTGCTACACGCTTTCCTTCGGGCAATCTTAATTTACCAGAAATCTGCACGAAACATCCTCCCTCGAATAGTTTTGGTCTTCTTTCTGCTGAGAGACAATTTTTTGCCTTCATGCCTAGACAAACACCTCAAAAATTAATTGCCTGTCTTTCCCCTGACGATTTTAAATTTTTGTATGGTCAAGCAGTACACCAAAGTACTATAGGCATCAATTTACAATTAATTTACTTTTCACGACTTTAAAGGGAATTTAGCAGTAACTATATAAATATTTGATATGGAAAAAATTATGCTCACTTCCCATGTCAGAAATTTGTACAGAACTCAGATGCTAATGTTAAAAACGCTTTCAAAATTGATGTCTAAATCAATACAGCAGCCCCTTTTTGGAACCGAACCCTGTTAAAGCCTTATATTTTCCTAAAAAGAGGCGCCTTACGGATGACAATATTTTCATGCAACAGAAAGACTTAAAATTCCTCTTACAATCCACCACTTATATTTTTTGTATGCCGAGATGCACTTGCAGGATCACCCGCAATTTTTGTAAGCTCCAGACCGGTGGTCCTCATCCCTCCAATGAGAATGATAAGACCCGAACTTAGAACAATTGCTGCCAATACGTATAAAGTGCCTATTCCGCCTATCACGTTTAATAAAGCCACTGTCAAGAAAGGAGCAATAATTCCACCTATTTGACCGCCTCCCTCAGTGATCGCCACTCCGGTTGTTCTAACACGAGTTGGGAATATCTCTGCCATATAAACATAGCCTGCCGAATTCGCGGCAATCATCATAGAGCACATAAAAGCGCCTAATATCACCATGAAGTTGCTTGACACAATGGTCATCAGACATAGTGCACCCGCGAACACTACTGTCACACAGAACATAAAATACTTTCTTTCTACCTTATCGATTAGAATTAAAGCGATTAGAGCACCAACTGGGGTACCCAAATAACCTAAGGCAGTAAAAAGAAGTCCAGAAGAAGCAGTATTACCAGATTCAATTAATATTGTTGGTGCATAACTTAGATAAGCATAGGTAGTGATAAGCCAAACTAGCCAAAATGCCAGCGTAATAACGGTTCGTTTCAAATATGGAGGTGAAAATAAAGTTTTGGTTACGCTTCCACTACTTTCGTCTTCCGGCGGAACTACAGGAACTGGCGGTAATTCCTTACCCGTTTTCATCCTGACTCTTCTTTCCATATCAGCTACTAATTTCTCTGCTTCCTCTGCCTTTCCATTTATGATTAACCACCTTGCCGATTCAGGCAGGAAACGCGCTCTCATAAATATCAGAACGACGGCAACTAAAGCTCCCAAACCGAAAATAATTCGCCATCCATTCTCCAGATTAATCAACGCTATCGAAATGAAAGGCGTAACGGTTAAACCGGCAGCTCCCCAAAAATACATTAACTGAAGATATTTCCCTCTACTTTTGGATGGGGAAAATTCCGTAATGATTGTGGATGCTATAGCTATTTCAGCTCCTGTTCCAACCCCTGTTATAAACCGGAATATAGATAGTGACCATAAGTCCCAGGCAAATGCCGAAAGAAACCCACCTATGGCTACAATTAATACAGTATATAAAAGGGCTTTTCTACGCCCAACGCGATCTGCAACCAATGATAACAGGTAATCCCCTATCACATATCCAATTAAGTACAAGGTAACTGGATAAGCAGCTTCGGTTGCAGTTAATTGAAACACTTCAGTTATTTTCGGTAACGTAAAACCGATCACACTAATATCAAAGTATACAAAAAAATACGATAACCCTATGATTAAAAAGGTAAGATTACTAAAACCCAATGTAGGTAATCTATCAATTCTTGCATTCAAATCAGCAACCTTTTGACCATAAATAGCACCCATACCTTTGCCCCCTTGTTGAAATAAATAATTATTGTTTTTTCTAAATATTCATGGTAGAAATTATCCTTAGCACCCTCTATCCATCCTACACCTTAAACACCTACCCTTTTTAACTTTACGTTTATTTAATTCGCAGATATTCACATAATACAACTAGCTCTGTAAAGAGCTACTCAAATTCAGTGATCACGGGGAACCTATTAAACCCCCTTCACAACTTGTTTTTTCAGGATAGCCTTAAGCTCATTTTATGTATTTAGCTATTCCTATATTTTAAGTTTTTCAGATATCATCACCGCCCACAAATAAACGTAAAGTTTAAATTGATAACTCAATTATATACACAAAGAGTTTAATGTCAAGCCAAAAATAAACTTTTTGTTTAAAATATTTAACATAGCGTTTATTTGATGTAAACTATCTGTATAATATATGAAACGGTGATGTATGATGAGTTTAGGCTCTCGCTTGAAAAAAGAAAGAGAACGAAGAAACTGGTCGCAGATTTTTGTAGCTGAAAAAATTGGAATTACCAACGCGGTCCTGTCAAACTACGAACGGAACTATCGGGATCCTGACACCGAAACCCTAAAAAAATTGGCTCTATTATATGAAGTGACAACAGATTATCTATTAGGCATTACTGATAACCCTGCAACTACTAAAGAAGACAATGAATTTCCAATAATCATTAAGGACCCTGAACTTGAGCGTTGGCATAAGGAATTACCTAAATCCGATGAAGAGGATTTGCGTAAACTGAGGAAAGTGTGGGAAATTATCAACGGAAATGAGGATAACGAATAGCCGATAATATAGAGAACATCAGCACTAGAATAAATATATAGGTTGTAGCAAAGTTTTCCTTCTCCTGTTGCGCATGTTTGGATTCGGTTCCGTACAATCAAAGATTTTTCGGTCAAAACGATATAGGCTATAAAAATACTGTCCATGAAACGAAAATACTATCTGAATTTAGGCATATACTGTCCGAATTATGGAAAATACTGCCCAGGATTCAAAAATACTATCCGTAATCCGGTAATACTGTCCAAAATTCGTAGAATACTATCCGTAATACGAAAATACTGTTCGAAACCTGGAAAACCCTGATGCACCAGTTTCAAATTCAGCCTATATAGTTATCCTATTTCTCATCAGCCCCTTCCAAAAACATTCATTCTTCTACCAGAGGTCTTCAAAAATCAGTGGCACAAAATGTCATTACCTTGAAAAACTAGGTTCGCTCAGTACCGAACCTAGTTTTTATTTCCGTCTGTTAAATTTTATTTAAGAGCCTGTAAAATTTGTGTAAAAACACTTTTTATCAAATAATCATGAGGTATGCTATAAGTAACCTTTCCTAGGTTACCAAACACTCCCCTGGATATTTCCCCTAATTCCAGGGGCTTTTTCTATTTTAATCAATGATTGTTTTCAATCCTATCTGCGTTACCAGCTTCTATTTAGCCCCCTCACTGCACACGAATAAGTCTTCGATTTCGTTGATTTGGATCAAGTCGCTAACATATTCCGCGGGCAATCCTATCTAAATTCGTATGTCACCTTCATAGTCCAGTTTTTTCTACGTATCTAATCATCCTATAAATGCTATTATAGAAAAAAATAATACAACCGGGAGGAGTTTTATGGATATCTCCAAAATCAATAGCTTCGATTTGCAGGCACATATTGAAGCCCTGAAAAATGAAAATGAGGATCTTAAGAAAGCCTTTGAATGCTCCTACGATGGTATTTGGATCTGTGATTCTGAGGGAGTGACTCTTAGCATAAACAAGGCGATTGAAAGGATTACGGGCTTAAAGAAGGAAGAAGTGACAGGAAGAAATATGATAGAACTGGTCGAGAAAGGTATTTTTGATCAAAGTGCCACTTTAAAAGCACTGGAAGATAAAAATACAGTTACCATCATGCAAAAGGTCATTAGCGGAATTTCAACTATCGTAACGGCTAATCCTATTTTCGATCAAGACGGTAATATCAAAAAAGTCATTTCCAATGTAAGGGACATCACTGAGTTAATCCAACTAAGAGAACAATTGCAAAAGCTGGAAGAAGAGAAAAATAAATATCAATCAGAGTTAAACAGCTTGCTTCACCACATTGAAGAGGTCAATGATATTGTCCTTAAATCTCCTAATATGAAGCAAGTCATTGAAAAAGTCATGCAGGTTGCCAAATACGACACTACCGCAGTGCTGCTAGGAGAATCCGGAACAGGAAAAGAGGTCATGGCTCAATTAATTCATGATTCAAGTCCAAGAAAAGAAAAGGGCGAATTCATCCGGGTAAATTGCAGTGCAATCCCAGCAGAATTACTTGAATCAGAAATGTTCGGTTATGAATCAGGCGCTTTTACAGGAGCAAAAAAATCAGGAAAACCCGGTCTCATTGAACTGGCCCATGATGGCACTTTATTCCTGGATGAGATTGGAGAATTGCCCTTAAACATTCAAGCGAAATTTCTAAGAGCGATCCAAGAGAAAGAGATTATGAGACTTGGCGGCGTAACACCAATTAAGGTGAACTTTAGAATTATTGCAGCTACAAACCGTAATTTACATGAAATGGTTGCCAACGGGGCATTTAGAGAAGATTTATTCTATCGTCTACATGTAGTTCCCGTTACAATCCCTCCTTTGAGAAGCAGAAAAGATGATATACCAAAGCTTATTGAAAGCTTTACGAATACTTTTAACAAATACTACCATACAGAAAAATGTTTTTCTCCTGAAGCCATCCGGATGTTAATTGAATATCCGTGGCCTGGAAATGTAAGGGAACTAAAAAACATTGTGGAGAGAATGTTTGTAACAACTTCCTCAGATACGATCCATCCTGAGGATTTACCGGACTTTTTATTAAGCCATGCAAAGCCTAAAGCGTCGTATAAAAATGGCTCCCTAAAAGAACAACTGGCCCAATATGAGAAAGAATTATTGCAAAACACTTTAAGAGTAAGTACTACTACTTACGAAGCAGCCTCCTTATTGGGAGTTGATCAATCAACTATCGTAAGAAAAATGAAGAAATATCACTTATCAATGTAATCTTATACAGATTTAATGCAACTCTACATTTAATGCAATGTCGCATCTTTCTTTATTTAATAAACTAATCATCAAATTTAAGTTTATTTTTTGAATTTTTAATGTAAAAATGCATCGACAGCTTCTGTAAAAAGCCAATGAAACCAGCTTTTTTCTTTGGCACGATATTTGCTTTTTATATAAGGCAAGACTGGAGGTGAGAAAATGAGAAATTCTTTTACTGTGATTATGGTGCTTTGGTTCATATTGGTTAATGCTTCTCAATTTATCCCTACATTAAACAGGTTAGAACCCTCTGCTTTTGGCATACCGTTTAACTTACTCTGGATATGGTCATTGAACCTTCTGATCTCGGTCTATTTGATATATTGTGCAATAAAAGTTTGGAAAACCTACGACATTGATGTTAAAAAAGCTCAAGAAGAAGCTATTAATCAGGGATTGGAGGTCGAAAGATAATGAGTTTACCAACAATGGTCTTTGTATTTCTAGGTATTTCTATGATTGTATACTTATTTATTTGTTACTTGGGTTATAGAGCAACAGATCAATCCTCTATGGATGATTTTTATTTAGGCGGAAGAGATTTAGGACCGATTGTTTTGTTTCTTACTATTGGTGCTTCTTGGTTTAGTATGTGGTTTTTACTTGGAGCTCCGGGTTCCTTCTTCCTTCACGGCGTCGGCTTTAATTCATTTTTCATCCTAAATATTGTACTCGGTGTATTTATGTTCGTATTCGGGCGCAGAATGTGGGCACTTGCCAAAGTGTACAATTATGTGACCCCCAGCGATATGTTGGAGCATTACTACAACAGCAAATTTACTCGGCTCATTTCAAGTGTAATCGGAATGTATTTATTATTTCCTTATATTGGAATTCAATTATTAGGTGCTGGCGTCGCATTCGAATTGATCGGAAGTTCCTTTTGGCTTGGCGTAGGAAGTATGCTTGTTCTGGTAACGCTCTATAGTTTAGTCGGCGGAATGAAAGCGGTTGCCTGGACGGATGCTGTACAAGGAGTTTTCTATATGCTGCTCACCTGGGGACTCGCCTTTTGGATGCTCAGCAAAGGAGTTACTGGCATCGGATCGCTAGGGAACTTGTTCTCAGCCGTCAACGACAACTTCCCGGATTTCCTTAAATACCCTGGTTCATCTGGATATTTTACTCCTTTAAACTGGTTTGCTTACATCGCTATTTATGTAACAGCAGGAATTGGTCTTCCACATTTATGGACACGTTATTATATGGCTAAAGATATGAGTGCATTTAAAGTTGTTCCGCTTGGACATGTCTTGTTTGCAAGTTGGGGATTCGTACCCATTCTCATCGTCGGTATGCTCGGAAAATTATTCTTACCGGACATTGAAGTAGTCGACCAAATTTTCCCGGCTATTGTCTTGGAATATTCTCCTGTTCTTGCAGTTGTGTTAATCACAGCCGCTTTTGCAGCAGCGATGTCGACTGTGGATTCACAATTAATGGCGATGGGGACTATTTTTACAAAAGATATTTGGGAAGCATTCATTAAGAAGGAAAATAGTGAAAAGACCCTTGTATGGATTGGACGAATCTCTATGGTTATTTTAATGGCGATCTCCGTGGTCTGGACACTCTATGCTGAAGGATCCATTGTAGCTTTATCCATGATTGCCTTTACCTGCGGCTCCCTTTTATTTATGCCCCTCTTCGGCGTACTTTTTTACCCTAAAGCTGGAAAGTATGCTGCAAATATCAGTTTGATCGCGGGCTTTTTAACACTTCTCTTTACAACATATATTGTCCGTGATCCTGGAGGAGTTTATGGCGGCGGGTACGCATTGTTAATACAGGTGATTCTATTCTTTGCTATCGCTCAAATAGAGAAAAACCACCTGAAAGAAAGAACCATCGCCTATCATAGCATTACTCGAAAATGTATAAATGGTGATTTTCAACCATCGACTAAAGAAGATTATCACAACACAAAGAATGTAGCTGAATCTCAATAGGAGTGATTAATAATGTACAATCAAAAAGAAAAAGTCAAAGTAGCAGCTGTAAACGCTTCACCATATGTTTTTGATTTAGATAAAACGGTGGACAAATGTCTATCCATTATCGAGGAAGCAGCCAACAATGGAGCTAGGTTGGTAGTATTTCCTGAAACGTTCCTTCCCATGTATCCTTGGTGGCTATGGATGTCCGTAGACAATAAAAAGCGGCTCGAACTTTTCAAGCAACTATATTACGAATCTGTAGAAGTTGCAGAGGAGCCGTTTCAAAGAATTTGCAGAAAAGCAAAAGAAAAAGGGGTTTATATCGTCATAGGGATTAACGAAAGAGAGCGAGGGACCTTATATAATACGCAGGTGTTTATCAATGACCAAGGCGATATCATCGGAAAGAGAAGAAAACTCGTTCCTACAAGTGAAGAAAGAACAGTTTGGGGCCGCGGGGATGGAAGTGACTTATTCGTATTAGATACTCCTTTCGGAAAAATGGGCGGATTGATCTGTTACGAAAATTCAATGACCCTTTCACGTTACGCCCTCTACTCAATGGGAGAACAAATTCATATCGCTAACTGGCCGGGATCAAACTATAGAAGCCAACCAAGAGATCGAACAAAAACGATTGAAACAGTATCGAAATTCGTTGCATTTGAAGGGCAGTTATTTGTTATCGCTTCTTCCTCTTGCATAGGCCAAGAAGAATTGGACTTCTATACAACGCTGGATCCATCTATCAAGGACAGTTTTGATCTGGGTGGGGGCATGTCAGGAATTATTTCTCCATACGGAGAATATGTTTCCCCTCCTGTTATCAATGAAGAAGGCATTGCCTATGGTGAAATTGATCTGGATCAGATTTTAGATGCCAAGCACATGATTGATTGCACTGGTCATTATGCCCGCCCCGATGTAACAAAGCTCGTATTGAATCAGGAGAAATATTCTGCTTTAAATACAAGTGAACAGCCTACTATCATGAAGCTGTCTGTCGACGATGAAGAGCAAGCGGTTGAAATAGAGTCATAATAACATGATTGATCAGCTATAATGTACCAAATTAACGCCCGGAATCCTTGATTCCAGGCGTTACTGTTTAAATTTCACTGGAATAGCTTGTATAAATTCTGAAACATATATTGGAACTTGAGACATCCTTCGCTGGTAACGCCCTACAAACCCCAAGTTCTCATAAAAGTCTTGCGGCAAGCCTTGCATTTGTACCTCCAGTGGAACACAACAGGCCTTTCTTCTATCAGGCGTCCTTGGACACGTTTCATACGGTACCCATGAACATATTTAGTTTTCTTCTTACAATTGGGACATGTAACTCTTCTAACCTTGGTTCCAATCTCAATGTGAAAAGCATGATCCATTACTTCTGCGAGTTCTACTTGAATATCAGACTCTTAAATTCCTAATAATTGTGTGATAAAATCAGTTTGCATTCATATTCTCTCCAACCCTTTTTATGTCGCAATTTAAAGGTGCCAAAAAAGAGAATACGGGTGTATTTTTTTGTTTTTTTAGATATGCTCCCAACTACTTAACAGTAAGGAAGACCACCACATTCAGTTGTATAGAACCTGCAAATCACACCTTCATTAACGAAAAAAACAAACTTAAAGCTTGAAACACCAATAAAAAAAAGCCCATAGAGAAAAAACACTCACTCTCTCTACAAGCTAACCATAATATTAACAACTTAATTATTCTGCAAGTATGCCGTACATATCGCCTCTTCGGTTTGCGGTGTAACTCATCTTTGGATCAAGTTCTTGCTTAATGGGTAATATAACTGTTTGAACTTGTTCTTTATCTTTTAGCGATAGTAGAATTTCTCCTGTCGCATCAATCACCATACTATCTCCACAGAAATCAAGCTCTCCTTCTTTTCCTAATCGATTACAAATAATGACTGGGATTTCGTTTTCCATTGCACGGCATCGTGAAAATAGATGATGTTGGAGTTCATAAGGTTGCATATTCGCGTTTACAATCACAATGAAGTCTGCTCCCATTAGCTTCAGTGCACGTGCAATTTCAGGAAACTCCACATCAAAGCAAATCATCATACCCATTGACCCCAGTGGAGTATCGATTACTTCAAATCTTGATCCGGGTTGGAAATAATTCTTTTCACTATCAAACAGATGAACTTTTCGATAGACTCCCAGCACTTCCCCCTGTGAATCAATCAGCGCTGATGAAATGTAATAGTTGCCGTCTTGCCCATCCTCAGGAAAACTAATAACCAAATAAATTTCATGGTCTTTACATAAATTGCGTACCTTTGTCATGTATGGGCCATCAATCGTTTCAGCCAGTGCACTTACATTTTCTCCAACTGAGTAACCGGTGAGAAACAATTCCGGTAAAATGACTAATTGTGATTGTTCACTCTTTGCTTTCACTATCGATTCTTGTATACGCTCCAGATTACCTTGTTTATCACCCAGTTTTGGTATAAGTTGAGCGACAGATACTTTGATTTCATTCACAAACATCTCTCCTAAATGGGCGTTTTTTAGTAAGGTCCTTCAATTAGTTAATTTTCTTTCCAAAACTTCGGTTAGCAGCAACAAATGATAAGCCCCTTAGTGGTAAGGGGCTTTCATTTTCCGCAGTTCCAACAAAATAACTTCAGGGTTACACCATTTAGAACCTTACAGATATTATTTGTTAATGTATCTTGCACGAGATGCGAGCATATCTACAATAAAACGTGTTGCTGTAATTGCTGTTATATCCGAGTGATCATATGGAGGTGCGATTTCTACAACATCGAATCCAACAAGATCTACTTGTCCCAGCAATTCAATTGCTTGTATCATTTCCCTAACCATAATTCCACCTGGAGTCGGGGCACACGTACCAGGTGTTTGGGAAGCTTCCAATGAATCCATATCAAAGGAAATATATACACCATCTGTGCCGTCAGAAGCAATTTTAATAGCTTCTTCAACTACTTTTTGTATACCTCTTTTATAAATATCTCTCATTGTATATAGGGATATTCCGTTTTCTTTCACATATTCAAGCTCAGCTTTGGGATTCATTGGTCCACCTGCACCAATAATGACGGCATTTTTAGGATCAAAACAATCCAACTCCATTGTTCTAGGTACAGGGCAGCAATGGTTCCACGGATCTCCGCCTACATCTTCGGCAGTATCCAAATGAGAGTCGAAAAGGATGAAACCATATTTTTTAGTTGGATCAAATTGGTTCAACGCTCTTGTTGAAGTAACAGTAATAACATGATCCCCACCAACCAGAATTGGCAGAGCTCCACCTTTTAAGATCTCTATTACATTCTCTCCACCACGTTCAATTGTGCCGAAAGCGTCTCCAATTTTTACGTCTACATCCCCACAGTCGCGAATATTATATGTTTCCATAATATCTACATCATAATCAAAATGATAAGGGATGGTCATCGATGAGACGTCACGTATTTTTCTTGGTCCCATGGAAGAACCTGTACGGGTAATGGTTGTGCCATCAAATGGAACTCCAAGTATGGCTGCTTTTACTCCTTCTTTCTTTATCTTATTTTGATCTGGCTCCATAACAGGACTATTTAAAAATGTTGCAGGTCCTTTATGTAAAACTGAGCTCCAAGTATCATTTGATTTCATTTAATACCCCTCCAAGATTTTTTTTGGAATAACGATAATCTCCAAAACTATATTTTTTTAGAAATAATTTCGTCAGTCCATAATAAACAAGTGCTGAGACGATTATTGCAGGTAATGTAGCTCCAAGCGTATTAAACAAAGTCATCCCAATAGAACTAGTAATAAATGTAAACCCTGTCATCCAACCGCCTAGGAATAGCCAAACAATCATACCAACGATTTGTGAAAAAATAGCAACAGGATTAAATCCCTTAAAATACTTATAAGGTCCTTCTTTGTCAAAGCAAGCTTTTACATTAATTTTTTGCTTTCTTAATAAGAAATAATCAATTAATATAATCGCCCAATATGGTCCTGCTAGCATAGCTCCAAAAATCAAAATAAAATCAAAAGCTTCGCGCAGTGAACCGATGAAGATAAATGGCAATGCTGGTAATGCGATTAAAACGGTAACAATTCTAAAGTTTAAATTTGGAAATACAGTCAATAGAGACATAGCTCCGGAATATATTAATATAGTAATCGTTGTAATCGTACCAGCAATAATACAAATAAATGCCATAACGCTTAAATTAAGTTCAAGCATCCATAGAGTTGGATCTACTTCACCTGTCAGTATTGTGGCCATTCCACCCACAATTCCAAGCAACATTCCTGCTAAGGCTAAACCAATATATGTTCCCCAAACACCACCCCTTTCAGTTTTAGCCATACGGTTCCAAGAACCTATATATTGCAGCCACACAACTGCGTATGCAAATATGGCTTCAAATGCAAATATCCAACTAGTCTCTCGCGTTGCTTTAAAACTTATCAACGCTGCAAGATTCTCTGCACTTAACAGTTTTATTAACATATAGATGCTAAAAGCTAGCATAATAGGTACAGTTATATTTGAGAGTTTGAAACCTATTTTGGGATCAATAAGTAATAGAATTATAGGAATTATAATTCCACCTACGATAGCATAAGCATAATACTCTCCTGCGAAACCGCTGGAACCCGTTAAAATAGTAACAGACAATTCTCCAGCTGATCCCATCAGCGACGATAAAATTCCTGTCCATCCAATGGTAATAGCTAGAATTAGAAAGACTCCAAAGACTGAACCATAATAACCAAACGCCGGTCTGTGAGAGACGATTTCATCGATACCATATTTAACATTTTTTTGTGCTGACCACGCACAAATAGTATATGCAGCTAAATTTCCGACAATAGTCATGATCACCGCTGGGATAAATCCTAATGACTCTGAATAAGTACTCCCTAGTACAAATGAAGCTAATATAATATTTCCCCCAGCATATAGCCAAAACATTGTTATTGGTCCAGCATGTCTAGCTTTTGATGGAATAGGTAAAACGCTGCTAGAGTAATCTGCTCTATCTCTAATCTTGTTCTCCTCCCTTACCTTATCTATTTTTTAATAAACGATGTAATACCAGATAGAAAATACCAAAAGTGGCAATATGCCGATTCCAAAAAGTAACCAATGATCAACTTTTCTTATGTCGTTTACTACATCATCTTCATCATTTACCCATTCATTAGCCTCTAGAAGTTCTTTTTTAATAGCAGCCATATATGCCTCCCCTTACCTAAATAATCTGAATATTAACTCCAAACAGATTGTATACGTAGTTTTAAGCATTCCTACTAAATGATAGCCCTTTCTTTTATGCAGAAAAAAAGTCACATAAAATATTCCTCCTTTAGTTCTATTTTCAATGTTGTTATTTTCTCAATAGATTCTAACTAACTTATATTAGTTAGTTGGAATTATTAGTGATGTACGATAGAGTATATCACTATGTTTTTTACTTGTAAACTAACTATTATTAGTTAGTTATATCGGAAATAAAGAATTGATGAAATGACTAATTAACTATAACATCCGATTATACCGGGCTTTTTCATAAGAAAATCATGCGAATGTCATTTTTAAAAAAAGATTTAACTTTAATTTTTTTATATTTTTATGCCTAATGTTTGTTAGGAAGAGCAATATTATTTATAATAAGTGAAGAGGAGGATCAATTGATGAGCCAAACAGTTAACAAGATAAAGAAAACAGCATTATTTTACATTTCTAAATATGGTTATGAAGGAACTACTCTTAAGGATATCGCTCAAAAAGTAGGTATTAAAACACCTTCCATTTATTCTCACTTCAATTCTAAGGAGCAACTTTTCCTTAGTATTATAAAAGATTTAAAATTAAAAGAACGTGAATCATTAATGAAACTTGTCTTAGAACTTAGGAAAAAACCGATTGATGAGGTCATTAGAGCTTTTTTTTATTTTTACACAGATTCAAATAATATTGCTTCTTGGCAAATTATTTTAAAGCAAATATTAATGCATCCCCCAGCTTCCCTACTTCAAATTTTAAGAAAGGACTTTGAAGAATTAGAAAAAGAAATTTCAATTCAATTATCCGAGTTTTTCCAGATTGGAAGAGAAGAAGGATGGATTAAAAATGAGGATACTGAACAACTGATTTCACTTTTTTTCACTCTCATTGATGGCTTATTAGTTGAACAAAATCTATATGATAGTGAAAAATATGAACAAAGAAGAGAAGAGGTTTGGAATTTATACCGAGATTTCATTTCGCAATAATTTTTATACAAGAACGATTTAAAGAGATTTTCTACAGTACTAATACTTTTATCAAGCAATAAGCCTCTCCATCTCCTTGGGAGAGGCCCTATTTAATTTCTTTTTAAACGCTTTAGGAAAGATCTTCCACTGAACCATTAATGCTTCCTACCAAGGAAGAGAAGATCTGCCTTTTTCCTCTCATTATGGTAACTGAAGTCTTCGCTTCCCCATATATTTCCGCTGTTAATTTATGAATTTCTATCATGACACCCGGTTCATTGATGACCACAAACATTCTGGAAGCCAAGATTGCAGCACCGTTCCTCTACAATTTCAATAAAACGAGTGGGCGGTGTGTTTCCATCTCTTTTAACGAATACGTTCATAAGTCACTACTGTTTCTTCAAGTAACAACTAGTTTATCAAACTCTTTGAGAAGAACGCCGAATATCAACGGTTAACGAATCAAATCGACCTTGTTATTCCACCATTCTCATTCTTGCCTATGTCAGCCAATTTTATCCCTCATTACATGACTCACCGCTCTATAATTATTTAGCTGACGAAGTTACACTGGCAGATATATTTACCCCGATGTCTTTCATGGAAATATAATATGCGGTAACATCTTCATCCTCGAAATGCTTTAAGCTTACTATAGCCAAAACTACAAAGGATGCAATTAGGCCTGGAACAATTTCATGCAAACCGAAAGGCCTGCCTGCGAAATCCTAAGCAAAAGCCAATAGTAAAGAAATAATATTTGGGTATCAAAAATCTCTTGCAGATGTTAATGTTTAATTAGATTTATCATTTCAAATGAAAAGCCACTATGGAATCGGGGGTATTCACTTTGAAACGGATATTTGTCTTGATTGCGGTTTCCGCAGCTGTATTGATTCTTGCTGGATATGGAGGATTCCAATATTTATCCAGCAAACAAGAGAAAGTAGATCTTGAAGTGAAGGAAAAGGCAACGGCTGTAGGTGTCACAGAAGAAGAATTCATCGAACAAACACAGAAAATTGAAGGAATAAGCTACGAGGTTGATCTTGATAGGAACTCCACCCAAGAAGAAGTGATTGACGTGATGCACAAAATGACGCATCAGAAGGTGAGAGCCGAGCAGAAATGGGGAGCGATTCCGATGATCCCTGAAACCATTAACGATGTTTTTGAAATCGTTTCTACAAGCAATTTTGACAGAAAAGAAAGTCTCCTTGACATCCTCGATAGATGGAAAAATGAAGACTTCTCCAAAGCCGATGAAGATCACAACTATTTTTGGACCTACCAAGGCGGTACAATTGGCAAGGCATTTGGAATCATGTCTCAAAGTGAGGAAGCAGAATTTATCAAAAACAATTTTAAAGACTAAAATGTTTTGAATTAACATGATAGACATAAAGCTGCTATGCGCAAAAACAACAGTCAACCTATGGGGGCAGCTCCTTTTTATACTAAATTTCCTTTCCGCGAGCAAGAACAGCTCATACTGCCAAAGATACGATTCTGAGATAAAGAGAGGAGCTGAATAAAAGTTGGTACGCCAATTTTTTTCTTACTATAAACCACACCGAAGATTATTTATTGTGGACTTTACCAGTGCGGTAATCGTTGCCATTCTCGAATTGGCCTTTCCAATCGCAGTGCAAAAATTTATTGACCAGCTACTTCCAACCGGGAACTGGTCCATGATTGTGACAGTCAGCTTTTTACTGCTGTTAGTCTACCTAGTAAGCACCTTTTTACATTATATCGTAGGGTATTTGGGCCATAAATTAGGCATTAATATCGAAACGGATATGCGTCAAGAGCTTTTTTATCATGTTCAAAAGCAATCTTTTCGATTTTTTGATAATACGAAGACTGGCAATATTATGAGCCGGATCAGTAATGACCTCTTTGAAATTGGGGAGCTTGCTCACCATGGTCCGGAAGATTTTTTCATCGCCATTATGACTTTTGTAGGTACTTTTTTAATCATGTTTTCAATAAATATGAAACTCGCATTGGTGACCATTTTCATCGTACCGTTTCTTGTTTGGGTCATCACCTTTTGCAACGTTCGCATGAACAGGGCCTGGGGACAGATGTACACGAAGATAGCCGATATCAATGCACGTGTTGAAGACAGTGTTTCCGGCGCCAGAGTTGTACAATCATTCACAAATGAACAATTTGAACAAAAGCGCTTTGATAAGAACAACAAGAATTTCCGCAAGGCAAAGTTGGCTGCCTATAAAGTGATGGCCTTTACCACATCCAACATTTATATGATGACACGATTTGTGACACTTGTCGTGTTGGTATTTGGAGCCTGGCTGACCTTCCAAAAACAGCTGTCATATGGGGAATTAGTCAGCTTTGTCCTGTATGTCAATGTATTGATGAAACCTGTTGACAAAATCAGTGCCTTAATGGAGCTTTATCCCCGTGGAATGGCGGGATTCAAACGATTTCTCGATTTAATTGCCCAACAACCGGACATTCAGGATAAAAAGAATGCCATCGTTGCCCCTGCTTTTCAAGGAAATATCCGGTTTAATGATGTCCACTTTCAATACGACCCGCAGCAACCTGTGCTGCAAGGGATCAATTTGTCCATTAGAGCAGGTGAGACCGTTGCCTTCGTAGGACCTTCGGGCGCTGGAAAATCGACGATTTGTTCATTGATCCCCCGTTTTTATGATGTCAATCATGGGGAAATCACCATCGATCATTTGGATATACGCGATGTCACTAAGCATTCTCTTCGATCACAAATCGGGATTGTCCAGCAAGACGTATTTCTGTTTGCAGGAACCATCCGAGATAATATTGCCTATGGGAACTTAAACGCAACCGATGAAGAAATTCATGAAGCGGCAAAACGAGCCCATTTGGAAACATTTATTCATACATTGCCGCAAAAGTATGAAACCGAGGTTGGTGAGAGGGGATTGAAACTGTCTGGAGGCCAGAAGCAACGTATCGCCATTGCCCGGACGTTTTTAAAAAATCCGCCAATCCTGATATTAGACGAGGCGACTTCCGCCCTTGATACAGAATCAGAAAAAATCATTCAGAGCGCTTTGAATGAACTAGCCCAAAACCGAACAACATTGATTATCGCCCACCGGTTGGCGACCATCCGCAATGCGGACAGAATTGTCGTTGTCACCGAAAATGGCATTGCCGAACAAGGAAGCTATGACGAACTACTCCGCCTTGATGGCATATTTGCTAAGCTCCATCACATTCAATATGAACGAGTGTAAGAAATGTTCATTAAAGTGACCGTCGAAAAAATCAGTAGAAAATGATTTTCTCGGCGGTCATAGTCAATTCGGGGATACGAGGAGCCTGCTTTCATATTTGAGGCTTTTTGAAAACCAGTATGCCATGCGGCTATCCCCCATCAATAATTGGCTTTGACGAAAACCTAGGATAGTGGAGATCTTTTACCGCATCGGTGACTGCTTTTAAAAATGGCACTTATGACGAGTATTTTTCACCATTGATGTCCACTCTTAATGGAAACAGCAAAGGACGAGTACTATCCCAACACCCGGCTTACACTGAATCGAATATTTTAAAAAGAACATTGGATGGACTTAATATGAATCAAGGTTGTTAAAGCTGATACTGGAAAGTAAATGGATATTAATCCACATTCAAATCTCCTCATTCTCACGGGATTTGTAAAGTTATTGGAGCAGGACATTAAGTCGCCTAAGGGGTTATAATATGGATAAATATGAGCTTTTTATACATACCCAAAAAACAGTTCCTTCTTGGACAATAAACGAGGTCGATGACTTTTTTCATTCGGAATTAGGAGCCTTATCAATACAATTATCAGACCCTGATCTGCAACCATTTTTAATCAAAGGAGAAATACCTTCCGAAGAAAAAATTTGTGGAATTTATGGCATTTATGACCAAGCAATCATTCAACTCCTTCAAGGAAAAATTACAAGTATTCACGAGATAAAGTTTTCTCAGTTATCTACAAAAAGAAAGTATGTCACAGATATAGATACAATACTTACCATCGGTTCGTTGGTTATTTTAGAAACAGATGACTTTATTAAAATATCTGGATGCTATATAGGTGGAAATATCGATCGTTTATACAATCTAGCGTCTTACTTTGCTGGACTTCCAGATATTAGTAAGACAAAATTTAAAGACTACATGATTGACGATTATCTCTATGCTTTAAATGATGTAAAAAGGATGGGTTTTTTCGATATTTAAGTTTTAGATTGGTTGATAAATTTGTCAAAGTTAAATGATCTGTGTCTCTATTTTAATACTTCTAACAGAGACACAGATTTTTTGAATTTACTAAATAAAGGAGATTTATAATTGCTATATTATGTAATCGATGCTTTTACAGAAACAAAATTTGGCGGGAATCCAGCAGGCGTAGTAATCCATGAAAATTTAGACGAAGAGTTTATGCAAAAATTTGCTGCAGAAGTTCGCTTTTCAGAAACAGCGTTTGTCAAAAAAATAGACAATAAAAATTTCGAAATAAAGTTTTTCACACCGACTTCGCAAGTTGAACTTTGTGGACATGCTACCATTGCCTCCTTCAAAGCTCTATTGGACAGCCATGCTATTGAAGACAACAATACTTATTTTATAAAAACACTCGCTGGAACACTTTCTGTTGAGGTGAATCAATCATTTATAATGATGGAGCAAGCTGAACCTAAGCTAGGGAAAGTATTTGATGATTATGATTATTTATCTGACCTTTTTAAAATTGATAAAAGCCAAATAGGGGATGTAAATTTTAATCTAGTACCTCAGGCGGCAAGCACTGGTCTTTGGGATATCATGCTTCCAATAAAAACAAAGGATGCTTTGTACGCTCTAAATCCCGATTTTAAAGCACTTGCTGAATTTACAAAGATCAATTTAGTGGGAGGAGTCCATGCATTTACGCTTGATACAAAAGAAGGTATAGCAGAAAGTAGAAATTTTTGCCCACTTTATGGTATTGATGAAGAAGCTGCAACAGGTACTTCGAATGGTGCCTTAACCTATTATCTTTTTCATAACCACGTATTAACTAAGTTTAATCAAGAGTACTCTTTCCTACAGGGTTATAGTATGCACAGACCTTCTAATATCATTACAAAATTAATAAATAAAAATAATCCAAGAGTTGTGGTAGGAGGAAAAGCAATGATACTGACGAAAGGTAAACTATACTAAGCAGCATCTACAAAATTTAGTAGCTTTATATTACGAACGGCACTATTGCAAGTTGGTAGGATGCTAGATTTAGATTACAAATCGGTGAATATGAGGTCCCTGCCACGCCCTTACGCAAACACAAAATCCGACAGAGAAGAACGAATTGTTCTCTCTGCCGGATCCATATAAAAGGGGGTAATTGATATATGGCTTTTTCAACTGTTGAGCAATTTTATCCAGCCTTGACACGCTGAACAAAACCTTTAGAGATTAAAACGCTTCTTCAACACTTTTGATCATTGCTTTAATAGATTGTAGTCCTCCACCAGAAAGATACCAGTAGTCTGCATCCAAGTAGATAATTTTTCCATCTTCATACGCTTTTGTCTTTTTCACTAGATCATTTTCGATTGCGTCTTTTGCTGGTGCCTCATCGTCGCCAACTGCTGCACCTCGGTCAATAACAAACAGAATGTCAGGATTTGTTTCTAGAATATATTCGAAAGAAATTCCTTGTCCGTGTGTGGACACTTCGATATTTTCATCAGCTTCTTTAAATCCTAGAACATCATGGATCCAACCGAATCTTGATTTAGATCCATAAGCGCTCACTTTACCTTCATTGGCCAAAACGATAAGCGCTTTTTTATCCATAGACCCTGCTTTTTCATTTACATCTGAAATTTGCTTCTCGACATCTTCCAACTCAGCTTTGACTTGGTCTTCCTTACCAAAAATTTCACCGATTGTATTCATGTTTTTCTCAAAGGATTCCATATAACTATTAGTATCGACTCCCATATATACAGTAGGAGCAATTTCTGCAAATTGGTCATACAAATCAGCTTGGCGTCCAGAAATGAAGATGACATCTGGCTTTATTTCATTGATTGCCTCAAAATCCGGCTCTTTCAAGCTACCAACGTTTGTATATTCTTCTCCTGTATATTTTTCAAGATAAGCAGGGAGTGTTGCTTGCGGTAATCCAGTTACCTTGATTCCCAATTCATCTAATGTATCCAACACACCAAAATCGAAGACAACAATCTTTTCAGGATTTTTCTTGATTGTTGCATTACCATATTCATGACTGATGGTTACTTCTTCCGCCTGCTTCTCCGGCTCTTTCTTCTCTTTCTCCCCACTGTTTTCGCCTGTTTCCTTGGAACCACAAGCTGCAAAAACAACCGCCATCACCATAAGTATGATGAACAAAGTCCACTTTTTCATTGGTTGATTCTCCTTTAATCCGTTGAAATATGTAAAATGAAATCCGTATAAGGACCGCCAACAGACAATATGTCTGATGTCAAACTGCATATCTACTAATAACTAGTAGCCTTACATCCAAACTTAACCAGATAACATTTTCCAAGTTCACCTGCCCCATTTTAACGAAAATGATAATCGTTATCACCTGAGCTCGTATTTCATTATAGCATCACCCGAGAAAGAGTCAACAGATAAATGAGAATTCATCTCACTTAAACGGCATGAGCATCGTTAAAAAACGTTCGAACAGCGCTACTGCGCCACTAATTATTATGAAAATTAGTCATTTTGAATCATTTGGAAATAGGAAAAAAGTAGATTAGTAAAGTTTGCATATCTTCATTGTGGACATTCAGCGAATAAGATACTTTTAATAAAGCTTATTCATCAGAGTAGCGCTTTGAAAGCTTCGTCTTATGAGAATGAAATACTTCTTCCAAAGAAATGTTATATTTATTCGCAATTACCATAACGTTACCTAATACATCTCCCAACTCCTCTACCAACGCTTGTCTATTCTCTTCGAATGATTCTGTTGCCTCATCTGGCCGGTCTCTTCCAATTTCAAGGGCTCTTATAGCCCGTGCTACTTCTCCCGTTTCCTCTGCTAAAAAGCCGATTCGAATGAAAATATCTAATTCTGACCAGCCCCTATTCTTATAATAATCATCTACCCATTGTTGAAATTCATTAACATCCATTTTCCTCACTCCTAAAATTCCAGTTTGTTAAAGTTTAACAAAGCATCAGGATTTTTTGTAATGAAAAAGATAACTGCATTTTGCGGTTCCAGTAACGAGACATCTGAGGTTTATATAAAAAACTAGGAAAAGAACTAGCTAAGCGCAATATGACACTTGTTTATGGTAGAGCGGGTGTTGGTAATATGGGAGCCGCCGCAACTTTTTTAGAACAGAGAGAAATATCTCATGCATAAAATGTCCACTCTCGAAAATTTCGAAGAATGAAAGGCACCTATTTCAAGTTCACCCCCATTTGTGGATTAAACATAAAAACCCACCTTACAGTAATGTAAAGTGAGTCCATTTGTTGGCTAGTTTATTTGATATGTCGTGATAAACTTTTAATGTGTGCAAGTTTATTTTTTAAATTGGCGCGGTCCTGCTTCATTTGATTCATTCGATTGGTGATAACTTTCTTTCCATATTCTTTTGGGGCGGAGGCAATTAAAATAACATTTTCTTTATTACTCATTTACCAGACCTCCAAATAATGTTTTCACAAGGTAACAATATGTGTAGCCCTTTGATTCAAGTATAGCATTAAAGATATGCTCTTGATAAGTCTGAAGTTTATAATGATCCCATCCCCCTAATAATGGAAGATGAAAGCAAAAAACATATGACCCTGCCTTAAATAGAAAATAACATGTCTTTTTTTCGAGCGAATAATACAGTTTTTCATTCTTCTCATTGTCACGATAAGTTTGGACAACATAAGATGATAAATCATCGGAGGGAAAAATATCGGGTGTTGCAATGCCATCATATACTGTACAAATCATTTGAAAGAAGACTTTAAGAGATACAACTGGCCAGGCAATATTAGAGAACTGGAGAATTTTATTGAACGAATCATCACAATCAAACAGCATCTCCATGAAGACGTCCCCCTCACCATGATCAAGCATGCCTTTCAACCAAAATTAGAAGAAGACGCTATAACGGATGATTATATTCGAGTAAGGGTGAGAAGCTTACAAGAAATGGAAACGGAGATCTATGACCAGCTTCTCAAAAAATTCGACAACAACAAAACCATTGTTGCAAACAAGCTTGGCATCAGCCGGACAACCCTTTGGAAGAAAATCAAAGAGGTACCTTAGTGAAAAATGGAATAGGCCTCAATCCAAATGTTAACGGGTTGAGGCTTTTTTAATTCCTTTATATTCAATTTTAGGTAATAACAAAATATATTTACTCAATAAACCGCAGAATTGGCTCTTAGTCTCACATCAGCTTTGGTATTTTTTCATAGCACCAATTATGTACTTGATATAAAGAAAATAATGGCGGAGAACACAGAAGCCAAGCCTGCCAGATAACACCGTTTATAGGAATATGCCTTAAGAGGCAAAACTGATTCAACTTGTGTAGAACTAATTGAGTGTCAAATTTTTTGGCTGGCAAGCATCTTTTTACTCCATAGCCATACCAGGTCTGCTCATTCCTGACTTTTAACAGAGAACCGTTCCGGTGCAAAAGGGGTAAGCTCCTTTTTCGCCTTCTGACAGCCTTTAATGTACTCCTTCATTCGTATACCTGTAATAGGGCTTAACAAAATACCATTTCGGTAATGTCCGGTACATATATGCAAACCCTCGATAAACGGGTGAGAACCCATGACCGGCAAATGATCGGCCGCTTGAGGACGCACACCGGCCCAGGTTCGCTCGACTGCTCCATCTTGAAGCACGGGCAACAGGCGGGAAGCCCGCTTCAAAAGAGAGAGAATGCCACGAGCTGTTACAGACGTATCAAAGGAACCGGGAAGTGACGTTGCTCCGATTAGCATTTCTTTATTTCGCTTTGGGACAATATAACAGCCATCAACAGCAAAAACGGTTTTAACCGGTGCAGGGCCGGCCAAACGAATCGATAGGCATTCGCCTTTAACGGGAATGACCGGCAGGGAAAAGCCTGTTTCGTTCAAGAGACTGCTGCTCCACGCACCAGCCGCAACCAAAACTTGAGCTGCATGGAACCAGCCACTTGAGGTATCGATTCCAGTTATCTGATCTTGCTGAATCACGAGTCGACGAACTTTCGTTTCCTCGTACACATGTACGCCAGAATTCTTTGCCGCTCTCAAAAAAGCCTGAGCGAGCAGTGGAGCTTTTACTTGATGGTCCTTTTCTAGTAAAATCGCACCTGCTGTTCGTGACGTCATGCAAGGCTCGATTTCCGGCACTTCCTTCGGCTCAAGCCACTGAATGGATGGATCTTTTTCAGATAAAAAGCGAAATTGCCGGTGCAAATCATCCCGCTCCGATTCCGTGGCGGCTGTTTTTATTAAGCCAGCCGTTCGTAATTCAATATCGATGCCCGTTTCAAACAGCAATTCATCGCGAAGGGTGGGAAACATCATCCTGCTTTCCAGTGCCATTTTTAACAATGGATTCTCCCGCTCAAACTCGTTTTGCGCCCCCAGCATACCGCCAGCTGCCATAGAGGCCTTTCCGGCTTTACCTGCATCAAATATAGCCACACTTAAGCCTTCCTTAGCCAACCGATAGGCAATAGAACAGCCAATTACACCGCCGCCGATAATAATATGGTCATATGTTTTCAATATCTCCACTCCTTATGGGTCAATCAAATGCGCATTAGCGGATTTTCGCCCAGATTTTATCGAGCTTAACTCGATAAGTTCCTCTGAAAATCTGTGGCATCCGCCGGAGACTTCAACTTTATTTAGCGAGGTTTAAACCCCCATACCATTTACAGAAATGGAAGGGTTCTGCTGAATGAAGCTAAAGTGCTGAAGCAATTGAACAACAGTGCGAATCTGTAAACTTAGGAAATAAAAAAACGCCGCTTTCCTAAAAGAAAGCAGCGCTTCATGTAAACAGTGTATAACATACAATTGATTTACGTTTTGCCACTTCCCTCCGCCAGTACGAACTGGATCAGGTTCCAGGAGTCCCAAAGTCAAACACTTTGATCTCAGCCCTTTTCAAAGGCACCTCCAGTGGGTAAATTGTTCATTTTTTTCAGATTAACATACTACTAGAAAGTTGTCACTGGAATCTTTATATATCAACTTAGAAACGGAACAGGTAAGACCAATTCCAGTATCACCGTAAACTGGAAATTCCCGAAAACGGAACCGGCCTCTTGTCCGTTTGTTTAAAATAATAGCGAATCGCTTCAGCAATACGTCTTGATGCTTCCCCATCCCCGTATGGATTAACCGCTTTGGCCATTTTTTCATGGGCTGATGGATCTGTTAATAGTTCATTTGCCAATTGATAGATCGTCCTCTCTTGAAGTCCGGTTAGTTTCAAAGTCCCCGCTTCGATTCCTTCTGGACGCTCCGTCGTATCCCTTAATACCATGACAGGAACTCCCAATGACGGGGCTTCTTCTTGTACCCCGCCGGAATCACTGAGTATCAAATAGGCCTTATTCGCGAAGTTGTGAAAGACAACCACATCCAGCGGTTCGATTAAATGAATTCTGGGATCGTTTCCCAAAATCTCATTCGCAGTCTCCCGCACTGCAGGATTTAAGTGAACAGGATAGACCACTTGGACGTCAGGATGGTCCTCTGCCAGACGCTTGACGGCCCGAAATATATTTCTCATGGGTTCTCCCAGATTCTCCCGCCGGTGGGCCGTTAACAGAATGAGGCGGTCGTACCCGACTTTTTCAAGCACCGGGTGCGTATATTCATCCCTTACTGTTGTTTTCAGGGCATCTATGGCCGTATTTCCGGTAATAAAAATCGTTTCGTCTTTTTTTCCCTCTTCCAGTAAATTATTGGCGGATTGTTGGGTCGGAGAGAAATGCAGATCGGCCATCACGCCTGTCAACTGGCGATTCATTTCTTCCGGAAACGGGGAATATTTATTCCAGGTCCTTAATCCGGCTTCTACATGGCCAACTGGAACCTGATTGTAAAAAGCAGCCAAACTGGCCGCAAAAGTGGTTGTTGTATCGCCATGCACCAACACAATATCAGGCTGAGTTTTTTTCATAACCTCATCCAAACCCGTAAGTGCAGCCGTTGTCACCCCTGCAAGAGTTTGCCTGTCCTTCATAATGTTCAAGTCATAATCCGGCTGAATATCAAATATTTCCAGTACTTGATCCAGCATTTGCCGGTGCTGGGCCGTTACGGTCACGATCGTTTCAAAATCTTCCGGCCGTCTTTCCAGTTCCAATATAAGCGGAGCCATCTTGATGGCTTCAGGCCTTGTTCCGAAAATTGCCATGACTTTGATTTTGTTATTCAATGATGATCAGCCCCTTGTTTTATGTCACTAAAATATGTTCCATAATCGTACGTTATGAACAGGCTCTTTCAGAAATCATTTCCCTCCAATGTGTCAGGATACCATTGCCTTTTGATGGTCTTCAACAAACTCATTCAAAATTTGCTCATAATCCTGTTCAATCAGGATGCTTTTAAATTTGGCAAGCTCTTCATCCTCATAAACTATGTGATCCTGGTACAGCGCAAAAATTTTCTCTAGGACCATTACCGATGCGAAGGCCTCTTCTTCTCTAACGTTTTTTAATTTATTCAGGTACCAATTTTTAAAATAATAGTTAAATCGTTTCTCCATGTATTCCTCGAGTAAACCATGCTTTTCGAGGAATTTTTTTCTCGCATTCTCCAGCAGGTAATATTTTTCGAAAAAACGTTTCGTCACGGTATTCACAGTGGACCCCGAAACAGCAGCATAGTAAATGTGAATGGGTAAATTAATCACTTTTGTCCGGCGGGCGTGCAAAAGTAGCTCGTGAAAGAAGAGAGTATCTTGGCCCGCGGCACCGACGACCATTTCCAGGCCGTTGTTTACGATGACCTCTTTCCGCACGACTAAGGCTTGAATGCTCATGGCCTTAAATTGGCTGCTACTTAAATAGTGATGCACATTCCCAGAGATCACGCTGCTTCCATTATATTGAATGGCTGTCTGATAATAGTCAAACAGCATCTCATCATGAGCCAAGCGGACCATGTTGCCGACAGCCATATCATAGCGCCCGCCTTGCACTTCTTTATATAAGTGATAATATCCATCTTGAATCGCTTCATTATCCGGATCAAGATACGCGATATAATTCGCCGTGGCCAACTCGGCGCCTTTATTTCTTGGGCGCGACGCGCTGCCGCTGCCTCCCTCTTCAAAGAAAAAGGTTTTTACATTGGCATATTCATTTGCTATTCTTTTCACGAATCCGGGCGTATAACCGTCCGTCGATCCGTCATCCACCATGACAATTTCCATATCATCAAACATAGTGCTTCTCTTTAAGCTCAAAAAACATTTGTTAAGCAAGTGGTCCCCATTATTGTAAACAGGGACAATCACGGATAGTTTATATTCTTTTGGCTGAATGACCTTTTCAATTTTTTTGCTATAAAATTCAAATCTGTCGATGCTGTATCCATTTTCGATATGGACAGTTCCTTCCATTTTCAATAATGTGGATAAGGGGAAGGCGTCCTTCCAAAACACAGTTCTGTATTTATCTTTCATTTGATTCACATAATCATGTTCGGTGCCTTCCACCAGCTGATTGCCCTCATCATACGCATCCTTCGTAATATAGTCACAATTTGTATACTTAAATCCATTGATCATATCTTCCAGGTAAAACTCTCCGTACTCCTTATGGGAATCAAAAAAAGCCATGATATCATATTCTTTTAAGGTTTCTTCATTCACTTCATTTTCTGCAAAAAGCTTTTTATACGGATAAGTTTGCTTGTTAAATGCTGAACAAACTGCCTGTGTTTTTTCCTTCACGATCACCGCTGCTTTTCGATTCTTCGTTCCGGTCCTAAAGCCGATTTTTTCAAGCATTTCTTCTATTCGATGATAGCTCGTTTCTTTAGACATGACCCTTCGTATGCCCCAAACCTGATGTTGATAAACTTCTTCCTCCGTAAAGCTCTCAAAAACCGATTGAATTTCTTTTTCATTATGAATGGTGAACACATTCGGAAATTGATTGTTTACCCCGATACTGTAATTGGAAAGCAAATTGTTCCCCAAAGCCTGCACTTCATAAATCCTGTTGGCAAACATCGTATCACTGTATTTCACACTGTTCAGGTTAATAGTCCAGTCAAACAGTTTATAGAGTTTTTGTAAATATTGATGTTGGATCGAAGGGGAAACATACGGCAAATACTCTTCTGGGAAGAAAAATTGCTCCAATTTCAACTCAAAATTCCGATCAATAATTTTTAAATCTTTGCCTGCCTCCAATACGCCGTTAAACAACACTCTCGTCTCTTCCTGACGATCAGGGTATTTTTCATACCAAGAGCCTGCAAATAACACTTCTTTCCTTTTTGGAAATTTTCGCATGCCAATTGGGTGATGGTAGCTGGGATTGACGCCGAAACGAAGCAAAAACACATTCTCATTGCCGCAATCCGCTTTATAGCAGTCTATTTTTTCTTCCGCTGTTGTAAAGATATAATCACACTTTTGGGCAATTCCTAGAAAAACATGATAATTTACAGGGTCTTCCTTAGAGTAAAATACAATCTTCGTTCCTCTATCCCGGAAATAGTCGATGATTCTCTGCAAATCTTCCCTGTGCCTTCGGATGTTCGGATTTCCAAGCCCTTTCCATTTTGAATCGATTCCCTTCCACGTTGATACAACCAAAAGAACATCCAGATCTTCCCGTATCTCTTTATACCTTTCCCGCTCTATATAGATAAAGTTGGCGACTCCCTGAAAAGAATGAAATAAAAACTCATCACAAATAATTCCGATATTCGCTTTGATTTTTTCATAAAACCGGCTGCCGTTGCTATCCGGAATTTGATCCAGCAAAGGTTTGATCTCTTCGAAAAAGTGTTTGTCCGATACTTGATTCCTATAGGATAAATAGGCTCCTCTATCTTTTACACTGCCGATCGATGCATCTAGGAAATCATACTTGCTTTCATAGACAGCGCCGTATTGATCCATAAGCGTTTTCCGGTCTTCGTTGATTTCTTCTCTTATTTTCTTTTTTAAATGCTTTAATGTGGATATTCTTCTGTCAATCGCTGCTTCATCCACTTGATTTCCCCCCAAAAAGACTTCTGCGTTTTTTCCAATAATATAAAGCAAATTTTCCAAGCTTGGAGTTGCTGAGCGCTTGATACTTTCGCAATAATTCCTTGTAAGAAATGAGCAGCTTTTCCTCTCTCGAGTAAGCTGCTTCCAAATGTTCCTGCAAGTAAATATTTTTCATGATCCGGTCTATGCTGGCTTGCTTTTCCTGCTGCCATGCTTCTTCCATTGTTATCGGAGTGCTATTCAAATCCCGATGCAGCGGCCATGCCCTGGAAACTTTTTTAAAAACAGCACCTATCCCATTGCCGAAAAATTGCATCTCAATAATTTGGAGAGATTCCGTTTGAAACTGCCAGACTTCTGTTGCATAAAAAAGTTTCAATGAACGGTCTGATTCATAGGATACCGTTATGACAAGGCGGCCATCTTCATTTAACAATCCAAAAGCTTTTTCCACTAATTTCCGGGCACCCGTTCCATACTGGAAGATATTCCTTATAATCACGGAGTCAAATGTCTTATCTTCAACATCATCTGTCATCATATTGTTGCAGCTCCAGTCTGACGGGCCCTCATGATCAAGCAGTGGATTCACACATTGAACCGATTGTTCGGAGAGATCAATCCCGCTGTCTCTTTCCCCTTCCATAAAATTGGAATCCAATCCTTGGGAACATCCAATTTTTAAAATGAGACCGCCTTTCGATTTCTCACAAATCCAATTTTCGATAAGGTCGACATGCTCCTTTTTTTCCATATAATCAAAAGTGTTTTTCACGATATCAGACTCCCGGGTTTTCTTACTGTTGAAGACAGTATAGTCTTCCTTAATATAAGACCGAAAAAAGTATCTGCTTTGTTCAGCTTCGACGGACAGGATGTCCTAGTGCAAGCGAAGCGACAGGACGTCCTAGTACTGCCGGGAAAAACTCCTTCCAGCAGTACTATACGACACACGACTAACGTGTTCCCACCATGGTTTGCTTTTTGAAATGATAGAGATTGCCGAAATTGATATATTGAAAGACTTCCGAACGATTTTGAACGACATTTTTCGTGTCAAACATCCGTTTAGTTGCCATACCCGATAGTTGGGAAAAGTCCAGCTCCTTAAATTCATCGTGATCAGTTAGCACAACAATCAAGTCGGAATCGGCTGCCGCTTCCCGAATGTCTTTGGTAACAAGTCGGCTATTGACATGGGGATCATACGCTTTTACGCCGTATCTTCCCTCGAACTTCAGTCTTTCCAGCACTTCCATTGCCGGGCTTTTTCTCATGTCATCCACATTTCCTTTATAGGTCAAGCCGAACAATGTGATAATTTTTCCGTCCACCTTCTGCATTAAAGCATTAATGTTCTCTACTACAAAGGCCGGCATGGAGGTGTTCACACTGCGTGCCATTTGAATGATTTTGGCCGTTTCAGGCGCTTTGGAAACAATGAAATAGGGATCTACGGCAAGGCAGTGTCCTCCGACACCGGGACCCGGGTGATGAAGATTCACTCTCGGATGTTTATTTGCCATTTGAATGACATCTAAAGCATTAATTTCCAATTGATCGCAAACCTTGGTCAGCTCGTTCGCCAATGCGATATTGACATCACGGAAGGTGTTCTCCATCAGCTTGGACATTTCAGCCGTTTTGGCATTCGTCCTGATCATTTCACCTTGGACAAATATGGAATAGACTCTCACACCGGCTTCGGTACAATCCGGTGTGATGCCGCCGATAATCCGGTTGTTGTAAATGAGTTCGTGCATAATTTGACCTGGAAGAACCCTTTCCGGACAATGAACGAGGAAAAGGTCTCTCCCTACAACAAATCCGGCAGCTTCAATGACCGGTTTGATATGATCATCCATGCTTCTGGGAGAAATCGTCGATTCCACAATCACGGTATTTCCTTTTTCCATGCAAGGAAGGATACGGTTCAATGCGTCCAATACATAGGTCAAATCGCATGATTGGTGTGGATCGCGCAAGTTGGGAGTCGGAACGGATATAATGAAAGCATCTGCTTTTTCCGGTTTCAGTGAAGCTTTAAACATCCCTTTTTCAATGACCTCAAGCAATGCTTCCCTTAACCCCGGTTCTTCGATGTGGATTTCACCTGAATTCAGCTTGGTGACAACATCTTTTTTCACATCCACTCCAACCACTTCCGCACCATGACGCGCAAACATGATGGATGTCGGCAATCCTATATATCCCAATCCCATTACACATACCTTCATTTGAATTCCTCCAATTTTATGAAAATAGCAGATTACTGTTCATAGTACGGAAATTACTATCCAGAATATAAATTTACTGTCCGCGCTAGAGAATACTGTCTAAAATATGAATTTACTGTCCGTTTCCGGCGATTACTGTCCAAAATACGGATTTACTGTCCGCGGCTAGAGAATACTATCCAAAATATGAATTTACTGTCCGTTTCCGGCGAATACTATCCAGAATACGAACTTACTGTCCGCGGCTAGAGAATACTATCCAAAATATGAATTTACTGTCCGTTTCCAGCGAATACTATCCGGAATACGGATTTACTGTCCGCGGCTAGAGAATACTGTCCAAAATATGAATTTACTGTCCGTTTCCGGCGATTACTGTCCAGAATACGGATTTACTGTCCGTTTCCGGCGGATACTGTCCAGAACTCGAAATTACTATCCGTGACTGGAAATTCTGTTGCACATGTTTCATTTTGATTCTGTATACACCGAAAATCTTTTGTTCAAGTTATCTAGTTTGCGATTAAATAGTCATATACGGATAAAAAGTTTCTTTGCTCCTGCTCCCAATTGTATTTTTGTCTTGCCCCTATACAATTGTTCGCAAGCTTGCGATATAAAGCTTGATTTTCCAGCAGCTCGTTGACGGCCCTGGCAATCTCTGTCTCACTGTGCGAGTCGATACATAATCCGACTTGTTCCCCTTCTACAATTCTTTTAATCTCCGGGAAATCGCAAGCCACCACAGGCACGCCTGCCATCAAGTATTCAAATAATTTATTGGATGATGCGGAATAATGGTTAAAGCAAACGTTATTCAGCACCTGAAACCCGAGATAAGCGTTTCTCGTATATTTGGGCAATTCTTCCAACGGTACTTTAGGCAAAAATTTCACCTTTTCTTCCAAACTCATCTCTTGTACCAGTTGGATCAGGTCCGGTTTGAGCCTGCCATCACCAATGAGTACAAGCGTCCCTTCCTTGAACAGGGGGGCCGATTTAATGAGTTTATCCAGTCCCCGTCCTGTTTGAATGCCTCCCTGGTACAGCAGAATCTTTTCACCTTTCGGCAATCCCAATTGTTCGTGCAATGGCGCTTTTTCCGCCGATTTCTGTATTTCTCTAAAAGGGTAATTATGAACCACGTTTGGATAAAAGCCGTAAAGAGTTTCGCTATATTCAGCCCTTGTGTGATTTTCTACGATCATGGTGTTTATTTTTCGAATGAAAAAGCTCTCCATCTTTCCATACAGCGCCGAGTCATAACCCGTTCTGCTCGTTTGGACTTCGTGGGAATCATACACTAGCTTTTTCTTGCGAAATCTCCATTTTGCACAAATATATCCTTGAGAAAGGGTATTTAAATCATTTGAATGATAAATATCATAATCTTTTTTAAAACCGTGATAAGTCATTCTTAAAAAGATGCCCCCCCTCAACCAGAGCGTTCGAATTTTTTTCTGCATGAGCAATACTAATAGACAGAACAAAATGAGAGTAATGTAAGGCGCATAAAACAATAAAGCACCACCCACAGCCAATAAGGGAATGAGCATCATTTTATTTTGCCGAACAAGCCGGATCCCTTTTTGGAAAAGGTCCCAGACAACTGGATATCTTCTCACACGATAGACATGAAAATGAGGGCTTCTTTCCTCATATCGAGGCAATCCCTTTTCATTCGGATCATGGATGCAAATGAGATCCACTTTATAACCATTTGTCGACAGTGCCGTACACTCTCTCAACACACGGGCATCATTCGTGAAATGATTCCATACAAACATACAAACTTTTTTCTTCATATTTCCATCCCGGCCTTATCCATTTACTTTTCAATGCAATCGACAAGCGTCTCAATATTTTTCTCCCATATAAAAGATTTACTGATATAGGCTTCGCCATTTCTTGACATTTCCTGGCGCAGTTCTTTGCTTTTCAATAAATAGATGATGTTATGAAACAGATCGGCTGCTGACCCGCCCTCACTGACCAAACCTACTTTTTCCTGTTCTATCAATGATTTGGAAAATCCCGAGACAGAGCCGACGATTGGAACTTTGCAAGTCATATAATCTATCACTTTTCCGGGAAGCACCGTGTGAAACACGTCCTTCTGTTTTAATGTAACGATGGCTACATCTGATTGCCCGATTAGGTTTAAACATTTCTTGCGTGTTGTAGGTGATAAAAAGGAGATGTTCTTTAAACCGTTCTGCTGTGCAAATTCGTAAAATTGATTTTTTTCGACCCCGTAACCGATCACCGTAAGGCCGATATCATTTTCCGAAAGTTTGACAGCTAGCTCTTTTAACAAGGAAACATCTTGCGCCCGCCCCAAATTCCCTGCATAAATCACCTGATTACGCGCCTTTTCAACGGTTTGACTTGCCATTTCACATTGGCGTGCTGCATTGGGCAAATACACAATCTCCGCTGAAACAGGCCCCAGCTGTTTTTTTATATAATCTTGAAAACCAAGACTATTGATGATGATAAAGTCGGCTTTTCGGTAAAGGATTCTTTCAATCATGGAAAATATATACATGATAAAGGGATGATGAAACACTCCCACACCTTTCAATGATTCAGGCCACAAATCTCGTATATCCAAAATAAGCTTGTTTTTAAATTTCCATTTTGCCAATAGCCCCGCAAGAGCCACAAAGATCGGCGGAGACGACACAAAAATCACATCATACTGCTGCCGGTCTTTCAGGATGGCGAAAATCATCCTCCACATCATTTCCAGATAATAAAATAAGCGGCTCACGGAATTCCCGGAATATTTGCGACTTCTGATTGGGATACGGGTAATATGCCGATCATTGTTTAAATCTTCATCATCCCAAAAAGAAGCATCCTCATATGTTTTTTTATTCGGGTAGGATGGCTCCGTCGTCAGCACTTGAACCAAATAACCCTTGTTTTTGAGGAGTTCATAGATATTTTTCATCCTGTTCGCGGCACTGCCAATCTCCGGATAAAAATTTTGAGAAATCAAGAGTACCTTTTTCATCTCTCACTTTCCTTCTCAGCTATTTTATTTTCGAAAGAGTTTCCGGATTATTGGGCATTTAACCCGTCCTCACGCCAAACCGGACACGTACTGCAGTACGCGTTTCACTATGTGTAAACGAGTGTTAACTAAATAGTAGAGAAGTAATGTTAAATAAATATAAATGTTCTGTAAGACTTTTTTAAGATTGTGTAAAGAAAAGGAAGTTACATTAAGATTGTGTAAAGAATGAAAAGACAGATGAAGATTTGATCGAGGCATTAGACAAAAAGAGAAGGGGCAATATCGGGTTTGTTCTTAGCGGTGGCGGGAGTGTAATATTAACTGTGTAAGTAAAGAATGCGTACGGTTCTTGCTTACACAGTTTTTTAATTTTGATAGAATGGAATTAAATTGATAGGAGGTTAGGTAATGACGAAGTCAAAGCGAGACCCGAAATCAGTTAAGTTAGCAAATAAAATTATTGAAGATTATCAACCAGAATCTGTTGAAGATATGCAGGATGCATTGAAGGATATATTCGGTCCCCTGTTTGAAGCGATGTTAAAGGGCGAAATGAATAATCATTTGGGCTATGATTCCAATGATAAAGGAGAAAAAGAAACAGAAAACCGACGCAATGGGTATGGAAAGAAATCCATCAAAACAGCTTCAGGTGAAGTAGATATTAAGATGCCCCGAGACCGTGATGGGTCCTTTAATTCTGAACTGATACCGAAGCGTAAAAAGGATGTTTCTGCAATTGAGAGTAAAGTGATCTCCATGTATGCACGCGGAATGTCGCAGCGTGATATTTCATCGACTATTGAAGACATTTATGGTTTTTCAGTATCTCATGAAATGATATCCGATATTACAGATCAAGTGCTTCCTGAACTGGAGGAATGGCAGGCCAGACCGTTAAGAGAATGTTATGCATTTGTTTTCGTTGACTGCATGTATACAACCATTCGCAATCAATATGAGACAAAGAAATATGCCGTCTATACAATCCTTGGATACACAATCGAGGGCGATAAAGAAATTCTTGGCTTATGGTTAAATGAAACGGAAAGTAAGCATAAATGGATGCAGATTTTCGATGAAATCAAGGCAAGAGGCGTCGAAGATATCTTCTTTATATCCATGGATGGTGTAAGTGGTTTGGAAGAAGGATCACGTGCTATTTTTCCAGATGTCATTGTACAACGATGTATGGTTCATTTGATTCGTAACTCCGTTAAATACATTCCTAGTAAGGATTATAAGGCATTCACCAAAGCCCTAAAGAAAGTCTATGGTGCACCAAGCCTCAAGGCTTGCCTAAGTGCTTTTGAATCTTTTCAACAACAATGGGCTGCATATCCAGGAGCTATTGACGTTTGGACAAGAAATTTCCACCATGTTGAGCAACTTTATGATTATGGAAGTGCCATTCGTAAAGTTATGTACACAACCAACGCAGTAGAAAGTATCCATTCCAGCTTCAGAAAAGTGACCAAAAAAGGAGCATTCCCAAACGAGAACGCTCTATTAAAAGTATTATTTTTACGGGTAAAAGAACTCGAAACCAAATGGGAAGGTGGCCACATCCAAAACTGGGCAATGGTTATGAACCAACTTCTTCTTCATGATGAGCTAAAAGATAGGGTGTTAAAGTACCTTGAGTAAATTGGAACTTACACACTTTATTTGACAAACCCGCGGTGGCGTACTGTTAGGAACAAACCCGATATATACGACTACAATTGGAAAACATTAACTATTTAGATATGAAAATTCTGTTCGCGGACCGAAGATTACTGTCCCGGATCTCATAAATTCTCTCCGAGAACTAGAGATTACTATCCGGATTACGAAAATTTTATCCGAAAACCGGAAATTGCTGTCCAGAATACGAAATTCTATCCAAATCTTTGAAATCTGTTGCACATGTTTAAATTTGATCCAGAAAAAACGCAAATCTCAACTTATATCAATAATAATAAAAGGAACAACAGCCCCCACCATTGTCCCTCACTCCTTACTCCTTTTTCTCCGCAATCCTATAGTGGTTTCTAGCCCCATCTCTTATAATGCTAAATGACTTCGTGGGTATGTGCAGATAGAGCCACTTACTATGGGCTCTTCTTTCCATGATGTTCTTGAATTTATGCGCTCTATTGACCTTTTTGTCAAATCGATAATATGTACTGTCAATAGTAATAGAGGGGCCAGTGTAAAAATTCACTCTGAGCATCCGATCCTCAATAGGTTCATAGTCTCTGATATGATCAACTGAAAACCATGCGCAATCTTCGTGCGCAATGGACTTGCTGGGGAACCAATAAATCCCTTTGCTTCCACTGATCATAACAGGTGGCATACTTATGTTGCCCAACACTTCCTTTGCGCTTAAAATCGCTCCATTCAGACTGCCCCCGTAATATTGGATGCTTTTTTTGATAATCGCAAGAGGACTTTCGTTCACTTCATACACTTCTTCTTCCTCAACGACGATCGAACACAGCTTGCCACTTTCATCATAATGATTCAGAATACACTTTGTTTCCATTTGAATGATATATTCGTCCAATCTTTTCAAATCTTAATCCTCCTACTCATATATTTTGAAAAGGATATACTAACACTAGTCGGTATACTCCGACATAAAAAACCCTTGGATTTAGTCCTCCACGACTCCATAATCCAAGGGTTTTCATATGTACGTTTGATCACATCAGCCTCACCTCCCTTGCTGGTCCAACCATTTCGCCATTTACTCGATATTCGATTGGTTGTAATTCAAGATAGAGCACTTACCAAATTCAAATCACCTTGTTCTTATTATAATGCCTTCTCACAGCTCCTTCCCATAAACGAAAACGCATACATAAAGAAACACTTGAACCATGCCAGCATTTCTTTTACACGTTATGCCCCTGTGAAACTCACACATCACAATTCTTTTGTCCTATTATAAAGTTCACTTCGCACAGTATTGTCTATTGATTTCCATGTATCCAATACTTACTAACCGGTACCTTTGACACCCATTATACACAAGCTGTTTAATTTGTCTAATTATTCAACTTTATTTTTCTTGAAATTTTCAAAGCTACTATTTTGTTCAAATTGGAAAGTGATTCAGTCCATTTCTTGCAGAGAATGGATGTTTTTATATCATTCGATCAATATATTCCTATAAGCCTTCGATAAACAAGAATAAGTTAGATTTTTGGATCAACTCCTTCCCCCTCCCACTGCATGTACTCCCAAATTTCTTTTAACTTGTTCATCAGTCAGCCATTTATCCCCGGATTTAATCCTCTTCTCTGCTTCTAGAAGTTTTGATAATAGCTGAATTGTAGCTTGATTTTTTTCATATTCCTCAATCTCAGGAATAGTCAACTTACCTCGACCATCTTTCTTTTTAAAAACAGATTTTCCTGCAGCAGCATCCTTTAAAACCTCATTATAATTTCTTAGATCAGAAACGGGTTTAATATTTGGCAATAATATCAACTCCTTCCGTTGATATTATTATATATTCTTTTACTTAAAATTTTACAGCATCGTAAGGCTAATTCGTTGCCGCTCGTTTCCTTCAAATTCAACATCACCGGAGATATCCAGGTTAGCCGCACTAAAAAAGTCCCCGGATTTCCAATCTTGGGGATTATCCTGCTAAAAAGAGGGATGATATTTTTTCTAAAACTACTCATCTTTCTCCCTTAAAAGTTTCGTAACCTTATTCAGAGGGCCATCGGTCGTTCCACCAATTTCGCATCAAGCCCTCTTAAAAAGATCATGTATGACAATCTCCCGGATAATGCGGGCACCGGAAAGGCACCGCCCGGTTATTTTCTCCTTTTCCGCTTTTTCTTTTTCTTTTTTACTGGCGCCTTAGATACCTTGGGCACGTTAAGCGTTCTTTCCCTTAATGGAATTTCTTTAGCGCGGAGGCCCATAAATATTTCGGCGAGCGGATAGAAGGTTTCAACATCATCCGGAAAAACTTCCATTTCCATGCCTACAATTGGCCCGGGCTGAATTTCCTGCTGGGCAGACGCTTCAAGTTCTTCCGGTGTCGGCAAAATGGAGACTTCCCCATCCGTGTGGTCTGACATTATGAATAATTCTCTTAACCCTATAGCAAGCATGTCCCTTAACTTTTCTGCAGGTAGTCTTTTGTACTCCCTCGCATGTAGCAGCATCTGGCGGAAATGATAGCCTGCATTTGGAAAATCCTCGATTTGCGCCAGCATATCTCCTAATGTGTAGTGGGATTCAACTTGTTTTGGATCAAGCCTGACGGAGTGCTCAAATACACTTACTCCTAATTCCGGGCGGTTTCCTTTCTGATACAAATTACCCAGCCGATTCCAAATATAAGCATCTCCAGGACTTTCCTTTAGTATTTGTAAAAGATGCTCTTCAGCATCCGTTGCATACTGGTGCGACGTCCCATCAAAAAGCTGATTCTTCCCAAAGGAAACATTGGGATTCGACTCTGATCCCCCCAATAATGGAAGTGAACCGACCATGATACTGATTAAAATGCTGTTGGGCAGCTCCCAATTCCCAGCTTCATTACAATGCTTGCAGCGAAAATACCCAGTCATTTGAATATGTTTCTGTGTGTCCCCGTCTTTTACCACTTCTTCCGAGTTCACAGATAATATGCCGACATCATACTTTCCTTTTCTACTACAACTTTTGCATGTAAACATATGATGATTCTTTTCATAAATCGGCGACAACTGCTCTTTATTTCGAAAAATTTCTCTTACATAAGCACCCGGCAACGCGCTCCTCGTTGGCGATTCTCCCGCATCTTTGCCGGTCAGCATCTGAATCAGTAAGGGATTAATCTGTGAATGAGCCACCTTTGTCTCCCCCTTCTAAAAATATGAAACTATTATAACAAAATTGATGATGGTGCTTGAATCATATATTTAATTTTTTGGATCATCCTTCAGAAAGTACCAAGATGCCTTCATCAAATTCCGAAAAATTTGTTTATGGCACAATAAATTGAAAAAACCACTTGTCAACAATCCAAAATAAAAGCATACTTCCTATTGGGATAAGTTAGCAGGAAGTTTTAGGAGATATTGACAGTGGCCGAAATTAAGGATATCAGACATGAAGCTGACAAAAAAGATGGTAGTTATGCAGATATCGCAAGAAAAATGGGCAGAGTTCCTGGAACGGAATGGAAGGGGGGATCATCACAAGTACCCTGCCTGCAGTTGTTGCTATCATTGCCTTCTTAATTCTGAAAGAAAAACCAACCAGAAGTGCCGTAATAGGTATTTTACTAGCGTTTTTTGGAACTTTAGCGATTAATATATCTGGAACATTTTCCGGCGTTGAACGTGGTGTAGCCCCATTACTAGGAAACATGTTAATCATTGGCGCCGTTATAGGGGAAGCATTATTTATTATCTTTGGCAAGTCTATCTCAAAAAGAGTCACACCACTTACAATTTCTACTATGGTTAGTATATTTGGAGCGATTCTTTTTCTACCTCTTGCTATATATATAGCCACAAGCTTTCCATTTACTGAAGCATCCATAAAAGATTGGGGAATGATCTTGTATTTTGGGATCGTAGTTACAGTTATCGCTTTTATCCTTATGTATCAAGGAATCGAAAAAGTTCCAGCTAGTACAGCAGGTGTATTAACAGGTGTATTGCCCATAAGTGCTGTGTTACTGTCATCCATTATTTTAAAGGAAAATTTATTATGGATTCATATCGTGGGAATGGCGTTAGTGCTATTAGCGATATACTTGATTTCTATGGATTCTAAAACAGAATTAAAAAATACTGATCATATATGATGAAAAAAGACATTGAAGCAAAAGCTCGGCTATCAATTGAATAACATTAAAATACTTAAGCAATTAAATAAACAAATAAACAGAGTTCACTATAATCGAGTAGGAGGGGGGGGGGATTAACCCCCGACCTCTCACACCAACGTGCATACCGTTCGGGACACGGCGGTTCAATTAAGTATGACGTAGAAATTCGTATCGTTCATATAGACTTTTGAGCCCTTGGCTTTTCCAATAGGAAAGGCCAAGGGTTTTGTGAAGAATTGGACTATGTGAGATTTTCCAGTATTTCTTCGGGAGTTTCCCATTCATAAGCTTTTGCTACTGGGACTCCTAAACCTATCAATTTTCTAGTTTTTGGGGTCTTCCACTGTTTCCACTCAATCATGCGTAGTCTTCTTCTTAATCCATTCATCAAATTTTTTGAACTTTCTGGGGGTGTCTGCTAAAGCATAGTAGCTGCACCATTGTTACTTCTGCCTTCACAGTTCGGGACTTGCCCCCTATAGACTGCACCCATGCTGGACGCACCAAAACAAGATCCCCGAGATTGGAAATCCGGGGATCTTGTTAAAAGAGAGGGGTGAGAGTTTTCTTATATAACAGGCACTTTGTCATAATGTCCCGGTCTTCGATGTCCAAAGCAGGGAATACTTTCTCTGGCGTCATGTACAATATTTTCCTGGATGTCGGCCATAATGACTCCTTCTTTTTCAGATGCCCGTGCAATCACAGTTCCCCACGAGTCAATAATCATGCTGTTTCCGTAGCTTTCCTTTCCAGGCAAGTAGCTTCCGAATTGACCAGCCGCAATGACATAGCACTGATTTTCAATGGCACGCGCTCTTAAAAGGACTTCCCAATGGAGCATTCCCGTATAACGTGTAAAGGCTGCCGGAATAAATAAAATCCTTGCTCCATGCAGTGCATAGTTGCGATAAAGCTCTGGAAAGCGTAAGTCGTAACAAATACTTAATCCGGCTTTGCCAAAAGGCAGCTGAACCATTGCGGGACTTTCTCCGCTTTGAATCGTGTTTGATTCCTTATATGAGGGTAATCCTTTGATACCGATGTCAAATAAATGAATTTTTCGGTATTTGTTTAGCAGCTTACCACTGGGATCAATGACAAAACTAGTATTATAGGATTTTTCCTCATTATACTTTTCTACAATACTTCCAACGTGGATAAACAGTTTATGTCGTTTGGCCAAATTGCTTAAAAGTATTGTCGTTTCACCTTCCGGTACGTGTTCGGCATGGTTTATTTTCTCACTATCTTCCCCCAAAAAGTTGCAATACTCGGGCAAAGAAACGAGTTCAGCCCCACCCTGGGCTGCTTGGTTTATTAAAATGGATATAGTCTGCAAATTATTTTGTTTGTCTGACTTGGAATTTAACTGAATAACTGCAACCTTCATGTTTACCTCTCCTTAATATAATTTTTTCAATCTAAAAACTAGGTTTTTATTTTTCAAAACCTGCTGATTAACCCAATAGACTAGGGAGCCAAAGTGACAGCTGCGGAAAATAAGTCAGAATGACAAGCATGATGATTAATGGCAAGTAAAGCGGCAATAGGCTTTTGACAACTTCTTCGATGGAAACCTTACCAACCCGGCTTATAACATATAGCCCTAATCCTACCGGTGGGGTGATCATTCCCAGCAATAAGTTGTATGACATCACAATGCCGAAGTGCATCCGATCAATCCCCAAGCTGTCAATAATGGGCAGTAAAATAGGCAGCATAATTAATTTGATGGGGATGCCTTCCATAATACAGCCAAGGATGAGCAATAAAATATTAATAATCAACAGCATCATATATTTGTTCTCTGTTAGTGACAGCAAAAAATCGGACAGTATATACGGCAATTGTTCCGCTGATATGATCCATCCCATGGCGGTGCCGATGCCAATTAAAAACATGATGAGCGCTGTAGAACCTACACTGGCATTCAAAGCTTCCTTCAACGAGTCCCATTTCAATTCTTTGTATATCATCGAACAAAATAGAGAATAAAGTACCGCAATGGCACCGGCTTCTGTCGGGGTGACAATGCCCCCCAACATGCCGCCCAGAATCACACCAGGAGCGAGCAATGCAAAAAATCCATCCTTAAAAGTATGACTAAGTGATTTCACTGAAAAAGGTTCCGGTGACGGGGTGACAATATAGCCCCGTGTGGCCCCAACATATACGTAAAGTGCCAATGCAACGGCGATGAGCAGCCCCGGAATGATTCCCGCAATAAATAGCTTTTCAACTGAAACTTCCGCTAAATATGCATATACAATTAAGGGCACACTAGGCGGTATAATAGCGCCAATGACGGATGACGCGAGCGTCAGAGATGCACTAAACGGCTTTTCATACCCCTTTCCTACCATAGCCCTCATTTCAATAGCCCCGAGCCCTGCCTGGTCCCCAACCGCCGTTCCCGATATTCCCGCAAAGATGACGCTGGCAAAAATATTGACTTGAGCCAACCCGCCCCGTATGTGGCCAATCAGGGCATTGGAAAAATCAAAAATCCTTTGAGTAATTCCAGCTGAATTCATCAAGTTGCCAGCAATGATAAAAAGTGGAATCGAAAGAAGGGTATAGCCTTTGATTCCCTCCACTAACTGCAAGGAAAGAACATCCAGTGTATACCCGCCCAATATTAAAGCGGCCAAAGTGGATAAAGCCATGGAAAAAGAAACTGGAAAGCCGATCGCCAACAATAACAGAAATACGGTAAACAATGTGAGCGCCAATACCATGACTTATTCCCCCTCCTGTGATTTGCAGGTTTTGAGCGTTAACATGATATGATGCAAGGACGTTAAAACAACCAATGCTAGCAACAATACCAACGGTGCATAAAACCAAGATGTTGGCGCTTTCATAATAATCGTCTTTTTGTTAAGATGGTTGATGGTTAAATTGATAGAATAGACCAACATCACACCGGATGTCATCATTAAGAGAAAAGCGTTGACGGCATTGACGATTTTTCTTTTTACAGGATCAAGCTTGTCCACCAAGAACGTGATGGAAATGTCTTCACGGTCAACGACCAATTTGCCAAACCCCAGAAACGTAATCCAGCAAATGAGTATGGAGAAAAATTCCTGTGACCAGATGATGGAACTGCTCAAAAAATATCTGGAAATAATCTCTACCGTCAATACACTGATCAAAGCCAGTAAACATAGAAAAGCAATGGCCAGATATATATTTGCTACTGCATGAATTATTTTTTTCATACATGTCACCTTCATTACTCGATCACTTTGATCTTTTCAAGATATCCTTTGGGGAATACGCCGCTTTCCTCCACCTGCTCGTGAAAGCCGGAGAAAGCTTCCAGCCATTCGTCTCTATCAATCTCAAAGATTTCAATACCATGTTCTTCCTTCATTAACCTCAGATGTTCTTCTACTTCCTTTTCCAATAGCTTAACAGCCTCCACTCCCACTTCATTTGCCGCCTCGATCAAGAGATCCTGGTGTTCTTTAGAAAGCTCGGAGAATTTGTCTTCGCTTATGGCAATCACGATATCCTGCGGATACTCATCAATGATTGTCATATAAGGGGCCACTTCTGTAAATTTCATCGACCAAACCAAAGATATGGGTGATGTGACCGCATCCACTAAATTTTGTTTCATAGCTAAATACGTCTCTGTCCAGGCCACAACCGTGGGATTAGCACCTACTGATTCATAAGCCTGTGAATAGAATTCCGATTCGAATGAACGGATTTTCAATCCTTTTAAATCTTCAACAGATTTTATAGGTTTTTTGGATAGTAAAACCCGGTATGGACCCCGAACAAAATTTCTTTCCGTATTTAAGAAGCGAACACCCTTAGAAATCATTTGATCGTGGATTTCTTGCCCCAATTCCCCCGTATTGTATTGTTGAAAGTGTTCAAAATCCCTGAATAAAAATGGGATGCTGCTTACCTGAACCCTAGAATCAAAATCATCGAAATAGGTAGCGCCCTCTCCATACATATCTTGAGTGCCCATTAACATATTATCGATTTGGGTCTTGCCTTTTCCCAATAGTTCAGCGGCATATACATCAACAATGATTTCACCATTACTTTTTTCCTTCACCAGATTGGCAAATAGGTTAAAAGCCTTCCCTTCAACAGACTCATCCGGCATTTTTGTTCCAAGTTTTAATTCTACCGGATGATTGATTGACTCTTTCTTTTCATTGGCAGTCAAATTCTTTCCGCAGCCACTGATGAGAACCATAAATGATACAAGGGGAATGAAAAAAACTTTCATTTTCATCTATCGCTCTCCTTATATTCATCATTGGTTTGCTCCAGCAATTGATCTGCTTTCGTAATACTGCTTAAAGGTTTCCCCATGTCCAGGAGGCGCTTGAAATTCGGTTCGTTTCTTTCGCTGAATTCCGCCTTTTCCAAAATTTCTTCGTAGTTTAGATCCTGAGAAAGCACTAATACACCATTATCATCTGCTATAATAAAATCACCAGGCTTAACCGCTACTCCGCCACATTGAATGATTGTATTGATTTCGCCGCTTATTCCATAAAGCTTGGTTGTGATAGGAGAAAGGCCAGTGGCAAATACTGGCACCCCGATTTCACGAATCGCTTGAATGTCTGTACATGGCCCGTCGATGATAATTCCTGCCACATTTCTCGACTTCGCAGCATAGACCACCATTTCACCAACGCAGGCATGCTTGGTGTCTCCCGTCCGATCAATGACAATCACGTCTCCTTCTTCAGCAAGACTGACCGCTTTATGAACCATCGTTGAATCATTGGAGTTCGTTTTCACAGTAAATGCCGTACCTACTACCTTGACATCTTGCAGCATGGAGCGAACCCGGCTATCCATAAAACCATAATGTAGATGATGCCCAATGGTTGCCGGCTCCACTACTTCAAACCTTCTTCTCAAGCTGGGTGTTAGTTGTTTGTTTGCGACACGGTTTAAGATTTTCATTAATAATAAACCTCCGAATTTTATTTTAATTAAAAAGCCATAAATGTAATGTCGTATAACAAATATGATCGATACTATTTTTTCTGTATTGAAAAAAGTAAATGTTTATAGGAAGCCTTTAATTATTAACCCCCTTACGCTGACATTTTTGTTTTGATGGTTCAGAATAATGCGATACCTAATGTCACCCCCTCTACCTTCATGGGCAAAAAACTCTATCAAACAACAAAAAGGAACATAAAGTACCCTTATTCGGGATTATAAACAATTAAATGTTGTTTGTAAAGTAGTTATACAACAAATTGTTGTTTTTAAAAGTTTTTCTAGTACTGGATTGTATAATCTTAGTAACTCAACTTTCGCAGAGAGAAATTGGCAAATAAGCCTTGATGTAGTTGGGAAGGCCAGAGAACCACTGCTCAAGT
>NZ_JACSPV010000014.1 GCF_014836955.1 Bacillus norwichensis
TTCTTGTCCATAGTTGTGATCCTTTACGTTGGATTTGGACAGGAACCACCTGACCTCTCCATTGTAAAGGATTTTTTTGTCTAAACTGATAAACTTTGAATCTTTTTAGTATTTTGAATTGATATTTTTAATTAATGCAACGCTAGTGATATTGTACCTTAATTGTATACAATCAAAAATACAATATGAGTAAAAGGAGGTTCTTATGGATAGCAATTTAGAGAATAAGATATACATAATGCTTAAGAGTGCTATTATCAATCGCGAATTGACACCAGGAATGAAGCTTTCAGAAGAGACTTTGGCGCATGCACTTAGTGTAAGCAGGACTCCTATACGATCTGCATTGCGGAGGCTTTCCTATGATATGTATGTAAAAATTCTTCCGCGCAGAGGCGCTTTTGTAAATGAGCCTACGCCACAAGAAGTTGAAGATGTTTTTGAAATGAGATTATTATTGGAAGATTACGCAGTTACTAAAGCCTGCCGGAATCATGCGAAGTTTAAACCAGTTTTTGAAAAAATAGAGGACCTGATTCAAAAGGAGAAAAAAGCTTATGAGCTTAAGAGCATCGGAGGTGTTTTGGAAAACGTCTATGACATCCATATTGAAATAGCGAAGCTTTCAAAAAATGAAATCTTAATTAAACAATTGCGAGAGTTGATATCCTTGACGAATATATATTTGACTTTTTACAGTGAAAGTCTCTATGATCCAATTTCTCCTAAAGAGCATTTGGACATTTTGGAGGCAATCAAAGTCAGTGATGAGGAGACGGCCCGTAAACGGATGAAGGAGCATATCAATGGTATTATATCTAGACTTAATTTCGAGAAAATTGAGCGCAGCTCTGCCAATATTGAAAGCGTTTTATCAAAGTATAAGTAATTAAAATCCATGTCTTCGGCATTTTGAAAGGGGCTCCCAATATGAAATCGGCTTTATCTGCTATCAAAACGCTCATTCTTGCTCTTGTTTCTATTGCCATCGTCATCGGCGGGATTGTCGTCATTAAAGCACCGACTTCCATTGTACTCATGACTGGCGGTGCCGCAATTATTTTTCTTTCTTTGATTTGGGGAATTAAATGGCAAGATATTGAGCGGGATATTATGAAGAATATAGGGCATATGCTGCTGCCTATTTTGATCTTATTAGCTGTCGGTATGTTGATCGGATCCTGGATCTTATCCGGCACAATTCCCTTCTTTGTTTATTACGGTTTGGTTTTACTAAAGCCCTCGATATTTTTATTTGCGGTATGTTTAATATGTGCCATCATGACGCTGATGTGTGGGAGCTCCTGGGCGACTATAGGAACGATCGGAGTCGCATTTATGGGGATTTCCATGGGACTTGAAGTGCCATTGTATTATACTGCTGCCGCCGTTGTTGTAGGGGCTATCTTTGGAGATAAAGTGTCTCCGTTGTCGGATTCCACTATCCTTGCCTCTTCAATCGTTGATGTAGATTTAATGGAGCACGTAAAACATCTCTTATATACAACGGTTCCCGGACTTGTCATTTCATTGGTTTTATACTTGGTGATTGGTTTACAGTTTAAAAATGTAACCGCTAACAGTGAAACGATCTCAATTATTCAAAATACAATTCTTGATCATTTCAATTTAAATCCAATCGTTTTAATTCCACCTATAGCCGTTTTAATTTTGATCTCTAGAGGACTTCCTGCCCTGCCTGTTTATGGAATAGGGATTTTCCTTGGATGCTTAATAGCAGGTTTTCTGCAAAAGCAAAGTTTATTAGATATTGCCGGGGCTTTGAATAGCGGATACACTCTTGATACCGGAGTCGATATTGTGAATCAAATTGTCCAGCAAGGCGGCCTCTCCAGCATGCTGAGTACTGTTGCTATTTTGATTGCTGCTGCCGTTTTTGGCGCCCCATTGCAGACAGCAGGGGTTGTTGATGTACTTTTAGATAAAATTAAGCAGTTTGCAACAACAAGCCGCTCTATGATGACTTCCTGTCTTACGATGCATGCGGGGCTGTTTACCATTATTGGAAGTTACTATGTAACATATTCCGTTTTGGGCCCCATGCTAAAGCCGTTATATACTGACTATGGAATGCACAGAAAAAATCTTTCCAGAACGCTGGAGGACACAGGGACAGCTCTTGCTCCAATGATTCCCTGGAGCGTGACCGGAGCTTTTATCGCCTCTACATTACAGGTCCCCACAGGGCAATTCATCTTATTTGCTCCAATGGTTTATTTGGGCATTGTCTTCGCTCTGATCTATATTTATACTGGTTTCGGCATTGCCAAGATTAACATTGACTCAAGCGAAAAAAGCGCGAAACAAGAAGTCTCCTGAACTAGTAAAAGTCCTGAACCCGCATAGGGCATCAGGACTTTTCATTTGCTATCTGCCTAAGCGATCCCCCAGCTCTTTAACAACAGATTGATTGCGGGCTCCAGCTCATTCTCTGGTATTCCCGCAAATCCTAGTATGATTTTCGGAGGAAAATCAACTTTTTTCTCCAAGGTGTAATTGGAAAGCGGATGGATCTTCACCTGATTCTCCAAAGCTTTCAGAACAAGCTCATCCTCGTTCATGCCATTTTTTATGGCGAGTAACATGTGCAAGCCGGAATGCTCTCCAATTACTTCCACCTTTTTCTGGTAAGGTTTTAACACTTCCAGGGTTTTTTCCAGTTTTTTTCGGTAGATTTTCCGCATTCTGTTTAGATGCCTCTCAAAGTCTCCCTCTTTCATAAATTGCGTTAATATTCGCTGGTCAATCCTTGAAACAGAACAATGATAGAAAGATAGCGCCTCTTCTTTATATTTTTTCAATAAAGATTTTGGAACAACCATATAGCTGATCCGAAGTGATGGGATTAGGGATTTTGAAAAGCTCCCTAAAAAAATGACTTTTTCGCTGTGATCCATGCTTTGCAATGAAGGGATAGATTTACCGCTATAACGGAATTCACTGTCGTAATCATCTTCGATGATGTAGCGGTGATTACCGCCTGCTGCCCAATTCAATAGCTTGACCCGACGGTTGACTGAAAGTACAGAGCCATATGGAAAGTGGTGTGATGGTGTAACGTAAATGACATTGATGTTCGTATTCTCGACGGAGTCTGTTTTTACACCTTCGTCATCCACTTCCAGAGGATGTATTTTATGCTGTGAGCTTTTCAGTATATGCGATATGACGTGATAACCGGGGTCCTCCACCCCGTATATTGTTTCTTTGTCAAACAGTAGAATAAGCTGCTGCAATAGATTATCACTTCCAGCACCAATGATAATTTGCTCAGGGACGCATTGTACACCTCTTGCATGATATAGATAACGGGCTATTTCTCTTCTAAGTTCTAATTCTCCTTGTTTATCACCAAGTAGGAGCAATGAGTGATTGTGTTGGTCAATCGTGTCTCTGGCATATTTTCTCCATTTGTGAAAAGGAAAATTTTCCGTATCAATCCATCCAGGATGAAAATGATACTTCACCCATTTTTTTTCTTCGATTAATTCATCTGTTACGGCAGCTTCATTTTGGACATATTCCAAATCTTCATAAGCCAGAACAAAATAACCCTTTCTGGGCAGGCCTTCAATGTAACCTTCTGCCATCAGTTGATCATAGGCTGTTTCCACTGTATTCTGGCTGACCTTTAGAAATTCGGAAAGCTTCCGCTTGGATGGCAGCTTGGAGCCGTATTTTAGGCGGCCTTCTGTTATCTCTTTTTTTATATATAAATAGAGCTGTTCATACAACGGAACATCGATGGAACGGTTTAAATTGCATGACAACATGTCCATTCTTCTAACCTCCAATAAAACTGACCCTTTCATTTTATTGAAAACTGGTACTTTTAACAGAGTCAACTTATTTCTATAATAATGGCAAATGAAAGAAAAAACAATATCTATTGGAGGGGTAATGATGACACAAACAGTAAGTGAAGCAGCAAAAAGTGTTCTGGAAAAAATTAATGGCGGCGTTATCATGGACGTAGTAAACGCTGAACAAGCAAGGGTTGCAGAGGATTCTGGTGCCGTGGCAGTCATGGCTTTGGAAAGGGTGCCTTCTGATATTCGCGCGGCTGGCGGAGTGGCCAGAATGGCTGATCCGAGAATTATTGAAGAAGTAGTAAGTGCGGTTTCCATTCCTGTCATGGCGAAAGCACGTATCGGTCATATCGTTGAAGCCAGAGTACTTGAGGCTATGGGTGTTGACTTTATCGATGAAAGTGAAGTCCTGACTCCGGCAGACGAAGAGTATCACCTGCTAAAAAGCGACTTTACCGTGCCATTTGTATGCGGATGCCGTGATTTAGGAGAGGCAGCTCGTCGGATCGGTGAAGGTACTGCGATGCTTCGGACAAAAGGCGAGCCTGGAACAGGGAACATTGTAGAGGCTGTTCGGCATATTCGTAAAGTGAATGCTCAAGTGCGGAGCATCACAAGAATGAATGCCGATGAGTTGATGACAGAGGCCAAAAACCTTGGTGCACCGTATGAAATTTTAAAGCAGATCAAAGAACTGGGGAGACTTCCAGTTGTTAACTTTGCAGCCGGCGGCGTAGCAACACCTGCTGACGCGGCATTGATGATGGAGCTAGGCGCCGATGGTGTATTTGTCGGATCCGGAATCTTCAAATCCGAAAGCCCGGAAAAGTTTGCAAAAGCAATCGTTCAAGCGACGGCTCATTATAAAGACTACGATTTAATTGGCAAGCTTTCAAAAGAACTGGGAGCAGCGATGAAAGGGATTGACATAAATCAGCTTAGTCTGGAAGAAAGAATGGCAGAACGCGGCTGGTAAGCGAGGGTGGAACCCTGCATGATTTTCAGGTAATAGGAGCCTGGGTTACCAAACATATAAAACCCGAAAGCGACAACTATGAGATTTTCGCCTTCGGGTTTTTCAATGTATAGGAAATTGTAAAATTCTATGCTTGTGTATAACTTGTTTTCAGATAAGCTGTGTCCAGCTCAGTCTGTACATCTATGAACAGGCGCTTGCGCTTTTGTTCTTAAATCTCTTATGATTTGAATTTAACTTTCAACTCTTCCATTTCTGAGCGAATGCGTTCCTTGTATGCTTGTACTTTTGCTTTGCGTTCAGCCGAACGCTCTTCGCGTATCTTCTCACGTGCTTGTTCTTGTAACGCTTTTTCCACCTCGCGTGCATGGTCCACTTCTTCTTGAATCACGCTTGCTTCGTATCGCCGGGTTTCTGTAGCAAATTTTCCTATCAACTCATCATACACAGCATCATATTCGTCAGATATAACAGAGACGATTGCTACATCATTTTCTTGTAGGCGGGAGGCCACAGCTGAAATCAGACTGGATTCCTCTTGAAGCTCATCTATATCAGTTATGGCTCCGATGGAAGTCCCTACACCAAAGCCTAGAAGAATACCCAGCGGTCCACCTAAAATCCCGATTAGCGAACCGACTAGGCCGCCAATTAACGTATCATTTCGCGTCTTAATGCCTGTATCGAAGCCATCCTTAAAGACAAGCTTTCCATTTTCTTTTTTTAAAATCGCCACCTGTGATAATACAAAGTCATTACGCTGAAATTGCTTTTGCTTCAACTCCGCTAGTGCTTGAAAAGCTTCGCTTTCCACATCAAAAAAGGTTACAATCACATTCTCCATAAAGCAAACTCCCTTTCAGAAATTAGTCGTTTCTGTTCTAATTCCCGTTATTAACAGATTAAAACATGATAATCTGTTAACCATTAATGAAGTAAGCCAGAAAGATCGTGATGATTGCTGCTGGAGCGGCATACCGGACAATAGCCTTCCATATGGAATGGATGGTAGGGTTCATTCTCAGCTCATCAGCAGTGTCTGCCTTAGTCAGCACATGACCTGCGAACAGTGATACGAGCAGAGCATTGATGGGCATGCCTATTCTGCTTGTCAAAATGTCGGCAAAATCAAAGACGGTGCCGCCAGGAAGATGCAGATCTGATAATGTTCCAAACGATAATGCACTTGGTATACCGACGAGGAAAATGAGCAAGCCAAATACCCAAGCCATTTTCTTTCGGCGGTCATATCTGCTTTGGATACCCGTTGATACGACAATTTCTAACATCGCGATAGCGGATGTTAATGTAGCAAACAACAATAAAATAAAGAAAATAATCATAAATAGACCGCCAAGTGGAATTTCATTAAAGATGGCGGGCAGGACTACAAAGATTAAGCCGGGGCCTTCTTCGGGTGAATGTCCGAGCGCAAAAACCGCGGGAAAAATGACAATTCCAGCCAGTAAGGAAATGAATATATTTAATAACGATACATTTAAGGCAGATTGACCAAGGCGTTCCTCTTTTGGCAGGTAAGACGCGTAAGTCATCATCGCTGTAACACCGACACTTAGCGAGAAGAAAGCCTGTCCAAGCGCCAATAGAAAGGTTTTTCCTGTCAAAAAAGACCAATCAGGAACGAACAGGAATCGTACTCCTTCCATAGCCCCTTCCAATGTCAGGGATCGGATGGCTAAGACGATAAAAAAGATGAATAATAACGGCATCATCCATCGGCTTGCGCGTTCTATCCCTCCCTTGATCCCACCTTGGACAATCCAAATTGTTAAAAACATGAAGGCTGCCTGCGCGATTAGAACTTCAACAGGATTGGATATGACCGATCCGAACAGTTCTCCGTAATCCGTATTATTTAATTGGAAGATCAATGCTCTTGCCAAGTAGGAAAGAATCCATCCTCCGACTACACTGTAAAAAGATAAAAGGATGAAGGATGTAACTAATCCCATCCATCCAATCCAGTGCCATTTCCCTCTTGGGGCAAGTAGCTTTAGAGACGAGACAGCATCGCGCTGTCCTCTTCGCCCGATCACAAACTCTGCCAACAGAATAGGAAGCCCTATTGTCAGCGTCGACAAAATAAATAAAAACAAGAAAACACTGCCGCCATTAGTACCAGCCATGTATGGAAACTTCCAAATTGCTCCCAAGCCAATTGCGCTTCCGGCAGCCGCCAATATAAAACCAATCTTCGATGTCCATTGCTCTCGTTGTTTCAAGAAAATCACTCGCTTCGTTAACAATGTCCTTATTATAGCTTTATCTAACAGAAAAACAAACCGCTAATATTGGAGGTTTTGCAGGAGATTAGACGAAGAGGTGATGAATATGTGGGAGTGAGGTGATTGAAATAAACTCAAATCCGGCCTCATTAGAATCCACCATGAGACCGGGATTTGATAAGGAAACTTCTCAATTCTTTTTAAAAAGCAGGTACATAAAATAGGGAGCGCCAATCAACGCGACGACAATTCCAGCTGGTAGACCATCAGTGCTTCCTATATTTCGCCCGATCGTGTCTGCCACTAATAATAGCCAGCCCCCCACTAAAATGGCAATTGGAATGAATAATTGATTTCTTGCTCCTACGAGCGCTTTGGCAATATGTGGAGCCATTAGTCCAATAAAAGATATCCCCCCGGTGACAGAGACGGAGGCAGCCGCTAATGCCACTGCAGTGAACATGAGTATAATACGTTCTTTCTCAATAGAGACTCCAACACCAGTAGCTACTGGCTCACTCAATCCCAAAAGATTTAACTGATTCGCCTTGAACAGTGTAAAGGGGATAAGGATGGCCAGCCATGGGAGGATGGCCAAAATAAAAGGCCAATCCGTACCCCATATATTCCCGGCTAACCATTTTGCAATGAAGTCTACTTTTGAACGCTCAGCTGATGAAATGAGGACGATCATTGCCCCAGATAGAGCCATCGAAAAACCGATTCCCACTAGGACCAGTTTTATAGGCTGGACCCCAAGAATTTTTTTATATGAGAAAATGTAAATAAGGACAGCTGTTAAGAGTGCCCCAATAAAAGCAACCACAGGCAATAAGTAAATAAAAGAGCCTGCTTTTATAGGGAAATACAAAAAGAATACAGCAATTGCAACACCTGCTCCAGAATTGATTCCTATTATACCTGGATCAGCTAGGTCATTTCGTGTAATTCCTTGTAAAATAGCTCCAGATAAAGCCAATCCCATTCCGGCTAAAAGAACAATGATGATTCTAGGTAGTCGAATAGAGAACAGAACAAACTCTTCCTTAAATGTACCTTGACCAAGGAAGGTTGGAATCAGTCTGTCAAAAGATAAGGCGGAGTAGCCACTGCCGAGTCCAATGATAATCGTAATTGGAATGAGTAACAGCAACAATAAGAGAATGAATCTTTGTTTTTTGAGTAATGATGGATGAATCATGAAAACGCGCTGCCTCCTTTGTGAACAATTAATAAAAAGAAAGGCAGGCCTATGATGGCAATAATGGCTGCTACAGGTGTTTCGTACGGAGCATTGATCGTACGACCTACTGTGTCCGCTAAAAGCATGAAAGTGGCTCCAAAAATAGCAGACATCGGAATGATTAGACGATAGTCGGTTCCAACGATGAAACGTACTATATGAGGTACCATGAGTCCGATGAACACCAGATTACCAACAAGTGCAACAGAAGCTCCAGCAAGCAAAATGACGACAATGAACAAAATGGTCTTTACCTGCGTTGTCTTTTGACCTAAGCCAATGGCTACTTCCTCATTCAAACTGAGAATCGTGAGCTGTTTTGAAAGAAGAATAGCAATGACTATTCCGATTAAAATAAAAGGAATGATCACTTGAAGCTGTTTCCAGGAAGTGCCGATAAGGCCTCCTGCTGTCCACATGGATACATCCTTAGAAATTTTGAAATAAATGCTTATACCTTCAGCAATGGCGTACAGGAAAGCGGAAACAGCTGCGCCAGCTAAGACAAGTCGCAGGGGAGAGAAACCGCCTTTTTTCATGGAACTAATCCCAAAGACCATAATGGTCCCAATCGCTGCTCCAATGAAGCAGGCAATCGTAATACCTAGATAATTGGTTGCCGGTATAAAAGCCAGTACAAATGCTAATGCGGCATTTGCTCCGGCAGTTAATCCGAGCAGGCCCGGATCGGCAAGAGGGTTTTTCGTCATACCTTGAATAATGGCACCAGAAACAGAAAGAGCAGCTCCAACGAAAATAGCTGCCACTTCACGCGGGAATCGAATTTCGCGGATCATTGACAGTTTTTCCCCGGCGGTTTCTGTAGTCAATGCGAGCCAAACATCAGAAACGGTTGTGTCAGCTGCACCAAGCACCATCGAAACAAGAAATACACCAACAAAGATTAAAATTCCTGCAATAAGCTTGTATAAAAATGGGATTTTATGCTGTTCTTTTGTCATTTTTTCTCACTTTTCTTTTAAAAAATCAAAGGAAAGGAATGATTGAAACAAATCCTTTCCCGAAAAATCATTTGCCAAGAAAGCTTTTTTTGAAAAAGTCCAACTGCAGTTCCAGAGTGAGGGGGTCATTGAAATAAAACTCTTTTGCATTTACTTCAAAAACACGATCATTCTTAACAGCGGGTAAGTTTTTATATGTGTCAGTTTCCTGGAATCCATTGTCTGTATCAAGGTTCTTGCTGAGTACCACATAGTCACCAGCAAATTCCGGAAGCACTTCTATAGAGAGTGCATAATATCCGTCTTTGAGTGCCATTTCTTTTACTTTCTCAGGCATAGCTAATTTCATCTCTTGGTATAAAATTTCAGTGCCGCGCCCCCAGTTGTCTCCATATACATAAAGCTGTTTGTCCCAGTTCTCAATAACGGAAACAGTTGAATCCTCACCTATTTTTGCTTTGATTTCTTGGCCAGTCTCTTGGGCGCGTTTTTTAAAATCATCTACCCATTCTTGTGCCTCTTTTTCTTTATTCAATAGCTTGCCAATCTCTAAGTGTTGTGTGAGGTAGTCCACCTTGCCATACGTATATGTGACAGTAGGAGCAATTTCACTTAATTTATCAATGTTTTTACTAGTGGATAAACCAATAATTAGGTCAGGCTCTAGTTCAATAATTTTTTCCAAATTCTCGTCAGAAATTTCCTCGACATCTTTCAGATCTTCTTCAAAGCGGGGGTTCATTTTAGACCAAGAATCCGTCCCTGCTAAATTGACACCTAAAGCCATAACGTTTCCTGTAAAACTAGCTAGTACGACTACTCGTTTAGGATTAGCGGGAACCTCTATAGGCCCATTTTCAGATTCATATGTCCTTGTCTCTGATTTTTCCTCTTTGGAGGCGGAGTTGCTTTTTTGTTCGGATGAGCTGCAGCCACTAATGAGCAGCATGAGCAACAGCAGGGATGGGATCAAAATCTTTTTCATTTCTTTGTTCTCCTTTGATTAAGTTATACGTGATGCACATGGGTTTGTTTGTACGCGGATCCCGTCCGATTTCAGCATCGATATGAAACACTTTTTTTAGGACCTGCTTGTTGATGACTTCTTCACAGCCTCCAGCTTTGACAACTTCACCATCTTTCAAGGCGACGATATAATCTGCAAAGCGGGCAGCTTGATTTAGGTCATGAAGAACCATGATAATGGTGCGATTCTCTTCTTTATTAAGCCTTTGTAATAGCTCCAATACCTCTAGTTGATGTGCCATATCCAAATAGGTGGTAGGTTCATCTAAAAATATAATCTCTGTTTCCTGAGCTAAAGCCATAGCAATCCAAACACGCTGACGCTGGCCGCCTGATAATGCGTCTACGGAACGGTGTTTAAATTCGCTCGTTCCAGTCACATCAAGAGCCCAGTCAATCACTTCAATATCTTTAGGTGTTAAACGTCCAAATCCTTTCTGATACGGGAAACGACCATAGGATACGAGTTCACCAGCAGTTAATCCATTGACACTTTCAGGGGTTTGCGGAAGGATCGCAATCTTTCGGGCAAGAACTTTTGTTTTTTCCTTTGCGGTGTTTTTCCCATCTAAAACAACTGTCCCTGACTGAGGTGGAATAATTCGGGTGATTGCTTTCAATAGGGTTGACTTGCCACAGCCATTTGGACCGATGATTGTAGTAATTTTTTTATCGGGAATTTCCACCCTCAAGTTTTTAACAATGAGCCGTTCCCCATAGCTTATATCTAAATTATCTGTATAAAGGCGAATCAATGTTACACCTCCTAGTTTAAGTTCAAATGATAATGATTATCAGTTGCATGATTTAACTATATTAGTTTGTTTTAATGAAGTCAATATAAAATTGAGATGGCCATTTAAGGAGTGGGATTGGATTGTTCTACGTGAAGTTAACAGCATCTACATAGTGGGATATTAAGGGAATTGAAAAAAATGAGAGGTCTTATTTGCTTTATAAATGATGGGGTGAGTAATTTGATCGATAGATTTGAGTGAGGGCCAAGAATCTGTATATCATAGATTGCTGTTTTCAGTAAAAGGCTAGTCCAGGTGCTGATAAGGGATCACATAGCGGCTTATATTTTTTTCGGCATAACGAAAAAAGGGCGGCTCCTTACTGTGTTTACAGCAAGAGAGCCAGCCCTACTTTTTAGTCTTCTCCATTTATAACCGCAATAATCCCTTCCTCATCATCGAGAACAAGTTCTATTCCTGCATATGGATTTTTACCTAAAATTTCCTCGATCCATAAACGGAGCGCTTCAATTAAATGGATGGTTTGAAGTTCATATTTCATTCCGCTAATATATGCCTCAGCAGTAAACCCAGTTTCATCGTCATACATTAATTCAACTTCCACGTCTTCAGGTTGAACATACCTTTTCCTAGATTGATCAATACAAGTAGCATTGATTATATCCTGCTCAGAGATGATTATCTGCCCCACGGACCTGTATCCTCTCTTCTTTGACGGGTCAAGGCTGTGAATACTTTACGAATGACGACAAAGAGTATATAGATGGCAGCCAGGTTGACTATTAATCCCAATAGTGACCCCAAAGCGCCCATATTTGCGAAAAGACTTCCGAACAGCAATCCGGCCAATCCACCAAACATCAAGCCTTTCATCAGGCCGCCTGAAAAGAACCCACCTTTGGGATTGGTTTGCTGCTTAGTTGAATTCGTTTTTGGGGATTCTTGCTTTTGTTTCTGTTGGAAATTCGACTGGTTATTTTTCATGTTGAAGCTTCTTTTACCAGATTTATAACCTTTTGCTTCGACTGTCGTTACATGATCCTGAAATACCAAGTTTCCGACTGGAGATAATAGAAGTGTTGCCGTGAGCAATGCTGTTATTATTTTTTTCATTTTCAACCTCCGTTGATTTAGTGCAACAGTATTATTATACCTTATCCTTATTTTTTTCACATGAAAATGATTTGGGGCTAAAACGATTTCAATAGGGAGTGTATAATAGATAGTATATAAGGTTTTTGAAAGAATAGATTTTTTATTTTGAAATATGACGATACTGATAAGAGTCTGATGCGGGAGGGGAGAAGGATGTTCGAAGAAATTGATCAAAAAAAACGACTATTAGACAATAAACGGCCTTTGCCGGTATCTACTTTAAAAACATTAAGAGAAAAGTTGCTACTTGAATGGACATACAATTCCAACGCAATTGAAGGCAATACGTTGACGTTGAAAGAGACCAAGGTTGTCCTTGAAGGAATTACTGTCGGTGGAAAAACAATGCGTGAGCATCTTGAAATCATTAATCACAGTGCTGCGATTTTGTATGTAGAAGAAATTGTTAAGAAAAATGAGGAGCTCTCTGAGTGGCAAATCAAAAATATTCATAGACTTGTGTTAAAAGGCATTGATGACGAAAATGCCGGCCAATATCGCAAGGGGCAGGTATTTATTTCCGGCGCGGAGCACATACCACCTGGCCACTATCTCATAGATGAAAAGATGGAAGAGCTGATTGCTTGGCATAATGGACCGGCCCAAGTCCTGCATCCAGTGGAAAAAGCCGCGATGCTTCATGTCTTTTTTGTAGGGATTCATCCATTTATTGATGGTAACGGCCGGACATCAAGGCTGCTGTTAAATTTGGATTTGATGAAGGATGGATATCCGCCAGTAGTCATCAAGGCAAAACATAGACTTGCCTATTATGAAGCATTGGATAAAGCTCATACAAAAGAAATGTTCGATGATTTTATTGAATTAGTGAAAGATGAGTTGGCTGATACGCTGGATTTGTATTTGGAAAGCTTATAAGAGTCAAAATACCGCGTTTTCAGAGGAAGGTACTTATGTCAGAAGAAAATATTACAAGAATTGAACTAAATGGCAAGGAACTCATATTGATTGGGACAGCCCATGTTTCTAAGCAGAGTGCGGAACAGGTAAAAGAGGTCATCGAAGCCGAGCGGCCGGACTCTGTTTGTGTGGAGCTGGATGAACAAAGATACGAAGCGATCCAGAATAAAAATCAATGGAAAGACATGGATATTTTTAAGGTCATCAAGGAAAAGAAAGCAACTCTATTATTAATGAATCTGGCGATTTCCTCCTTTCAAAAGCGGATGGCCAAGCAGTTTGGCATTCAGGCGGGGCAGGAGATGATCCAAGGTATTGAATCAGCCAAGGAAATTGGTGCTGACCTTGTTTTGGCTGACAGGAATATTCAAATCACGTTTGCACGTATTTGGAACAATGTAGGGTTTTGGGGGAAGGCGCAGCTGCTTTCGCAGGTTGTATTCAGTATCTTTAGCAATGAGGAGATCTCAGAAGAAGAGCTTGAAAAGATGAAGAATCAGGATACGATTAACGTTATTTTAAAGGAATTTACTGAAGGTTTTCCTAAGTTGAAGGTTCCATTGATTGATGAGCGTGATCAGTATTTGTCGCAGAAAATTAAAGAAGCTCCAGGAAAGAAAATCGTAGCGGTTCTGGGGGCTGCTCATGTTCCTGGTATTACGGAGGAAATAAAAAAGGAACACGATCTTAAGCGTTTATCCGAACGCCCTCCAAAGTCAAAAGTCCCTAAAGTCATTGGTTGGGCCATTCCCATTCTCATTTTTGCTTTGATTGCTTATACGTTTTATGCTAATCCATCTGCGGGCTGGCAACAAACGATCAGCTGGATACTATGGAATGGGTCTTTATCGGCCCTTGGAACAGCACTTGCTTTTGGACATCCCTTGGCCATTCTAACAGCGTTCGTTGCCGCCCCGATTACTTCTTTGAACCCACTTCTTGCGGCTGGGTGGTTTGCGGGCGCCGTTCAGGCCTATATGCGCAGGCCGCATGTAAGAGATTTTGAAAACCTTTCGCAAGATGTTTTCAGTTTCAAGGGTTTTTGGCATAATAAGGTAACTCGTATACTGCTGGTTGTCGTCCTGGCTAATTTGGGGAGTTCCATCGGTACTTTTGTCGGCGGAGCGGATGTCATCCGTCTATTCTTCGAAAATATGAAATGAATGTTAAGACTCCAGAAGATCTGGAGTTTTTTCTTCTTTTTTTGTGCAGGTTATTGTTATAATACGGTATGCATATTTCCAACTAAATCGATGTGAATAAAAAGCGCGAGGAGAGGTTATTTTTGTACGCACACGTTAATGGAGTAAAATTATTCTTCGATATCGACGGCTCAGGCTATATACCTGACGGCCCCAAAATGAAACACCGTTCGGCCTGTATTGTTTTGCATGGAGGGCCGGGAAGTGATCATTCCGATTTCAAGCCGTGGTTTGATCCGCTAACCGAGCATATGCAGCTTATTTACCTGGATCACCGGGCCAACGGACAGTCTGAGCGGGTTGATCCAGCGACTTGCACGCTGGAACAATTAGCGGATGATATTGAAGCTTTCCGGAAATACCTCGGTTTAGATAAAGTGCATGTGCTGGGCCATTCTTTTGGCGGCATGGTAGCACAAACATATGCCATTAAATATCCGTCATCTGTTGAAAAGCTGCTGCTCATCTGCACGGCTCCAAGTAAGGATTTTTATGAAGATGCCAAAAGCTTTGCAAAGAAGATTGCAACACCCCGGCAATTAGAGCTGATTCCAAGGCTTTTTGAGGGGAAAATCCAGGGTGATGAAGAATTGGAAGCCTGGTGGGATGAATGTTTTGCCCTGTATTTTTATAAAAAGGATGAACAGCTGATGTATGAGACGGGGAATCGCCCGATTGGTTCGCTGGAAGTGTGTAATTATACATTTAAACATTTCATGCCACATTATGATGTCCGGGCACAATTACCGGAATTAACTATGCCAGTACTGATAGTAGCGGGCCGACATGATTGGATTACCTCCGTTTCACAAGCGGAAGAAATGAAGGGACTCCTGCCAGATGCCATTCTAAGCGTTTTTGAAAAAAGCGGTCATATGCCGTTCATAGAAGAACGGGAATCATTTATTCGTACTGTCGTTGATTTTGTAGACAAGGGGAACAAGTGATGAACGGAGAGAGCATTGTCATTTTAACAGTCGGCGCCATCTACCTGCTGGGAATGCTATATATAGGGTATAAGGTTTCAAAACAATTGCATTCATTAGATGATTATATTCTTGGAGGAAGAAATTTACCCTGGTATGTACTGACTTTGACATTCGCAGCAACTGTGGCTAATACAGCAACTGTCATGGGGCAGCCGGGCTTTGCCTATTCAACAGGGTTTACTTATGTATTTTGGGCAGCCTTGTCCTCCTCAACAATTGGAACGATTCTATTAAGCAGGTTCGGCTCTCGTCTGCGCCTCATGAATTTATCAACAGTGGGGGATCTGGCCGATGCCCGTTTTGGAAAAAGCAGGCGCCTAGAGATTTTATTATCCGTTATCCAGGTGGCTTGGAGTATTTTTTTAATAGGAATGTCTCTTTTTGGGGTCGCTTTGATCATTGAGGTTATCACAGGCGTATCCTGGGCATGGAGCATTGGTCCGATCGCTGTAGTAACAATTCTTTATACAATGACAGGTGGATTAAAAGCAGTCGTTCTTACAGATGCCGTCCAAATGGTCATCATTTTACTGGGCGTTAGTGCTTTGTTTTATATGCTAAGTTTAAAATACGGATTTTTCACCAACTTTATCACTGAATATGTTGGAAAATCTGGCTTTGATCTTCAGGCAGGGGCAGATGGAACAACACTGTTTGCCGGGTTTACTGACTTGTTCACTCTTCCTCCGGAAGTGACAGTGTTCAGTCTGATTGCGTTTATATTAGCGACTTCTTTCTGGATTCCAGTAGACCTTGGCTTTATCCAACGTGCTCTGGCTGCGAAAAGCTTTAGAGAGAGCCGGAAAGGAGTTTATAGCTTCTTTTTATTGGATTGGCTGAATGCCTGGATTCTTGTGATTATTGGGGCCTATGGGGTAGTCTTGCTGCCTGGGTTAGTGAATACAGACGAGGTCGTTATCCGACTTGTCAGAGAAACTTTGCCGTTATTTGGAGCGGCTTTGGTAGTAACGGCTGTGGCCGCTGCTGCTATGTCCACGATTTCGACTTACTTGAATGCGGGCAGTGGTATCATCGTTAAAAATATTATTTTAAAGATAAAGTCTGATCTCAGTGATCAAATGCAAATTCGGTTAACTAGGATGTTTACGGTCATTATTGGGTTAACAGCCATTGTTTTTGCCCCGTTTATTTCAGCCAATGGTATCGTTATTGCTGCTGTAGGTATTCAGATCATCCTTATTTCAGCTTTAACACCGCTTGTCTTGCTTTCACTATATTGGAGAAAGATGACTGAGAAAGCGGCGTTTTGGGGCTGTATCCTTACAGTGGCTGCTACTCTTTTTATGATGATTCAAGTAGGAGGACCATACGCTGCATTTGGCGGAGAAGGTTATCTGGGCATTCCCGTTATTATTTGGGGTGTTGCCTTGGCTGTCATTCTTTATGTATCCATCAGTCTAGTTGATGCCAGCAGGGGAGAAGACCAAATGTCGCCGGACTGCATCAATATGTTTAATAATAGAAAAACGATATCAAATAATAAGGACTTGGTTGTACTCTCAGTGATTTGGGGAGCTTTGATTATCTTGGGGCTCTATCGCCATTTCAGCGGCAATTTGTTTGCCTTCCCGTTTCTGTCAGGGTTTGGCGGCACAGTAACTAATATTGTTTTTTCACTGATCGCCCTTTTGACATCCGGTTTTGGGATTTACATCATTATCCGTGTATTCAAATATGTAAAAGAGGACTTTATGCAGAAGAAAGAGCTATAAAGCATCAGCAAGCCCCCCGCTGGATTAGCGGGGGGCTTGAGTGATGTATTACAAAGCCTCTCTGATCACCTTTTTATAATAAAAGACAGACAGCAGGCCGAAGACGGAATACAGTGCAGTGTAAAGGAGCATTACGATAAACATTGGCGTCCACAGTTCTGTCCCAAATAAGAACCATCCGGATTTGACAGCGAAATACCCATGAAGCAATCCGATGCCAAGCGGGATGCCGAAATTGAATAATTGTTTCGCTTGGATACCACGCAACAGGTCATTCTGTGTGTATCCGAGCTTTCTCAAAATGGTGTAGTTTGGTTTTTCGTCTTCACCTTCATCCATCTGTTTAAAATAAAGGATACAGCCTGATGTAATCAAGAAGGTGAGCCCCAAGAAGCCGACGATAAACATGGTGAGGCCGAATAATTGTTTTTGTGTGCTGATCATTTCATAAAGAGAATGGTAAGTCCCAATCTCATCAAAGCCAAGTGTTTTAAAGATGTCGTTCGCTTTTTCAATGTCCTTGTCATCCTTAAGGTCAACTCCGATGTAAACCGGCTCTTTCTGAATCTTAGGATTCAAATCCTTCTTTAGACGGTTAAACACGGTATCGTCTACAATTGCAACTGGAAGTCCACCGCTTGTAAAAGTCCAGGAAATGATCCGTTCCTTCCGCATGCCTTTATAATTTTGCATAATTGTTTCGTTTTGTGTTTTCCACTTGATTGTCCCTTGATCTTTAAAAGAAATAAACTTCTTCATCAGATCGGAATATCCGGTAAATATCGTATCGTTAGGAGAAACATCGATGCCATCAATGTCTTTGTCACTGACGACAGCCATATCTATGACATTGGGATCAAAATTTATTCCTTCCAGATCACTGTCCAGAATGTCTTTTACATTGGCCTCTACTTGGATAACGTTGATTTTTGTTTCACTGAAGGCAATTTGATTTCTTTTAAAAGAGTCTTTCAGCTCATTTGCATCTTTTATGTCCGTTAAGGTGAAGTCCGCTGGAACATTGTCCCGAGCTGATTTTTCCGCCGAATAGTACGAAATATAGCTGAGAGATAAAAGTCCTACTGCCAAAGCCGATACTGTTGTAATGACGGTGAGCAATAACGCATTCGATTTCATCCGGAACATGATGGAAGAAAGCGAAAGGACTTCGTTAATATTTAAATATCCCTTCTTCCTTTTCCGGATGAGGTGGAAAAGGAAACTGACAGAGCCTTTGTAAAAAAGGTACGTTCCAATTATGACGGTAGCCAGAATAAACAGCATCGCCCCGAATAATTGCGGCATCGTTGTAAAATCACCGCTAAACAGCTTTGAAGATACATAGTAGCCTGTAATAATCAAGATGATTCCAAGGATTCCGATAACCACTTGAAATTTGGATAGCTTTTTCACTTTTGATTCAGTGGAAGAAAGAACCCGGAATAATGACAAGATGCTTTGCCGCTTGATAAAAAGGTAATTCATCATTAGGATGAACAGATAGATGACAGAAAAAACGATCACTGTCTGGATCAGCGCTTTGGATGAAAACGTTAAAGTGGCAATTGCATCCACGCCTGTTATTTTAAACAGGATCATGATGATTAACTTAGAGACGGAGAAGCCAATAAATATTCCCAGAATCATAGAACTGTAATAAAGAATAAAATTTTCAGCACTTAAAAGCCGAAAAATTTTATTTTTAGTCATTCCTATGAGCTGAAACAAGCCTATTTCTTTGCTCCTTCTTTTAATAAAAAGCTGATTGGCATATAAAAGAAAGACGGAAACAATAGCCACAAGCATAACGGATGCAGCTCTGATAGCGGCCCCGCCTTTGATGGAGCCTTTTACTTCGTCCATCGAAGGATCATATTGCAAAGTGACAAAAGCGAAATAAAGGGCAACACTGAAAATCAACGCAAAAACATAGAGATAGTAATTCTTGATGTTCTTTTTCAAGTTGCGAAAAATGATCTGATTAACGTTCATCGTGGACACCGCCCAGTACGCCTTGGGTTTTCATGATATCCTTCAGGAACGTCTGTCTCGTCTCTTCGCCTTTGTTCAACTGTGTATACATTTGTCCGTCTTTGATGAATATCACACTTTTTGAAAAACTTGCAGCCACGGGGTCATGCGTGACCATGATAATCGTCGCACCCAGCTTTTCGTTTAAGCCGCTCAGTTTATTTAAAAGATCCGAAGCGGATTTGGAATCCAACGCGCCTGTCGGCTCGTCTGCAAAAATGATGCTTGGATTGTGGATGAAGGCCCTTGCTGCTGAAGTTCGCTGCTTCTGCCCGCCGGAAATTTCATTCGGGTATTTATCTTTTATTTCGGCGATGCCAAGCTCAGTTGCCAACTGATGAAATTTTTGTTCAGCTTCCTTTTTAGGCGTCTTTGTAATGGACAATGGAAGAAGGATATTTTCTTTCACCGTCAATGTATCGAGCAAATTATAGTCCTGGAAAATGAAGCCAAGATGATTTTTCCGGAATTCGGCAAGTTGCTTTTCCTTCATGCCGACAATGTCCTTGCCATTAATTTTGATGATGCCCTGGCTGACCCTGTCGATGGAGGAAAGGACATTCAACAATGTCGTTTTTCCAGATCCGGAAGCACCCATGATACTGACAAAATCACCTTTTTCCACTTCGATGTCTATCCCTTTTAAAACTTCCTGTTTATTGAATTTATTCCCGTAGCTTTTATAAATTTTTTGTGCTGCAAGAATGCTCATTTTGTTCGCTCCTTTACTGATGTCCAGCTTCAGCGCCTAGCCCTTGAGGTCCCAAGACAATTTCCTATAGTGACTTAGAGTTTGTTTGTCCATACTGACCAAGGCGCTTTTGCTTTTTTTCGTTATTTTTATCATAAAAGGATTGAATGGCTTTTTCCTTCGATTGGCCGAACAAATGATAAAAGCATGTGACAATCATGTCACATGCGTGTGAGATTTACAAAATCGTTTGATTTGGGGAAGGTAAGTATGAACGTGGTACCCGTTCCAGGTCTTGAACTCACCTGGATTTGGATCATCAAGGAAGTGGCAGCTTTTTTGGCCAAATAGAGTCCCATGCCTGTGGCGGCCTGATCTGGATGGGTTGTCGAAGTGAAGCCTTTATCAAAGATGCGAGGGAGATCCTTTGCATTAATGCCTCTTCCAAAGTCCTTGACTTCCAGAACTGTATGATCGTTTTCCGCTGTACTCCGAATGATAATATCGGAAGCAACACTGTATTTAACCGCGTTCGTCAGGAGCTGCCTCAGGATAAAAGCAAGCCACTTCTCATCGCTAAGGATCTCATCCGCATTCAAATCGACTTCAAAGCCAATGCCTTTTTGTATGCACCATGACTGGAGATTCTTGATCTCTTTAAAAACCAAAGGTTGCAAGTCGATTTTTTCAATATGCAAGTCGTTTTCAATGAATGAAATCCTCTTTTCATGAAGCTGATGGTCAAGTAAAAGGTGTATCCGTAGCCATTCATATGTCAATTGTGCTTTCATCTTTTCGTCTTCTAACCGTTCAATCATTAAATGCATGGCCGTTAAAGGAGTCTTCACTTCGTGGATCCAGGATAATAAATCGTCTCGTTCCTGTTCGAGAATTAAGCGATTTTCGGTGGCTGTCCGCTTCAGTTTTTTTGTTTGCTCTATGATGCTCTCATCCACTATTATCTCAAATGGGGAATTAGCATCCATGATTCCCAATAAATCAAGGCCGCTTTCCCATTCCTCCAGAGCTTTGTAAAAAGGTGCTTCTTTGTTGTAACGAACCGCTAGAAAAACGATGAAGATGATAAGCGATAAAAACACAATATAGGCAACCGGCGTGAAAGGAATAGACAAATCTATATAGGCGATAAAAAGGAAGAGGAGCTGGATAAATAAAAACAGCAAAATCCAGCTGCGCCTTTCAATCAAAAATTTTTTGAACATCTATTGTTCCTCTTCTTTCGCCATATAGCCCTGGCCCACTTTTGTTTCGATAAATTTGCCGATCCCGATTTCATCAAGGCTCTTTCTTAAACGATTCACATTGACTGTCAACGTGTTGTCACTGACAAACCTTTCGTCATCCCACAAGCTTTTAATCAGATCCGAACGGCTGACAATACTGTTTTTCCTCTCAATGAGCACCTTCAAGATAAACATTTCATTTTTCGTCAATTCGACTGTTCCGTTCTCATTTGTAACTGTATTTTTGGCATAATCAATAGTTGCTCCACACCAGCTTTTCAAATCCAAAGACTCCGTATTGTAGTTATAGACGCGGCGCAGAATAGCTTGGATTTTTGCAATTAACACGTCAAAATGGAAAGGCTTTTGGATAAAATCATCGGCCCCTAGCTGCATGGACATGACCATATCTGTGGGATGGTCTCTGGATGATAAAAAAATGATTGGTACGTTGGAATGGGAGCGGATCATCCGACACCAATGGAATCCATCAAACTTTGGAAGCTGGATATCAATCACAACCAAATCGGGATTGATGGTGGTAAATTCTTGAAGTACTCGTTCGAAGTTTGTTACACCATATACATCATAGGACCATTGCGAAAGCCGCTCTTTGATTTCATTAAATAAAGTCATATCGTCTTCTATGAGAAAGATTTTAAACATAGGATCACCGTTCTTTTTTGCATATTCTATAGTTATTGTATATGAAAAGAAGGTTAATTGAAAAAAATTCCTGTGATTTTGTGTTGACTCCCTTAATTTTTTTTGAAATAATATATCCAGTTTAATACTGGTACCTTTAATTCAGTCCCGTGAGGCTGACAAGGACAACGGATCAATGAACAGTAGCGAGGAGGTCAAGCTTCGCTCATTGTTCTGCTTGGAGACAGGCTTCTTGTCAGAAAATGGCAGGAAGCCTGTTTTCTTATCCTAAAAATCCTTCTTAGTACCAGTTCAATTTTAATTTAGGAGGAATTGGTATGGAAAAAATAGATAAGGATTTTTCACTCGAGGCAGTACCTCAATCACACCGCAATAACTTTTGGCAGATTCTAGTCGTCATGTTAGGGCTCACGTTTTTCTCCGCCAGCATGTGGTCGGGAGGCACTCTGGGCAAAGGCCTGACCTTCATGCAATTTATCGGGATTACTCTAGCTGGAAACATGATCCTTGGCGCTTATACTGGAGCGCTCGCATATATCGCGGCAAAGACTGGTCTATCTACCCACTTACTTGCCCGCTATGCGTTCGGTGAAAAAGGCTCTTACTTATCATCATTCCTCCTTTCCGCGACACAGGTCGGCTGGTTCGGCGTAGGGGTAGCGATGTTTGCTGTTCCGGTTCAAAAAGTGACAGGCTTGGATACGTACCTTTTGATTGGAATTGCAGGAATATTAATGACAGTCACAGCGTTTTTCGGAATGAAAGCTTTGACCATCCTCGGTTTTATTGCCGTTCCGCTTATCACGGTCCTTGGCAGCTTTTCCGTGTTTAAAGCGACAGAGTCAGTTGGGGGTATGCAGGGGCTGTTCGAATACCAGCCGACAGAAGCGATTGGGCTGGCGGCCGCTTTGACTATATGTGTAGGTTCGTTCATCAGCGCAGGGACATTAACACCTGATTTTACCCGGTTTGCGAGAACGAAGCGTTCGGCGGTCGTTTCAACTGTTGTCGCCTTTTTCATCGGGAATTCACTTATGTTCCTGTTCGGAGCTGTCGGAGCCATTGCAACAGGGCAATCGGATATTTCAGAGGTTATGTTCTTGCAAAATCTGATTGTTCCAGCCATTATTGTGTTGGGATTGAATATCTGGACAACGAATGACAATGCTTTGTATGCATCAGGCTTGGGATTTTCCAATATCACAAAAATACCTAGAAGCAAAGTGGTTATCTTTAACGGAATTGTCGGTACAGTGCTGGCAATGTGGCTTTACAATCATTTTGTAAACTGGTTGACCATTTTAGGGTCGACATTGCCTTCAATTGGTGCCATCATATTGGCAGACTTTTTCATCGTGAACCGCGGCAAGTACAAAAGCTTCGACAAAATGACTTTTAAAGCGGTCAATTGGGTAGCCATTGTTGCATGGGCGGCAGGGGTGGCCATTGCAGAATTCGTTCCGGGTATCCCGCCGATCAATTCGCTGCTGGGTTCAGTCATTACGTTTGTTATCCTTTCCAAGCTGTTTAGCAAAAAACAGAGTGAAGAAAAAATCGTTACAGAAAAGGTGGGCTGATCCATGATCATCCAAAACGCAAAACTCCGGGGCAAAGACGGTTTGTGGAACATCGTCATTCATGACAATAAAATTGCAGAGATTTCACAAGGTGCTGTTGAACAAACGGATCAAGAGATACTAGACGTGGATGGATCTCTTGTCCTTCCGCCTTTTATTGAGCCCCATATCCATTTAGACACAACATTGACGGCCGGAGAGCCGGAATGGAATCAAAGCGGTACATTATTTGAAGGTATTCAAAGATGGGCGCAAAGAAAAGAAAGTCTTACTTTGGATGATGTCAAAACAAGGGCTAAAACGGCATTGAAGTGGCAGATTGCCCAAGGGATACAATATGTTCGTACTCATGTGGATGTAACGGATCCCGATTTAACAGCAATGAAGGCAATGCTGGAAGTGAAAGAAGAAATGTCTCCGTATGTGGATTTGCAGCTCGTTGCTTTTCCACAGGAAGGAATTCTCTCCTATCCCAGCGGTGTGGAGTTGTTGGAAGAGTCCTTGAAAATGGGTGCTAATGTTGTCGGCGGAATTCCCCATTTTGAATTCACAAGAGAGTATGGAGTCGATTCATTAAAATCAGCATTTGACTTGGCGGAAAAATATGACCGCCTTGTTGATATCCACTGTGATGAAATTGATGATGAGCAGTCCCGCTTTGTTGAAGTGGTGGCCGCAGAAACATATGAAAGAGGACTTGGTAGCCGAGTCACCGCAAGTCATACAACAGCAATGGGGTCTTATAATGATTCCTATACGTACAAGCTGTTCAGGCTTTTAAAGCTATCCGGAATCAACTTTGTGTCCAATCCGCTTGTCAATATCCATCTGCAAGGGAGATTCGACACATATCCGAAAAGGCGGGGGCTGACACGCGTAAAAGAGCTGTTGGAAGCAGGAATGAATGTCTGCTTCGGACATGATGACATTTTCGACCCATGGTATCCGCTTGGTACAGGAAATATGCTACAAGTGCTTCATATGGGTATCCACGCTTCGCAGTTAATGGGCTATGAACAGATCGTCAATTCTATCGATCTGATTACTGAAAACAGCGCTAAGACACTAAATATAGAAGACAGCTACGGAATCGAAAAAGGTAAGCCTGCCAACTTGATCGTTCTTTCCGCTGAAAATGAATATGAAGCGATTCGAAGACAGGCGATTGTCAAATACTCTATTCGAAACGGCCGCATCATATCTAAAACGAAGCCAAGTGAAACAATCGTCAACCTAGGGGCGGAAGAAAAAGTTGACTTTGTAAGGCCATAAGAACTTAACCTCAAAGGGCGGTGCTCTTTGGGTTTTTTTGGAGAGAAAAAAGTAATCCTGCTTTAAGCAAAAATAGAGATTATACAAAAAAGTCCTCTTGGTATGATAAGAGGTGTCCAATCACCGCAGATAAAAGAACTCTTTAGAACCAAAGAGGACGATCATGAAGGTTATAAACAAAATAATAAAAAGATATGACAATGATAGATCAAACATTCATGATTGGAATTCGACATTGCGAAAAACAAGCATATCGCAGTCTGAAGTGGATGGCGCCACCGGTGCAAGGATTAAGTTCAATCGTTGTGAACCCCCGCATCCAAATTTACTTGCTCACTTTTCTTAACAGTGAATTATCAAAACGAAAGGAAAGTATGGTACATTGAGGTACTTTATGCGTTTATTAGCCGTTCAGTCATATGTAAAAGTCCAGAAGCAAATCATTGATGCTGAAATTGTGTATAAAGAAGAAAACCGTCAAATTCATCTTTATCAAGACCGTCTAGTGACAAAGTACCGTGAGTTTCCAATAAGCGACATATCCGATTTGTCATTCCGAAAAATGGGTGATGAAGGCGGGTTGCTATATGTACATACGAGTAGAGGAATATTTTCTTATACCGTGCCCTCTTCACCAGAGTCTTTTATAAAAGCTTTCAGGATTCATATAAAGAAAGAATACTTTTAAGCTAGTGGAAGCGCTGATTATCCGCCTTCCTACTGTGTATCTCAAGCTAATTTTGAAGGGTTTTCGGTGAAGAAAAGGTCGCAATAAAACGATTTGTTTTTTAAATGGGAAGGGGAATTTCGTTGAAAAAGCTCATTATGTTAATAACATTTGCCATGTTATTAATGGTTTCTGCATGTGGTAAGGACATGTCATCAAATGAAAACGTAGAAAAAGAAGAGGAAGAGCAGGGAGTGGAAATTGATAAAGGCTTGTTGAATGTTGAAGTGACACTTCCGAAGGATTTTTTTAAAGAAGAAGATGTGGACGAAATGATTGCTCAAGCAAAAGAAGATGGAGTAAAAGAAGCAATAAAGAATGAGGATGGGTCAATTACCTATAAAATGTCCAAGTCCGATTATAAAGAGATGATGAAGGAAATAGATAAGAACGCTCTTGAATATATCGACGAAATTAAAACCAGCGAAGATTTTCCATCTATCAAAGAAGTTATTCATAACAAGTCCTTTTCCGAATTCACACTTTCAGTGGACCAAGAAGCTTTTGAGAGTGGCTTCGATGGTTTTGCAGCATTAGGGTTGGGTATGACAGGTCTATATTACCAAGTATTTGCTGGGACCTCAGGAGAGAAAGCCAAAGTGACAATCACTCTAAAAAATGCCGATAGTGGTGAAGTTTTCAATACACTGGTTTACCCGGATGATTTAGAGGAAGAGGAAGGTCAAGAACAGAACTGATGAAATAATAGAAGGGAGCAGCCTCCACTGCTCCTATTCGTCATTGATCCGGATATGTTTTTTGAAGAAATGTGACGGACTGTTCAATTAATTTTTTTAAAACAGACACATCAATATCTGCCAATTTGTTAATGTAAACGCAGGATTTACCGGCAGTATGTTTGCCTAATTCATTCAATAATTCTTCCTTTGCTGGATCACATGCAGAGAGGTAAAGACTCAGCTTTGCTTTCCGGGGTGAAAAGCCGACAAGCGGAGCGTCTCCTTCATGACCGGACTCGTATTTGTAATGGTAGGAACCGAACCCGATAATGCTAGGGCCCCACATTTTTGCTTCGTATCCAGTCACTTCCGTAAAAATATCAAGCAATTGATAAGCATCTTCTCGTTTCTTGAGGCTATCAACCTTTTCTATGAACTCAATCACATCGTTATCATTTTGCTTTGTTTTTAACTCATACATGTCTGGAGCCTCCTTCTTTCAATAACTCAATTAAGGCTAGTCTATATTAGAAGAGTGTTGTTGGCTATAACTATGTTGGGGATTGCAGAAGACTTTCATAACTTGGGTCAAAAGAATCAAAGGAAATCCCGAGCTTCCCGGCGAAATTTAATTTATGAAAGAGATTACTTTGTTGAGGAGGGGGATAATGAAAAAGCTCTTTGCCGTCATTGCCGTCGTTATTTTATTATTGAGCTTCCCACTTTCGGTTGGTCATGCAGAAGTAAGTGGTCCGAAGGAACAGCACTATTCGGTTCTGTTTAATAAGAAAGCCGTTCCTTCCGAATTTGAACAGCAGATAAAAACGTTGGGTGGAGAAGTCACCTATACAGTTCCAGAAATTGGCTTTGCAGAAGTGAAGGTTCCGTCAAAGGCATTTAGCAAATTGAAAGGGATTTCCGGTGTAAGCGCAGCTAATCCTTCAATCAAATGGAACATTCCTATGGCTCACAAGATCGAGGCCAGCCATGTAAATCCAGACAATGCTGCTCTTTGGGACAAGCAATGGGATATTCAGCGCATCACTCATAATGGGGAAAGCTACAAGCTTGGGACAGGTTCCCATGATGTTGTTGTGGGAATTATTGATACAGGAATCGATCGAAATCATCCAGATTTGGTGAAAAACCTGATGCCTGGCTCCAAAAACTTTGTTCCGGTTGGTGGGTACCAAGGTGCGGAACCTTATGAAAATGGAGATCCTAATGCCTTCGATGACTTTCATGGACATGGAAGCCATGTTGCGGGTTCTATCGCTGCAAATGGAGCCATGCTGGGGGTGGCACCAGATGTGGGAATCCGGTCTTATCGTGTATTTGGCACTAGCTCTGCTGAAACTTCATGGATTATTGCAGCCATGGTTGCGGCTGCCAACGATGGGGTAGATGTCATTTCCATGAGTTTAGGCGGATTTGACGTCAAAGGACAAATTTTTTATGTTGACCCAGAAACAGGGAAAAAAGAAAACCTTGGAAATGACGTAGCGGATTTTAATGCTTACAAACGTGCTGTGGAATATGCGACAAGCAAAGGGTCCCTTGTAGTTGTGGCCGCAGGAAATGAGAGTCTGAATGCAACGAATAAAAAAACGGTTTTGGATTATATCAACTTAGAACTTGCCGAATATGGACTTTATGCTGTTGGCGCCGGGTTTGAAGTGCCGGGTATTATTCCGGGTGTGGTGACAGTTTCTGCCACAGGACCGAAAGACGTTCTGGCAAACTACTCAAACTACGGACCTGGCTTTATAGACGTTGCCGCAGTGGGCGGCGATGCCAGGATGTATGATCAGTATGAAGCAGAAGGAAGACTTGATGAATATATCAGCTATGGCCTGTTTGAACAAGAGTTCAATCTGAGCACAAGTCAGGATGGCGGGTATTATTGGTCCATTGGTACATCTATGGCGGCTCCAAAGGTATCAGCTGTGGCAGCACTGCTAATAGACAAACATGGAAAAATGACGCCGAAAAAACTGGAGGATCTGTTATACAAAACTGCGGTGGACCCGGTAAAGGGTACTGATAAAAAGAACTTTGGAAACGGGCATTTGAATGCTTATAAAGCTTTAAGATAAAGAACTTCGGATCTGCAAAATAAACATATGAATTCATATAAAGGGAGCTCTTATGGAACAAAATCAATCAAAAAAGTTGTATGACTATCATGTCTGGGCTAATAAACAAGTGATTCAGCATTTAACACAAATGCCCGAAAGCATTTTAAACAGCACGGTTCAAAGCATATTTCGATCCATCCATGACGTTCTGGTCCATCTTTATACAGTAGACATTGTTTGGCTGGGGACGATGAAAGGAAACAACTTTCAAGATACCATAGAAGAAGTTGAGCGGCGAAAGTCAGAAATAACGGGAGCATCCATAGATAAATTCGAGGTGCTATATGAAGAACTCTCAAAAGAGTTTTATCAATTTTTAAGCGAGCAGGACGATTTTGAACAGGTCATTGTTGCAGAGCACCCTCGGTATGGACAATGTGAATTTAAACTTGCGGATCTTATCCAGCATGTTGTTAATCACGGGACGTATCATCGGGGAAATGTGACTGCTATGCTCCACCAACAAGGTGAACGAGGTGTTCCAACAGATTATGTGTTTTTTTTAATGAGATGATATGGCCGATTGCACAGAGGCTAGAGAAAAAACTGATCAAAATCTTAAACGGCGCGAGAAATCAACGTTTCTAAAACTGATTTCTCGCGCTTTTCAGAGCTGAAAATCTTAATTTTACTTAAAAAATACACTTGTGTTCTATCCTCTTCTTTTTTTATCAAGAATTCTTGTAATCCAATTGTAATAATTGATACATCGGTGTAAACTTAAGAGAGTAGCAGAATTATATTTTGTACGGGTAAATCTTGATAAAAAGGAGAATTTTTCAAGTGGCTGGGCGGACTAAATTATTTGGTTGGATTCTTTTGTTTTTGGTGATTTTTCTTATAATCGGAGGAGTTGATAAACTGGTAAATGGTTCAATCAAGGCGAAAAGCCAGGAAGAAATCCAAGATGAGAAAGTGATCAGCAAGTATCCAAAAATCAACTTGAAAACTGTAACAAAACAAACGGATACATATACATATTCGATCAATGAACCTGATATCGATAGTGAGAAAGTCAATCAATCTATTAATAAATGGATCAAGGGACAAAAGAAGAGGTTTGTAAAAGAAGCTGAACAAAACGAAACCGGGATGTCAGACGGTATGCGCGCCGATCTTAACATTCAGATGGAGACCCACCGTATTACCGAACATTATTATAGCCTAGTTTTCAGAACGTATATGATAAACGGGGGAGCAAACGGACAGAATACAGTGAAAGTATTCAACATCGATATTGAACATGACCGTTTTCTGAAAATCAGGGATATTTTGGATCTGAATCAAGATCATTTGGAAGGTATTCAAAAGACTATTTGGAAGGAGCTTCATAATCAGAAGGATATTCAGCCCTATTTGTTGGTTGAGGAGTTTAATCAGTGGGTGAAGCATCCGGAAGATTGGGAATGGTCTATCGATCGGAAGAACTTTTCCTTATACATAGATGAATATCAAATTGCTGAGGGAGCCGCTGGCGCTATTGAAATTGATATCCCTGTTGAAAAGATGTATATCTATCTGCAGGAAGACGTTGATTCATTTTTAAAAATGCCTAAAGAGCAGCGGCTTGAAAAAGAAAAAATTATCCAAAAGGAACAGTTGAAGTTGGATCCGGATGGGAAATATGTGGCGTTGACTTTCGATGATGGACCAAGCGCAGATGTAACACCGAGAGTATTGAAAACATTGAAGGAACACAATGCCAAGGCCACTTTCTTCATGCTTGGAAACCAAGTGGATTTCTATCCAGAGCTTGCCCGAAAGGTAGCGGAGGATGGTCATGAGATCGGGAATCATTCTAAGAGCCACCCGAACCTATCAAAATTAGGGTTGGAGAAAATAAAAGAAGAAATGAACTATACGAAGGAGAAGATTGTAGAAGCTACTGGGATTACTCCTCGTCTACTCCGTCCTCCTTATGGAGCCTATAACGACCATTTTCTTACATACGCAAAAGACAACGGTGACTCTATCATTCTTTGGTCTGTTGATTCTCTGGATTGGAAGAGTCGAAATGCTTTTTCGGTAAAAAAGAAAGTTGAAAGCAGCGTTGCTCCGGGGGGGATTGTTCTAATGCATGATATCCATCCCTCAACAGCAGATGCATTGCCGTCTCTTTTGACTCAGTTGGAAAAGGAAGGTTACCAATTTGTCACGGTGTCCCAGCTGCTCAATTGGAAAAAAGAGCAAGGAATCGGACCGCATTTTGGAAGCTTGAAATAACAGATTTGAGGGGAGCAGCGCAAGCTGTTCCTTTTGTTTTTCGGTAAGAAAGTATAAAATCAAATGAAATATTTAGTTAGAATTAAGTTTTTCTACGCATAGCTACGACGCACAGGATGTACTAGTGCGAGCGAAGCGACAGGACGCCGCTGAACTGAGCCCGCCGACGCCACCAGGCAGCTCACAAGTCAAATTGTTGTGGTGGCTGGGGAACTCCCACATCAAAATTCGCCTTGTGCTGTGCGCGCCTTCCGTTTTTCTTATGTGTTGACATGTCTTCGTTCTGTATGTTATTAAATTAGTTATTAGCACTCGTGTGGATAGAGTGCCAAGGATTAATAGAAAGGGGATATTTAAATGGCAAAGCAGGCTTTCAAAGCAGAGTCGAAAAGATTGCTCGATATGATGATCAATTCCATTTACTCCAATCGTGAGATTTTTTTGAGGGAATTGATTTCCAACGCAAGTGATGCGATTGACAAGATGTATTATAAGGCGCTGACGGATGATTCCTTGGCGTTTAATCGTGAGGACTATTACATAAGAGTCGATGTTGATAAAGAGAGCCGAACCTTGAAAGTGACGGATACCGGAATCGGAATGACGGAAGAGGAGCTCGAAAATAATCTTGGCGTAATTGCGAAGAGCGGCTCGCTGGCTTTTAAAAGTGAAAATGAGATCAAAGATGGCCACGATATTATCGGCCAATTCGGTGTGGGCTTTTATTCTGCTTTTATGGTAGCGGATAAGGTGACGGTTTTAACAAAGGCATTTGGCAATGATCAGGCCTTTAAATGGGAATCTACTGGCGCTGACGGTTATACAATTGAACCTTATGAGAAAGAGAATGTGGGAACCGAAATCATTTTAAAGATCAAGGAAAACACTGAGGATGAAAATTATGATGAGTATTTGGAAGAGTATCGTTTAAGATCAATCATTAAAAAATACTCTGATTTTATCCGCTATCCAATCAAGATGGAAGTCACAGAAAGCAGACTGAAAGAAGATAGCGAAAACGAATTTGAGGAATACAAAGAGGAACAGACAATCAATAGCATGGTTCCGATTTGGAGAAAGAACAAAAGCGAACTGACTGACGAAGACTACGTGAATTTTTATCAGGAGAAACATTATGGTTTTGACAAGCCGCTCAAACATATCCATATAAAAGTAGATGGCACTGTAAGGTATAATGCTATCTTGTTTATTCCAGAAAATATTCCTTTTGATTATTACTCAAAAGAATTTGAAAAAGGGCTAGAGCTGTATTCGAGCGGTGTGCTCATTATGGAAAAATGCGCAGACCTACTGCCAGACTATTTCAGCTTTGTCAAAGGGATGGTTGATTCCGAAGACTTGTCTCTGAATATTTCAAGGGAAATTTTACAGCAAGACCGTCAATTGAAATTTATCGCAAAAAATATCCAAAGTAAAATCAAACGTGAATTAGAGAACTTTTTAAAGAACGACAGGGAGAAATATGAACTGTTCTACAAATCTTTCGGCCGCCAGCTTAAATTTGGCGTCTATAACAATTTTGGGCAGGATAAAGACGTATTGAAGGATCTGTTATTGTTCTATTCTTCCAAAGAGGAAAAGCTTGTCACGCTCGATGAGTATGTTTCCAGAATGCCAGAAGACCAGAAGTACATTTACTATGCAACTGGTGAAACAAATGAAAGAATCGCCCGGATGCCACAGACTGAGCTTGTGGCAGACAAGGGGTATGAGATTCTATACTTCACGGAAGATGTCGATGAATTTGCGATAAAAATGCTGATGTCCTATAAGGATAAAGAATTTAAATCAGTGGCAAGCGGCGACTTGGGCATTGATGAAGAAAGCAAGGAGAAGATAGAGGCGGAAGAAAAGGAAAATAAAGATCTTCTGGATTATATGAAGGAGACTCTTTCCGGAAAAGTGAAGGACGTCAAAATTTCAACACGCCTTAAAAATTATCCAGTATGCTTGACCACTGAAGGGGAAGTATCCATTGAAATGGAAAAAATCCTCAGTGCCATGCCGAATAATCAAGAAGTAAAAGCCGATAAAATCCTGGAAATTAACGCAGATCATGATGTGTTTACATCATTGAAAGCTGCCTACGAACAAGACATAGATAAAGTCGGCCTTTACACCAACCTCCTTTATAACCAGGCTCTCTTGATTGAAGGATTGCCTATTGAAGACCCAATAGAATTTACAAACGATATTTGCAAAGTCATGGTGTAATTCTTTGGCATAATGGGCGAGTCATGCGTGGACTTGGCTAGTATCTCCCAAAATCAGCTGGCATTTCTGCAAAGCGAAGAATGTTTCGCAAAAGCACTTAAGATTTTAATAAAAGGTCCAATGATCAGGCCAATTGGCTATTTAAGAGCTGCCACATCATGAGGTGGCAGCTCCATTTTAACTTTATTCAGCAGAAGTCTCCCACTTCTGTAAGTGGTGAAATGAATGCTTAGTGGTATTCATTTCAGCGGGGGTTCAAACTTAGGCTGAATAAAGTTAAGCCACCGGCGGATCGAGCCTAAAGCTCGATAAAATCTGGGCGCAAATACGCCAAGGCGTATTGGATTGAAAACTTGGAGGTATGCACATTGTCGAATCCGTTTGAACATTTTACTCCAGATTTTTGTACGTCAGGTACTTTTATGAGGCTGCCCTCTGAAAGGGAAGACCCGAAAGTAGCTATACTAGGGATGCCTTTTGATACGGCAGCTTCCTATAGGGCAGGCGCGCGGTTTGGCCCACAGGCCATTCGGCAGGCATCTGTGACTTTATCGCCGCAGAATGAATCGCTAAAGGTTTCTCCTTTTGAAGATACGCGGGCAATTGATATAGGGGATTTGCCTGTGATCACCCAAAATATTCATAAAAGTTATGATATTATGGAAAAAGCTATGTTGGAATTGATGGAGAAAAACATCATTCCTATTGGACTGGGAGGGGATCACTCCATCACATTGGCAAGCCTGCGTGCTGCAGCCAAAGTACATGGGCCGGTGGCTTTGCTTCAATTTGATTCTCATACAGATACGTGGGATACATATATGGATGAAAAATACTGGCATGGCTCCCCTTTTATACGAGCTTATGAAGAGGGGCTTGTACAACCGGATAAAGTTGTCCAAATAGGTATGCGCGGTTGGGATATAGATTCCAGTTTGGAGTTGGGATACAATGTGGTTACACAGGATGAGCTGTTCAACCGGGGAATTGACGATGTTGTTCAGCAGGTAAAAGAAGTAATTGGTGACACACCTTGTTTTTTGACATTTGATATTGATTTTGTTGACCCTGCTTATGCACCAGGTACCGGAACTCCAGAGGTCGGAGGATTTAGTAGCTATGAAGCTTTAAAAATGGTCCGTTCTCTGACGGATATGAATTTCATTGGATTTGACCTAGTTGAAGTATTGCCTTCATTCGATCCAACCCAAATAACAGCCCTGTTGGCTGCGACCCTTGTTCATAACTTTGGAAGTCTCGCTGCTGTTCGAGTAAATAAAGAAGGAATAAAATAAATGAAACCGCTCCATGCTGAGCGGTTTTTAAAATGAGTTGAATGGGCCTATTTTAGGAAAAGAACAAAATAGCTTGTTCATGTATAATAGAATTGTATGTAAAAAAGGAGGTCAAAAAGTATGCCTGCTGATATTAAATTAATTTCTGAAAAACTTCCGGATCTTTTTTCAGGGGATTCGGATGATATAGCACGAAAAATAGACAAATCTCAGGACTATATGGAAGGTGTCAGAAATCTTATTGAGCTTTGTGGAGATGATCCTAATCGGGAAGGCCTTGAAGAAACGCCATTCAGGGTTTTAAAAGCGTTCCTTGAATATACGGAAGGATATAAGGAGAATCCTGCTGTTCACTTGGAGAAAACCTTTGATGTACAACATAAAGAGCTAGTTTTGGTTAAAAATATTGAGTTTTATTCTATGTGCGAGCATCATTTTGCACCGTTTTTTGGTGTGGCTCATGTTGGATACATGCCTGATGCTAAAATTACAGGTTTATCAAAAATTGGCCGGATGGTTGAAGGATATGCTAAACGTTTCCAAGTTCAGGAAAGACTAACAAATGAGATTGCGAATGCCATAACGGATATTTTAGAGCCTCAAGGGACAATGGTTGTGATTGAGGCGAAACATATGTGCATGTGTGGAAGAGGGATAAAAAAGTCCAACTCTTCGACAACAACAACGGCTGTTAGAGGTTTGTTTGAGGAAAGATCTGATGCACGCATGGAATTTTTATCTCTGATCAATCGGTAATCGTCACAGTGCTCTGAAAGGGTGAAGAGGTGAGTGAAATGAGACATGCAATTATCACGGCAGGCTCAAAAGGAATTGGCCGTAAAGTTACCGAGGCATTTCTTCAGAAGGGCTGTAGTGTGACTGTGAATTATTATAGCGACGAAGACAGAATCAAGGAACTTATCGAGGAATGGGAGCCTTATCAAGACCGGTTGCAGTTTGTTCAGGGGAATGTAACTCGGAAAGAAGATATTACTAACATTGTTGAGCAGGCGATGAGCAGATTTGGCAGAATCGATTATTTGATTAATAATGCTGGTCCGTATATTTTCGAGAGAAAAAAACTGGTGGATTATGAAGATAGTGAATGGTACGAGATGATTGACGGGAATTTAAACGCCGTTTACCACTTTTTAAAACTAACCATTCCGGTGATGAGAAAGCAAAGGTTTGGAAGAATTATCACCTACGGCTTTCAGGATGCTGAACATTCACCAGGATGGATGTACCGTTCCGCTTTCAGTGCAGCCAAAGTGGGGCTGGCCTCACTGACGAAGACCATTGCTTTTGAAGAAGCAGAATACGGAATTACAGCTAATATGGTCTGTCCAGGGGATATTGTCGGAGAAATGAAAGAAGCTGGTATTGAAGCGGCTAGAGAAATAAAACATGAGCAGACACCGATTGGCAGATCTGGTACAGGGGAAGATATTGCTCGGCTGATTTGTTTTATTTGCGATAAAGATTCAGATTTGATTACTGGCAGTATTATTTCTGCTTCAGGCGGAATTAATGTTGTCAACCGATATAAAAAATAAGGCTGAATAAGTAGTATATTTCTTAAAAAATCACATCAGAAAAGCGCGAGGAATCAATGTTTTAAAATTGATTCCTCGCGCTTATTAGGTTTTAACCAGTTTTGTTACACCTATGGGAGCGACTAATGGGCATGCTGTAAAACTTCCAATAAATTATAGGGTTTGGTCAATGTTTCAACGAAGCAAAGGCGGTATCAAACCAGGTTTCTGAATTATTTTTTGGAGAAAATCCTTCCGTCATCAAGCATATCCTATCTATTAAAAGCCTTTATTTATTAAATTTGTCATTTCCTGGGGAATGTTAACAGGAATTGTCGGATGGTGGCAGATAAAAACCCGAATGCTTTCAGAGCATTCGGGTTTAGAAGTTTTAATAATAGACTTTGATTTTTACCGTTCTTACGCCCCAGTTTAAAGCTTTCTTTTTGGTAGGCATATGAAGATCGATTTTGTTTTTCTTAATGGCTCCGCCAGTATCTCCTGCAACTGCCATCCCGTATCCTTCAACATATACTTTGGAACCGAGTGGAATTTGCTTTGGATCAACAGAAATAACTTTAGCATTTGGGTTTTTATTTAGGTTGATGCCAGTAGCTGTAATACCGCTGCAACCTTTGCATTTCGCAGTATAGGCGGTTGCTTTTACTGTCATCGTTTTATAGGCAGCTTTTTTCTTAGTTGTTTTTTTCTTCGCTGTAGTTTTCTTAGCTACTGCCTTTTTTGCTGGGGCTTTCTTAGCAACTTTCTTAGCAGTAGTTTTTTTAACAGTTGCCTTTTTGGCTTTAGATTTTGCTGCAGGTTTAGTAATCTTCAAAACTTGGTTTATTCTGATGTTATCACTTTTCAGGCCGTTCCAGCTTTTAATCTGTTTAACGGTTACCTTATGTTTGTTTGCGATTTTCCATAATGAATCGCCTTTTTGTACTTTATATGTAGTGCTGGCGGCTGAGGAGGCTCCTGTGAAACCAAATACTAGAAATAAAGCGGTTAAGGCTGATATTACGATTTTCTTCAAAATAATGAACCCCTTTTGTTCTTGGTAGGCTCAGTATAACAATCAAATGTAACAAGAATGTTTCAAAGGTATAGTATTTATGTTACAAATGGTGAATTATGGTTTTTTTTCCAAGAAGATTTGAATGGTAATAATGTATCTTACTAGATATCAAGCGTATATTATTGGTACTCTATCATTTTTTTCAAGGAAGTTTCTCTTTGCTGAGGGTGTTGAGACTTTTACGATTATAATCCATTTTCAAATTCATTATCATATATAGGGTGAGCATTTAAGTTGATAAAAACCAGTTTTAACTTCATTCAGTAGAAGTGTCCCACTTCTGTAAGTGGCAAGATAGAAGCTTGGCGCAAATATGCCAAGGCGCATTTGATTTATGCTTTATTAAGCTGAAAACAACTATTGACCTTCCATTATAATGATTGATAAAATAACTTAACATCTAAAAAAATAAGCGATGAGGGTTATGGGTAACACTATAACAAGAGCAGCTTCTGGAGAGACCGTGCAAAGCGCGGCGCCGAAGGATTCACAATCTCAGGCAAAAGGACAGAAGAGTAACCTACGAACGTTTTTTTGTATGTTATTCTACTATCTTTGAGATTGGAGCAGCTCCAATCTTTTTTTTGTTTTATAAAAAATATTTTTGAGGTGACGTGCAAATGGAGAAGAGACGTGCGGTAGTAAGCGTAGTGGGAAAAGATCAGGTTGGTATTATTGCGAGTGTTACGAAAATACTTGCTGACAATCAGGTGAATGTCCTCGATATAAGCCAGACGATTTTGCAGGACTTTTTTACGATGATGATGGTAGTTGATGTATCTGAAATAGAAAACCTGCACTCTTTGCAGAAGCAATTTGATGAGCTTGGAGATAGGATTGGACAGAAGATCAATATTCAGCAAGAAGAAATATTTCAATCCATGCACCGGATTTAAGAAGGGGGTTTGATCATGAATATAGCTTTGACTGAAATGATGGAAACAATTAGAATGGTTCAGATGGAAAATCTGGATATACGTACAGTCACAATGGGGATCAGTTTGTTAGATTGTGCAGATTCTGATTTTGAAAAAATGAATAAACAGGTTTATGACAAGATTACAGGCTATGCCGGCCGCCTAAAAAGTGTTGCTGAAGAAGTGGAAAAAGAATATGGGATTCCGATTGTCAACAAACGAATTTCTGTGACACCTATTGCGGAAATTTTAGGAAATGCTACAAAAGAGCAGGCGATTGAGCTGGCCAAAACGCTTGATAAAGCAGCCAAGACCCTCGGCGTTGATTTTATTGGTGGATATTCGGCTCTTGTACATAAAGGAATCACCAAAGGAGATCAAACGCTGCTTGATGCGCTTCCGGAGGCACTAAGCGTGACTGAGCGGGTCTGTTCGTCGGTTTCTGTTGCTACAACGAGGACAGGTATCAATATGGATGCTGTAGGTTTAATGGGGAACATCATTAAGGAAGCAGCAGATAGGACAAAAGATCAAAACGGACTAGCCTGCGCGAAGCTAGTTGTATTTAGCAACCCGGTTGAGGATAACCCTTTTATGGCGGGTGCCTTCCATGGTACAGGCGAAGGGGAGGTTGTCTTAAATGTTGGGGTCAGCGGACCTGGGGTTGTTCTGAATGCTTTAAGGCGTCATCCTGATGCGGATCTTGGTCAGGTGGCGGATGTCATCAAAAAAACCGTCTTCAAGATAACACGTGCCGGCGAATTAATTGGAAGGGTAGTGGCAGATCGTTTGGACGTGCCTTTCGGAATCATGGATTTATCACTCGCACCAACAAATGCACTAAACGACAGTGTGGCGGAAATCCTTGAAGAAATTGGATTGGAGCGAGTTGGAACCCACGGAACGATTGCAGCGCTTGCTTTGATGAATGATGCAGTTAAAAAAGGAGGCGCAATGGCGAGCTCTTATGTTGGCGGTTTGAGCGGTGCTTTCATTCCTGTTAGTGAGGATGAAGGGATGATCCGCGGGATCATGGATAATGCACTAACCTTATCCAAGCTTGAAGCCATGACGTGCGTCTGTTCTGTTGGTTTAGATATGATTGCATTATCCGGAGATGCTTCCCCGGAAACCTTAGCTGCCATTATAGCTGATGAAGCGGCTATTGGCATGATTAACAAAAAGACGACAGCCGTTCGTGTTATCCCCGTTCCGGGCAAAGAAGAGGGGGACATGGTAGAATTCGGCGGACTGCTAGGGCGGGCACCTGTATTGGGAGTCAACAATTTTAGTTCGGAAAAGTTCATTCGCAGAGGTGGACGTATTCCTGCACCATTGCAGTCATTAATTAATTAAAATGAAAACTTTTCAAAGCTTATATGAAATATCCTCATCGGGATTGCTGGTTAAAGCCGGCAGTTCCGATTTTTTTATAAAAGTTAGCTAAATTAAACTCCGTATTTTTTTAATTTTTAAATAATTGTATTGAGATTCAGGGATGTTGGTTGTATAATTTGGTAAACGCTTACATTATTTTAAAATAACAAAATCCGAGGAGGGGGAAGGAATGGCACTGTTTGTTGAATGGCTTAATGGTGTGTTATGGAGTTCTCCAATCATTTATTTGTCACTAGGAATAGGGGTTCTTTTTTCAATTATGACTCGGTTCTTGCAACTTCGGCTGATTAAAGATATGGTAATTCAGCTCTTCTCAGGAAAAAGCTCGGACGCAGGAATTTCATCTTTTCAGGCAATGTCTGTTGCACTTTCCGGTCGTGTCGGAACTGGTAATATAGCCGGTACGGCAACTGCAATTGCCTTTGGCGGCCCTGGCGCTATTTTTTGGATGTGGGCTATTGCATTCCTTGGTGCAAGCACGGCCTATGTTGAATCAACGTTAGCGCAAATATATAAAGTGAAGCAGGATGGTCAATACCGCGGTGGACCAGCTTATTATATTGAAAAAGGGATGGGGAAGAAGTGGTACGCGATAATTTTTGCGGTGGCTTCAGCAATAGCCATGTCGCTGCTCATGCCGGGTGTCCAGGCGAATTCAATTGCGATGGGACTTGATAATGCATTTGGTTTAAGTAAATTGATTACAGGTATCATCATCGTATTATTATTGGGATTTATCATTTTTGGTGGTATTAAACGCATTGCACATGCTGCACAATTAATTGTTCCTTTCATGGCAGTCGGATATGTCCTTGTTTCTTTAATTGTCATTGCTTTTAACATAACGGAATTACCAGCAATCTTTGTATTGATTTTTAAAAGTGCTTTCGGCTTTGATGCTGCCTTCGGAGGAATTATTGGAATGGCAATCTCTTGGGGAGTGAAACGCGGAATCTATTCGAACGAAGCAGGCCAAGGATCAGGAGCACATGCTGCAGGGGCAGCAGAAGTATCTCATCCAGCAAAACAAGGGCTAGTTCAAGCCTTTTCTGTTTATATTGATACACTTATCGTCTGTTCTGCGACTGCTTTCATGATTATTATCACAGGGATGTACAATACAGTTCGGCCGGATAATACATTCATCGTGAAGCGATTGGGCGATGTCGAGCCAGGCCCTATTTATACTCAAGCTGCTGTTGAAACCGTCTTGCCCGGCTTTGGTGCAGGTTTTGTTGCAATTGCTCTCTTCTTCTTTGCATTTACAACAATCATGGCCTATTACTACATTGCCGAAACAAATATAGCTTATCTCACCCGGGAAAGAGACGGACGGTTAGCTATGTTTGTTGTTAAGATTGTTCTATTAGCTGCCTCTTTTTATGGAAGTGTAAAAACAGCAAAGGTTGCGTGGGATCTCGGAGATATTGGTCTTGGAATGATGGTTTGGCTAAACTTAATAGCCATCCTGATTCTTTATAAACCGGCTATGCTCGCTTTAAAAGATTATGAACAGCAACGTAAAGAAGGAAAGGATCCTGTTTTTGACCCGGAAAAAATAGGAATTAAAAATGCGGACTTTTGGGAAAGCGAGGATTTTGATAAACGTGATGTTAGCTAATTTGTAAAATGCATTTTTTAGGGCAAACCGGCCACTTTCTATGTTCAGGGGAGGATTTTATAAAAAAAAGCTCCCGGGTTACCAGTCCGGGAGCTAAATGGCATACGAATGACTTCAACTATTAACTTACTTCAACGCTTCTAAATACAATTCATTCACTTTATCCCAATTCACAGTGTTCCACCAATTCGTGACGAATTCCGGTCGCCTGTTCTGATACTTTAAATAATAAGCATGCTCCCAGACATCAATGACAAGCAGCGGTTTTTTCCCGGCCATTAATGGTGTGTCCTGATTTGCTGTACTTATGACTTCTAATTCATTCCCATTAAGTACTAGCCAGCCGTATCCACTACCAAACCGGGAAACGGCTGCTTTGGACAGCTTATCTTTAAAGTCATCAAAAGTTTTAAAGTAAAGGTCGATGGCTTTGGCTATATCTCCCTTTGGTTCATCACCTCCTTTAGGACTCATCACTTCCCAAAATAAGCTATGGCAATAATGCCCTCCACCGTTATTTCTTACACCTGTTTGCACTTCTTCGGGCAAAGAGTTCAAATTACTGAGTAAGTATTCAACAGATTTACTTTTTAAATCATCGTGCCCCGCTAATACATTATTTAAATTCTTGACGTATGTAGCATGATGTTTATCATGGTGAATCTCCAGTGTACGTGCGTCAATATATGGCTCCAGTTCATCATAATCATAGCTTAGCGCAGGCAAAACAAATGAAGACATTCCGTTATCTCCTTCTTTCTCAATTAAGTTTACTTAGGTAAAAAAAGTTTACCTTATGCAAAATTTACAATATCTATATTCAAAAGTCAATTGGCTTGTGAAAAAATAGGAATTTAGTATGACGTTTAAATAGGGCTGGCGTATTTAAAAAGTGAGCCGTACTGTTAAAAAGCACGAAGTTCTTGATTTTAAGAGCACTTTCACATGAAGGGGCCAGAGCCTATCCCGGCTTTAAGCGATCTTAATTTGTCATACAATCGATCATTTTTTAAATCAATCTCAAAGGAGGTATCGTTTAAAATAAAAGTAGAAAAGTCAGAGGAGGCGCAGATGAATAAACTAAAGAATTTAACTTTGGAACAGTTGATTCCGAAAGTACTACAGGCCGTGCTCAATATTTCACTCATTTTCCTAGCAATTATCTTATCCGCGCTACTTGTTCAAGAGCTGTTCATTTTCGGCCAAATTCTGCTAGAAAAAGAAAACAATGATTATAAGCTTTTCTTGGCAAATATCCTTCTTTTCTTTCTTTACTTTGAGTTCATCACCATGATCGTCAAGTATTTTAAAGAGGATTATCATTTTCCCCTGAGATACTTTCTTTACATCGGTATCACAGCGATGATCAGATTGATCATCGTCGATCACGACCATCCCATCAATACTTTGCTTTATTCGCTCGTCATTCTTATTCTGATCATCGGTTATTTCATTATGAATATTACTCCACGTGAGAGGCCTGACAGCAAGTGGTTTTTTAAAAAGAAAAACGATGGATCTCCGGGAACATGATTATCATAGTGTCGATTATAGATAGATAAAAAACACGGGTTAATTGATTAGATCGATCCTAATCAATTAACCCGTGTTTCTTTCCTTATCTGCCCTTTGATTGAGCCACTCCCACTTATTCATTGAGCTACACCCTTCACATTCCTTGAAGCAGGAGTCTTCTGCTGGGAGATGAAAAACTCCCTGATTTCTTCTAATGTCAATCCCATCTGCCTAGCTAGTGTAATCAACTCCACCCACTCTTGATCTAATGCCACTTTCAAAATAAGGGCCCCCTCCTTATGTATCTGTAGCAATTAAAAACATTTTACCGTACAAAGGTTAAAATCAAGTTAAAAAAATAAAATGTTGGGAAAATTAATTTGTTTTTTAAAAAATAAAAGACCGTCTAAGGTTTTAATAAGAGCTAGACGGCCTTAATTCGGGGAAATTGAGATTTTTTTATTGGGAAAATTTTAGAGGTAATGCTTTATTTGATGATTTCCTACGGAGAGTTTATAACCGAATCCTCTCTCTGTCTGAATGTATTTTGGCTTTTTAGGGTTATCCTCAATCTTTTTTCTCAAGGTGCTTAAATTGACCTGGACTGTTTTCAAATCTGCATTTGAATCCATTCCCCATATACGATCATAAAGCTGTTCTGCACTGAATACTTGGTTTGGATTTTGGGCCAGGTGGAAGAGAAGCATCTTTTCTTTGGTAAACAGGTCGACTTTCTGGTTATTTTTATAAACAGTCTTATTCATAAGGTTGATTGTTAAATCTCCCAACCTTAAAACTTCGGAAGCTGCCAAACCGGTTCTTCTAATATTTGCTTTAACTCTGGCAATCAACTCAACAGGGTCGAATGGTTTAATAATAAAGTCGTCACAACCGATCTCGAAACCCTCAAGTACGATACTTTTTGACTTTTCTCCAGTAATAAAGATGAGAATGCCATCGGACTTTTCTCTGAACTTCCGGGCAACATCAAAGCCATTTTGGTCCGGAAGGTGAATATCTAGCAAGAGAATGTCAGGCGCCGCTTCATCAATTAAACGCATCCCCTCAGATGCGCTTGCTGATGAAAGGACGATAAACCCTTCCTTCTCTAGATAAAGACGGAGAATAGTGATAATGGAGTGCTCGTCTTCAACAATTAATATTTTAATTGTATTCATGGCAATCCCCTTCCTGATTCAGCTACGAGAGAACCCTTCTCTATGAGATAAAAGCATGAAAGAGTTTTGGGGAAGGGTTACAAAAAAACAATTAAATTAGTGTTTAATTATTATATCAATTTAGTTCCCTCTATTCATAACTTTACAAATATTGTCGAACGATTTCTGAAAAAAGCGGGAGTTCCTCGGGTAAAATTGGGACTAAAGTTTGGATATGATAGGGAGTTCGTGATGAAAATAAAACAAACAACCCTTTTTTTCGCTATAACTTTCTTTTTGGTAGCTTGTTCAGCGAAAGAGGATAGAAATGATGCAGAGTATGGAGCATATATCATGAACCACTTTTCAAAGGCCGAAACGGAAAAATTGAATGGGGAGTGGGAATTCTACTGGCATAACCTGCTTTCACCTGATGACTTTAAAAGTGGGGGTCAACCAGCGCCCGATGTAATGAAGGTGCCTAATCCATGGAGCAGCTATGAGTTGGATGGAGAACGGCTGCCCCAACAGGGATATGCGACCTACCGCCTGCAAATAGTATTTCCGCAAAATGAGGTGGGAACAGTCAAAGCCCTTTATGTACCAGAAATTTCTTCAGCTTTTAAACTGTGGATTGACGGGGAACCTAAGGTTGGAAATGGAAAGGTTGGGAAAAGCAGAAATTCAATGAAGCCACAAAACATCCCCAAAACGGTTCAATTTCAGGTAGATGACCAGAAAGTTGAACTTGTGATGCAAGTATCTAACTATTATCAATGGAAAGCGGGGGTTGTTGACTCTATTTTAATCGGAGAGCCCGAGGCCATTGCCCAATATCGGGAAAAGAAACTTTTGTTTCGGTCGCTGATTGTGATGTGTTTGGTGGTGATGGGACTGTATCATGTGGCTTTATTTGTTTTGAGAAGAAGTGAACTGCCGCTGATTTTTTTCGGCCTGGTTTGTTTGTTCGTGTCAATGAGAGCGGTGCGTTTGGATGGGATTCTAGCCCACTATATGCTGCCATTTTTAAGCTGGGAATGGGGCAAAAAGCTCGAATATCTGGGAGCAGCCCTAGCTATACTATTTTTTGTCTTGTATACATATACGCAGTTCCCTAAAGATATGAGTCGGAGGATAAGAAATATTATTGTTGCTACGCTGGCGTTTTACGGTCTTTTCGTTATCTTGACGCCGCCCATTGTGTTTACAAATACAATGAAGCTTCTTCAACTATTTATCGTGGTTATATTGATCTATTTAATCTATGTCGATATGAGGGCGCTTATAAAAAAACGAGAAAGTGCCTTATTGAATGCTATGGCCAATCTATTATTCTTTCTGGCGATTATAAACGATGTCCTGTTTTATAATCATTTAATCAAAACGACTGAGCTGGCATCTGTCGGGCTGTTTTTCTTTTTATTCACACAGGCTATTATTATTTCTCGTCAGTATTCAAAATCCTTTAAGCACACTGAAAAGCTATCACGTGATTTGGTGAAATTGAACGCATCGCTGGAACAGCAAGTACAGGATCGGACGATGGAGCTTCAGCAAATGAATAGGGAGCTTCAAACGGCCAATCAAAAATTAAACGAAGCCCACCAATCAAGAAGCAAATGGATACGAAATATTTACCATGAAATTGCAACTCCTTTGACAACTATACGGGCTTATACGAAAGGAATATTGGATGGCGTTATTAACCCCGATAGGAAGTTCATCCAGCTTGTTCATGAACAAAGCTTGTACCTTTCCCGAATGCTGAATGATTTGCAGGACATGACGGAAATAGAGAATAGAGAGATTGTTTTTAACAGGAAGAAAGTCAACATACGCGAGTATTTGAGAAAAATTTATGATAAACAGAAGATCGATATAGAAAAACAGGGGGTTTTATTTCTATATGAAGAATTCATTTCCGAAGATGATGATCTGTTTGTGTTGATAGATAAACACAGGATTGAACAAGTTCTTGTCAATTTCCTGAAAAATGCTCAAAGATTCGTTGAGCATGGCGGAGTTATCAAATTAGGGGTTACGGAAGAGGAAGGTCAACAGCTCGTGATCAAAGTCGAGGATAATGGAGCAGGTATAAATGAAAAAGAAATCAATCTTGTATTTGAACGCTTCTTTCGAAGCAGGCGCCATGATGATATAGATAACGGATCTGGATTAGGTTTGGCGATCGCAAAGGAAATTATTGATTATCATGGGGGAACGATAGGTGCTACAAGCAAAGAAGGGGAGGGAAGCTGCTTTTATTTTAAGCTTCCAATTGTTTCCGCTGTTACAAAGACACATGGAAAATAAGGAGTTCGGGAGTTTTTGAATGGGACCTTTAATTATTTTTTCGTCTTTGAATATAGTAAGATTTAAGAATAAAATGTTTTCGGGAGTTGTTTGATGATTGATTATAAGCAAGATAAACTTCTATCTATAAAGACCACTGAGGAACAGCGGATATTTCCAGCCGAACCACATTATAACCCTTATGAACCAACCCCTTACGCGGCATTGGATCAACTGTTTTCGCGGTACAGGCTGACATCGGATGCCTGCCTTGTGGATATGGGTTGTGGAAAGGGAAGGGTCCCCTTTTATGTTCATTATCATTTCCAAGCCTCTGCCGTTGGAATCGAGATGAATCCTGCTTTGTATGAGGATGCGCTTAAGAATAAAGCAAGTTATAGCAAAAAGGCAAAGCGTAAAAGAGGAAGCGTTGAATTTCAATGTATACTGGCACAGGAATATGATATACAACCGAGAGACAACGTATTTTTCTTTTTTAATCCATTTTCTGCACAGATTTTTATGACGATCGTACAGCATATTTTGGAATCCGTTGAAAAACATCCTCGCACAATTGACCTGATTTTGTACTATCCTTCCAACGAATATGTATATTATTTGCTGAATCACACTCAGTTTAAGCTTATTGAGGAAATCAGGCTGAATTATTTTTATGAACGTAATGACCATGAACGCATTTTGATTTATCGAATGGATAAAGGAGGATCTTAAAATGGGGAATAAGTGGCATGAACGATTTGATACGGAAGAATATATTTATGGTGAGGAACCAAACTCTTTTATCAAAAGCGAAGCGGGCCGCCTGAAGGATTGCTCGGCGATAGTTTGTTTTGCTGAAGGAGAAGGGCGGAATGCTGTTTTTTTAGCCCAAGAAGGGCATAAAGTGACGGCTCTGGATTATGCGGAGAGCGGTCTTCAGAAAACGCGGCAGCTTGCTGAAAAAAATCAGGTGAAAGTGGAGACCCAGAGGGCGAACCTCTTAGAATACGAGCCTGAAGCTTCCCAATTTGATGCGGCAGTCATGGTATTTGGCCATTTTTATAGACGAGATCAAAAGAATGTCTTTGAAAAACTACTGACTGTGGTCAAGCCTGGCGGCATCATTATGTTAGAAGTGTACTCAAAAGAGCAGATTGAATATGAGACAGGCGGCCCTCGTGATGTGGAGATGCTGTATGATCCTCAAGATATGCTTGAATGGTACCGCGGCCACCGCATTATACACTTTTTTTATGGAGAACAAATCAGAGAGGAAGGAATACTCCATACAGGCAAAGCACATGTCATTCAATTGGTGTTAAAAAAGAACTGAGTGCATGTTATTACCTACTAAAGAATAGTTATCAAAAAGCAAATGGTTAATCCTACAAGCTTAAATTATAGAAACGTGATTATGATGAAGGTATTTAGAGAATGATATCTGGACCAATAGACCAAGATTCTGTCAAATTTGTTACTGCAAACTATAAAGGTGTAACTGAGTTTAAAAACTTGGTTGATCCACTTACTAGAGAAGTGATCGGAATAGAACCGTGTCTGCTACTATAATCCCTGGATGCGCATCTTGTGGGTGAGCACATTAGGGATTTTGCGGGATGGGCAGGCTCGATGATTGAAGTCTATGAGATCCAAGAAAACGAGTCTTACGATGTAACTTATGCAGGCTTAAAGGTAATTGGAGCGCGGGACATAGGCTCCCACTTCTCCTATGATGATTACCTTTCCGATATTGATGCTTTAAATATCGGAAAGCAGCTTGATGGAGATATCACTCTGAGTATCTATGATGCGTTTGTAGAATACTTTAGAGGAAATGGAGTCATGACAAGAATTGCGGACTTTTTTGAAACGAAATTCAAATCAGGCAAAGCGATAGCGGAAGACGATGCTATTGTATATTTGAATTCAGTAGCAAATGCAGATATTGCAATCGCAAGGGCTATGTTAAGGAACCCAAATTTGCCAGTACCGCATTATACAGATGAAGAAGGAAGGGCTTTGGCTAAAGCTTGGGCAGATAAGTTATATACCGATGTTTTAAATGAATAAACTCCACTATTTTGTAGTTGTATAAAATAGAGGCATTCATTCTTACTCTAAAGGTACGATTAGTTTCCCATAAGAGAGGGTTTTCCCATCCTCGCTGATGGTATACATCTTTTTGTTGAAAAGAGAGATTGTTTCTGCATCCTCTTTCCGGGAAACCAATTCCATTTCCATTCCATGATATTTATAGAGTAGAGGATAAACCTCTTTGTATACTCTAACGCTAATGACAAATTTTTCAGGGGAAGCGCTGTCCGTTAAATTTTGAGAGATTGCATAGTTATCTTTCAATGAAGGGTTGTTAATTGCAACGATTTCCTTTGAAAAGATCATCGCCGGCCACCAGATTATAATAGAACATAGCAATATTACAAAAATAAGAAAGGAAAACGCCTTTCTACGAAAATAAAGAAACGAAGCTATGTGGCAAAAAAATGCAACTATTATGTCAGTGGTCCAAGCTAAATTCCATAAGTTTATTCCGAAAGTTCTTGAGTAGATTACAAGCTCAAATGCTTGAGTTAGGATAACCATTGTTAATCTTATTATTATATATAATGCTGAAACTATCAGTAAGATCAAACATACTTTATCTCTAAAAGTAGAGGTTTTTAATCTCAATTGTCTCACCACCATTTTTAACTATACAATTTTATATTATATGTACTTTCAGCAGAGGCCTCTTTTAGAGGCAACTATAAATAAAAAGTTAACAAAAAATAGTATAGTTTTTTAATTCATCTGATTCGGATACCCAATCTCATACAGAGTGGGACGAGCCTTCTAAAGCGATGGATCGTACAAGGCTATTCGCATCTTTTAAACGGGGATAAAAAAAGTGAAGTTGACAAATTTATATCAAAATATGCTGATAAGTAATAGCTGGTGTAAACACTTAAGCCACTATAAAGAGTGGCCAACTTGTAGGGAAGGCATGTACTTTTCTCTACAAGCTTTTTTTATTTTATATTTGGATTTTTAAGTTTTGTTATAGGAAAAAGACTCCCATGGATCAAAACTTTCCTGCCAGGTGCATAGCAATCGAGTTTGAAAAAAAACACTTTTTACAAAGCGAGGCTTTTAATTATTTTTCACAAGAAAAAGAGTAATCTAAGTTAAAAAATGTCTTCTCTACGGCTATTTTACCTTCTAAATCAAGGCAGCCTTCAGAAAGAGCCCTAATTTCCATGCTATTAAAATAAATTTTAGAAGAAATTAAGAACGATTCGACTATGATAAATAATGCAACTATAATGAGTAATCGTTGTGGAATAGTTAATTTTTTCAGCCCCATTGAGTCCCCATCCCTTTTTATTTTCAGATTCCTTGTTATTGTACTATACGTGTTCTTTTTTTGCTTCACTATCCCTTTTGGTTTTATCCTACCTACTACTAATAAGGTGCTTTGCTCTTTTTTTGGCAATGATGTCAAAAGAAAGCTAAAATATAACTATAGGTGGGGATACTAAAATGGGTATATTGCTGGAAAGAATTTATGTCGGACAGCCGAAGACTGTCGGAGAAAGGGGTGCTGCTCTTCCAATGGATCGTGAATGGAAGAGTGGAATCTTTAAAGAGCCTGTCGAAGGTCCCACGTGGCTAGCGAAAACAAATTTGGACGGAGATGGACAGGCAGATTTAAAGCATCACGGAGGACCTGAAAAGGCTGTATTTGCTTACCCTTCAGAACACTATTTATATTGGAGAAAAGAGCTTCCGGATACAAAGATTTTTCCTGGTGGGATGGGAGAAAACTTTTCTTTGATAAATCAGCTTGAAAGCTCAGTTTCAATCGGAGATATTTACGGAATTGGCGATGCTGTAATTCAGGTATCACAGCCGAGGCAACCATGTTGGAAACCTGCTCGTCGGTTCAAAGTTAAGAATCTGGCATTACTATTGCAAAATTCAGGACGAACTGGCTGGTATTACCGTGTATTGAAAGAGGGGAGCATTAAAGCTGGTCAGGAGCTGGTACTGGTCGAGCAACCATATCCTCAGTGGACGATTGAAAAATGTAATAGAATCATGCATGTGGAAAAAGATAATGTAGAAGAGGCAAGATTACTGTCTCAATGTGAAGCTCTCTCGCTGAATTGGAGAACCACTTTGGCGAAGCGGATTGAAAAAGGGGAGGCCCCGGATGTTAGAAGAAGAGTGATTGGGCCGAACGAATAAGAAATTGTAAATTGAAGGGTGTTACATCCTGCGTCAATTTGTTACCCAAATGGCTTGAGTCTAGCCTGCGGTTGATTACACGAATTTATCACAAATTTCCGGGGACTTTGTGACATTTTGCTATACAATTGACAATAAGCTTCTAAGAAAGGATTCAGATGACTTTGGACCTTATTTTGACATTCATTATTTTGGCTATCACAATCATTTTATTCATGTCCAACCGGATACGAGCAGATTTAGTGGCGGTCATGGCCTTGTTGGCATTTGTTCTGACGGGAATATTAAGTCCGACAGAAGCCCTTGTTGGTTTTTCAAACTCGGTTGTTATCATGGTTGCCGGATTATTTATTATTGGGGCGGGAATTTTACGAACAGGGCTTGCACAAATGGCCAGTAACTTCGTGCTTCGTTCTGCAGGAGATAATGAGAATAAACTGTTCGTTATTCTGCTGATTATTGTAGCGTTTATCGGAACATTTATGAGTAATACAGGTACGGTTGCCATCATGCTGCCAATTGTCGTGAGTATTGCTATTAGCATAAAAAGTACACCATCTAAATTTTTAATTCCGCTGTCGTATGTGGCAAGCTTTTCCGGACTGTTGACGCTCATTGCGTCGCCTGCCAACCTGATTGCCAGCGAGACGCTTGCTGAAAACGGATTTGAAAAGCTAAGCTTCTTTGACATTACACCAGTGGGGCTTGTTGGTGTCATTACAGGCATTATTTATTTATATTTGGTTCGCAATAAGTTGCTTCCGAAGGGGAAGAACAGAGGGAATTCGGAAGACGAGTATCAGTTATCCCCGGAACAGCTTGCGGATGACTATCAGCTCGGAGGAAAACTGTTCCGAGTAAGGGTACCGGAAGACTCGGAAATGGTCGACAAGAAGCTGACGGAATTGGGAACGCCGGCTAGCTATCAAGTATATATTTTAAAAATCGTGAGAAAATCGGCAGAGGGTCTGAATTTATTGCCAATGACCTACCATGAAATGGCCGGTCCGAGTAGTGTCATCCAGCCGAAGGATATTCTTTATTTGCAGGGAACGTTGGAAAACGTGGAAAGAATGGTGGAGGACTTCGGTTTAATGTTTGAAGAAGAGGAGTCCGAGGCCGATGAGCTGGTGTCAAAACAGCTCGGAATCGCGGAAGTCTTACTGACCCCGCATTCAACATTAATTAATCAGACAGCAAAAAGCATCGGGTTTAGGGAAAAGTATAATCTGAATATCCTTGGCATCAACCGCCAGGGACAATATGTTTTGAAAGAGCCGTCAAAACAGAAGCTTCGGTTCGGGGATGCGTTGCTTGTTCAAGGGTCTTGGTCTTCAATAGAACTACTGGCGCGAGAAACGAACGACGTAGTCGTTGTGGGGCAGCCGCAAGAGCATGCCAGTGCGGCTGCTGCAAGCGGCAAGGCGCCGATTGCGGCGGGAATAGTTTTATTGATGGTTTTTCTAATGGTCTTTGATATTTTCCCTACAGTGATTTCGGTGTTAATCGGAGCGGTATTAATGATTTTGACTGGCTGTCTCCGGAATATGGATGATGCATATGGCCAGGTCAACTTCGAGACTATTGTACTTGTTGCCGCCATGCTTCCAATCGCTACAGCTTTGGAAAAGACAGGAGGTATCATGATTCTGTCGGAAGGAATCATCAAGGCGCTTGGCGGTTTAGGAAGCTTGGGTGTATTCGCCGGCATTTATCTGCTGGCTATGACGTTCGGGCAATTTATTAGTAATACGGCGACGGCCGTTCTGTTTGCGCCTATTGCGATGAACGCGGCACTGACCATCGATGCCAATCCCTACACGTTTTTAATTGGCGTCGCCGTTGCATCCAACATGGCTTTTGCAACACCTGTTGCATCACCTACAAACGCCATGGTAATGACAGCGGGGGGCTATAAGGTCTCTGACTTCGTCAAAATCGGAGTGCCATTAATGGCGGTGGTTTTTGTTGTGATGATGTTTGCGATTCCGTTTTTCTTCCCGTTGTAAGGGAAAGGAACAAAAAAGGGGTCTGGCCCCCACTGCGTTAACGCGTTAATGCAGTGGGGGCCAGACCCCTTAAAAAATCTTAATATAAGCAGCCAAAAGAACCTCCCCACGATAAAGGGGAGGTTGTTCTCAGTTCATGACATATTGCATAGATTTGATGATTCCTAGATGAATACCGTCATGCCAAGTGACGAATTGCAGGGCCGCATCAGCCGTATCCAGTTTTAGATAGCGGATGTCAACTGTTTCAGATGCTGCAATATCCAATTTTCCATTGAAAAACTCAATGATGCGCCCTTTCTGCTTTGTCAAAGCTTCTAAGATTTCCTCAATTGTTGGAGGCTCTTGTTCCCATTTAAATGGGCTTGTCCCATCAAGAAAAAAGTCGAACCATTCAGGATGAATGATGTCATAATGATGATCGGCTTTGTTTAGGTATTCTTCAGCCGTAACATATACGTGTCCAACATTCCACCGGATCGTGTTTGGAAAGCCATCAATTCGTTCATCCCAAGTGTTGTCCTTTGTATTCCTCAACGCAATCAATAAAGCGGCGCGAGAATATGCGAACATGTTTAATGTTTCCATCTCTATTCAACACCCTTTATCCTTGTTCTACACCATTATATTCGAGTAGTACAGGGACTTCCAATTATTCGATCTTTTTATCAATCATAGAGGTTGCCGATGCTAAATATAATCATTAACGTGGAGAGCTCTGTACTGTTGTTCTAGCGAGCCAAGTCTTGTATAGGCATTAGCTGTCGCTTAAAAGCTCTCTAAGACTATATGAAGCAGTAGGAGGGAAGCAATTGGATGGGTGCTTTGGCACAGTGTCTTTCTTTGAAAGGCTAAGTCTACCGATATAACTTAGTGAAGGATAAGTCTAGGGACCTAGTTTATTAAAATTTCTGTGAGAAAGGTTTCCGCATATTTTTCGTTTGTTCCCAAAGAATGTAAAAAATCCGGTAAAAATCGACAAAGGCTTCTGTGGACAGATGGTTAGGCTGCAGCGGTACCGGAAATGTGGAAGGGATGGAGGATGACATTACTTTGTTTAAACGCATGAATGAATCTGAAACCTTAGAGTAAGTTGATCGTATATATGAACACACCTGAATGAAAAGAGCTTAAAAAGCAATACGTTGCCAGTGGTGTTGTGGATTCAGCATCGATTTAGGCAAGGAATACTATCATATTTGAGGGTTTCTTCCAGCCTGCTTTTTCTGATTGGATGTGGATTCACCGGAGGATAGATATGACAATTATTTAGAGATTTTTCGACAAAAGCATGTAAGCGCTTTAAATAGGGAAAAATTAGGATGACGTTTCCTCTTTTTTCAAGTATAATCCTGAATCATAAGGTATTCAGATATGGAGAGTGCATCGACGTGAAAACGATAACAGTAAAAGACTTGATCAATAGATTTTCGTTGGAGGTTTTGGCAGGGGAGGAGCACCTGGACCGAAAAATTACAACGAACCGAGCACATCGACCGGGCCTGGAGTTTGTCGGGTATTTCGACTTCTTCCCTACCGAGCTCGTTCAGGTACTCGGGGTAAAAGAGCTGACCTTTTTAAAAAGGTTAAGTGATGAGGAACAGAAGCTGAGGATAGGGAACATCGTGAATTATCATCCCCCATGCTTCATCATCACGGCGCAGCAGGAACCCTTACGTTATTTGATGGAATACTGCATCCAGGAAGGAATTCCTTTGCTCCGTACGGATGATGATCCAACATCAGAATTTATCAGGAAAATGGATGCTTATTTGTTGAAGACGTTGGCTCCTGAAATGGCTATCCATGGTGTTTGTGTGAATGTTTCAGGTATAGGGGTCCTGCTTCGTGGAAAATCAGGCATCGGAAAAAGCGAGACTGCCCATACTTTAATCCGCAGGGGGCATCGCCTTGTAGCGGATGACATTGTTACGTTGAAAAAGCTCGGTCCTCAGACGCTCCTCGGAACGCACGATAATAGTACAAGGGAACTGCTCGCATTAAGAAGTATCGGTCTGGTCAACGTAGTCCGATTGTACGGGAGAGAGGCGTTCCAGGACCAGTCCAGAATCGTCTTGGATATTGAATTGACGAAATGGGAAGAGGACTCTCTAAACAATGAATTGGAGCTTGAATCCCAGTTCACGGATTATATGGGGGTCAAAATTCCTCATATTGAGATTCAGCTCCAGCCAGGACGTGATGTGGCAGGTCTCATAGAAGCAGCCGCCAATAACTGGTATCTTCAACGGGAAGGCTATAGTGCGGCAGAGGAATTTTCAAAGCGGTTGGGAATTGATCATTAATAAGAAAGGCGAGGTGGAGCATTGCTCCGCCTCGCCTTTCTTTATTGTTTATTGGGGTCAGACCCCAAAGCCAAATCAATCTGTTGCATTTTTGATTTCTACTACAATCACCATAGTAACCATTGTGACGATCAACATGGAAGATATAACCATGAACATATGGAATCAACTCCTTACCAAGTGATGAATCCTCTGGATCCTGGTGGTGAATTCTGGATCATGTCGAAGAGTGGCAAGGCATAGGCCATGACTATGAGAGCCAATGCAATACAGACCCATAATCCCCAGTTTTCCAAGAACTTAGCAGTATGGGAAGTATCACTTTCCGCGATTGGAAATTCAACAAGATCTTTTTCATCTTGTACTTTTGGAGCTACAAACATCAAATTCGCAACAATATAAACTAATAGCATGGCAGAAAAGAATAATATTGTTCCGCCAACAGCCATTGTGACATGATTTGATAGAATTCCCTGGAACCATTCGGCTGCAGATTCGTTGCCGTTGTATCCAGCGTAGGCTGTTCTACGTGGTGCCCCGAGTAATCCCAGTAAATGTTGAGCAGTAGACATGAGCAACATTCCTATTGCCCAAGTACCGATTTGAATATGGGCAAGTTTTTGCAGATGCTTTGGAAACTCCCTACCTGTTAAATAGGGGATCAGCCAGAAGGTTACACTCATAAATGTCATAGCAACTGGCGTTCCTACTGTAATATGGAAATGTCCTACAACCCAAAGTGTGTTGTGCACAAGCTCATTCAATTGGAAGCTGGCATTGATAATTCCGCCTGCACCGCCGGGAATAAAGAACAGCATGGCGATAAAGAGGGAAGAGAATCGTACATCTTTCCAAGGAAGCTTTCTTAACCAACCAAATAATCCTTTTCCGCCTTTATTTCTTCCGGAGATTTCAAATGTAGCGAACATAGAAAAGGCAGTCATCAATGTTGGAATAACCACCATAAATGTCAATACGACCTGTAGAAACTTCCAGAAACTGTCGATCCCTGGCTCAGTCAACTGATGGTGGAAGCCAACAGGGAATGAGAATAAAATGAACAAAATAAATGAAAATCTTGCAAGTGAGTCACTGAAAACTTTTGTACCAATAATTTTTGGCATAACGACATACCAAGCCATATAGGCTGGCAGCAGCCAGAAGTATACGAGCGGATGGCCGAAATACCAGAATAAAGAACGGCTCAATTCAACGTTGATCGTATCTGTCAATCCAAATGCCCATGGAAGGTACTGGAAGACAACTGTTGCAACTACACCTAGACATGCAATGATCCACAGAAGCAGGGTTGCCGTAGTCATATAAGCGAACAGCGGGCTGAATTGTCCTTTGTTCTTTTTCTTCCAAGCGAAAAAATGTCCAAGAAGTGCAAAGCTGGTAAACCAAGTACCGATAATGAATAAGGCCAATCCTAAGTAATACCAGCCGCTTGCTTTCAGCGGAGCATAGAATGTATAAAGTACTGATGCTTTTCCTGAAATGATCATTACCGTTGCCATTGTAGTTCCAATTGCTGTAGTCCAAAGGCCAATCCAAGCAAATAGACTTACTTTCGGACCAAAGGCACCCAGTGTTTTACTCATGCCGGCAATCAGGAAGGCAAAGATAAAGAAAGCAGTAAAAATAAGAGCTAATAAAACGCCATGTGCTGTCAAGATTTGGTAGTAATCCAGGAACTTGGGAAGTTGCAAGGAGTCATTTCTGACGAAAACTTGAAGCAAACCACAAAAGGTTCCGATGATAAAAGCAATATAAGCAATCCCGATATTCCATAATGCAAGCTTTCTGTCTTTTACTGCAATCATGGTTCATACACCTCAATCTCTGTAGACATATAATGATGGCCAGATCCGCAATACTCATTGCAAAGAACTAAGTATTTTCCAGGTTTATCAAAAATATAGCTTTTATAGGTAATTCTTCCTGGTACGGCCATCATATTCACTTTCGTGTTGTCAATGGTAAAGCTGTGTACTACATCTGTACTCGTTAAGGTAAAAATGATTTCTTTTCCTACAGGAACTTTTATATCTGGAGGATCATAGCCGAACGCTTGAGCAACCACTACGACTTCATACCTGTCTTCATCAATCTGTCGTACACCAGGTTTGTTAAAAGGAGCCTGTTCAGTGACTTTCTCCGGATCAACCGTGTCCATACCACCTGCAGGCAGGCATAAAACGGAATCCTTTCCCTCCGCAAAGGCGGTGAACCCGACGATGCTTAAAAACACGGCAAGTGATAAAATACCGAAAATCAACCAAACTTTCTCATACTTATGAAAATGCATAAAGACTCACCTTCTTCTCTTTTTATCTGGCAACATAAAGGAAATATGTCGCAAACCACATAACGATAATTATAATTCCAACGCCAAAAACACTGACAAGCGTTCCTTTCAGATTTGGCTCCGCACTATGTTTGTTTTTAGCCATATTGACACCCTCCAATGTGCTCATTATTTACTTAAATCGTACTCCCACTGATATTTTGTCACTGTGATAAAAGTCACACTTCAACCCATTTTCACAGGACCTTCATAAGTACTTCAAAATTTAGACAAAAAGAAAGAGCAGACTATCGTTGAGTTGCCTTATTTGGTGCTTTTTAGTAACCGGATATCTGCTCAAATAAACTTGCTGCAAATAAAAAAGGCCACGACATGTGTCGTGGCTTTGATATTAGGGCAATTCCTATTATGTGAAAAACAAAATATTGTAAGATATTCAAAACGATTGCAGAAAGTCCAGATTCGCGGGGAAGCCTCTGTTTTCATGCTAATTTAATTCGCTAATCCATCCTGCAAATGTCCACAGGACAGTTTTCACAATGAATTTCGTCCTTTAGGTATTGAAGGTTGTGGATAAAAATTTTTCCGTTATCCATTTTAATAATTCCATCATTCTTTAAGCTATTTAACAAACGGTTGACAACCTCGCGGCTCATTCCGCAAAAGTTGGCTAATTCTTGGTTTGTAAGCGGAAGATCAATCAGGATACCATCATTTTTTTCAATCCCATAACTGTTAGTCATACGGATCAAGGTTGAATAAAGAGCTCCTTTTTTTCCATGCAAAACCAGATCACGGAATTTGGACTGAGTTTGTTGCTGTTGAGTGCCCATCATTTTTAAAAAACCAACGGTAAGGCCCGTGTCAAGAAGGAGCTTCTCCTCCAAATCTTTTTTTCCAATTTTTACAACGGAGCAGTCTTCAATTACTTTCGCTTGGACTCTATAGGTGGAAAGCCCGCAAAATAGACGGATTTCGCTTATATAATCTCCTTCACTGCAAATACGAAAGGTGATTTCCCGCCCGTCTGGGGTAATTTTTCCAATTTGGACCCTTCCGGAACGGATATAGAAAATACTATCGGCAAGATCACCTTCGCGGAACAAAAAGCTGCCTTTTTTAATCACTTTTTCTTTATGTTCAATCAAAAGGAGATCCTTCAGATCTTCTGAATAATCGCCGTTCATGGAGGTCCTCCTTCTATCATTTAAAAAATGCGTTTCATTTATGTTAATTATAACATGCAGGCGGAAGAATCCATATTGAATCTGTACTTTAGCCATACCAAGAATGATAAAACATCTAGATTGCCATGAAGGGGATGAAAATACCAGAATACTCTGTATTACAATCAGCTCGACTAAGTATAAAGGGAGGGACGTTTCCGCAGAAGATTTTTGTGATAAAATTCACAAGAGAGGCTTTACTGGCTATAGTTCAGTTTCCCTTGGTACTGGGGCTTGGTGAGGCTCTGAAGTAAGAAGTCGCATATAAAATAAGAGGATTTCAATGCTGGGGGTAGGGTAGTTATTGGTCAAAGAACCACATACTTTTTAGTAAGTGACTGTAGAAGCTATTTATGAGAAAAAAAGATATAAATAGCTTCTTGGATTTAAAATTTGAGGTGAAAATATCATGTGAATGAATTTCAACTGAATCAGTTAAAGGAAATCTTACTGCCCGTATGATAATCCCTAAAGAACGGTGACCTTGAAAAATTCAGTGGAATAGTTGTTATATTATATTGCGCTGGAATGATGCCTATGGAGAGTGTTTGTCTTTATTAATGAGGAAGGATAGGATTTTTAAAAATGAAATATTAATGTCGGGTTATCCAAAATTTTTTGTTTGTTTTGAAAAGTAAAACTCGACAAATTCCTACTATTTTCGTCAGGATTTACTCCCTCTTTTTAGGCTAGTTTCGCGAGTTTTGCTATAAAATGGGCTCAATTTTCATTGGCGGTTTAACGTAGAATCTAAAAGTTCAATTTACTGTTTGTACTCTTCATAAGGGAATGAATAGTAGTTTAGCCCGTCTAGTTTTTAATTGTTTTACTGGCGATAGATTCTCTTGAAATAATGTCGAAAATGGAAAGAAAACAAATTTGTATACATGTACACAAATAAAAGCATCTTGTTTACTTCACACGTATACATGTATACAAAACAGTAAACATATTGATTTAACAGGATGTGTACAATTTAAGTAAACAGGTATACAAGTAAACGATACACGTGTACAGAAAAACAATAATGAAAGCATTATTGACCGCAATAAGAAATTCAGGTAATCTTTAATCATACTTATAGAAATTTCCAATTGGTAGTTTCGCAAAAGAAAGGATGATAGTTATATATGGAAAAAACAAGACTTGCAGCGATTGATGTTGGAAATGATTCCTTAAAAGGTATCTTTGGTGAAATGGAGCATGAGATCAATATCCCCAATATCATTGCAAGAGATGTAGAAGACCGTCCGATTATTGGATTGGAAGAGTTGGACAATCAAGAACCATTAGATGGATTACATATACGTTTACACTCCCCTTCATTACAAGACAATGGAGCAGTTTACCGTGTAGGACATTTGGCGACGCGGAGCGGGAATGCTACAGAGTTAGATCCGGGAAGTAGTAAATCGGAAGAAGATCAGACACTGGTTATGTTGTTTGCAGCGCTGGCTCTTGACGCGGTGCGTGAAGAGAATAAGAAGGTGTTCAAACGCAGTAACAATGTTGTTGAAGCAACTTACAGTTTAGGCACTGGGCTTCCTTTAAGAGAAGTGAAGGAAGGAAAAGACGTGGGTTACCGCTCTAAATTGCTGGGTTCTGTACACCAGATAGAGTTTTTGGTCACTCCAAAATATCAGGGGATCAAAGTCAATATTAAATTCGAAGAAGTAAAGATATACCCTGAAGGTTTTGCTGCCTTCATCAACTTAGTCATGGATAATGATTTAAAAATCATCAACAAGGACTTGATTGACAAAAGAATCATCATCCAAGATATTGGCGGCTTATCAACAGATATTGCTGTCATTAAGAATAGGAAAGTGGATGATGACCGTGCGCAGGGCTTCAACCTTGGTGTATCTGAATCCCTTGATGCAATTCGGGAGGAGATTCGTTCAAAATATGGTGTTGAACTCGACAGCCGGAGGGATGTTGTAGAGGTCATCACGAAAAAGAATGATAGAAACCACATCATGGTCAAAGGTAGCCGGACGAGCGTCCATGAGATTGTTGACCGCATTCTCTTGGAACTGGCTAAAAAACAATACCGCCACTTAAGAAATGTTTGGCAAAGAAACTCTCAAACAGAGATTGCTTACTTTATTGGCGGGGGTTCCATCGTTTTGAAAGATTATTTGAAGGCATTAAACAATAATCTAGATGGGTACAATATTGACTTTTTTGAAGATGAAAAAGAAAGTGTTTGGATGATGGCAAATGCATACTATAAGCTGATCGCCGATTTTGCTAAAAAGAATCAAAAAGAGATAAAAGAAGAGAAAAAAGCGGTTAAAAATTAATAGGGTGATACCATGAAGGAAACGGGGATGAAGAGGGGGCAACCAATCACATTCAGGATCCCTTCCGATACGCCTGACCACATTTTGAAGCAGCTGCAAAGATTAAAAGAGACAGAGCGGAGAAACTTCTCGAGCAAAATTGCTTCCATCGTAATGAGTGGAGTCAGCGAAACTTTGACAAAGCAAAGGGAGACGCTCACGATTCCGCTGCCACGAGGGCTGACGAAGGAACAGCGCGACTGGCTAAAGCACGAGCATTCGGAAGCGTTGCTCGGAAATATCGTTTACCAATTATTATCCGATCCTGTTAGAGCTGTATCCATCCTTGCATCACTCAACAGCAATGCGCTGGAAATCGACGATGCTCTGTACTTGCAGGAGGAAGCAGCAACGATAGAAGAACATGGTGAAATGGAATATCCTGAGGAAGATCAGTTTACAGTCAGTAACAGCCACTCATCTGATGTGGACGATTTAGATGATCTTGATTGGGGTCAAATCAAAATGGATGAAGAATCCCAGGATGCGGAGGAAGACGAGTTAGAAGATGATCCATTGGCGGATTTTCTGGCGCAGATGAATAAATGAGAGAAAATGAAGATCATTCTCTTGTTAGGCTGTCGAATATTTCGGCAGCCTTCTTTATATTTCTTTCATTACTTATACGAAAAATAGAAGGCAAGTTCCTCTTCTTGTTTGTTCATTAAAAAAAATTGAACATATTCTTAAAATACTTCAAATGTACTTAACGTGTTTAGCTGGTTATAATTTTTTTATAAATAATAAGTTAGCTAAATACAGGAGGTTTTCATGAACAACAAAGAAGCGGTAGTCAATAAAAGGTCCAATCAAAGGTTCCCTTTTTATAGATTTAAGGGAACTCACCATGAAATTGGCTTACAGCATGGTGAAGCATGCAGGGGCTTAATTGAGCGCCATCTATATCTGGCAGTTGAAAGGCTTCAAAGGCAGCATGATATAGCTTTGCCAAAAATATTGGAGGAGACACTGAAATATAGAAAATACGTAAAGGAGCACTCTCCTTTTTTGGATGATGAGATTGTCGGGATTGCTAAAGGAGCAAATATTTCCATTGAAGAAGCCTATTTGCTTCAGGTACGAGCAGAAATTAATCGTTGTTTCAAGACAGACAATGAGTGTACAACTTTTGCAGCGGCTCCTGAATCTACAAAAGAAGGTACTACCATTATTGGTCAAAACGCTGATCTTCCGGAATTTTATTCTTCTATATCCATTATAAAAGAAGTAGAGCCGGAAGAAGGAAAAGCCACATTAATGTTGACTCCCGCGGGCCAAGTGTCTTACATAGGCATTAATAATGCTGGGATGGGTGTTTTTGCAAATTTTCTAGAATGTGAGGGATGGAGAGAAGGCTATCCACGCTACCTGTTCTCTAGGTTTGCATTGACACATGACTGCGTAGAAGAAGCAGTAAAGGACCTTCGAAGTCTTCCTCGTGCCTCATCACGTAATTTAATCATGTCCGATAAAAATGGAGTAATAGCAAATATGGAAACAACGGTTACGGATGATGCTCTATTAAAGCCAAAGGACGGGATTCTGGCACATGCCAATCATTATCTCTCTAAGGAATTGTTGAACGAAGAACGGTCTAAAGGTTACCTTTTGAATAACTCTAAAATACGGCAACAGCGAATGGAGCAATTATTGCTAGAGAAAAAAGGCGAAATAACTGTGGAGATAATGAAAGAGATCATGCGGGACAGAGAGAACTATCCGAACTGTTTATGTCAAGCTCCTGGGGATGAGAGCATGCAGGCACCTGGAGACAACGGAGGGGATATTGTTACATTTGCATCAGTAATTGCTGAACCTGAGGCGGGAAGAATGTGGGTTGCAATGGGGCCGCCAAATGAATATGAGTACCATCTTTATTCCTTTACACGTTGAATAAATAGTTGCTATATGGAGGTGGTGAAGTTTACCACTTTCTCTAAATAAAAGCAGTATGCCAAGTTTATTTAAAAATGTATTCGCTTGCAATTAAATGAAAAGGGGATGAAGTAATGAGAGCAAGTAAAATGGTATGGATGGTATGTATATTATCCATTATTGCTTTGGTCGCCGGCTGTAAATCAACCAACACAAATTCAAACTCGGATTTCGATATGGATAAAGAATTAATTGTGGCCTATCCTAGCCAGCCGCCATCCTTGGATACTCATACCAATACGACAACTGCAACGTCAAATATAGGAAAGAATATTTTCGAATCATTAGTTACTATGGATTCTAATTATGGTGTGCAGCCAATGCTTGCTGATTCATGGGAATTAAAAGAGGATGGACGCGTTATCGAATTTAAACTGCGTAAGGATGTCAAATTTCATAATGGGGAAACAATGACAGCTAAAGATGTTGTTGCCTCAATGAACCGGTGGCTTGAAAATTCTAGTTCAGCGGAAGAAACATTTGATGATGCCTCCTTCTCAGAGATTGATGATTATACAGTTAAGTTAGAAATGTCACAGCCGACCTCAACTGCTTTAGTTGTACTTGCTTATTCTGGAGGCGAGTTAGCGAGTATTATGCCAGCGTCTGTTATTGAAAACATTAAAGGGGACAAATTAACTGAATTTATAGGGACTGGGCCTTTTCAACTTGAGTCTTGGCAACAGGATCAACAGATTCATTTGAAGAAGTTTAAAGATTATTCAAGTCGAGAGGAAGCATCTGATGGATTGTCAGGAAAGAAGGAAGCTCTAGTTGATGATTTGTATTTTAATTTTGTAGCCGATTCCTCTACTAGACTTGCTGGAATACAGTCCGGAGAATACGATGTGGCACATAGTATTCCGTATGATAGCACGGATCAACTTAAGAGCAATCCTAACGTCAAATTATATTCTTCGCCAAATACAATATTGAACATTTACTTGAATAAAAAGAAGGGCTTGTTTTCAGATTTAAGCGCAAGGAAAGCGCTTGCCACTGGTATAAACAAAGAGGCTATTTTAAAGGCTTCCTTTGGTAATTCGGAAAATTACGAAAAAACTCATCATATGATGATGTACCATCAAGAAGGTCAGTGGTCCAGCGATATCGGGAAAGAAGAATACAACATTCATGATGCAGAAAAGGCCAAGGAACTATTTAAAAAGGCTGGGTACAATGGGGAAACTCTTAAAATAATGGCTACCAGAGATTATGAATATGTGTATAGCTCCGCCGTTGTTTTGCAGGAACAATTAAACCAAATGGGAATTAACGCTGAAGTGGAAGTCTATGATTGGCCTACTTTTGTAGATAAACGGGACAACCCGGATAATTATGATATTACGATCATTCCTAATACTGCGAAGCCGGAGCCATCTTCTCTTGCGTTTATGAGATCTGATTTTACTGGTTGGACAGACAGTGAAGAATTGAATGAGATTTTGGAGGAGTTTCGCAGGGCTCCATCATTGGAGGAGGCCCAAAAAAAATATAATGACTTACAGGCCTGGTTTATCGACTATATCCCAATCATTAAAATTGGCGATGTAAATTCTATCTATGCTTCGAGGGATAATATTTCAGAAATCGAATATGTGGATGGGGCTATTTACTGGAATGTCACGAAATCCAAATAATTACTTTTTTATAAAATATATGTAGTTTCAAGCGCTGGATAATTTACCAGAATAGTTACAGCTTTTCTTTTGATACGTGCTTCATATGCCACTCTATTGAAAAAGAGAGAGTCCCCGATCACCGATTTAAATGGAATGATCGGGGTGCTTTATTAAAGATTTGGGGGGACAGACTTTGTGGTCATATATATTAAAAAGAACTTTATCCTTAATCCCAATACTGTTCATCGTGTCCCTAGTGATATTTTTCATTATACATTTAACACCGGGTGATCCTGTTTCCTATATGTTGGGAGATGAAGCGACTGAAGAACAGATTAATAATGTACGTGAAGAGATGGGGTTAAACCAACCTATCTATCAGCAATATTTTCATTGGATTACAAATGTACTGAAAGGAGACTTTGGGGTCTCGTTTCATATGAATACAACCGTTTTAGAAGCTATCTTTTCCCATGTTACTCCTACTTTGTCTCTTGCAATTTTTGCCCAGGTGATTGCATTGTTCATTGCCATTCCACTTGGAATTATCGCCGCTATTAAGCGGGGAACGATTGTGGATCAGGCAGTGATGGGATTATCACTACTAGGTATGGCTGTGCCAAGTTTTTTATTGGCTCTCTTTCTAGTTTTGTTGATCGGAGTTCATTTGCAATGGCTTCCCATAGCAGGATATCAGCCTCTCAGCAGCGGGGTATGGAATCACCTAAAATACTTAATCTTACCTGCAATATCATTAGGTTCTATTCAAGCGGCCCTTATTGCTAGGATGACACGCTCCTCTATGCTTGAGGTATTGAACAACAACTATATTAATATGGCGCGTTCAAAAGGAGTTAGTGAGAGAAAAGTTATCTATAACCATGCTCTTCATAATGCGTTTCTCCCTATCTTAACTGTAATCGGACAGACATTTGGTGCATTGGTAACCGGAGCAGTTATCACGGAAACCATTTTTAATATTCCTGGATTAGGCCAACTGATCATTAACTCAGTAGAGAGAAGAGACTACACTGTCATCCAAGGAATCGTTCTATTTGTGACTTTTATATACGTCATGCTGAATTTATTAATTGATTTGCTATATGGTGTTGTGGATCCACGAGTTCGCTTGGATGAAAAATAATATTTATTTTTGTAAGAGGGGGCGTGAGTTTTGAATGGATCTGAAGCAAAGGAAATGCTAACAGCAACAAAGAAAAAATTGATCAATGAACAACGGTCTCTTTTAAAAAGACGGTTTTTTTCAAATAACTCCATGATGATAGGTTTAATTATTTTAAGCTTTTTAATCACTATTTGTTTGGTCGGCCCTGCTATTACAAACTATACTCCATTTGAAATGGACGTGGAGAAGAGGTTAGATGGCCCAAATTCCATCTATTTGCTTGGTACTGATAATTATGGCAGAGATTTATTGACCAGGATTATTTATGGAGCTCGCGTTTCAATGGGAGTAGGTTTTCTGGTAGCTTTCATCACCTCTATGCTAGGGGTAGTTATGGGCCTGTATGCCAGCTATTATAAGACACTGGATCACATCCTTATGAGAATCAGTGACGGTTTGATAGCTATACCAGGTATTTTATTCGCCATTGCCTTAATGGCGGCTTTGGGCCCTCGTACAGAAAACGTTGTTTTAGCCTTAAGCATTGTATTTACACCTTATGTAGCACGGGTTGTCCGATCGGCGGCCCTAGTTGTCAAGGAACAAACGTATATTGAAGCAATGAAAGCTCAAGGTGCTAGCTCAACACGTATTATTTGGAGGCATATTGCGCCAAATGTATTATCTCCGCTTATCGTGCAGGCAACATTCATTTTTGCAGATACGATTATAACAGAGGCGGGATTAAGCTTTCTAGGAGCTGGCGTTCCAACACCAAATCCAAGCTGGGGAAATATATTGTATGATGGGAAACTTGTCATATTTAATGCATGGTGGATGACAGTTTTTCCAGGGATTATGATTATTATGGCTGTAATAGGGCTGAATCTTTTAGGCGATGGAATAAGAGACATCATGGACCCGCATTATAAAAAAATTAGATTCAAAAAGGCATTTAGATTAAAGCTTAATAGGGGAGAAAAGAATGACTGATATTCTTTTGAAGCTGGACAAATTAAAAACCCATTTTCATACAGAGAGAGGCATGGTAACGGCTGTTGACGGGATTACCTTTGAAGTAGGTAAAGGAGAAATCGTCGGTTTAGTTGGTGAATCAGGTTGTGGAAAAAGCGTGACGATACAATCCATTCTCAGATTATTGGACGAAAGGTCAGTCGTATATGAAGGGGAAGTGAACTATAAGGAAAAGAATCTGTTGAATTGTAACAAAAGGGAAATGCAACAGATCCGAGGCAATGAAGTCTCTATGATTTTTCAAGATCCATTAAGTTCATTAAATCCTGTACAAACTATTGGCCGACAAATCTCGGAGCCCATAATGATTCATCAAAAAGTATCTAAAAAGGTGGCAAAAGAGGAAGCTGTAAATTTATTGCGATTGGTTGGAATCCCTAATCCAGAAGCGAGGATCAATGAATATCCGCATCAGCTTTCAGGTGGTATGCGGCAAAGAGCCATGATAGCAGTTGCCCTCGCATGTAAGCCTTCGCTTTTGCTGGCTGATGAACCAACTACTGCGTTGGATGTTACGATACAATCCCAAATATTGAAGCTAATGAAAGATCTAAATGAGGATCTGCATATGGGAATCATTTTTATTACTCATGACCTTGGAGTGGTCGCAGAACTATGTTCAAGGGTCATTGTTATGTATTTGGGGGAAGTTGTAGAAGAAGCAAGTGTTCAGGAATTGTTTACCCGCCCTTTACATCCATATACACAAGGCTTAATCCAATCTATACCGAAAATTGACGGTGACCGCTCTGAGGAATTACATGTCATTAAAGGGACTGTACCTTCATTATCTCAGGTTCCTGAAGGTTGCCGTTTTGCAAACCGCTGTTTATATGCGAGTACAAAATGCTTTGATGCTCCTCCTCCTACATACACAGAGACCAATTCACAAAAAGTGAAATGCTGGCGCTATAAGGAGATCCAGGAAATGAAGGAGGTGGCTCCTCATGAAATTGAAAATGCAAAATGAGTATAAAGAAAGAGTTATAAATAAGAAGAATAAACTGCTGGAAGTAAAAAATTTAAAGAAACATTTTCCCGTGAAACAAGGGTTTTTAAATATTGGAAAGAAGCAGATGTCAGTAAAAGCCGTAAATAATGTTACCTTTGACATTTATGAGGGTGAAACATACGGTTTAGTTGGTGAATCGGGATGTGGAAAAAGTACAGTCGGACGAACATTATTAAGATTAATAGAGCCTACTGATGGGCAGGTTCTTTATAATGGCCAGGATATTTTAAATGCATCTAGAAAAGATATGCTGGATATTCGTCAGAAAATCCAAATGGTATTTCAAGACCCTTATTCTTCTCTTAATCCCAGGAAAAGAATTGGGAAAATTATAGAAGAGCCTTTGATTATTCACAAAATGGGCATCGCTAACGAGCGTTCTGATATCGTGATGGACACCTTAAGTAAAGTGGGCCTCCAATTAGAGCATTATTATCGGTATCCGCATGAATTCTCAGGTGGGCAAAGGCAGAGAATCGGACTTGCTAGAGCATTAGTGCTGAATCCAAAATTGTTAATAATGGATGAGCCTGTTTCGGCGCTAGATGTTTCTATTCAATCACAAGTCATTAACTTACTGAAAAAATTACAAAAGGATATGTCCTTGGGCTATTTGTTTATTTCACATGATATGAGTGTGGTTCGATATATGGCTGATCGGATTGGTGTGATGTACCTGGGAGAATTGGTGGAAGAAGCGTCAACAGAAGAACTATTTGCCAACCCAATGCATCCATACACCAAAGCCCTTCTTTCAGCAGTCCCCTCTCCAGATATTGAAAGGAAAAAAGAAGAAATTGTGCTTAAGGGGGAGCTGCCTTCCCCGATGAACCCGCCAGCAGGCTGCAAATTCCATACTAGATGTCCGTTTGCCCAAAAGGAATGCAAACAAAGTGCTCCTGAAAAGCATAAGATCACCGAAGGTCACTATGTAGCATGTCACCTATATAAAGAATAGCAACGAAAACTCTTAACACCACCTATTTTAAACCACATTTTATAACAACGGTGGAGCTGATTGGAAATATTCAATCAGTTTTTTTACGATAACAAGTTCTTTGGATTCATTACTGCACATAAGCCATGTGTTGATTGTCATGGGAGTGCCGTCTTTAAACACGATGTTTTGCTGATGAAAGTCATCCTGATCATTAAGGAAGATGCTAGGAATGATTGCGTACCCATATCCGACCTTAGCGAGAGCTTTGACCGTTTCATAATCATCGATTTCTGTATTTATAAGTGGCGGTGTCTCAAAATTCTCATACCACCATGACTCGATTCTTCGGTTAAAATTTGAGGGATACTTATAGTGAATCCGAGGGACTTTCGGCAAATCGTCGAAATGAATTTTGTCTTTTGAGATGATGCAAATATTCTCAGTTTCAATAAGGTATTTGTATCCCGGCCAGTTAAATTCACCGCGTACAATACCAAGGTGGATTTTCTCAGCAGACAGCAGTTGGAAGATCTCTTTTGTTAGTCCCGCATTTAGATGTATTTTTACTTGAGGGTACATATTTAAGAAATATTTCAAAACTTCAGGAAGCCGATATCTTGCGTAAATTGTGGAAGCGCCGATTCTTAAAGTTGCATTGATATCCAAAAGGTAATCTTTAAGTAATTGTAATTCTGTAATTTTTTTATTGGCATATTGAACTAAATGTTCACCTTCAGGAGTGAAGTATATTTGTTTACCATTCTTTCTTAAGAGAGGAACGCCAAATTTTTGTTCTAATTGCTGAATTCGGTAAGTAAGGGCGGGCGGCGTAATAAACAATCTTGAAGCCGCCCGTCCTAAATTCATTTCTTCATGTACATACTTTAATAAATAGCAATCTTTTTCATCCATTCACATCACTCTTTTTCTGTTATTCTTATATGATTACCTTATCATCAAGAGCTTACATTTCAAATACAATCATCGCGTTAGGCCACGAGAGTATACCTGAGACTAAGAGATTCCTTTTAATAAGATATGTACAGGTCATCAAATTTTTTAACAGACTTCTTATAGGAAGTGGATATAGAAGTCGCAGGTATCATCGCTGCTGCTTTGGTAGAATACTGGTGCTGTGTTTTCGAGTATTATTGTTCGTATATGTGTTTTAACGCATCTTTAAATTGTGGCCTAACATTAATATTTGGACGGATAGCTTTCGCCTTTTCTTCCGCTTCATCGACCGTACTGGCTAGGCCTAATTCAAGTAATGTTGCTGTTGCAATGGTTCCTGCTCTTCCGCGCCCGGTATTGCAATGGAAATAAACATTTTTTCCATTTTCATAGGAATCTATCACTGCATTGATGGCTGCTTTAATAGATTCCGCTTGGTTTTCTACTTCATCCACGATTGGTTGATGGACACTCAATTCGCTGGGAAGCCCGTCCTTCAGCTTGGCTCGTAAATCATAGATGATGTCGATCTTTTCATTTTCTAGTAGCTCTTCAATTGCGTCTACTCCGCCAATAAAAATCCTGCCTGGGATGAGTTCTTCATATTTCTTTTCTGCCATATCAATCACCTCGTTTAAAAGTATACCAGCTTACGGTAGTTGTTTCAGATGGGATAAAAGTCTAATGCGGCTTCTTATAGAAATCATTATACTATTCAAGAGAAGGAAGTGAATAATAATGACTAAAAAGGCTTTTATCTTGCTATTTATAATCTCTATGACAATAGCAGGCTGTCAACAGACCGAGAAAAAGAGTGAACAAAAGAAGGAAGAAAAAATTGTTGAAACAACCGCTAAGAAACCTACAGAAAAAACTGAACCATCCTACAGCTTAATTGGTAAGGAAATAGAAGAAGAGCCGGCTGGGGAATTATTTCAAAAGCATATAGGCAAAAAAGAATTGAGTGATGACAATGAGTATTCTAAAGCGGCCGATGAAGCCGTCGCCGAATATATAAAAGGAATAAAAAGTCAGGATACAAAAGAGTGGAGCGCCGAGGAGTGGGCACAATCAATCATTGTGAATCTTCGTACTGATGTAAAGGAAACCCTACAGCCGGTTAAAGATTTTAAAGTAAAGTATAACGAACTTAAGTTGCCTGACGGAAGGCTTCTCCAGGATGTCAGTGAAGAAGAGCTTAACGAAGAGGCTGAGGAAGTTAACGTTGCTGTATTGATTGATGCCAGCGGAAGCATGAATGCTGATGTTCCGGGTGGAAATAAAATGGCCTTGGCAAAATCAAGTATCAAACAATTCTCCGAAAGCCTAGCCGACAATGTCAATGTATCCCTGTCTGTTTTTGGGCATAAAGGGACAGGTTCAGATCAGGACAAAAAGCTGTCATGTGGAAATATTGAAACGGTATACTCATTACAGCCTTTTAATCAAAAGAAATTTACTGAGGCATTGGATCAATTCAATGCAAGTGGATGGACGCCGCTTGCATCAGCCATACAGCATGCAGAAAAAGAGCTGAAAGCTGCAAGCAGTGAGCAGACAAAAACACTTATATATGTTGTAAGTGATGGTGTGGAAACTTGTGATGGAGATCCTGTTCAAGTGGCGAAGGACGCCAAGAAAGCAATGACAGACTTGCAAATTAATATCATCGGTTTTGATGTTGATAACGAAGCTGACCGCCAGTTAAAAGAAGTGGCAAGTGCAGGCGGCGGAGAGTATACATCAGTGAAGAATAAGCAGGAACTGGACGAAGAAATCACGAAAAATTGGAAAGAGCGCCTGAGCAAAACCACCTGGCGCTTTTGGTTGGCAGGTAATATCAATCACATCAACTGGGCATCTGTTGGAATGTCCAATGAACTCCGAGACCTGGAGAACGATCATATCACTTCGCGCAACAGGGAGCTTGATCGTATGAATGCTGCCTTGACCTTATTGTTGAGCAATGATTTGATTGACTTTGACACGGAGACTGCCATCTCGGATATTCTATATGAACGGACAGCTGCCATCAAAGATTATGCAAATGAGGTTATATCAGAAAAACATAATGAAATTTTTGATACAGCGGACAGTTTGAAAGAGAAAGTTGACCATGTAACCAAGGATTTGGATCTATAAAAACAAAGGGGGAATCCCTTTGTTTTTTATCTATCGCCACTTAACGCCAACAAACTGGGATATTAGAGGCATGGAATGACTGCGCAAAATGACACTTTGGCGTGCATAGAAAAAGAACTCTCAGGCAGAGCTGAGAAACATCTTGGAGACATTTCGCAAAATATTGACAGTGCTTTTCTAAGTAATAGAAAAAAGCCAGCGTCTTATGCTGACTTTTTTTCTGTAAATAAAATATTGGCGCTAGCCAACCGATTCCGTACTAATACCCCAATCCATGAAGCAAGTGCCGCTTTAATCAACCCTACAACGATGAATTGAGGAGCAAATCCTCCGAGAAGGGCTGCGCCCCAGCTCAAGTCAGCAGCGACCTTTAACCAAGCCGCTCCGAAGCTCAATGTAATCAGCATACCTATTGTATTGGCCACCATGGCACTGACAAAGTTAAAGGATGTTTTCTCTAAATACCATCCGATGAACAATGCAGTTGGGATGAACCCGACGATAAACCCTCCTGTTGGTCCAATAATGACGGAAACTCCTGCAGAAAGTCCGGCAAATACAGGAATGCCGACTGCACCAAGCAATATGTAAAGAAGAACAGAGATTGTACCATAAGTCGATCCCAAAATTGTTGCGGCTAATCCGATAGCCAGCGTCTGTCCCGTAATTGGAACGAGAGGTAATGGAATGGTGACTTGAGCCAATATACCGATAATGGCTGCAAACAGCGCAGTTATAATCATCATTCTTAGTTTTTGCTGTTCTTGAAGCATATTGACCTCCATTTGTTAACTTTTATTTAATGTAGTTAACAATATTAATTTATTATTAAATGGCCGATTTGTCAAACTATTTTTCCGATGCTTTTGTAGGAGGCGAGGGAAATCAGTGAGAGGTATGTCACGCTTTTTTTAAGAGTTAATAGGTGAATGGATTCATTTTACTAGTAAGGAAAAGGAAAGAAAGCGCAAAGAGAGAATATAGTTGTTGTGAATTGAAAAAGCCAAGGAGGTAATAGATTTGAAAAAAGGAAGAAAGAGAATTTCCCTTTTCCTCTCAGTACTTTTATTAGCCTCTAGTTTTTATTTTTTTTCTACAGAAGCTGCGCATGCTCAGACAGCGCCGGAAAAAGCGGCTTCCAGCTCCAAAGCATTTGATCAAAAAGTCATCGCAAGAGTTGACTCAAAACGAATATATAAGGATATTCATTATCTCTCTGAAACCATTGGGCCAAGGGTAACTGGAACGAAACAGGAGAAGCAGGCAGCAGAGTTTATTAAGAAGCGACTCAAATCGTATGGATACAAGGTCGAAACGCAGAAATTCAGTATTCCTGATCAAATGATCGGTCATTTAACGGCAGGTGGAAATCAAATTGACATTAATATCCCAGCGGGTTCTGCTGCAACGGCGAAAAAGGGACTGATCGCAGAATTATATGATGCAAAGCTGGGGAGTCCAGAAGATTTTACAGCGGAAGCAGCCGGTAAAATTGCTCTTATTTCCAGAGGAGAATTTACTTTCCAAGAAAAAGTTGCAAATGCAGTGGCGGCGGGTGCCATAGGTGTGCTTATTTATGATAATAGTGATCAGTCAGCTCCTTTAAACCCATCCATCGGCGGGGAAACAACGGTTCCAGTAGGCGGAATATCGAAAGCAAGCGGGATTTCTTTGCTGAATGATATTGCTTTGCAGGGAAAAACAGTAACATTAACGGTTGAAAAGCTAGGAAGTGCTACATCGCAAAATATTATTGCAACAAGGGCGCCTAAAAAAGGATCGGAGCATGAAATCGTTCATGTATCGGCTCACATGGACAGCGTTCCGTTTTCCCCGGGTGCGAATGATAACGCTTCAGGAACTGCGGTTGCCTTGGAAATAGCTCGTATTCTGAAAAGCTATCCTATTGATAAGGAACTGCGCTTTGTATTTGTTGGTGCAGAGGAAATTGGTCTCGTCGGTTCAGCATATTATGTTAGCGAACTGAGTCAAAATGAGATTAAACGGAGCATAGCGAATGTCAATATGGATATGGTCGGAACGGACTGGGAAAAAGCTACTGCCATCTTTTTAAACGCGGTGGACGGTAAGGCAAATATAGTAAGTGACACGGCTTTGGCAACAGCGAGAAGAATAGGAACACCTTCCGAGCTGATATTGTATCAGAGAGGATCGTCAGATCATGTTTCTTTTCATGATGCGGGTATACCGGCGATTAACTTTATTAGGAGGGAGCCGGGAACGGCTAATCTAGAACCGTATTACCACACGCCGCAAGATACCGTTGAACATATTAGCAAGAAACGCCTTCAAGAGGCAGGAGAACTGGTTGGAGCATCCATTTATAGCTTAGTAAGAAAATAAATGAGCAGAAACCGCTATTTTGGGCGGTTTCTGCTTCAGTTACTATTCTGATAAACCGATATCTTTTCGGATAAATTTCAAATAAAGATAATAAAGAATACCGATTCCGAGCCAGGTGAATCCGAGAGTTTTTGCCATGGAATCTAGATTAATCCATACATACCCAATAATCAGAAAACCGATGGCAGGTAGAACCAAGTGACTGAAATAATTAGTACTTTTCTTCTTTCGGATATAAAAATTGATGACGGATACATGTAAAATCAAGAAAGCAGAAAGTGCACCAAAGTTTACGACAGATGCCAATTGTCCAATCTGAGCAGCAAAGAACATAGTAACAATAAACGAAACGACAGCGACAACAAACGTGGCTACGTGCGGCGTTTTAAATTTAGGATGTACTTTGGATAAAATGTGTGGAAGTTTACGGTCACGCGCCATACTAAATAGAATGCGGGAAATAGCTGCCTGGGCTACTAGAGCGTCCGCAATCCCCCATGCAATGACCGTGGCAATGATTGTTAACCATTTCAGCCAAGGTCCTCCTGCAATTTCGGCTATTTGATAAAAGGCGGTATCCACATTTTCAAACGTTGTATAATCAGGCCAGATAAGAGCAGCTATCCAAGTTTGGATAATGAATAAAACTCCTACTACAAGTAGCGAACCTATGATGGCATGTCCAATGGCTTTGCTGCCTCCTTTGGACTCCTCGGCAAGAGTGGATACTGCATCAAATCCAAGAAAGCTTAAAACAGCAATTGAAACGGCTCCCATGACAGTCGCCATGGAGAAGTTATTCTGATCATAGAGAGGCTTGAAGGTGAATTCTGCACCATTTACGTGCTGAGCCACTGCCATAATACCAGCAACAACGAATATGACTAAAACAATCAGTTCAAAAACAAGTATAATTTTATTCGTTTTTGCCGTAAATTCAATTCCCATTATATTGATTACGGTATTGATGCCGATAAAGATTATCAGCCAAACAATGATCGGTACTTGAGGAACGATATCTGCCAAAGCTGCGGCACTCACCAGGTACAGAAGGGCAGGTACAAAAATATAATCAAGTAAGATAAGCCATCCTCCAAAAAATCCGGCTGTTTCATTTATTCCATACTGAGCGTATGCATAGACTGATCCAGAGTACGGAATAGCTTCGGACATGCGGGCATAACTGAGTGCGGTAAAAATCATCCCTACCATACCTATCATGTAGGCAAGGGCTACCATTCCGTTTGCTCCGGTTGCAACTTCACCATATATTCCAAATGGTGCAATTGGAACCATGAATATTAATCCATAGATGATTAAGTCCCAAAAAGTAAGGGCGCGCTTGAGCTCCTGCTTATATTCAGGTGCTGAGCCGCTCGATTTCATTTCTTCTTTCAAACATTATCCCTCCATTTATTTATTTTTAGATTTATCAGACATTTGTTAAGGGATGGGGGAAGTCCCCCCAGCAACTTATCAAAAAATGTCAATATTATATGTGTCTAAAAACCATTGTGGTACAAAGAATCTTGCTGTTAACATCGGATCGACAATCTGTGATATTTGAGCATGTCCAATCGCGCTCAACAACATAGTTAACTCACTAAGTTCAAGGTCCGTATGAGGCAGAAGAAGGTCGACCATTTCTTCAACAGCCATTTTAGCAGCCTCATCAAGAGTTTTGGCGGAAACAAGAATGTATAATCCATCTTTATTTTTAACGATTGGGTGGTAGATGCTCCTACCTTTCAAAACGTCCAAAGTTAAATCGGCTTTTCCGGCAACTTCTATCCCTGATACCCCAATTTCTCCATCTCCCATTGCTGCGTGCATGTCTCCAAGCCCAAACAATGCCCCTTCATGGAATACAGGGAAATAAATGGTAGCGCCCTCAGCAATGAGAAGCGTATCAAGGTTTCCGCCATGGTTTCCTGGAGTTCCACAAGAAATAGCTTCATTTTCGGGAGCAACTCCTATGACTCCAATCATTTTGTTGAGTGGAATTCGAACCTTTTCATTAAAAACAGCTTCTTTACCTTGAATGGGGAGCACTTTTACTGTAAATTCATCAATTCTGTGGCCCATGATTCCCAAATCCGGCCCAGTGGCCAGCACCCCTTGTTCACCAATGTCAAGTCCATGGATAGTGACTGCTAAAATATCACCTGGCTGTGCAGATTTAACAAAGATAGGTCCGGTGGCTGGATTTATTCTTTCCCAGTCGATGCTGTTCATTGTCGTATCATCTGTTTTTATTTGGTTCTCAAAGCAATCATAAGATTCAACGAGCAAGCGGCTTCCCGCTTCTACCTTAGCAATAGGTTCGTGTTCTTTACTGAAAGAGTAGATAGGGTTACCCAATGGTATAATTTGAGTCATTTTTTTCCTGCCTTTCTCTACATAATGTGATACTAGGACCAATAGTAACATGTAACTATTTTGATACCAATCAACTTACTTGAACTCTTTAAAATAATGAAACAATTATACTTAGATTAATTATAGATGTAAATGATTTTTTGTTGGAAATCTTCTGTCGTGTAGGTCTAATGATTTATTTTAGCTATTTTCAAGCCGTACAAGGACTCAAAAAATGGAACCCTCTTTAATATATAGGGAACAGACACCATAAGGCTGGTGTTGTATTCCCAGTATTTTTTTCATGTAATCCTTGCTCCTGCCAATAAAAGCGTAGAAGGGTATTTAAATTCACATTGAAAAAAGTTTTATAAAAAACGTGTTGACTGAATGGGGACTGCTGTAATAACATATATAAATATCATGTCTACATAACTAAGGTCGAGGTGGTCAAAGAACAATACGAATTAATTTTGAAAGCGGTAGCAAGGTTTCGGTTGTTGGAATATGTAAACGATCTCAATGAATGTTGTTCATCTTATTTAATTTATAGCAAAAGCTGTTTTTCAACTTCAATTTTTATTGAAGTTAATTTTAAAGCGAATAATTGAAATGACGTTTCATTTAATGAAACAAAAAGGATCCACCTAAGAATATGGGTTATAAGGGCAATTATAGAGCTTGAATTGATAGGGATTCTTAGTTTTGTCCCTTCTTAACCAAAATTTTGTTTACAACAACCTAAGAATCAGGGGGGCATTTATGTTAAGGCTATGGAAGTGGTATTATGAAAAGTCATTTATATTAAAAATAACTGTTGGTTTTATATTAGGGATTATCATTGGGCTTATTTTTGGACCCGCAGCAGGTATATTATCGCCTTTGGGTGACTTATTCCTAAGGTTGCTTAAAATGATTGTTGTTCCGTTAATCTTGTTTACATTAATCGTGTCTGTAAATCACTCCAATCCAAAGGAATTGGGAAGGATTGGCGGTAAGATTTTTCCTTACTATCTATTATCAACCGCTATCGCAGTGTTTATTGGAATTGCGATTGCGAAGCTGATCAATCCGGGCAAAGGCTTAAAAATGCCCGAAAACGCGACGCTAGATGTACCTGAAGCCCCATCCATGATAGATGTATTATTGCAAATCGTTCCATCCAATATTTTTGAATCATTGGCAAATGGCGATATTTTGAGCATCGTGTTTGTGGCTCTCATTACTGGTTTTGCTATTTCATTTATGCGAAATTCAGCTGAGTCACAAATGAAAGACTGGGGAAACATGCTGTTAAAGTTCACGGAGGCTGGAAGTGAGGTTACATTCCGTATCTTAAATGGTATTTTGCAATATGCCCCAATAGGTGTACTTGGTATCACAGCTAACTCCATAGGAAATCAAGGAATGGAAACGCTTAGTTCCCTTGCAAAATATGTAGGTGCTTCCTACCTAGGAGTAGCAATACAAATGTTTATTGTCTTCCCGATCTTATTATTACTGTTCAGAGTACCTGTATTGAAATTTTTCATAAAAACACGCGAAGCGATCATGACTGCTTTTGTCACTTGCAGTAGTTTGGGAACATTGCCTATCACGATTAAATCTGCATTAAACGCAGGGATCAGCCACAGGGTGGCCAACTTCACTTTACCGATTGGTGCAACCATTAATATGAATGGATCAGCCATTCACTTTGGTGTAGGCGTTGTATTAGCTGCCGAAATCGTTGGTTATGATCTGACCATGGGAGCAATTGTAGCCATCATATTGACAGGTACATTGGCATCTGTAGGAACAGCAGGCGTTCCAGGGGCAGGGTTGATCGGGATGTCCATTGTCTTCACCCAAGCGGGTCTTCCTATTGAAATTGTAGGGCTGACCGCCGGTGTAAATGTTATAACTGATATGGTTTTTACAATGTGTAATGTCACGGGTGACCTTGTTGGAGCAGCTGTTGTTGACCAATCCGAAAGCAAAAGTGAAGATGCAGATATTACTACTTTTCAAGACGTATCATAATGAAATCTTTGATGAAATAAAAATGCATTGATAAGTTTTACCCAACTGAATTTATATTTAAATGGGGAAAGAGGGTTCAATAAGTGGAATCTTTATTAAGTAAAAAAGTAAAAAATGTGGAGATACCTACGCTCAGAAAATTTTTTAACATGTTGTCAGATTATCCGGAGGTGATAAATCTTACAGTGGGGCTGCCTGATTTTCTAACGCCAGCGCATATTAAGGAAGCTGGTAAGGAAGCCATCGATCATAATAAAACAACTTACACGAATCAGGCAGGTATACTTGAATTAAGGAAAGCTGCCAGTGATTATGGCAGGATTAAATATGGATTGGATTATGATCCTCAAAGTGAAATTATCATTACGAATGGAGCGAGTGAGGCTCTAGATATCAGCTTTAGAACGATATTGGATGAAGGCAGTGGAGTTCTTCTGCCAGCTCCGGTATACCCGGGTTACGAAGCATTGGTTACATTAAGTGGTGCTGTTCCGGTTTTTATGGATACCTCCCCATATGATTTTAAGGTTACGCCAGAGTTACTGAAAAAGCATATAACAGACAAAACGAGATGTCTTGTTCTAACAAATCCATCTAACCCGACGGGTGTATTGCTAAAGGAAGAGGAATTAAAGGAAATAGCTGCTTATATCAGAGATAAAGATATTTTTGTCATTACTGATGAAATCTACAGTGAATTAACATATGGCGATCATTTTGTCTCCTTTGCGACATTGCCCCATATGCGAGAGAGGACAATTGCAATTAATGGACTGTCTAAATCCCATGCGATGACTGGTTGGAGAGTCGGATTCACATATGCGCCTTCATATTTAACAGAACAAATGGTAAAGGTTCACTACTTTAATACAGTTTGCGCCAGCACAATTAGCCAATATGGAGCTTTAAAAGCTTTGACAGATGGAATAGATGATGCAATTGAGATGAGGAATGAATATGAAAAAAGAAAAGAATACACGTTTAAGCGGCTGACAGACATGGGCCTTGAAACCGTACATCCAGAAGGTGCCTTCTATATGTTTCCATCTATTAAACATTTAAAAATGAACTCTTATGACTTTGCTGTCAAAATGATAGACGAGGCGAAGGTAGGGGTTGTTCCGGGAAATGCCTTCTCCAAATATGGAGAGGGGTATGTCAGAATCTCCTATGCGTATTCGATGGAGCATTTGGAAAAAGGACTTGATCGGATGGAAGCTTTTATAACAAAGATTAACAATAGATAATGTTCGATAGGGTTGCGAAAATGATGGTTAATATTATGAAGAAAAGAGTGAAAAATCCATGCTATCAGGTGGTCAAATAGTTGTTGAGGTAATGAAAAAAGAAGGCGTGAAAAAAGCATTTTGTGTACCAGGAGAGAGTTATTTAGGTGTGATTGATGCGCTTTATGAGCATCCGGAAATTGAGCTTATTTCTACCCGTCACGAGGGAGGCGCGTCATTCATGGCGGAAGCTTATGCGAAAGCCTCCGGAAAAGTAGGGGTTTGTATGGCGACAAGGGGGCCTGGTGCAACGAACCTATCAATCGGCCTTCATACAGCTATGCAGGATTCTACTCCTCTTGTTGCGTTAATTGGTCAAGTAGAACGTCCGTTTAAAGGGAAGGAGGCCTTTCAGGAGGTTGAATTCTCCGAGTATTTCAGCCATCTCTGCAAATGGGCCGTGGAAATTGATTCTGTGGAGAGGATTCCTGAGATACTCCATCGGGCTTTTTATACTGCCCGTTCCGGCCGTCCAGGCCCTGTGGTTGTATCGCTCCCACATGATATGTTAGAAGATACGATGGAATATGCAGAAGGGACTGTATATGATTATGAAGCTCCAGAGGCAAGAGAAGAAGTTGTCAAAAGAGTAATCGAGAAGCTTAACGATGCTAAGCAACCGATCGTTATCGCGGGCGGCGGCGTGATTGCATCAAAATCATCGGGAGAACTTGCTCGTTTTGCTGAGTTGATGAATGTACCTGTAGCCACAGCTTTCCGCAGGTTCGATGCATTTCCTAATGATCATGCAAACTATGCTGGCTGGCTTGGGTTTGGGTCAGATAAAAAGCTTATGAACTATATTAAGAATGCGGATGTTGTCCTGTCTATTGGAAACCGCTTCTCTCAGGTGACAACCCAAGATTATACATTGATTGGGGATCAGGCAGAGATTATTCAGGTTGATATAGATCAAAGTATAATTGGTAAGGCATATCCTGCGAAGCTGGGCATTATTTCTGATGCCAAACGGTTTTTGCAAAAATGTTTGGATCTCATAGAGTCTGTGGAAGATGAGATGAGAGAAAAGATGGTGAAAGATTGTCACGAAGCTTATTTGCTTTCTTCTACCCCTCCGAAGTCAACAGAGAGCGCAAGCTATGCAGAAATGAATGCAGTTGTAGCTGAATTGTTGGGGGAAGCGACGGAAAACACTATTATTACAAGTGATGCTGGAAACTTTTTCGGATGGATTTCTAAATATTTCCGTTTCACAAATGGAAATAGATATATCGGTCCTACCTCAGGTGCTATGGGCTACGGTCTTCCGGGTGCCATTGGAGCTAAAGTAGCATGTCCTGATAAAAGAGTGATTTCATTTTCTGGTGATGGCGGATTCATGATGACAATGCAAGAGCTCGAAACAGCTGTCCGCAACAATATCCCTGTCATAGCAATTGTAGTAAACAACAATATGTACGGAACCATACGTGCTCACCAAGAAAAGCATTTTCCGCAAAGGGTTGTGGCTACAGGGCTAACAAATCCGAATTTTGCAGACATGGCAAAACTTTTCGGCTGTCATGGAGAACAGGTTCGAATCAATGAGGATTTTCTTCCTGCGTTTAGAAGAGCTGTTGACAGCGGGAAGCCCGCATTAATTGAAGTTATTACAGATCCAAAACTGCTATCAGCAAGTGATGCAATGCAAAAAACGCAAGCAACTCAATAAGATTTTTACAACAAAGATACACCAAGTGGAAAAATAAAAGTCCACTTGGTGTTTTTAGTATTGGTTGGAAACTGTATTGCCTGTTTTTCGTGATATAATTATTAAACTGACTTTATGAACGTTATTACTGTTTTCAGAAGGAGGGGTTTCATGAATCAAAGCGTAGTGAAGGCTTTAACATTACTGGATTTATTTTCTGAGAATGACTTGGAACTAACTTTAAATGAACTTGCAGAAAGGTCTGGAATGCCGAAACCGACAGTATACCGTTTGCTATCGTCTTTAGAATATATGGGCTTTTTAACGAAAAGTAAGAACAGTATACATGATGTACGGTATCAGTTGGGAATCAAGCTTTTAGAATTAGGAGGGCTTGTTGCGGATGGGTTGGAGTTAAGAAAGAGTGCTCTTCCACATATGCAATTGCTGCAATCCGAGATTAATGAAACAGTCCATCTCGTTATTCGAGATGGAGATGAAGCCGTTTATATTGAAAAAGTGGAGAGTAATCAAGCTGTACGACTATATACACGGGTAGGAAGAAGGTCACCCTTGTATCTTGGCTCTGGCCCGCAGCTGCTGCTGGCTTATTTATCAAAGTCGGAACGTGAAGAAATCATTAATAAAATGAACTTTCACCAAGTGGCTGAAAATACAATCATGAATAAGAAAGACCTGTATGAGAAAATTGAAGACATTAGAGAACAGGGCTACTCTCTAAGTTATAGTGAACAGGATGCCGAAACATTTGGTATTTCCTATCCGGTTTATGACCATACGGATCGTGTAGTAGCAGCTTTAAATGTAAGTGGCCCAGCATCGCGATTTCATGGAGCCAGCAGGAAGCATATGAAAGTAAAAACGAAAGAAGCAGCAACGAAAATTTCAACTGATCTTGGTCATATGCTGAATAGGGAATATAAGACATGAGGAAAAGCACTTATAAAATTAGGATGAACCAAGAAAAAGCATGGCACATTCTATAAAAGAATGGACCATGCTTTTTGTATGTCAGTCGCTAAACGAGAGCTCCCACATTTCTAATTGTCTAGCTCCAGCTCAGCGACTAGGAAACTTCGCACCTCTTCCTACAATAAGTCAAAGGCACTCCAGTTTGTACGTCGCTAAACGATCGCTTCCGCTTTTCTAATTACCACCCAGGGATGACAGAACCCTCGTATTTATCTTCGATGAACTTCTTGATTTCATCTGATTGGTAAGTATCTACGAATTTTTTGATTGCTTCATCGTCTTTGTTTTCTGCCCTAGCAGCGACAACGTTAACCCATGGAGAGTCCTTTTCTTCGATAAAGATGGAATCTTCAGTAGGAACAAGTCCACTGTCAATTACATAGTTGGAGTTGATGGCAGCAGCATCCAAATCATCTAATTGGTGCGTAATTTGTGCGGCTTCCAATTCTACAAACTTATAGTCGTTTTTGTTCTCTACAACATCTTTGACAGTTGGTGCTACTCCAACGTCTTCTTTAAGTTTAATCAAACCTGCTTTTTCAAATAAAAGAAGGGCACGACCACCGTTTGAGGGATCGTTTGGAAGTCCTAGCTTTGCACCTTTTTTAAGGTCGCTTAAATCTTTTACCTTGTTGGAGTAAATACCCATTGGGCTAGTAATTGTGTTTCCGACTGGAACAATATCATAGTTACGGTCTTTTTTCTGCTCGTTCAAATAAGGTTCGTGTTGGAATACGTTTAGATCAAGGTCTCCTTGAGACAATGCTTCATTTACGATTAGATAGTCAGAGAAAGTTTTAATTTCAATATCTAAATCTTTTTTTGCAGCCAGTTCTTTCACTTGTTCCATAATCTCTTCATGCTCGCCGGCTGTTACACCTACTGTCAGTTTTCCGTCACTAAGCAATCCTTCGGCGGCTTTTTTGTCTTTATCAGCAGATTCGTTTTTGCTTCCGCCACATGCAGCAAGAGCTGCGATCAATAAAATAAATAAGCTGGATAATACCCACTTTTTCATGATTCAATTCCTCTTTTCTTAGTATGATGATCTATTTTCAATGAAACATAATAGCATATAGAGATAATACAGGTGCTTTCCTTTTTTAGTCCTTTTTCATGGAAGCAGCCAATCGGTTGCCTAAAGACTGCAATCCTTGTACAAGAATGATTAAAAGAATAACTGTTACATACATGACATCGACTTCGTAACGAAGGTGTCCGTATCGATATGCCAGGTCACCAAGTCCGCCTCCACCGACAAGTCCTGCCATTGCTGTTGCACCAATCAGGGAGATTGTCGCAATTGTTAGGCCAAGAACTATAGAAGAGCGAGACTCTCTCACAAGTACGTGCCAGATGATATGCCGCGTTTTGATTCCCATCGCTTCATATGCTTCGATCACACCTCGGTCAACCTCTAGCAAGGCAGTTTCCATTAATCTGGCGATATATGGTGCTGTGTAAATGACTAGTGGAACGATCACACCTTTTACACCGATTGAAGTGCCAACTAAAAACTTCGTAAAAGGAAGGATGAAAAATAATAAAATAATAAATGGGACGGACCTGATGATGTTAATAATGATATTCAAAAGTCCGAAAACAAATTTATTGCTTAACGCTTTACCTGGTCTTGTCAAGACCAGGAGGATTCCCAAAGGAAGGCCAATCAAAATCGCAATTCCAAGCGAGATTCCAGTCATTTGGAAGGTTTGAATGATGGCTACCCAAATATCTTCTCCCCAATTATCAAGAAACTCTTGTATCTGCGTCACTGATCTTCACACCTTCCACTCTCACTTGATCATTTTCCAAAAACTGAATGGCCTTTTTAATTTCATCGGGATCCCCTTTAAAGTGGACCATAAGTTGTCCGAACGCTTCGTTTTTCAGTTGAGTAATATTCCCTGATAAGATGTTTGGATAAATGTCGAATTTTTTGCTTACCAGAGCAAGCGCAGGTTCTCCAGATGACTCTCCAAAGAAGGAGAGAGTGGCAACCTGGCCGGTTTTATTTAAGTTTACAAGGATATCAGCAGGAATCTTATGGGAAAACAGGCTATTAACAAATTTCTTTGTTGTTGCATGTTTCGGAGCTGTGAAAATATCTTTTGTCTTTCCTTCTTCAATCACTTCTCCGTTTTCCATCACTGCAACATGGTCACAAATTCGCTGAATGACATTCATTTCATGTGTAATCAATAAAATAGTGATTCTGAGTTCTTTGTTGATTTTTAGCAACAAATCCAGAATGGATTCTGTTGTATCAGGATCAAGGGCACTTGTCGCTTCATCACTTAAAAGAATTTCTGGTTCGTGGGAAAGGGCTCTTGCAATAGCTACCCTCTGTTTCTGTCCCCCAGACAATTCAGAGGGGTAGGCTTTGTGCTTTTGATCCAAGCCGACGATTTTTAAGTATTTTTCAACGCGCTCTGCCACTTCTTTTTTGCTTAGGCCGGTAAGCTTCAATGGTAGGGCGATGTTATCATACACGGTAGCTGTTTTTAAAAGATTAAAGCCTTGGAAAATCATTCCGATATCACCGCGTGCTTTGCGGAGATTACTTGTTGATAGCTTTGTCAGATCAACATCTTTTACAAAAACTGATCCTATATCAGGCTTTTCTAACAAATTCACACAACGGATCAGTGTACTTTTTCCAGCGCCGCTATAACCGATTACGCCATATATTTCACCTTTTTTTACGGAGAGGGATACATCTTTCAATGCATGAATAGCTCCCTGTTTACCGTTAAAAGTCTTTGAGATCCCCACTAGTTCAATCATTTTGGTCTTGCTCCTTTCATTAAAATCAACGAAAAAAAGTATCATCTGATGGATAGTCTTGATTCTAGTGTAATCCCAAAGCCTTATAAAAAGGCGGTGTTGCTATGATACAGCATCATCCGTGACACTTTTAGGCAGGTATAAAAGGATACTTTCCCACCCTGGGCTTTAGCGATCCATCAAGCTTCCTTCTCTATTATCACGTCAGGAGTCGCTCTATGTCTAGCTAAAACGTCTAGCCTTTGGAATCATAAGTCGAAGGCACTCCAGTCTGTACGACGCTAAACAGTCGCTTCCGCTTTTCTAATGTCCAGTTCCAGCGCCTATCGCCTAGCAGACTTCGCACCTCCTCCTACGATAAGTCAACATCGCTCCACTTCGTTCCGCGTGTTTCCTTTATCTCGTCGAAGGCACTCCAGTCTGTACGTCGATAAACAGGCGCTTTCACATTTCACATGTCCAGCTTCAGCGCCTAGCCCCTCGAGGTCACAAGCCGCTTCCCTGTGGTGGCTGAAGTACTGCCTCCTCGGGAATCGACCTGTGCTTGTCGGGGCTGATCAAGGCGCTTCCGCTTTTCTAATTACCACCCTGGAATTACTGAACCTTTGAATGTTTCATCAATGAATTCTTTCACTTCATCAGACTGATACACATCTAGAAATTTCTTGATTGCTTCATCATCTTTATCTTCTGTTCTTACAGCTACAACATTCACCCATGGGGAATCTTTAGGTTCGATAAAAATTGAATCTTCAGATGGTGTGAAGCCTTTTTCAATGGCAAAGTTTGTATTGATCGCAGCAGCATCAAGCTCGTCCAATTGAACTGGAATTTGTGCTGCTTCAAGTTCGATAAATTCATAGTCATTTTTGTTTTCGTCGATATCTTTGACGGTGGCAGAAACGCCGACGCCGTCTTTCAATTTAATCAAGCCTGCTTGTTCAAACAAAATAAGGGCACGTGCACCATTTGTTGGGTCGTTAGGCAAACCGATTTTAGCACCTTTTTCCAACTCTTTTACATCTTTTACTTTTGAAGAATAGATTCCCATTGGGAAGTTTACAGCATTTCCAACATCAACAAGGTCTAAATCGCGGTCTTTTTTAAATTGGTCTAAATAAGGAACATGTTGGAAAACGTTCAGATCTAATTCTTTTTGTGCCAAGGCTTCGTTGACAATTGGATAGTCAGTGAAAACTTTAACGTCAATGTCCAAATCTTTTTCCGCTGCAAGCTCTTTTACCTTTTCCAGGATTTGCTCATGCGGCCCGGCTGTAACCCCTATGGTCAGCTTTCCGTCGCTGAGAAGGCCTTCCGCTTTTTTGTCTCCGCTAGCTTCTTCTTTATTGCCTCCGCCGCAGGCTGCAAGAGCGGCGATTGCCAATATCAGTAAACTGGATAATAACCACTTTTTCATATTGATTTCCTCTTTTCATTGTATACTAATCTCTTTAATCAAGTTTATTTCAATCCGAAAACATTTTTGATTCCAATTCATATGATCTTTCGTGCTTCCATGCTCCTCCCTTCAGTGTTTCGAGTGGAAATCTCTGTGAATTAAAAAAATGCCTCTCGCATAGAGAGGCATGGATAGACACGAAAGCATTCACGCACTCTCTTATTTTTCAAAATACAACGTATTTTGCAGGATTTAGCACCTGTTCCTGTTTAGTATAAACAAGAATGGTTGCCGGGTTTCTCAGGGCCAGTCCCTCCACCGCTCTTAATAAGAGATTTCCAAATGAAATTGTTATCAATGATAATATACCCATACTTAAGAATTGTCAATGCTATTTCGAAATAATTTTTTCGAACTTTTGCAGTCCTAATTTATGGATCATTTTCTGGATTTCAATAACCAACAAAACGGTATTTTCTGTTTCAAACCAATTGGTCAATGACTGTGCATGTGCAAGGTCATCTCGTAGCAGCTCCACTTTCCGCATCCATTTCTCTGCTGATTTTTTGGAGGATGTAAATAAATTTTCTCTTAGAGAAGTATCTTCCAAGACTACTGTTTTCTTGTCCGCAAATTGCGTGCAATCTATTGAGTCTATCTCTATATTTTTTTCTTTGCGCTTCTCATAAAGGGCCTCTATCTTCTTTACGCGTCCTTCTGTTAATAGGTTTTTCCACTCTCCTGACGGATGATGTACTCGAATAACATCTGCCATTTCGCTTTCCAAAAGGGTTACCAAGCCGAAGAGTAACATTCGGACAGGCGGTTTTTGCAAATCAGCCTTCGTGATAAGTAAGTCAATTGTAGAATCCGACATTAAAAAAAGACGCTCTTTACCCTCCATCAATGCGAATATATCGACTAACGGAGTATTTGCAGCGACTATGTCACTAGTATTGATGCTAATAAGGCTTTCTTCAATGGTATTTGAGTTGTAATCATATTGTTCACGATCCAAATAGCCAATTACTTTATTCTCTTCTTTGAAGCCGACAACATTAAAATTATATGTTTCAAAAAACATCCGGATGATATCATGAGTGTCTTGGTTATTGACGGTTAGCAAGGGAACAGCGATATGTGAAGCGAGAAAATAATCATTAAACAATTTGATATTTACCATATATATGTGCACCACGTTTCGACTATATAAAAATGATTTTACCCAATTATAAGTTTTGGAGCCAATTTCCAGTCAAAAATGACTCAAAATAACCGTTTTTGACTAAAAATGATTTGTTTCCTTTTTTGAAATTGCTTATAAGTCAGTGGTTTTTACTGAACCGACCGGTTGGCATACAGAAAAATTCCTAACTAATTTTTGTATTTTGATTTATAATGTATATGGATATATTTAATTTGATTTTATTTTTATATACATCATTGTAGGAAGGAGTACCAAATTGATAACTGATACTAAGAAGAAAGTTCAAGACTACATTGAAGAAAACAAAGATGAACTCATCGAGGCCATTGTCAAAGCGGTTCAAATTCCGAGCGTCATTGGCGATGAAAATGCCATGGCAGAATATATGAAGAAAAAGTATGAAGAAATCGGTTTGAAGGTTGTCGAGGTTCAACCTGAATATGAAAAGGTTCAAGACCATCCAGCATTCTGCAGCTCTGGACTTCCATTCGAAGGCAGAAAAAACATTATTGGGGTTTGGGAAGGTAATGAAGATGCTCCTTCATTAACATTAAATGGTCATATGGATGTTGTTTCACCAGAACCAGTCGAAAACTGGACGAAAGATCCATGGGGCGGCGAAATCGAAGGGAATAAATTGTATGGGCGCGGTTCAGGTGATATGAAAGCTGGGCTTATGGCTAATTGGTTCGCTTTGAAAGCGTTATTAGACATAGGCATCAAGCCAAAAGGCAAAGTTCTGCTGCAGAGCGTGTTAGAGGAAGAAGCAGGAGGCGCAGGTGGAACACTTTCGTGTTTGGAGGCCGGCTTTTTGACTGACGGTTTCATCGCGACTGAGCCTCACTCTTTAAGACTGACCGTGGCTCATGCGGGTGTGTTGTATTTTCGGGTGAAAGTGGTTGGAAAAACAGCTCATGCGGGCATGGCACATTTAGGAGTGAATGCCATCAGCAAAATGTATAAGGTCTACAATGCTCTTGAACAGCTCTCGGAAAAGAGGGCGAAAGAGGTCTATTTTGAGCTTTTCCATAAAGGCTCAGGGCAATCTGTCCACATGAACCTTGGAACGCTGGTTGGAGGAGACTGGGTATCTAATGTTCCTGGTGAAGCAGTGCTTGAGTGCAGGATCGGCTTTATTCCGTCTGAAACACGTGCCGGAATTAAAGAACTAATTGAAAAGACGGTACAGGATGCGATAAAGGGCGATGAATGGCTTGAACAGCATCCTCCGGAAATAGAGTGGTACGGCTGGACGACAGAGGCCTGGAATCAGGATCCGGAAGCCCCTTATGTACAAGCCTTTAAAAAGACTGCCGAAGGTGTATTGGATAGAGAAGTTGAAATTGGCGGAAGAGCTGCCGGAAACGATGCCCGTTTTACTCCATATTTTGATAAACCTGGACTTGTTTTTGGCCCAAGATGCTCCAATATGCATGGTCCAGACGAGTATGTTGAAATTGACAGTGTCATCGACACAGCCAAAGTATTCGCTGCTCACATCATTGATTGGTGCGGCGTGGAAGAAGATTGATGTAGCATAGCCCCTGACTTTTTTGTCAGGGGCTATTTAAAGGGGAAGGAGCCGGCTTAAATAAGAAATGTTTTAAGGACGAAGACCACTGTGGCTCCAAGGGCCACAGCTACTACAAAACTTCGCAATTGTTTCATCATAAAGTCCCCCTCATTATTTAGTCTACCATCCGCTTGCGAAAGACGATCACAGCCAAAGCGGAGATTATGATAATCCAAACAAAGATAATCCCTAAGTTTAAAATGACATCTGCAAAACCAGCGTTGTTCTCCACTTTTGTCGCAACTTCTAAGAGTTGGGTGTTCGGAAGGTATTTAGCCACTTTTAATATCGGATAGGTTTTCGCCAATGAAGTGACAAATGTTCCTGCTGAAAAAATGACGATGAATGGAAGTATCAGGACGGAAGCTTCCATAACTGATTTTGCATACAGACCTAATAATGTCCCTAAGCCAAGATAAAAAAGAGTCGATAGTATAAATGCGACTGCTATAATTCCAATGCTCTTTGGATAATAATCTACAAAGAAAGCACTTAATGTGATCACTAAAATGGTTGAAAAGAAAGATAATAAGCTTTTTCCGCTTAAAATCTCTGCGGTGGTTGCTGGTGACAACATTAATCCTCTTAATGTATTTTTCTCTTTTTCTTCAGCAATCAGACAGCATTGAACAAAGGCTCCAACCATTGCAAATGCCATATTGAAAATCATATAATGTACTTCAATTGAGTCAATACCCATGCGACCATAAAGTGCTGCAAGGATCGGTGGCAAAAATATAACGATGGATACAGCATAATTCCGAGAAAAATCCTTGTAGTCCTTTTTTAAAATTGCGTTTACACGCCTCCATGAAAAGGTCATGCCAATTTCCTCCCTGTCACTTGTATGAAAATATCTCCCAAAGTGGGTTCGTTTGAATGAATCCTTGCCACTTTCTCTGTTTTCATTAATTCATATAGTTGTTGTGCACCTTCTGCACCTATCGGAACAATGATCTTCTGCTCATTTGACATCTCTACTGTTATTGTTCCATTAGCATATTTCCTTTTTAAGCTATCAGGTGTATCAAGTAACTGAATTTTCCCTTTATTTAAAAATGCAACGCGATCACAAAGGGTATCGGCTTCATACATATCATGAGTGGTTAAAAATATAGTTGTTCCCTTGGCATTTAGCGCTCGCAAGCCCTCATATATATGAAGTGTATTTGTAGGGTCCAAGGCTGAAGTTGGTTCATCCAGAAAAAGAAGTTCTGGTTCATGAAGAAGCGCACGTGCCAAAATAACACGTTGTTTCATTCCTTTGGATAATGTAGAAACTATTTTCTTTTGATCCTGTGTCAGATTAACAGTTGCAAGAGCTTCTTCAATTCTTGAACGGTTAACATCATATAAATCACAATAAAGCTGTAAATTATCGTTGATTGATAATCTATCATACAAACCGCTGTTGTCAGTCAATACACCAAATCGTTTTCGATAGTCTGATAGCTTCAATTTAGAGACAGGTTGGCCGAACACTGTCGCCGACCCACTGGTAGAATTCATTTGTCCTGTCAAAATTTTAATGGTTGTAGTTTTTCCCGATCCACTTGGACCTAAAAAGCCGAAAATTTCTCCCTTTCTTACTTGAAAATCGACACCTTCAAGAGCAGGTTGATCTGAGAAAGTTTTAACCAGATTCTTTACTTCGATAATATTTTCCATATTTTCACCTCAAAACGTAATTTCATCCGTTTGCTATATTCAGGTTACAAGGAAATATTGCACCAAGCATTAAAAAACGGATGAAAGGAGTTATAAATGAGGTGAGTGGAGCAAAAAGGATGTTAAAATTTTTCTCCTTTGTGAGTTTAGCTGAAGAATATGCATTCATTTCCCTACTTACAGAAGTAGGACACTGCTGCTGGATGAAGCTAAAATGACAGTTCAATAGAAAAGTGAATCGACATATTTCCCGAGAAATAATAAGTATTTCTACATTATTTGAGTCCGAGCATTTCTTTCAATACAGCCATTTTTGACTTCGAAAGGGGAATGCTTGTTTTGTTGGTGTCCTCCAAAACAAGGCTATAGCTGTTCCTTGTCCAAGTAATCACTTCACGAACTTTTTGCAGGTTGACGATATAGGAACGATGACAACGAAAAAAGCCAAAAGGTAATAATCGATTTTCCAATTCCTGAAGAGTAAAGTCGTTTGGGAATGCTTCGCCTTTTATATGTATAAAGGATTGTCCTTCCCTACTTTCTATATAATCAATCTCAGGGGGATTGAAGAGAACGATTTTATCTTTGACTTTCGTTGGGATTTTTTTGAACTGAACGGGCTGCTCCATATCCGTTTGTTGTTCCTCTTCAAGGTGGTACTCAGAGGTTTTGGAGTCATCGCTTTCGATTTGAATGGGGGATAATCCGCTACCGTCAAGTTTATACACCTCGTCTGCAGCCGTAACTGCATTTTCCATATTGCCAGTTAGAATCAGGACTGCTTTGCCTAAGTGTCGGAGCTTTTGAAGGAGAGAAAGAAATATTTGTTTTGATTCCAAATCCAGGTTTTGATCGGGCTCTTCCAAAATATAAATGGCAGGGTTTTGCAAGAGGAGGCAGGCAAACTGAACTCTTCTGCTCTCTGAATATGATAATTTATCAATCTTTAATTTCCTTTTATGGTCAAGATGAACTGCTTTTATTGCTTGGTCAATGTTTTGATTCGATGCATATAAATTTTTTATAAAATGGAGCATTTCTTCAATTGAAAGACGTTCATACAATGCCACATTTAAAAATAAAAAACCGATATCCTTGGAGGGATGCTTCAAAGGATGTTGATCAATGTGGATTTCTCCATGAGAAAGCACCGTTTTGCCAAGCAGCAGATTGATTATCTGTTCTCTTACATTCACGCTGGAATAGAGGGCAGTGACTTGACCTGGAGTGACTAACAAGTTAAAGGAAGGAAAGATGATTGTATCATTCACTCTTTTTTCAGCATCCATAAATTGTAATTTCATTACAAATCCTCATTTCTTCAAACTATATACATCGCATTATATCAAAAAAAGAAACAGCCCAAGCCGATAGATTCAGCTTGGACTGTAAAAGATGTGGAAATTTGATATCGATAAACGGCGCTGTCACTTTTCTATTAATCTTCTACTAAAGGATATACTCCATCCTTATCATGAGTTTCTCTTCCAGTAAGCGGTGGATTGAACACGCAGATCATTCTCATGTCTTTTGTTGCTCTTAAATAATGCTCATCATTTTTATCAAGAGCATACATTGTTCCATCTTTGATCGGATATACTTTTCCGTCTGAAATGGTTTCAATTTCACCTTCGCCACCGACACAATAGACGGCTTCCAGGTGGTTTTTATACCAAATATGTGTTTCCGTTCCAGCGTATATAATTGTGTCATGATAGGAGAAGCCCATGTTGTCATCTTTTAACAGCAGGCGGCGACTTACCCAGTTATCAGCCTTAACTTCATTATCTGTTCCAATTATTTCTTCCAATGTTCTAACAATCATTCTCTATCACCCTGTTTTAATTATTTAGAGCAGCTTTAATACTGTCCTCTACGATATGAAAGCCTTTTTCGAGTCCTTCCTGGTCAATGATTAGAGGAGGCAGAAACTTGAATACCTCTCCTACAGGTCCTGAAGTTTCCATAAGCAATCCTCTTTTAAACGCCTCTTGGCATATAAGTTCCGAAATTTCCGCATTTTCACATGCTGCCCCTTGCATCAGGCCACGTCCTCTTTTTTCAGCATTCAGTTTAGGGTATTCATGGATGATGTAGTCTAGGAATGAGGTGACCATTTCCGCTTTTTGGGCTATTTCTTGAGAGAATTTGTTTGTTTCCCAGTATTTCAATGCTTCTGTGGCCGCGATAAAAGCCAGATTGTTTCCGCGGAAAGTTCCGTTATGTTCGCCAGGCTCCCAAATATCGTAGTCACTTTTGATAAGGGTCAAAGCCATGGGCAGACCATAGCCGCTTATAGATTTCGACAGGCAGACGATGTCTGGAGTGATTTCCGCAGGTTCGAAACTAAAGAAAGTTCCAGTTCTGCCGCAGCCTGCTTGCACATCATCAATGATCAACAATATATCGAATTCTCTGCATATTTTCGCTATACTTCTCAGCCATTCATAGCTTGCAGCATTGATTCCGCCTTCGCCTTGTACAGTCTCTAAAATTATGGCTGCTGGAAGGTCGACACCGCTGCTGCTATTTTTCAAAAAGGCTTTAATATAGTCGATAGAGCTAGTGTTATCCACATAATTGTCGAATGGCATGAAAACAGTATTGTTTAGTGGTATGCCAGCTCCGTTTCTTTTCGACGCATTTCCTGTCACAGACAGGGAACCGATAGTCATCCCGTGGAATCCGTTTGTAAAACTGATGACTGTATTCCGGCCAGTAACTTTTCTTGCAATTTTTAATGCGCTCTCTACGGTATTGGTCCCTGTTGGGCCAGGAAACATTATTTTATAATCTAGGTTTCTCGGTTTTAAAATGATCTCATTAAATTTTTGAAGAAATTCTCCCCGAGCAACCGTAGCCATATCCAGGCTGTGTGTGATGGCGTCCTCTTCAAGATAATGAATAAGGAGCTTTTTCATTTTTTTATTATTATGTCCATAGTTGAGGGCACCTGCACCAGCAAAAAAGTCGATATATTCCTTATCATTGATATCCCATAATTTGTAGTTCTTAGCTTTTTTAAAGACGGTGGGAAAGCTTCGGCTGTAGCTTCGGACTTTCGATTCAAATAGTTCAAAAACATCCATGGCAATAGCGGGCTTGTCAGTAATAGTCGACATAAATCTACACATACCTCCAGAAATTTTTTTATTTCAATGGCCCAATTCGATATGCAATTTCTGCTTCATGGGAAGGATCTGGAAATTGATCTTCGCTGAAGCATTCATACTTCGTATACTCAGTTTCTAGTTTGTTTGCCAGTCCTTTAAACAGGTTATTGGAGGGCTTGTTTGTAGGAGTGACAGTAGCCTCCAAGAAACGGATGTTTGTATTTTCAAGCCTTTTAATTAGTTTCAGCAATAATGTTGTAGCCAATCCTTTACCTCTTTGGGACTGGTCAACAACGACCTGCCATATAAACAATGTGTCTGGCGCGGTTGGCTGGAGAAATCCGGATATGAAGCCAACAATTTTACGGTCGACCACTGCTACGATGGATGTTTTATTAAAATATTTGCCCCACATTAAATAACTGTAAGATGAATTAACATCGAGAACCTTTGACTTTTTGACAAGCTCAAATATCTCACTGCCATCATCGGCAGTAGGTTCCCGAAAGTAAATCGTGGCTGCTTTCCTATCCCTGACAGAAGGTTTTTCTTTTACCTTACCGATTGTTTGTTCACCTCCTCACTTTCGCAAGATGTATATAATCATATCGGGAGCATTATGTAAAATCAAAGCCAGCCAGGCATGTTGTAAACGATTTATTTGTAATGAGTCACGGACTGCTGGAAATAATGACCGGTTTCCTGCAAATTCCTTCCATATGGTCTGATATAGTCCCCAATCAGAATTGATTTCAAATGCAGAAACAATTCTCTCCCCATAAAGTCTTAGGAATAGTATGATGAGTTAAAATGGAAAGGAGAGAAGCGTATTGAGTGGTGGAATAGCTAAGCTTTTAAAAGAAAAGGATTATTTTTCAGCTGAAGATGATTTGCATCGTATAAAGCAAGTTCAAGAGTTTTTGGCTGACCGGTTTGTATTCGAAAATCTGGATGTTCTGTTAAAAGTGGAGGACTCCATTACGCCTGAATTCATTGAAGAAAAAATGCTGTTAAAGGGGCGTGGGGGGTTATGCTATGAATTGAATGCGCTGCAGCATCTTCTTTTAAAAGAACTTGGCTTTAATGTATATTTGACATCTGCCACTGTTGCAGCTGAAACTGGCTGGGCAACGGATCGTACCCATGTAATGAATCTTTTCTGGAAGGAAGGAAAGCTTTACTTAATTGACAGCGGATTTGGGAGTAACCTGCCGCTTCAGCCTGTAGAATTGGACGGGCCATCTGTGACTTCGCCGGCCGGGAGCTTTCGACTTCGAACAAGTGAAACTGAAAAAGGCACTATTGTACTTCAGACGAAAATAAATAAAGGATGGAATACACGTTATGCTTTTTTTCCTGAGAAGGCTGAATGGGATGATTTGGACCGAATAAAAAAAGAAATTCATACGAGTTCAAAATCTGCATTTAATCGGGAATTATTGATAGCTCGACTACTGCCGAAGGCAACGCTTTCCGTGAATGAAGAGCGTCTTCAAATAAAGAGAATTGAAGGAGAAGACCAAAGAATTTTGTTTAGCACGGATCAAGAGATGCTGAAAAATATTAAAAGCAACTTTAATGAGCCAATTTACCAAGCGGCTGTTCAATATGTACAGAGAAAAGGTTTTCAAAACTCGAAATAAATTCGAATTGTTGTATAAGAGTTTTTCGTTGATTCTCCTGAAACGAGGAGGTGAACACTCTAATATTTTTGAAATAATCAAATATTATTAATCTCTAGGGTGACTGATAAAAAGAGAGCCACGATCTTTTTGGACGAGCGTGGCTTTTAGTGAATGATGAAAGATTTTAATCAAAGGCAGCTTTAACTTTATTCAGTTACGACATACAGGAAGTATTTTTGCCGGCGGTGCCAGGATCAAGTCACACGAAAGTTGGTTCAGGAAGATATGCCCTTGGCGGCACAGCCTATTCAAGAAAGCATATATATCCCTCGTTGCAAAGCTGCATGAAGCGACTTAAGGAAGCTTTTTACGATGAATTGAAATGAGTAGCTTTGCTATGATGGCTGGAGAACCGCCTTTTCGAAATTTGTCTCGCGCCTGTCGCTTTTCTCACATAACGTACGAGATGTTATCCGGATGAGGAGCTACCCTCATCGAATCGGGCCCCCGCCTTTTTACATTCCATGTCCGGGATTTTTGTTTTGTCTCGAATGGTTTCTGTTTTTTACTTTATGAGAGCCGCTTAATGGTTTGGGCTGGTTTGTTTCCTGTTTCTTTTCTTTTGATTCTTTTCCCATTGTGACACCTCCATTCATTAGTATGTCTGCTTAGGCTGTTTTTAATCTGGGATATCTACTAGGAAATGGGAGCATATTCTATGAATGTTGAGTATCTCATGTGCTAAATCAGCCTCATGCAACGAGAGCCCGCATAACCGTAATTAAATCAATTATATGCTGTTTGAACCTCACAACTAGTTCACGTAGACTGTTATACAAAGCGCTTTCAAATGTTATTGCTAGTTTTAACTTCATTCAGCAGAAGTCTCCCACTTCTGTAAGTGGTGAGATGAATGCCTATTGGTATTCCATTCAGTGGGTGTTCAAACCCCGGCTGAATAAAGTTAAAGCCTCCGGCGGATGCCAAAGATTTTCAGAGGAAACAATCGGGCGACGTTTCTCGTCGCCACCGTCTAGAATGAAAACTGATTCTTACCTTATGCA